>CAVUSJ010000005.1:0-216443 GCA_963744105.1 uncultured Solirubrobacterales bacterium | reverse complement strand
CGGCTTCGCCGAGGGCGATTCGATCCCGCCACAGTTCGACTCGATGATTGCCAAGCTGATCGCCTGGGGGAGGACCGCGACGAGGCCCTCGCCCGACTGCGGCGCGCGCTCGCCGAGACCACGATCGTGGTCGAGGGCGGCACCACCAACGTGGGCTTCCTCCACGACCTGCTCGGCCTGCCGGAGCTTCGCGCCGGGGAGATCGACACCGGCTGGCTCGACCGCCGACAGCTTCGCGGCGACACGATCCCGGTGCGCCATTCCGAGGTCGCCCTGGTCGGCACCGCGGTGCACTTCGCCGACGAGGGGACCGCGGTCGACCGCGCCACCTTCTACGCTCTCGCCCGCCGCGGTCGGCCCGACAGCCAGGCGGCGGGCCACCGTGAGATCGAGCTGCGCTATTCGGGCCAGCGCTACCGGATGACCGTCGGCGAGATCGGGCCCCACCGGTATCGGGTGACCCTCGACGCGATCTCGGTCGAGGTGGACGCCGAGCGCCTCAACCCGCACGAGCGGCGGCTGTGGCTGGGCGGACACGGGTTCCGGGTCGTCACCTCGAGCCAGGGCGCGGACCTTCTGATCGAGGTCGAGGGAATCGCGCACCGGATCTCACGGGACGACGGCGGCCTGGTGCGGAATCAGGCGCCGGCGGTGGTGGTCTCGATCCCGGTGGAGCAGGGGGACGAGGTCACCGCCGGGGATGTGGTCGCCGTGATCGAGATCATGAAGATGGAGTCGTCGCTAACGGCGCCCGTCGCCGGCCGTGTCCGCGAGGTGTTCGTCGGCCCCAACGTCCAGGTGGGGGCTCAGGAGCCGTTGCTCCGGATCGAGCCCCTCGAGGCCGGAGAAGCGCCGTCGGGCAGCCCGCGGGTCAGGCTTCCGGTCGGCGAGCAGGTCAGCGCCGATCGGGAGACCTTCTGTCGCGACAAGCTGCGGCGCCTCGAATGGCTGGTGATGGGCTACGACGGCGAGCTCGGCGAGGTCGAGCGGATCCTCGAGGACCTGCAGGACGCCTCCGGCGAGCCGCCGGCCTACGACCTCGACCTGGTGGCCGCGGAGCACCGAGTGCTCTCCGTGTACGCGGACGTCCAGGCCCTGAGCAGGCCGGAGCACGACGAGACCGATTCCGGAGCCGAGCCCGCGCTCAGCCCCCGCGAGTACCTGAACGCGTACCTCCGCTCACTCGACATTGAGGGCGAGGGGCTGCCCGACGGGTTCGCCCGCCTGCTCGAGAGAGCCGTGTCCCACTACGGCGTCGACGGTCTGGATCGAACGCCGGAACTGGAGGAGGCCTGCTACCGGCTGTTCCTGGCGGAGCGGCGCGCCGAGCAGGTGCGAGTCGCCATCGTCGCCCTCCTGGATCGCCGGCTCGAGCAGGTCGATGCCTTGTCCGGGGAGGTGGGCGAGGACTTCCGCGAGCTGCTCGATCGCCTCACGGCGGCCGCCGAAGGCCGGGATCCGATCGTCGCCGACCTCTCCAGGGAGATTCGCTTCCACTACTTCGATCGGCCGGTGATCGAGGCCGCCACCGAGGCGGCCTACCGGAAGGCCGAGGAGCAGCTCGCGGGGCTTGCGGCGGACCCGGAGGCTGGCGGAAGGGTCGAGCTGATCAGAGAACTGGTCGGTTGCCCGCGGCCGCTGGCCCCGATGCTCAGTGCGCGCCTGCGAACCGCCGAGCCCTCGCTCCGCCGCGTGCTGCTCGAGGTGATGACCCGGCGCTACTACCGCAGGCACGACCTGGCGGGCTTCGAGTACCACCACCTCGACGGGGTCTCCCTGCTCACGGCGACCCACCCGGGAGACGGCGGCCGTCGCCGGGTGGTGAGCGCCTACGTGACGCTGGAGGATCTGCCGGTGGCGATCGCCTCGCTCGCCCGCTACGCGGACTCCGTGGGCGAGGACGAGCAGCTCGTGGCGGACTTCTATGCCGACTATGAGGGCGAGCCGCCCGAGCAGGCGGCGCTGGCGGAGCGGCTCGGGGCGTTGCTCGCCGAGAACGAGCCGCCGGCACACCTCGACCGGGTGGTCTTCGCGGTCGCGGAGCCGGACCGCGGGCGCGGGATGTCCGCCGTCGACATCTTCACCTTCCGGCGAGCCGCGTCCGGCATGGCGGAGGATGAGCTGCTCCGCGGCGTGCATCCCGAGATGGCCGACCGCCTGCAGCTTAAGCGGCTCGCCAACTTCACGCTCGAGCGACTTCCGTCAACCGCCGAGGACGTCTACCTGGTGCTCGCCAAGGCGCGATCGAACCCCAAGGAGGAGCGGCTCTTTGCCCTCGCCGAGGTTCGCGACCTGACACCAGTCCGCGACGGCAGCGGGCAGGTCGCCTCGCTGCCCGAGTTCGAGCGCATGCTGATTCAGGCCCTCGACGGGATACGCCACTTCCAGGCCCACCGCAAGCCGAGCAGCCGACCGCAGTGGAACCGGGTGCTGCTCTTCGCGTGGCCCGTGATCGAGCTGTCCCCGGCCGAAGTGGAGCCGCTCGTGACCCGGCTCGGCCCCTCGACTCGAGGGCTGGGGATCGAGATGCTGCTGGTCCGAGGCCGGCTGCGGGAGCCGGACGGCTCGGTCCGGGACAGGGTGATCCGATTCTTCCCGTCGGGCTCAGGCCTGGTGATCGAGGTCGACGACCCACCGGATCGCCCGCTGATGCCATACGACGAGGCCGGTGAGCGGATCGTCTCGGCGCGGCGCCGCGGGACGCTGCATCCGGCCGAGATCGTCAAGGTTCTCGCGCCGGCCCATTCGTCAGACGGCGCGCCCGAGGGCGCGCCGGCAAAGCAATCCATCGGCGACTTCACCGAACTCGACCTCGAGGCCGACGGTCGTGTCGTCCCGGTCGATCGCCCGCTGGCGACCAACCCCGCGGGGATCGTGGTGGGCGTCGTCCGCAACTACACCGAGCGCTACCCGGAGGGAATGGAGCGGGTGATGCTGCTCGGAGATCCCACGAAGTCCCTGGGCTCGCTCGCGGAGCCTGAGTGCCGCCGCATCATCGCCGCCCTCGATCTCGCGGAGGAGCGCGGTGTGCCCCTCGAGTGGTTCGCGCTCTCCGCCGGCGCGAAGATCGCGATGGACAGCGGCACCGAGAACATGGACTGGATCGCCGCGGTCCTGCGTCGGATCGTCGAGTACACGCAGCGAGGCGGCGAGCTGAACGTCGTGGTCGCGGGGATCAACGTGGGCGCTCAGCCGTACTGGAACGCCGAGGCGACGATGCTGATGCACACGCGGGGCATCCTCGTGATGACGCCGGAGAGCGCGATGGTGCTGACCGGGAAGCAGGCCCTCGACTACTCGGGCGGCGTCTCGGCGGAGGACAACTTCGGGATCGGAGGCTACGAGCGGATCATGGGGCCGAATGGCCAGGCCCAGTACTGGGCCCCGGATCTGGCCGGTGCCTGCCGCGTGCTGCTGGGCTACTACGAGCACGCCTACGTGGCGCCCCGCGAGCGGTTCCCGCGCCGCGCAACGACGTCGGATCCGCCCGATCGCGATGTCGGCGAGATGCCGCACCATTACGGCTCGCAGCTCGCTCGAGTCGGTGACATCTTCTCCCAGGAGACGAATCCCGGTCGCAGGGCCGCCTTCGACATCCGCTCGGTGATGCGAGCGACGATCGACCAGGATCACCCGCCCCTGGAGCGATGGGCGGCCATGCGGGACGCCGAGGGAGCCGTCGTCTGGGACGCCCATCTCGGCGGCTGGCCGGTGGCGCTGCTCGGGATCGAGTCGCGTCCGATCCTTCGCCGGGGCCAGGTGCCCGCGGACGGCCCGACGAAGTGGACGTCAGGCACGCTGTTCCCACGCTCCTCGAAGAAGATCGCCAGGGCGATCAACGCCGTCGCCGGCCGGCGACCCGTCGTGGTGCTCGCCAACCTGGCCGGCTTCGACGGCTCGCCGGAGTCGATGCGAGAGTGGCAGCTGGAGTTCGGAGCCGAGATCGGGCGCGCAGTGGTCAACTTCGACGGGCCGCTGGTCTTCTGTGTGATCTCGCGGTACCACGGGGGCGCCTTCGTGGTCTTCTCGCAACGGCTCAACGAGAACCTGGAGACGGTTGCGCTCGAGGGGGCTCATGCATCGGTGATCGGTGGTGCTCCGGCAGCCGCCGTGGTCTTCGCGCGCGAGGTCAAGCAATCCGCGGATCGCGATCCGCGGATCACTGCGCTCGATGAGCGGATCGCCGCAGCTGAGGGTCCGGAGCGAACCCGACTTCGCGTCGAGCGGTCCGAGCTCTGGGATCAGGTGCATGCGGAAAAGCAGGGGGAGCTGGCCGCGGAGTTCGACTCGGTCCATAGCGTCGAGCGAGCGGTCGAGGTTGGCTCGGTCAGCTCGATCATTCCGGCGGCCGAACTGCGCCCCTACCTGATCGAGGCGATCGAGCGGGGGATGCAGCGGATCAGCGGCGAAGGGACGAGCGGTGACAGAACTCGGGTGGCTGACGCGCGAGCTCGGTGACGTGCCTCGGCACGATCGCTGGCTCAGCGAGCAGGAGGGCGAGGTTCTCTCGGAGCTTCGAGTCCCCAAGCGTCGCGACGACTGGCGGCTCGGGCGCTGGACCGGAAAGGCTGCAGTGGCGGCATGGCGCGGGGTGGCCCTTGAGTCGGTGATGATCGCCGCCGCTGAGGAGGGCGCACCCGAGGCGCTGATCGATGATTCGCCGGCGGACCTGGCTCTCTCGCTCAGCCACCGCGCAGGGCGGGCGCTGGCGACCGTGGCGGATGGGACCACGGCACTCGGATGTGATCTCGAGGCGATCGAGCCTCGTAGCGAGGCGTTCCTCCGAGAGTGGCTTCGCCCCGCCGAGCGCGAGCTGGTCAGCGCCCAGAACGGTGAAGCCCGGGACCTGGCGGCGAACCTGATCTGGACCGCGAAGGAGGCCGCCTCGAAGGCGAGGCGCGAGGGCCTGCGGCTGAACCTCCGCCGCGCCACCGTCGAGGCCGAGGGTCTCGCTCAGCGTGCCGGGTCGTGGGCCCGGCTTCAGATCAGCTGGGAGGACGGGCCGGTCGAACTTGGTTGGTGGCGCCACGATGCGGGATGGGTGATGACCGTGACGAGCGACCCGGCTTCCGAGGCGGCGCCCATCGAGCTCTCCTAGGTTGGCTGCGAGCGCGGCTTCGAGCGCTAGATCAGAACAGGATGTGCCGGTGCCCCTCGTCGTCGGTGTACTCGAAGACGGGGGGCTCCGCCCGCGTGGAGCTGCTGACCGCGGCGATCGCGCGAATGGCGCCGGAGCGCACGTGGCTCGACTCCGAGTCAAGGAACGGCACGAGCCGGTCCAGCAGGTCGGGGTCGGCGGCAGCCGCCAGCGCGGCCGATGCCTCGCGCCAGAGCTCAGGCCGTTCGCCAAGGGCGGTGACGAGCGCCTCCACGGCACGGGGATCCGGAATGCGCCCAAGGGCGAGGGTCGCCGACCGTCGCACCTCGGCGCTCGAGTCATCGAGCGCCGCGACAAGCGGCTCAACCGACTCATTGGATTCCCCGGTGACTCCGAGCGCTCGCGCCGCCTCCGTCCGGACCTCCGGCACAGGGTCCTCCCCGAGCAGAGTGCAAAGGCGCTGGTGGACAGAGTCGCTCACGCGGCCATGGTAATTCCAAGCCAAGGAACGTGGACAGCCCTCCACTTAGCTACTTGGGTTTTGACCGCCTTCGGGGGCGTCACCCGGCAACGGCAGCGATGCGCCGGTTCCGCCGATGGGCCTCGATGAACCGATCATTGGCCAGTGCCGCGCAGATTGCGAGCTCGCCGGCGACGAGGGTCGCCCCCACGATCTCGGCGAACTTCCGCGCCGTGCCTTCACCGTCGCAGCCAAGCAGGGCCAGGCACTCGCGCTGCGTCGGGAGGCTGCTCCCACCGCCGACAGTGCCGACCACCAGGTTCGGCAGCCGGGCGGCTACGTAGAGGTCGGCCGCGCCAACCAGCTCGACGTCCAGGAAGCCGATGCTCGCGTTGACGATCTGCGCGACGTCCTGGCCGCACGCGATGTAGATGGCGGCCAGGCCGTTCGCGAAGTGGGCGTTCGCCCCGAGCGCGCCCGCCTGCATGGTGCCTAGCCGACCGGAGGCCGCGAACTCGACCAGATCCGGGGGCGACACGCCGAGGTGCGCTTCGACGACGCTGGCGGGCAGGGTCAGGTCGATCGCCACCTCCTTGCCATAGGGCCGGAACAGGTTGATGGCGGCGGGCTTCTTGTCGCTCGAGTAATTGCAGCGCAGGTACCACCGCTCGGACGGCACCGCCTCAGCGACATGCCGGCAGATCTGGTCGACCGCGAGATTGACCATGTTGAGGCCCATTGCATCGCCCGTGCTGAACACGAACTGGGCAAACACGCGCCGGCCGAACACGTGCGGGCGGATCTCGACCAGACGGCCGTGGGCCGTGCTCTCGGCGGCCAGAGCCTGGAGCTCGGTCAAGTGATCGTCAAGCCAGCTCGCCAGGGCGAGCGCATCTCGCGTCGTCCTCACCACGAAGCAGGGAGTGATGTCGAGCGCGTCCGCCAACACATACGCATTGGCGCCACCCGCCTCGGTGATCGCCCGCATGCCGTACTGGTAGGTCGTGACGAGAGTCCCCTCCGTGGTCGCGAAGGGCACGAAGAACTCCCCGTCGGCGTGCTGTCCCTTGACACGGATGGGTCCGCCTATGCCGAGGGGGATATGGGTCGCCCCCACGAGGTTCTCGATCTTCCCGCGGGCGTCTTCGGGCGCGAACGCCATCTCCGCCGCGGATTCCAGGGCGTGCCCGGTGTTGTGCGCGAGCCAGGCCCGTCGCATCGCCGGGTTGGCTCCGAGGATCTGGCGCATAGAGCGTCGCCTCCGACTGAACGCTTGATAGCCAATTACATCATCAAGGGCCCGAGTGCGCCAGGGGGGCATCGGGGCGTGGGCTTGCCACCACAGGTGGATCAGCCGCTCGGATGTGCGCAGCCGTCAGATAGCCGCTTTTCGTCCAAAGCAGCTACCGCCAAGAAGTTCATCGTCCGCTAGGAACGGTGTGGTCAGAGAGCGTCTGAGCGGTTAGGGTCGTGACATCAGCAGGGCTCGACTCATAGCGATCAGTCTTCTTGCGTGCGCCACTGTGGCGCTCGGCGCGGCACCGGCGAGTGCATCAGTGACCATCGGGCAGGTCGGCGCGTCTAGCGGGAGCTGCGGACCTGTGGATCTCTTACAGGCATCCGTCACCTCCGGCCCGAGCTACACCATCCCAGAGACGGGCACGATCACCTCCTGGAGTCACCTCGCGACCGGCACGTCGTCGCAGACGCTGACGATGAAGGTCTTCCGTTTCGTCGGCGATCCGAACCTCTACCGCGTCGTCGCTCACGATGGTCCCAAGCCGATCAGCCCCAACCTTCTCAACACGTTCCCGACGAGCATCTCGGTTCAGCCCGGCGACATCCTCGGCCTGAACACCGGCGGAGCCGGCTGCACGTTTACTGCCGCCAGCGGGGACATCTTGCTCGCCAGAGGCCCCGGCAACCTCGCCGACGGGGAGGCCGGGACGTTCAGCCCGACCTCGTTGAACCGGGTGAACATCTCGGCCCTGCTCGAGCCGGCCAACACGGTCACGGTCGGCGCCACGACCTTAGACAAGAAGAAGGGCACGGCGACGCTCAATCTGACCCTGCCCAACGCTGGCGACCTGACTGGCGCGGGGAACGGCGCCAAGGTCGCGTCTGCCGCTGGGGCTCGGATCAGCAAGGCGGTGACTCCGGGTCCGGCGCAGCTCCTGATCAAGGCCAAGGGGAAGAAGAAGCGAAAGCTGAACGAGACCGGCAAGGTGAAGCTCAGCGTCGCCGTCACCTACAAGCCCACCGGCGGCGACCCGAGCACTCAGTCGGTCAAGGTGAAGCTGAAGAAGAAGCTCTGAGTCGGTCCATCGGTCGCGGAATCTCCGCGCCAGGACTACTGCTTTCCATGCAAAGCAGAAGCGCGGCGGGAGTACGGTCCCACCTCCCGCTGATCGTCGGCCCAGCTCTGCCAGACTCCCCCTTAGTCCGATCCCTCTTCCGCATGGCCGCGTAAGCCTGACGATGACCCAGCCCGACATGACCCATACGAGCGGCCCGTCGTCGGATGGGGCTTCGAGGGTCGGGGCCGGTGTGACGCCATTCCAGACCGACGCCGAGGCGACGATTCGGCTCGCGGTGCGCGCTGAGGAGCTTGGCTACGCCCGCTTTGGCACCGCCGAGGGGTGGACCAACGACGCAGTCGTGGTGCTCACGCAGATCGCCGGACTGACCTCGCGAATCGGGCTCAACACAGGCGTGCTCCCGGTCTGGAGCCGCACTCCGGCGGCGATCGCGATGGCCGCAGCCGGTCTCCAGCGCGCGTCCGGGGGCCGCTTCGCCCTCGGCCTCGGTGCGAGCAGCCCGCCGCTGGTCGAGGGCCTCCACGGACTCACCTGGCAGCGACCGGTCGAGCGGATGCGAACCACTCTGGTCGCCGTCAGAGCGTTGCTTGACGGCGCTCGGCTCCCACTCGACCGAGAGGGAGTCAGACCGTTGCGCCTGGGCGCGCCGCCTGAAGACCCGGTGCCGATCCTCCTCGCCGCACTCGCCCCGGCTTCGGTCCGCCTGGCCGGTGAGCTCGCGGACGAATGGCTGCCGTTCCTCTGGGCCCGCTCGCGACTGCGGGACGGCCGAGCCCTGCTCGCCGAAGGCGAGGCGCGTGCTGACGTCCCGGTTAGAACCGGGTTGGCCGCCAGCGTCCCGCTCGCGATCGGCGAAGACGAGGCGACCTCCAGGCAGATCGCCGCCGGCTGGCTGCTCGCCTACCTCACACGCATGGGCCCCCTCTATCCGCGGATGCTCCGGGATCACTTCGGGTTCGCCGACGGGGCCGATGCCCTGCTCGCCGCCAACGGGGACGGCGGGCCACCGCAACTGCCCCCTGCGGCGGAGGAGCTGGCCCGCGAGGTGACCGTGATGGGCACCTACGACGGTGCGCCGGACGCGGTCCGCGCCTGGCTCGAGGCGGGGGCGGACTCGATCGACGTGGTGTTGCCTCTGGGATTGCCGGAGGAGCAGCTCGGCGAAATGCTTCAGGCCGCTGCGCCCACGGCGGCCTCCCCGGGCGACGAGCAAAGGCCGCCAAGGGGAGAGGTTTCGTCCCCGAGCGCTTAGCGGACCCCGCACGGCCGGGGTTGGACTCGGCAGGCCCTGATGGCACGCGCACGCGGGGAAGCGTGGAATCCAGGGGCAGACGGCGCTCTCGGCAGATGGCCTCGGGCTCCTTCTTTGCGCAAGGCGCAAAGAACACCGCTTTCCATGCAAAGCAGGACCGCTGTTTTTCGTCCAAGGCACTACTGTCGCTCAGCCTGGTTGCTGTGCGCTGAAACCGGGCAGAGGTAGCGTTGAGTTATGAGCGAAACGCCTGCCGCACCGGCGACTGTTCCCCAGATCCGCCTCAACAGCGGGGTGGAGATGCCGGCAGCCGGGTTCGGCGTCTACCAGATCCCGGCTGAGGACACGGAACAAGCGGTCACCGATGCGTTGACGGCCGGATACCGCCTCATCGACACCGCGGCCTCGTACGGCAACGAGGAATCCGTCGGCCGTGCCATCGCCGCCAGCGGGATCGCCCGCGAAGAGCTCTTCGTCACCACCAAGCTCTTCATCCCGGATGGGCCTGGTGAGGAAGCGGCCAAGCGCGGATTCGCGGCCTCACTCAAGCGCCTCAACCTGGACTACATCGACCTCTACTTGATCCACCAGCCGCTCGGCGACTACTACGGCTGCTGGCGGACGATGGAGAAGCTCCACGAAGCAGGATCGGCGAAGGCGATCGGCGTATCGAACTTCTATCCCGACCGGCTCGTGGACCTGATCGACCACAACGAGATCACGCCGGCCGTCAACCAGGTCGAGACTCATCCGTTCTTCCAGCGCGCCAACTACCAGGAGCTGATGCAGGAGAAGGGTGTGCAGATGGAGGCCTGGGGTCCCTTCGCTGAAGGCAAGAACGACCTGTTCTCAAATCCCACTCTCACCGAGATCGGCTCCGCACATGACAAGTCGGTCGCTCAGGTAGTCCTACGCTGGCTCGTTCAGCGAGGCGTGGTCGTGGTCGCAAAATCAGTCCGGGCCGAGCGGATGCGCCAGAACATCGATGTCTTCGACTTCGAGCTCACCAACGAGGAGATGGAGCGGATCGCCGAGCTCGACACCGGGGAGACGCTCTTCTTCGACCACCACGATCCCGAGAAAGTCGAGTGGCTGAATAGCCGACGCTGACCGGATTCGGCGCAGTTAAGCGGCCATGCAAAGCGACTAGCGCTTCTCGTCCAAAGCACTACTCCGACAGGCCGGCGGCTTCGAGAGCCTGCTCCCGGTCGGAGAACCACTCGACCCGGGACTGCCTCCCGTTGCGGAAGGTGGCTACGAACCAGTAGTTGAAGTCGAAGGGCGCGCCGCTCGTCTTGCCCCGGCCCACGTAGCGAGAGTTGCCCACGACCCGATCCTCGGAGTCGATCACCTCGCCCAACTCAGGAATCGCCGCCGTCTCCCAGGTCGCCAACGCTTCCATATAGAAATCCCAGAGTGCTTCCCTGCCGCGAGTCGGCGAGCTCTCTGGCCACTCCCGGGCGGGAATCATCACGACGTCGGCATCGTAGGCGTCGAGCCAGGCCGCCTTGTCGCCTCGGTTGTAGGCATCGATGCCTCGGCGAATCGTCTCGACGTTCTCCTCCGACATACCCCTCCAGTATCTCGCCCGACGCCGCTGCTTTCCATGCAAAGCAGGACTGCTGCTTCTCGTCCAAAGGGGGATGCGCTCGCTCTGTCGGCTTTGGGATCGGCCTCGAAACATCAGGCATTCACGGGATCGGAACCTGGCCAGTGCGGACAGGGTGGAATACTCGCCAGTGGGGGACTTAAGAAACGGAGGAGTGAGATGAAGTACTTCATCAGCGCCACACCCGGTCCGATGCCTCCAACGCCCGAACAGCTCGACAGCGCGATCGAATGGCTCGAGGGAAAGAATGAGGACGGCACCTTCGACTGCACCTACGGATACCTCGAGGGCGGCGGCTTCAGCATCGCGAACGCCGATTCCCATGGCGAGGCCCTCGACCTGATGGCCGATTACCCGCTGTTTGGAATGGTCACCTGGGAGGTGCGGCCCTTGCTCGAGTTCAAGGAGGGTCTGACCACGTTGCGGGCGAAGCTGGCTGAGGCCCAGGCGGCAATGGCCGCTGGCTAGCGTGGAGTCGCAGCCCGACTAGGTGCAGCGAGCGGGAGCGCGCCGCCACCAACGTGCTCCCGCTCGCGCGAGAAGCAAGTCTCCTAGACCAGAGGCTCCCGGGCCAGACCGCTGCTTTCCATGCAAAGCAGCTATCTCACATTGCAGCTCTAACGGAAGGGCCGCCCGCTCGGTCGTGAGGCGATCGACCAGCGCCACGGAGGGTCGTCGCCGGTCGGGAGTCGTAGAAGTCGCGTCCGGGCAGGGTCTCGAGCTGGACCAGCGCAGGGTCGTCATCGAGGCTGACACGGAGGCGGGATGCCGCATCGATCTGCGGGGCAGTGCGGAAGATCCGGCGCCACCCGAGACCAGCTATCTAGAGCCAGTTAGTAACCCACTCGTGGGCGGACGTGACGGGCGCTCGATTAAGGCGGTGAAGCCCGGCGGGAGGGCGGCTCTCTGGTGTCGGCCGCTCTTCGGCGCCGACAACTGCCATGCGCAGAGTATGCGCGAGCTAGGGCCGATTGCGGCCGAGTAGGTCGTGCGCCCTCACCCATTCTGCGAGGACGATCGCCCAGCCGAGTGAGAGCTCGCCGCAGAGCACCGTCGCCGCGACGATCTCGGCCAGCTTGCGAACCTTGCCGGTCCCGTAGCAGCCGAGGAGCTCCAGGCATTCGCGCTGGGTGGCGAGCCCGGTGCCGCCGCCATAGGTGCCGACGATCAGAGAGGGCAGTGTGATCGAGCCGTAGTAGTCGCCATTGGGGAGCAGCTCGCTGAAGCCGAGAGCTGCGGATGATTCAGCGACATTGGCGGCGTCCTGCCCAGTGGCGATGAACAAAGCGGCGATACCGTTGGCCGACTGCAGGCCGTTGTTGTTGACTCCGGACATGAAGCCGCCCAGCTGTGACACCTGGCGTGCGCGGAACAACTTCTCGCTGGTGGTGCCCATTTGTTCCTCGATCAGGGCGGCGGGAATCGTCACCTCCGCGACCACACGCTTGCCCCTCGTGCGCAGGATGTTGATCTGCGAGCTTTTCTTGTCGGTGGCGAAGTTGGACTCCAGATAGAAGTTGGTGATGCCCTCGTGGTTGGAGGTGATCCACGCGCAGGCCGCCGCAGTCGCCTTGCCGGTGAGGTTCTGCCCAGCGGCGTCGCCCGTCGTGAAGTCGAAGCGCGTGAACAGGATTCGGCTGGCGGAGTACTGCTCGATCCCCCGCAGCCGGCCGATGCGCGTCGTGCTTTCGGCTGCCTGCTTGATCTCGGCGAAGTGCTCCGTGAGCCACTCCCCGAACGCCCGTGCCTCACGGGCGCTCTCGAACACGAAGGCTGGGGCGCGCTGCATGGCGTCGTCGACGATCGTGGTTCTTACGCCGCCGGCCTGGCGCAGCAGTTTCATGCCGCGGTTGTAACTCGCCACCAGCGTGCCCTCGCTCGTCGCCAGCGGAACGTAGAACTCGCCTTGGGCATGCTCCCCGTTGACGAGCAGCGGCCCGGCGATGCCGATCGGAACCTGCGCTACGCCGGTGAAGTTCTCGACGTTGCCGGGGAGAATCGACGGGTCGAAGGAATAGTGGGAGAGGTGCTTCAGTCCCACGCCCGTCTGCTCCCTCAGGAAGGCACGGCGCGCCTCCGCGGCTTCGGCTGTGTAGTCGTTCCCGCGATCACGCGGGATCTTCCTCCGCCGCGTCCCCGGCGTTGTCATCGCATCAACTCCTTGGTTGTCCGGTTGACGATCCGTGCTGGCGACAGCGTCCTTGCCGCGGAACGCCGTGCTCGGTCGCTTGCACTTCTCTGCTTCCACTTGGTCGACATGCTCGATGCGCCGCCCGACAGCCGCAAAGTGTGTTGTAGCGGTGCCCGAGGGGCGAGGAGCGCCCTCCTCTCGAGTGCCGCCACCCTTGCAGTGTCTTCCATTGCCGACTAGCAGCCGGTTTGCCCTCGTGCGCCAAGCAGCGGATCGTTCCCGGCCCCGCCGTAGCCGGGTGAGCCCGGGGAGCCTCCGGGGAGGTCAAGGAAGGGATCCAGATTGCGCCGGTGCGCCCTTACTTCTTCTCGCTGGACCCCTCGACGCCCATAGACTCGCCGGCGCTGTGAACGACCTTCTTTAGGAACGTGTACTGGGTCTCAACCAGCTTGTCCGCCATCTTCAACGCGGAGTCGACGATTTCCTCAGCCTGAGTGGGGCTGCTTTCTTTGGCCAGCGTCTTGTCGACGGTTTCGGTGAAGTTGCGAACCGCTTCGATCGCGGCCTCCTGACCTTCCTTGATCTCCTCGACGACTTGCTCGGAGAGCTCTACTGACCTGTCTTTGAGGGCCATCTGCACCACCTCCACCTGATACGCACACCGCTCCGTGTCTCAAACTACTCCACGGATCATCACGCGTGCACCAGGGCCTGGCATCCGTAGGGAACCCCTGCTTGGCGTTCCGTGGAGCACGCGGGTCATGGGCATCGGGGTCCCGCGCGGCCGATAGCCGCTTCTCGTCCAAAGCGGCACTTTCGCCTTTGCATTGAAAGCAGGCCCTGCAGACCGCAGCAAGAGGCCCGGCTGCGCCTAGCGGAAAGCGGCCCGTAGACTCGTGCAGTCCCCGAGTAAGGAGCGCCCATGCCAGAAACGAAGAAGACGCCGGAGCGCGTACGTGCGTCGGCCGATGCGACGAAGAAGCGGGCGGAGGCGGCGCTGAAGCGGGCGGGCGGTTCGCTCGATGAGGCGCAGAAGGCGCTGGCCGAGCTGCAGAAGGATGTGGGCCGGGGCAGGCGCGACATGGTCCGCAATGTGCAACAGCTCCTGAAGAATCAGCGCCGGGATGTGGGCAAGCTGAATCGTGCGCTCTCGGCCGACATGCGGAGCCTTCAGAAGGCGCTGACCGAGGAGCCGACGCCCTCCCGCGCGAAGAGCACAACGGCCCGCGCCAAAGGCGGGTCGACCCGTGCGAAAGGCACAACGGCCCGCGCGAAGGGCCGGTCGACCCGCGCGAAGAGCACAAGCGCACGGCGCTAGCCGCGCGGGAAGACGACGGGCACCGGGGTGTACGCCACGGGCCGGTATTGCTGCACCATCTGAGCGTCGGCAACTACCAGGCGATGGCCTGATCGCCTGCCAGGGAGGTGGGCAAGCCACCTACGATCACCAAGTGCGCACTGCGCTATTGCTGGCGGCCGGATACGGCACGCGCCTCCGCCCACTGACCACCCACTTGCCGAAGGCCCTGGTCCCAGTCGCTGATCGGCCGCTGCTCGATTATCACTTTGAAGCGCTCGCCCAAGCAGGAGTGCGCAATGTCATCCTCAACGCGAGCCATCTGCCTAACCACCTCGCCGAATACGTGCGCGGTCCGGCCGGCAGCAACTTGGAGGTCGTGCTCTCGGTGGAGTCCAAGCCCCTCGGCACGGGTGGTGGCCTCACACGGGTGCGCGGCCAGCTGGAGCACGAGTCGGCGTTCCTCGTAATCAACGCGGACACCTTCCACTCGGTGGACCTGCGCCGCGTGGTACGTCATCACGTCAGCTCTGGTGCGGACGCAACGCTTGTGCTCAAAGCAGCCCGTGGCAGCGCGAAGGCCGATCCCATTCGTGTTGACGCGCGCGGAGCCGTGACGGCCGTCCCCGGCGTGGCGGGGGCCAGGGCCTGCCGACGCTGGAAGTTCACGGGCATTCACATTCTGACCCCGGCCATCCTTCCTTTCTTGCCGGAGCGCGGGTCCATATTCGCCGGCTATCGTGGATTGCTCGCGAAATCGGCCTACGTGGGAAGCTTCGACGCGAGCGACGCCGCCTGGATCGATATCGGGACACCTGCGGACTATCTCGCTGCGAATCTCGTCGCGATCCAAGATGCCGGAACGACATCCTGGGCAGCTGCCGAGGTCCATCCGAGTGCGCGACTGCGACCGCCGCTGCTACTTGGTTCGGGAGCGCAAGTGGAAGCTGGCTGCAGGCTCGGCCCTTCCGCGGTCATTGGTCACCATGCCGTGATCTCCGAGGGATGCCAAGTCGCACGCTCAGTGGTATGGGCATCGGTGCGCCTACCGCCGGCGACAGTGTTGGACCACTGCATTGCACATCCGAGCGGGACCGTGCATATGGGTGGGTCAGCAACGCCTACCTAACAGGGCCAGCAGCTTCCGTGCCCGAGCCGTCAGGCAAGGGTTGACGTTGGCAGGCTGATCAACGCGACCGGTTACGCACTCTCCTGAGGTCGGATAGCCGCCGTCCGCGTGCCTTGGCGAAAGCCCGCTATCGCCCAGCCACGAGGTCCTCGCTGTCCGGTCCGACCGTGACTGCTGGGCGCGCGCCGAGGGAGAGTCTCACGGGCCGGCTGCATTGCGCCGTCACATGGTCAGCAGAGGCCCGCAAACGGACGCTCGCGCCCCGGTAGCGCAGGCGCAGGTCAACCTCATCCCATTCACTCGGCAGCTTCGGATCGATCCGCAACCCGTCCTCCGACGGGCGAACCCCCATGATGCCGAGCACGACGGCGCGCCAGGTGTTCCCCATCGCCGCCGTATGCAGCCCCGGTCGTGGGACCGGGCGAAGCTGCGGCATGTCGATGAAGGCGGACTCGTGCAGCCAGCGCAATGCGTCGCCAGGGCGGCCCGCCCGGGCGAGTGCCTCGGCACTAGATCCAGCGGAGAGCGAGCTCTCATGTGTGGTGCGTGGCTCGTAGAAATTGAGATTCGGTCCGAGCGACCCAGGGACCGTCTCCTCCGGGACGTTCAAGTGCAACAACAGGACGTCGGTCTGCTTGATCAGCTGGCTGCCGGCGGTTCTTCGGTAGTCGAGTACGCGGGGGGCCGAGAACGGCCGCTCGGCGACCTCGCTGGCAACCAAGGAGTCGAGCTCGTGGAAACCGGCGAACTGCTCGTAGAGGCGCGACTGCGGGTCATAGCCATCGACGATCGCGTCCGCGGTTGCCAGCCAGCTGCGTACTTCGCGAGTGGGGACCGCGGCACCGTAACGCGCGACGTGTCGCGCCGCCGTCCTCAGGTTCCACCTCGCCATCACGTTCGTGTAGGCGTTGTCGTCGACTCCCTCGTGATACTCGTCCGGACCGATCACGCCCCGGATGTGACAGCTGCCGTCGCTGTCTCGTTCCACCCGTGACGCCCAATAGCGTGCGGTGTCGACCAGCAGGGCGCTGCCGTCGCCGCGGGCGAACTCCAGATCGCCGGTCCACGCGAGGTAGTGATCGGCGGCCCAAGCGACATCGGCGGTCACGTGCTCCTCGAGCGCGCCCGTCAGCACGTCGACTCGGTCGCCTCGATGGTCGATCCGCGTCAGGGGCGTCGCCTCTTCGCCCGTCGCCGCCGATTCCCAGGGAAAGCGCGCGCCGGCGTGCCCGTGCCGCGCTGCGTTCGCGCGTGCGGCCGCGAGCCGGCGGGCGCGGTAGCGCAGCATGGCGCGCGCCGCCCCCGGATTGGTGGCGGCGGCGAAAGGAAGCACAAACACGTCGGCGTCCCAGAACACATGACCGTGATAGGTGTCGCTTGTCGTTCCGCGCGCTGGCACCGCGGCTTCCCCGGTGGCGCTGATCAGGCACGTCAGGTGGAACATCGCCAGCCTCAGCGCGAGCTGCAGTTGCGGATCACTTTCGACGGCGATGTCGCAGCTCTCCCACCGTCTCCTCCACGCGTCGCGCTGCTCGGAGACGAGTCCCCGAAAGCCGATCTTTTCGGCCTCCTCGAGTAGAGATTGGGCGTTGCGCTCGTCGGGCATCTTCAGTGGATCGATCGCGTAGGCGGCGATCCGCTCCAGCTCACCGGCGCCGACGCGCTGCCGCGCCACGGCGACGGCGCCGCCGGGTGCCCCGCGCGCCTCCACCTTTGCGGAGTCGATCCCGCTTCTGGTGAGGTAGCCGCTGGGCTCCAGAGTTCGGGCTCGCAAGGAGGGTGACTCCGACCGCCGCGAGTCCTCGGCGAGTGTCGGCAAGCAAAGTGGATCCCCAGGACGAAGCAGGGCGGGATCGCCGGTGGCGCGCATCACAAAGGTCCCGGGACGCCCAAGCGAACAGAAGCTCGTCACCGACAGGTCACGGCCGTGGTCATCCACGCGCTGCTGAAGCAAGCCGGCGCGCATGTCCAGCGTCCGCTCGATCCGAATTCCCCGCCTATGCGCCAGCTCGAGACGCGTGCAGTCAGGGAGCGGCAGCAGCTTGCTCTCTGCCCCCTCGCCGTGAAAGATGCCGGGCGCCCGCACTCCAGGCCTCGCCGCGCGATGCTCGACGACAGGCGCGCCCGCGACACCAACGAGCCCGTCACCGAGCTCGAGGACGGCGGCATAGGCGGCCTCGTCCTCTGTCGGCACGTCGGCTACGCACACGGTCCACCCGGGTTCCTGCTCTGGCTGTGGCCCGCTCGCTCCTGCCTCCACCGGGGAAGCGAATCACAACTACCGAGATCGTCTACAAGTCATGCGTGCTCGGTTTGCCAAGCGGGGCAAGGGGCTGCCTGTTCGATCTCGACGGAGTGCTCACGCGAACGGCTGGTCTCCACGCCGCTGCATGGAAGGAAATGTTCGACGGCTATCTGCGGACACGCCAGTCGGCATCGTTTACTCCGTTTGACATTCGCGCCGACTACCTGCGCTATATCGATGGCAAGCCTCGATACGAGGGCGTGCGGTCATTTCTGGCCACGCGTGGGATTGAGCTGCCCGCGGGCAATCCCTCCGATCCGCCCGGCGCGGAGACCGTCGCTGGACTCGGGAACCGCAAGAACGAGCTGGTGCTCCGCCTGATCCGCGAGCGGGGCGTCGACACGTACGCGGGATCGGTCGCCTACGTCCGCGCCGCGCAATCATTGGGTCTTCGGCGCGCTGTCGTGTCGTCCAGCAAGAATTGCAAAGAGATCCTCGCGGCAGCCAAGCTCGAAGATCTCTTCGAAGTCCGAATCGATGGCGAACTCGCCGCGCGCGAGGGGCTGCGCGGAAAGCCCGCGCCGGACACCTACCTCGCCGCCGCGCGCTCGGTCGGCGAACCGCCCGAGAGGTTGGCCGTCTTCGAGGACGCGCTGTCAGGCGTCGAGGCCGGTCGGGCGGGTCTGTTCTCGTTAGTGGTCGGCGTCGATCGAAGCGGCCAACGGGATGCCCTGCTGGAGCACGGAGCGGACCTAGTCGTCGAGGACCTCTCCGAGCTACTTCCGGCGGAGTCTGTCCAAACCGCCCCACGCCGCTAGCGATCGTCCCGTGGGTGAGCGAGGCAACATGGGATGCGGATCGCGATCCTGGCGCCGCCCTGGATCCCCGACAGGTTCACGTGGATCGCCTCGATCGAGAGGTCGCCCTGCTCAAAATGAACGGTGCTTTTCCATGCAAAGCAGAACCGCTGCTTTTCGTCCAAAGCAGCTACCCCGACAGCCCGGCGGCTTCGAGGGCTTCGTCGCGATTCGCAAAGAACTGCATGCGGATGACCTTGCCGTCCCGGATCGTCCACAGCTGGGCATAGGAGTTCCATTCAAGCTCTACGCCGCTGGTACGCCCGCGCATTCGCTGACTGAGGATGCTGAGGACCTGATCCCCCGCGTCGATGAACTCCTCGTATTCGAAGACGACCGTCTCCCACGCGGCGAACCAGGTACGCCAGAACATCCGGACGCCTTCGTGACCGAGATAGACGGGCTCGAAGTCAGACCACTGAGCGTGCAGCGCGTCCCCGGTGTGCCCTTCGATGGCCGGGTCATAGGCCTCGAAGACGGTGGCGAAGTCCCCGCGCTGATGGGCGTCCACGATTCTTCGCACGACCTCCACGTTCTCCTCCGACATTGCCTATTCCGTCAGCCCGGCGGCTTCGAGGGCTTGCCTCTTCGTTCGGTAGCTCGTGTACCGCAGCACCAGGCCCTCGCGGAACGTCCAGATGGTGAACGCCCCCGTCTCGGCTTTCATCTTGCTGCCGCGTCGCTCCCCCCACATCCGAACGGCCGCCACCACATTGTCACCCGCGTCGATGAACTCCTCGGGTTCAACTTGAAGGTTCTCCCACTCCTCCTCCACCTGCTCCAAGAAGCGTCGGAAGCCATCGAAGCCGTGATAGAGGGCGGGGGTGAGGACGTTTCGCGTGACATCGATGACGACGTCGGGATGGAGGACCTCCTCGGCGGCCAAGACGCGGTCGGGCCACAAGCCGTACAGGCGGCGTACAACCTCGACGTTCTCCTCCGACATCGCCTACTCCGACAGCCCGGCGGCTTCGAGGGCGTCGGCGCGATGGCGGAAGAACTCCAACTTGCGCACTCGTCCGTCCCGGAGCGTGACGACGTGAAACAGCCGGACGTCGAATGGCGCGCCGCTCTCTCGGTCTCGCCCGCTTTGCCGGACTTGGGCGAGAACGCGATTGTCCGGTGCCTCGATCAACTCAAGCGGCTCCCAGACAACATCGATCAACGCGCTTTGAACTCGCTTGATGAACGCGAAGGCCAACGGGACGCCTCGTCGAGAACGATCCGGTTCAGGCCAGTCCCGCTCGGCGGGCCAGTCGTACTCGAACTCCGGATCGACGAGTGCAGCAAGGGCTTGCTCGGCGTGTTCGCCGCGCATGAACGCATTGAATGCGTCGAAACCCCGGCGCACGACCTCGACGTTCTCCTCCGACATCGCCCACGCAGTATCCCCCGCCGTAGGGGAGGGTGCCAGCCCAGAACTGCCCGCTCAGAAAAGCGCCGATTGACCGACTGCGAAAAGAACTGAAATTTCACGGAAGGCGAATATGGCCAAGAAAGACGACAAAGAGATCCTGAGCCGCGACGACGTCCTCGACCTGCTCTCCAAGAAGGCGGCAGACGGTTCGGTGACCGCGATGGTTTGTCTGGAGCGAGCGTTGCGCTACCAGCCGGACGGCCCAGACGAACTCGACGCGGAGCTTGACCGGCTCCTCGAACGTGGCCGGGGCGACTGACATCTCGAATGGGAACCTCTCCCTGGTCGAGCTCGCCCGCCGCATCCTGAGCCAGTGACTGGTCGTTTCTCGCTCTCCAGTCGCTCTCTCTCGGCCTCCATCCTCTCGGCCGGGGTTCGGCGGGTCCGGTTTCACGACCTTCGCCACACCTTCGGCACCCAGATGGCTGCGGCCGGCGTCCCCATGCGGACCCTGCAGGAGTGGCTAGGGCATCGCGATATAAAGACGACGATGATCTACGCCGACTACCAAGCCTCCGACCAGGAGCGCGAGTTGGTGGAGCGGGCCTTCGCGGGCATCAATTCGGGCATCAATCTGAGCGCAAGTGGGACTAACTCAGACCAAGACGCCGTGCCTGAGGACGCCTGAGGAGAGGTAGGTGGAACCCGTTCCGTCTAGTTGTGGTCCAGGTGGTCGCCGGTTCGAGTCCGGTCGCTCACCCTCCGTGGAGTCAGCCAGGGTGGACCGTGATGCGGTGATCCGATGGATCGAGGCGCTCAACGCCCGTGACCTCGATCGCATCCTCGCCTGCGTCGCTCCCGACATCGAGTTTCATCCACTCAAGCTGAGCGCTTCGCGCCCGGCCTACGTCGGGCACGACGGGATCCGCCAGTGGTTCGACGAGGTACAGAATCGCCGCCACGAGATCCGGGAGCTCTCGCTGGAGGACCTGGCTGACGGCCGCGTGCTCGCCGTCGGCGTGATCGTGCTCGACGGTCAGAACACGCCCACGGACTTCGCCGGGATCTACCGGGTCGTCGACGGGCTCATCGGCAGCGCCCACCACTATCTGAGCGACCGGGCGATGCTTTCGCGGCTCGGGGTTCTTCCCTGACCGGCGCTCATCGGTCGTGAGGATGGAGGAGCCGGCTCCACCTGCCCCAGCTCGGCGGACGGCGGGTTCGCCGGTTGCCTGGCTGTCCTGATTCGATCCTGAGTCAGCTCAGTAGCGCAGCAGGGCCACCACGCCGTCCTGTTCTGCAATGGCCGCGGCGCTGTCGCCCTCGACGGGGGTGATCGCCGCGCCGCTTCCGAGGGCGAGCTCGACCATCCGCTCGGTCTCCGGGGAGTCCCGCGTCGCGTCGTAGACCAGGTGCTCGACCCGGCCCTCCTTCAGCGCCTGGAGAGTCTCCTGGGCGCCGAGCGAGCTGCGTCCCTCGGCATAGGCCGCCTCCTTGATCCGGTCGATTAACGCTGCCTCGCGTGTGCGGTTCATCCCTGAAAGGACCTCCTCGACACGCCGCGAGATCACTTCGGTGGGCTCAGAGACGAGGTCGCCGTCGAGCGCGATCAGCTCGATCCCGTTCCCGAAGCCCTGGGTGAACTTGCCGACGTAGCGCCGGTCGCCGAAGACGAGCGCCCTTTCCCAGCCATGCTTGTTCGACTCCCCGTGAGCCAGGCGGCCCGTTTGCTCGGCGAAGCGCTCGCGGTTCGCCTCGAGTCGCTGGTCGTACTGGTCGCGGCCCGAAGCCGAAACGGCGCCTCCGCGGGACGGGTCGGGCCGATGGGACTTGCGCTCCTTCCAGTCCTCGCCGAAGTAGGAGAGCTCCCAGTCGTGCAACTGCTCGACTCGGCCGAGCCGCCAGTCGAGCAGGCGAACCCGCTCGGAGGAGACGGCGGCGACGCCGAGCGGCGCGCCGTCGTCGAGCAGCTCGAGCAGCTGGTGGACCTGGGGGCCGGGTGCGTGCCGGACCTCGATCCGTTGGGGCGGGATCAGGCTCGCGTACCACCGGTCCGCGCCCTCGCTCGCCGCGACCTCGACGAACCCGATCAGGCCACTGTGCTCGTCCTTCCGCTCCTCCTCAAGGTCCCGTTCGAGGCGATCCACGGTCGCCTGCAGCGCCTTGCGGTGGTCATGATCGTCATCCCCCGCGGACGCAACCGCCTCCGAGAGGCCGTTGCGCACCGCGGTCCGCCAGCTCGCGCGGCGGTCTCCCGGATCGATCGCGATGTACACGGAGAGCACGCCATGCTCGGGCCGCCAGCTCAGCAGGTCCGAGACGGTGCCCGGGTCAGGCGGGCTCAGGCTGTCTGGATGGGGGATCATCCGGCGAGGACGGGGCGCATCTCCTCGGGAAACACCGCGACCACGTCCTCGACCTCACCTGCCGATACGTGCCGGCGGAGCACCCTCGCCGCGGCCGCGCAGGCGTACGACGCATCGGTCTCCCCGGACAGCTGCGCCTCATCCGCCACCCGGTCGAGGAACTCGTCCACAGTCCGATACTTGAGGGGCGTCCTCGCCGGGACCCAGTCCTCGTAGTAGATCCCGCGGATCAGCTCCGGCAGCTGCGCAGCGAGCTGTGCCGCCTCGTTCACCGTCAGCCGATCGCGGACGGCATGCAGGTAGGCGCGCAGGACCCGGTACGCGGCCTGACGGTCCTCGGCGTCGCCGAGCTCCGCCGCGAGCTCGTTGAGCCAGACGTGTGCCTTCTCGGCGCTGCGGTCGATGATGTTCGCATCGCTCATTCCATGCTCCTTTCGTCGGCGGTCACGATCAGGTCACGCCCAGCAGGTCGCGAGCCTCCTCGACCTCGAGGTCCCCGTCGGACGCCTTGAAGCCGACCGTGTCGGTGTAGTCGCCTCGGCCGGCGCCGGTTCTCATCGCGGCCAGGTTGGGGCTCACTCCGGCGTCGGCGAGATCCCGAGCGGTGTTCGGGTCGAAGCAGCGAGCCCGAAGCCACTCCTCGACCTCGTGCGGCTCGAACCCGCACTCCGCCCACGTCTCGGCCGCGTCGTCCGGGTTGCCCCCGTGCGCGAAGTGGCCGTGCGCCTCGATTACGTCCCGGATGGTCACTTCGGATGCACCTTGACCGTCTTCGATGGTTTCTCCTCGGGCTTCGGCAGGGGGATGGTGAGCTCGAGGACTCCGTCCGACGTGTTGGCCTGGATGTCCTCGGCGTTCACGCCTTCGGGAAGCGCCATCGAGCGCGAGAACGAGCCGTAGCGGCGCTCGCGGCGCAAGTAGTGCTCGTTCTTCTCTTCGGTCTTCTCCTCGTGCTCGCCCGACACGGTGAGCACGCCGTCCTCCACCTCGACCTTGATCTCGTCGGGCTTGACGCCGGGCAGATCGGCCTTAAGGCGCATCTCGCCTTCTCGCTTGACCACGTCGATGCGTGGATTCCATGTCTCGCCGTCGCCGGCGAAGGCCTGGTCCAGCCACTCGCGCAGATCACCGAAGTCCGCGAACGGCCTCCATCGGGTGATCGTGCTTGCCATTGGCTACTCCTTGCGGGTTTTCGGTCACCCACGCTAGGCCGACCCGGTGCCGGGTTCATCGTCGGCCGCCACCTAGACGGGCGTCAGTGGTGGACACGGATGGCAGGGGCCTCGAACTGAGGAGCTCGCCGGCGCGGCTACGATCGGCCGCCATGCTGATCGATGGCGCCGAGCTGGATGCACCGGCAGCACCGCTCAACGACCTGCTGCGTCCGGGCCTCGACGTGAGCCCGGACGAGGTCGCCGTCGTCTCCGCCACCCGCTCGCTGACCTGGCGCGAGCTCGACCGGGCCGCCTCGGCGCTCGCAGGCGGCTACCGGGGGATGGGACTCGAGCCCGGCGACCGGATCGCATCCCTGATGCCGAACCGGATCGACCTCCTGGTCCATTACCTGGCGTGCTTCCGGGCCGGGCTGATCACGACCCCGCTCAACTACCGCTACACGGCCCGCGAGATCGATCACGCGCTCGAGGTGAGCGACGCCCGCGTCATCCTCGCCCACGTCGAGCGGGCGGAGGACATCGCCGCGAGCGAGCTCGCCGGCGGCCTCGAGCTCGGCACGATCGCCTACCGCGACGCCGAGCCCCAGCACGCCCGCAATGAGGAACCCGTCGGCGCCGGCCACGGCTGGCGCCACGAGTTCGCGGAGCTGCTCGATCACGAGCCGCTCGAGGCCGACGCCGAGGAGCCGGATCCGGACGCTCCGGCGGTGATCTTCTTCACCTCGGGCAGCACGGGCCCCGCCAAGGGCGTGACCCACACGCGGCACACGCTCCGCTGGATGATCGCCAGCGCGGCGGGTGCCTTCGAGCTCGATTCCTCCGACGTCTTCCTGCCGGGCTCCTCGATGTCGCACATCGGCTCATTCCTCTGGGCGCTCGCGATCCTCTCGGTCGGCGGCAGGGTGGTGGTGGCGCGGAGCACGGACGCCCACGAGCTGCTGCCGCTGCTCCGGGACCAGAAGCCGACGGTCCTGGCGATGATCCCCGCGGCGCTCTCGGCCCTGATCCACGACCACGAGCTCCAGCCCCACGACTTCGACTCCCTGCGGATGTGCCGCGCCGGGGCGGACAAGGTCTCGACCGAGCTGCTCGACGAATTCGCCGAGGCGGCCGGCTTCCAGATCGTCGAGGGGTACGGGATGACCGAGGTCGGCCTGACCACCCTCAATCCGCCCTCGGGCGAGATCAAGCCGGGCTCGATCGGCAGGCCGATCTGCGGCTACAGCATCGCGCTGCGAAACGAGGACGGCGAGCCGATCGAGGGCGACGAGGTGGGCCGGATCTGGATCCGGACCCGCAGCCGGATGGCGGGCTACTGGCAGGCGCCCGACGCCACCGAGAAGGTGGTCGTCGACGACTGGCTCGACTCCGGAGACCTGGCCCGCGCGGACGAGGACGGCTACCTGTGGTTCTTCGGCCGCAAGAAGCAGGTGATCGTCCACGACGGGTCCAACATCAGCCCGTACGAGGTGGAGGGCGCCCTGGTCGAGAACCCCGCGATCGCCCTCGCCGGCGCCGTCGGAGTCCAGGACGCGGTGCACGGGGAGAACGTCCGGGCCTACGTGACCCTGGCCGAGGGTGCCGATCCGCCGTCGCGCGCGGACCTGATCGTCTTCTGCCGCGACCGCATCGGCTACAAGGCGCCGGAGGAGATCGTCTTCCTCGACGAGATGCCGCTCAACCCGACGGGCAAGATCGACCGGGTCCGCCTGAAGCGGATGGCCGAGGACCACCTCCACCCGCACGGGCTGGACGAGAGCTGAGCTAGGGCTGCGCGACCGGGACCGGCGCCTCGCCGCCGTCCTCGGGCGTGACCAGGATCGCGCCCTCACCGGAGGCGTAGGCCTCCTCGCCGTGATGGACGAGGTCCATGCCCACGGCCTCGTCGCGCTCCACCCCTCGCAGCGAGGTGACGAAGCCGATGGCCCGCAGGAGGACATAGGTCATGACGAAGGCGTAGGCCGGACCGGCGAGGTCGGCCAGCACCTGGTCGAGGAGCTGCCCTGGGTTCCCGTAGAGGATCCCGTCCGAGATCCCGTTCCAGCTCGCCTGGGCGACGAAGCCGACCGCGAGGATGCCGGTGAAGCCGGCCACACCGTGGGCCGCCAGCACGTCGAGCGTCTCGTCCACCCGGGTCCGCGGCCGATAGAGGATCACGAAGTAGCAGGGGAAGGCGCCGAGGAAGCCGAGGGCGAGCGCCCAGCCGGGGCTGATGAACCCGCCTGCCGGGGTGATCAGGACGCAGCCGACGATGATCGCCGTGGCGGCGCCGATCGCGGTCACCCGCCGGCCCCGGATCAGGTCGAGCATGAACCAGGCGACCAGCGTGGCGCAGGGGCAGAGCAGGGTGTTGGTGAAGGCGAGCACGCTGTTCTCGCCCGTGGAGAACCCGCTGCCGCCGTTGAAGCCGAACCAGCCGAACCAGAGCAGCCCGGCGCCGAGCAGGACGTAGACGGCGTTGTGCGGGAGGAGCGCCAGGCGGCCGTAGTCCTTGCGCTGACCGACCACCAGAGCGGCCGCCAGGGCCGAGAAGCCGGATCCCATCTCCACCGGCACGCCGCCGGCGAAGTCGAGGGTGCCGCGCTCGAACAGCCAGCCGCCGCCGAAGGCCCAGTGTGCCAGTACGGCGTAGACCAGCACCGACCAGAGGGCGGCGAATACGAGGAAGGCGCCGAAGCGCATCCGCTCGACCACCGCTCCGGAGACCAGGGCCGTGGTGATGATGCAGAACGTCGCCTGGAAGGCGAAGAAGACGAGGTGGGGGATGGTCAGGCCGTTGACCGGCGCGAAGGTGACGTCGTGCATCGCGACGTAGTTGAAGCCGCCGATCAGGTCGCCGGTGCCGTCGAACGCGAGCGAGTAGCCGACCAGCGCCCAGGTGACCATCGCCACCGCGATCGCGGCGATGCACATCATGAAGGTGTTGAGGGTGTTCTTCGACCGGACCAGCCCGGCGTAGAAGAGCCCGAGCGCCGGGGTCATCAACAGCACCAGGGCGGTGGCCGTCAGCATCCACGCCGTGTCGCCCGTGTCGATCCCGGCCGCCGCGATCAGGCCGCTCATGAGCCGTCCACCGGGGTGACCGCGGCGTTATCGGTCTCGCCGGTGCGGATGCGCACCGCCCGCTCCAGCTCGATCACGAAGATCTTCCCGTCGCCGACCTCGCCGGTCCGGGCACCCTCGCTGAGCGCCTTTATGGTGGGCTCGACGAAGGGATCGGTGACCGCGATCTCGAACCGCACCTTCTCCGCGAGCTCCATCTTCACCGTCGTCCCTCGATAGGTCTCGACGTGGTCGAGCTCGCCGCCGTGGCCCTCGATCCGGCTCATCGACACGCCCTTGACCTGGGCGCGGTACAGCGCCTCGAGCACGTCGTTGGCCTTCTCCGGCCGGACGATTGCGATGACCAGCTTCAACTCAACCTCCCTCGGGACGAGACAACAGCGCCAGCCGCTGTCGGAGCCGACGCTATCCGGGGAGTCCGACGGAACTACTCAGCAGGCGCCGGGGCGGTCGATCAGCAGCCGGACCGTCGAGCCCGGCGCGACCGTTGAGCCGCCCGGCGGATTCGTGTCGCAGACGTTCCAGTCGGAGGGGATCAGCACCCCGAAGAGGCCGCCGCCCTCCTCGCTCGCGTGCAGGCCCAGCTCGTCGAGCCGGTGCTCGGCGGCGTCCAGGGGCTGCCCGGCGAGAGATGGAACGGTTACCCCGCTCGACGAGGTGGATCCGCCGCTCGAGGTCGCCGTCCCGTGCGAGCGTGAGAGCTTCGGCGCTTCGATCGCTCCTGCAACAGCGAGCGCGGCGATGGCGAGCACGGCGAGCACGAAGGCCAGGGCCCGGCCCGGGCGGCGGGGGCGCGGCTGGGGATCGGTGGGCGGGATCGTCGGGTCTCGGGAGAGCCGGACGGTCTCCGGCAGCGGCGCCGCCTCGCCTGAGCCGACGACGTGCTCGGGCTCGGTGACCGCCTCCCCGCGAGCCGCCGCGACCGCCGCGCGGCCCAGGTCCCCCGCCGATGGAAAGCGGTCGGCGGGGTCCTTCGCCATCGCCCGGCGGATCACCGGATCGAGGACGCTGCCTCGCCTCCCGGCCGAGGGCGGCGGCTCGTTGACGTGCGCCCACATCTTGGCCGAGCTCTCCCGCTCCGCGTAGGGCACCTTGCCGGTGATCGCGTGGTAGAGAACGCCGCCGAGCGCGTAGACGTCGGTGCGCGCGTCGACCCGCTGCGCCTCGATCTGCTCGGGAGCCATGTAGTCGACCGTTCCGATCACCTGTCCCGTCGCCGTCAGACCGGTCGTGGCGCCCATCGCCTTGGCGAGCCCGAAGTCGGCCAGGTAGGCGTCGCCGTCCTCGCCGACGATCACGTTGTGCGGCTTGACGTCGCGGTGGACCAGGCCCGCGGCATGCACCGCGTCAAGCCCGTCGGCGACCTGCGCGATCAGCCTGGCCGCTTCCTCCGGCGGCAGGGGGCCGTCGGCGTCGACCATGCGGCCGAGGTCGCGCCCCGGGACGTAGCGCATGGACACGTAGAGGAGCCCGTCCACCTCTCCCGCGCCGAAGACCGTGACGACTCGCGGGTGCTCGACCGCGGCCGCCGTCCGCGACTCGGATCGGAACCGAGCCCGGAAGTCCTCGTCGCCCGCCAGGTCGGAGCGGATCACCTTGAGCGCGACCTGCCGATCGAGGCGCAGCTCCGTTGCGAGATAGACGATGCCCATCCCACCTTGCCCGAGCGTCCGCTCGATGCGAAAGCCGCCGAACCTCGATCCCGCTGCGAGCGCGCCGCGGACTTCGCCTCTGGTCGTTCCCTCGACTGACATCCCCCGTCCAGTATCGCGGCTTCCCGCTCGTCAGCAGGACGTTTAGTCTCGGTTCCTATGGCAAAGGAGATGACGAGTGATCGGCTCAAAGAGCTGCAGCGCCCGCTCAAGGACCGCTACGGAGAAGATCCCGGCGCGGCGCAGATCACGCTGACCGCCGAGGGAACGCTCGATGACGACATCGCCTGCTCGGTACAGACCGGCCGGGCGCTGGTCAAGGCGGGGCTCCATCCGGGCACCGGCGGAGACGGCACGCTCGCCTGCTCCGGGGACATGCTGCTGCAGGCGCTGGCGGCGTGCGCCGGGGTGACTATGCGCTCGGTCGCGACGTCGATGGGCCTGGAGGTGGCGGGCACGATTCACGCCGAGGGCGATCTCGACTGGCGGGGGACGCTCGCGGTCGACAGGGATGCACCGGTCGGCTTCAAGGACATCCGCATGAGGTTCGAGCTGGAGAGCGATGCGAGCGACGAGGAGCTCGACACGCTCCAGCGCCTCACCGAGCGCTATTGCGTCGTTCTCCAGACCCTCGCCTCCTCGCCCGCGCTGTCGGTCAGCCTGGAGCGATCTTGACCGGCGAGAGCCTCCAGTCACCCGACGTCCGCGCCTTCTCGCTGCTCTCCGCGGGCGGCCGGATGGCGATCGGGATCGGGCTGCTCGCGGCGCCCGAGCTCTCGCTCCGGGTGCTCGGCTTCTCCGACGTCTCGCCAGCGACGGTCGCGGTCGCTCGCGTGGCGGGCATCCGTGACCTGGTGCTCGGAGGGGCGATGCTCGGCGCGCTCGAGGACGCCGATCGGCTGCGCGCGGCGACGGTCGCCAACGCGACGGCGGACGCGGGGGACGTCGCGGCGTTCGCTTTCGCCGCCCGGTCGGGCGAGACCGCGGCGGGCATCCGAGGCATGGTCGCCGCGATCCCCGCCCTACTCGCTGGCCTATGGGTCGCGCGCAGGCTGAGCTGAGCTCGCCTCGCGCGAGGGAGGTCCTCGACCGGATCCGCCGGGTGCCGGAGGGGTTCGTCACGACCTACGGGGACCTCTGCCCTGGGGCGCCACGGTTCGCCGGCTACGTGCTGTCCGTCTGCGATGACCCGGAGGTGCCCTGGCAGCGGATCGTCCGGGCCGACGGCTCGCTCGCGAAGGGCGAGGACCAACGCCGCCTGCTCAGGGCCGAGGGCGTGCCGTTCCGCGGCAGACGGGTGGACATGGAGGTCGCCTGGATCCCGGGTGACCAGCTGAACTGAGCGAACGCGCCCAAAGGCAGGAAGCCGCCCCGTGCGCCGGAACCTGGGAGGCGGAGCCGCACGATGATCGTCGATTCCGCCCACTACAAGGACGGCGTGCGCCAGCACAAGGAGGCGCTGAGCCCGGAGCGGTCCGCGGAGATCGCCCGCAATGCGGGGGAGGGGGAGTTCGTCTGGATCGGGATTCACGAGCCCGAGGACGGCGACCTGAACCAGCTCGCGAAGCTCTTCAACCTTCACGAGCTGGCGGTGGAGGACGCCCACGTCGCCCACCAGCGCCCGAAGATCGAGGATTACGACGAGGCCTTCTTCATCGTCCTGAAGACGGCCCACTACCACGAGGACCGTGAGGAGGTCCACTTCGGGGAGATCCACATCTTCGCCGGGCGCCACTACGTGATCACCGTTCGCCACGGCCCCGGCAGCGAGCTGAAGACGGCGCGCCAGCGCCTGGAGGACCGCCCCGACCTGGTCAGCCTCGGCGCCGCCTCCGCGGTCTGGGCCGTGCTCGACAAGGTCGTGGACGACTACATCCCGGTGGTCGACTCGATCGAGGACGACATCGAGGAGGTCGAGAAGGACGTCTTCGACGACGACATCCCCGCGCCGACAGCCCGCATCTACCACCTGAAGCGCGAGGTGATCGAGTTCCACCGGGCGGTCTGGCCCCTGCTCGCTCCGCTCAGCCGCCTCGAGGAGGGCGGCTTCGAGCGCGTTCCCGAGGAGCTCCGCAGCTTCTTCCGCGACGTCGCCGACCACGCCCGCCGGGTGGACGAGCAGGTGCAGTCCCAGCGCGAGCTGCTCACCAGCGTCCTGCAGGCGAACCTCTCGCTGGTGAGCGTCAACCAGAACGAGGTCGTCAAGCGGATCTCGGCGATCGCCGGAATCGTCGCGGTCCCGACCTTCATCGCCTCCGTCTACGGAATGAACTTCGAGCACATGCCCGAGCTCGACTGGCGGTTCGGCTATCCGCTCTGCATCGCGGTGATGGCGGCGATCGCCCTGGCGCTGGTGGCCTACTTCAGGAGGATCGACTGGCTCTAAGCGGCCACCAGCGGCCGCGACCTGATGGCGAAGCCGTCCTACGATGACCACGTGATTCCAGTTGCGCACGCCGTCGGCGGCCCGGTCTTCGAGCCTCTTCAGGTCGCCGGGCTCACCCTGGTGGCGACGGCGTACTCGCTGCGGATGCTGACCCTCTCCCGAGAGGGACGGCCCGTCCCCCGCTGGCGAATCGCCTGCTTCGCCTCCGGCATGGCGCTGATCGCGATCGCGTTCATCTCCCCGCTCGGGCGGCTCGACGACCAGCTCGTGCTGGCGCACATGGGCCAGCACCTGCTGATGGGCGACCTCGGCCCCCTGCTGATCGTCCTCGGCCTGACCGGCCCGCTCCTGCAGCCGCTGCTCCAGCACCGCTGGCTCGGCTGGCTGCGCCATCTCGCTCATCCGCTGGTGGCCCTACCCCTCTGGGCCGCCGACCTGTTCATCTGGCACGTACCGGTGCTCTACCAGGCGGCGAGCGATCACAGCGGGATCCACGCCCTTCAGCACAGCTGCTTCATCGGCTTCGGCGTGCTGATGTGGATGCCGCTCTTCGGCCCGCTGCCGCAGCCGAAGTGGTTCAGCATCCCGGCGAAGATCGGCTACCTGGTCGGAGTCAGGCTGATCGGGACGGTGCTCGCCAACGTCTTCATGTGGTCGAGCAGCGTCTTCTACCCGCACTACGCCGCGGGAGAGGCGAGCTGGAACATCTCGGCGATCACGGACCAGAGCGTCGCCGGCGTGATGATGATGGTCGAGGGAGGCTTCGTCACGCTCGGTGTGCTGGCCTGGCTGTTCCTGCAGTGGGCGCAGCAGGACACCGAGCGGCAGCGGCTCCTGGACCTCGCCGACGCGCGCGGTGTCCCGCTCAGCGACGCGCGGGCCGCGCGCGCCGCCGCGGCCGGGCAGGGGGCCCGGCTGGAGGAGCGCATCAAGGGGTCGGGTTGAGCCGCGAGCAGCGGTTCCTGTACCTGCTCGTATTCGTCGTCGGGATGGCGAGTCTGGGCGCCGAGATTGCCGCCGCGCGCCTGATGTCGCCGTATTTCGGGGCCTCCACGATCGTCTGGGCCAACACGATCGCGGTGGTGCTCGTCTCCCTTTCGGTTGGCTACTGGCTCGGGGGGAGGCTCGGCGACGCCCACCCACACCTGCGCGGCCTCTGCCTGATGGTCGCCGCCGCCGCGATGTTGCTTTCCATGGTGCCCTTCGCGGCGCGACCTTTCCTGTCCGCCTCGGTGAACGCTCTCGACCAGATTTCGGCGGGGGCCTTCGTCGGGTCCCTGATCGGGGTACTCGCCCTGGTGGCGGTGCCGATCGTCCTCCTCGGCGCCTGCTCGCCGTGGGCGGTCCGGCTCGCCACGCCCGACGTCGCCCATTCGGGCCGCACCGCCGGGCGGCTCTACGCGGTCTCGACGGCGGGATCGCTGCTGGGGACGATGTCGGCTGCGCTGGCCCTGATCCCCTTCGTCGGCACACAGCGGACCTTCTTGATCTTCGCTCTGAGCCTGGCGCTCGTCGCCACCGCGGGCCTCGGCTGGCGCTATCTCGGCGTGCCGGCGGTGGTGGCCGGCGTCATCGCGATCCCGGTTGGGACGGTGAAGGCGGCGACCGATCCAGGCGACCGGGTGATTTTCGAGGAGGAGACCCAGCAGCAATACGTGCGGGTGGTCCAGGAGGCGGGCGGCAACCGGAAGCTCGAGCTGAACGAGGGGGTAGCCGTGCACTCCCTGTACCGGCCTGGCAGATTCCTGACCGGGGACTACTGGGACGGCCTGCTGGTGCTTCCGTTCACGACCCTCACCGAGGCCCCCTCGCGGGTAGCGATCCTCGGGAACGCAGCCGGCACGGTCGCGCGCGCCTACGGCCACTATTTCCCGGGGGCTCAGATCGACGGCGTCGAGATCGACCCCGAGCTGGCGCAGATCGGGCGCCGCTATTTCGACATGCGCGCTCCTCACCTGGCGATCTACAACCAGGATGCGCGGCCGTGGCTGCAGGCCTCGCCGGGTGACTACGACGTGATCGTCCTCGACGCCTACCGACAGCCGTACATCCCGTTCTACCTCGCGACCCGCGAGTTCTTCCAGCTTGCGCGTCAGCGGCTGGCTCCCGGCGGAGTGCTGGTCGTGAACGTCGGTCACCCGGAGGGCTCGACCGATCTGGAGCGGGTGGTGGGCCGGACGATGTCCGACGTCTTTCCAACGGTGCTCCGCGACCCGATGGAACCCGAGAACACCCTGCTGATAGGCGCCGAGAGTGGGTCAGCCGGCCAACTGCGCAAGATCGCTGCGGGGCTGCCGGCCGATCTGCAGAAGATCGCCAGGGCGCAGGCGAGCCGAGTCGGACCCGCCTTGCCGGGAGGCCAGGTTTACACGGACGATCGCGCCCCCGTCGAGTGGTTGATCGACCGCTCGATCCTCGGCTACGCGGCTGGCCGCTGAGCGCCGCGGATCCTGATCCAGACCCCACGGGCAACGTAGATCCCGGCTGCCGCCAGCGACAGCCCGAGGTCGATCGAGAAGGACGCAAGGCGCCCCGGCGCGCCCGTGTAGAGCCAGGCGCCGAACCGCTCGCGCGTGCTGGTCTCTAAGGTGGTCGGTTCCATGGAGACGACCGTAAAGGAGCTTCCCGACTCGCGGGTCCGCGTCGATGTCGAGGTCGACGCGAAGGACGTCGAGGGCAGCATCAAGAGGACCGCGCAGCAGCTCGGCGGGGACATGAAGACGCCGGGCTTCCGCAAGGGCAAGGTGCCGCCGGAGATGGTGGTCCAGCGGCTCGGCCGCGAGGCCGTGCTCACCCAGGCGCTCGAGTCCTCGCTCGGCGACTGGTACGAGCGCGCCATGCTCGAGTCCGGGATCAACCCCGTCGGAGATCCCAAGCTCGACCTTTCCGACCTGCCCGACGAGGGCAATCCCCTGAAGTTCTCGATCGAGGTCGCCGTGCGGCCCGGTGCCGAGCTGGGCGAGTACAAGGGCCTCGAGGTCGGTCGCGAGGAGCCGGAGGTTCCCCAGGAGGCCGTCGAGGGCGAGCTGAAGCGCCTGCAGGAGGGCTTCGCCCGCCTCAACCCGGTGGACAGGGAGGCGAAGGAGGGCGACGTCGTCCTGATCGATTACGAGGGCAAGATCGACGGCGAGCCTTTCGAGGGCGGGACCGCCAAGGACTATCTGCTCGAGCTGGGGGAGGCCCGGGTGCTGCCCGAGCTGGAGCAGGCCCTGGTCGGCGCGAAGCCCGGCGAGGACAAGACGGCGACGGTGCCGTTCCCGGACGACTATCCCGCCGAGGAGGTGGCCGGCAAGACTTCCGAGTTCGGCGTCAAGGTCAAGGAGGTTCGCGAGAAGGAGCTGCCCGATCTCGACGACGACTTCGCCGCGGAGGCATCCGAGTTCGAGACGCTCGCCGAGCTCCGCGATCACATCTCCGGGCAGATCGAGCAGATCCTCGAGAACCAGATCGCCGAGCGCTTCCGCGAGGCGGCCCTCGACGAGGCGGTGAAGAAAGCGAAGGTCGAGCTGCCGGACCCGGTCGTCCAGGCCAGGGCCGCTGAGATGTGGCGCCGCGTCGAGCGCCAGCTCCAGCGCCAGGGCATGGACCCCGAGAACTACCTCCAGATCCAGGGCAAGACGCGCGAGGAGATGATCGAGCAGGCCCGTCCCGAGGCCGAGCAGGCCCTGAAGCGCGAGGCGGTGCTCGAGGCGGTCGCGAAGGCCGAGGGCATCGACATCACCGAGGAGGACATGCTCGAGGCGCTGCAGATCCCGCCGGGCCACGAGGACCACGGCCACGACGAGCCCGCGGCCGCACTCCAGAAGATCCGCGATTCAGGCCGCGAGGAGCTGCTCAAGGAGGACCTGAGGATGCGCCAAGCCCTCGAGCTGATCGCCGAGCAGGCGAACCCGATCCCGCTCGACCAGGCCAAGGCCCGCGAGGAGATCTGGACCCCGGAGAAGGAGCAGGAGGAGAAGGGCGCCCTCTGGACGCCCGGCTCCGACTAGCTCCCTCGTCCCATGTCCCCGGAGGACGTCGAGCTCGTTCGCCGCTTCTGGGACGCGATCCAGCGCTCTTTCGACGTCTACTGGCAGGACCCGAGGCCGATCGCCGAGGCGCTCGAGTCCGGCGACCTCACGCCGGAGCAGCGGGATTCGTTTCGCTACGTGAGCCCTGAAATCATCTGGAGGCCGGCCTTCCTGGCGGAGGAGCGGCGCGGGTTGAAGGAGATGGCGGGCACCTGGGACGACTACCTCTCCTAGGCGTCGTGAACGGGCCTCTGTACTCGCTCGTCGAGGTCGAGGACGGGCTGATCACGCGGATCGACGAGTACACCGAGCGCGCGGACGCGCTGGAGGCCGCCGGCCTCTCGGACGCAGCGGACTAGATCCCGAGCGAGGTCTGCGGCTCCGGGTAGGTGACCCGCCCGTTCTCGACGACGGCGGCCTCGGTCATCTCGTGCGGGGTCAGCGACCCGTCGGGACCAAGGTGAAGAACCTGCCAGCCTCGAGCCGTCAGGACGTCGGCGAGCAGGCGGCGATGGCAGTGGTGCCAGTCGCCCTCCGCGCACATCACCGCCGTGCGGCGCTCCAGCGCCAGCGACTCCAGCATCTCGAGGCCAGCCTGGAACGAATCGGTCGCCATGTGGTCGGCGTAACCTCGAAACGCTCCCTCGGGAACGGCCGTGTTCACCGAATCGGGCCGGGATTCGCGCCGCCCGCCGAGGTCTGCGCCGAGCGGCGCGTAGCCGACGCCGGCGGCCTTCATCGTCCCGGCAAGCGCCGAGCGGTTGAACTGGGGATACCGGGAGCGGGGGTTCGCCCGGACGTCCGCGACCAGCTCGATCCCGGCCCCGCGAACCAGCTCGAGGAACTCCTGCTCCTCGTGGTTCGAATGGCCGACGGTGAGGATCTCCTTCACTCGCAGAGCACCGTGTCCTCGTGGGAGTAGGGAGGGGCGCAGCTGCAGAGCACGACGAGCTCCCGCGGCCCGGTGTTCCAGAGCTTGTGGCGGGTGCCGGGCGGGATCACCACGACGTCGCCGGCGCCGACCTCGGACTCCGCATCGCCCAGCCGCATCCAGCCGGTCCCCGACACGAAGCGGTAGATCTCCTCGGAGGAGCGATGGAGATGCTCGACCGTCTCTCCGCCCGGGCGCACGGTCGCCTCCGCGAGCGACTGGTTCACGGCGTTCCCCGGCGCCGGGCCGGCGACCTCCCGCACCGTCGACCCGTCCCTGGTCACGTACGGCTCGCGCTCCTCCGCGCGCACGACCTCCATCTCGTTGCCGACCCTACTCGCGCGGGCGCCGGTTTGCCCGCCTGCGCCGGTCGCTAGACTGCCGCGTCCAATGAGTCCTCTGGTCCCAATGGTGGTCGAGCAGACGTCCCGCGGCGAGCGGGCGTTCGACATCTACTCGCGTCTGCTCAACGAGCGGATCGTCTTCCTCGGCACCCCGGTGACCGAGGACATCGCAAACCTGATCGTCGCTCAGCTGATCCACCTCGAGTCCGAGGACCCGGACAAGGACGTCTCGATCTACATCAACTCCCCTGGCGGCTCGGTTTACGCCGGCCTCGCGATCTACGACGCGATGCAGTTCATCAAGCCGGATGTGTCGACCATCTGCGTCGGCGTGGCGATGAGCATGGGCGCCCTGCTTCTCGCGGGCGGCACCGAGGGCAAGCGGATGGCGCTGCCGAACTCGAAGATCCTGATCCACCAGGTCTCGGGCGGCTTCTCCGGCCAGGCGACCGACATCGAGATTCACGCCAAGGAGATCATCGACGTCCGCCAGCGTCTCGACGAGATCATCTCCAAGCACACCGGGCAGCCGCTGGACAAGGTCGCGAAGGACACCGAGCGCGACTACTTCATGAGCGCGGAAGAGGCGAAGGAGTACAAGATCGTCGACCGCGTCATTGAGCATCGGTAGACGTCTCGCTCTCCTCCTGATCGCGCTCGCTGCGGTCCTGGTCGTTCCCTCAGCGGTCGCAGATGATGTGGTCGTCCAGAAGGCGTCGGTCTCCCCGGACCGTGGTTTCACCGACTCCGCCGACGGTGTGCGCATCGAGTTCCGCCTGAGCGGCTCGGCGCCGGCGGACGTGACGATCCATATCTCCGGCTCGGGCGACGAGGTTCGGACGATCGACGTGCCCGGGGTACAGCCGGCGACCGACAAGACGGTGAAGTGGGACGGCCTGACGAACGGCGGGCGGCTGGTGGCCGACGGCACCTATCGCGTCATCGTTGCCGTTGCGGGCGGTGGCCAGAAGGACGCCGGAAGCGTCGAGCTACACAGTCACTTCTTCCCGGTCCGCGGCCCCCATGGGACGCGCGGCCCGGTCGGAGAGTTCGGGGCGCCCCGCGATGGCGGCCGCGTCCACAAGGGTTTCGACGTCACGGGCCGCTGCGGCACGCCTCTCGCGGCGGCGGTGACCGGAACGATCGTCAAGCGCGCGTATGACTCGCGCCTCGACGGCAACTTCATCGTGCTCCGCGGCCTGGGGGAGAGGCGCAAGTACTGGTACGCCCACATGGTTCACCCTTCGACATTCCAGAAGGGAGACCTGGTTCATGTCGGCCAGATCGTCGGCTACGTCGGCAAGACCGGCAACGCCAGGACGGTCGGCTGCCACCTCCACTTCGAGATCCACGTCTCCGGGCGCCCGGTCAACCCGCTGCCTTACCTGCGGGCCTGGGACCGCTACAGCTAGGGCAAACCCGCCGCGAGCGCGAACGGGCTGCCCTCGGAGTCACGGCATATGGCCCAGCGCTCACCTGGATGGATCACCGAACCGCCGAGGTCCTGGACGCGCTCGAGCGTGGCGGGAAGATCGGGCACGGTGAAGTAGGGCAGCGAAGCAGTGTCACCGGGACCAGGACCACGCCGGTGCACTCCAATACGGAGGTCGTCGCTGTTCGCCTCCCAGCCCTCGCCGGCATCGCTGGGCCTTGGCACGAGCTCTGCGCCGAGCACGTCGCTCCAGAACCGCAGTGCGCGATCAGGATCATCGGCCGGGAACTCGATCAGTGGGGAGGGCATGACCGTGAGTATCGGGCATCCGCCCGCGAATCAATGAACTGCGGACTCCGACAAGCGCGCGATCGTGAGCAGCTCCACCAGACCCGAGAAGCTCTGGGTGTCGAGGCCCGTCAGCTCGGAGACGCGTCGCAGGCGGTAGCGAACCGTGTTCGGATGGACGTAGAGGGCCTCGGCCGTCCGCGCCACGTCCAGGTCCGAGTCGAGGTAGGCGCGCAGCGTCTCCATCAACGTCCCGTTGCGTTCTCGGTGAGCTCGATCGACGACAGGGTCACCCAGGCCGTCATCGACCGCGGGTTGTAGAGGCCGGGAGCGCCTCGCCGCCGCTTCAGTTCAGCCGTCCGGCTGACGATGACTCCTGCGCCGCCACGGAACGGCGCCCAAACACACGATCGGAGGGAAGAGGATGTCCGAGGAGTCGATGGAGAAATCGGTCCAGGAGGCGCTCGCGCGCGAGGGGATCGCCGACGAGGTGCTGGTCGCCGGCCAATTCAGCCCCAGGGGCCACAGCGGCTCGCTGGCGCTTGGAGGAATGGCGGGCGATTCGCTCGGGGGCATCGGCGGAGCGGCCGGCGCGGCGGTCGGCACGATCGCCGGGATCGCCGGCGCCACGGAGGGAACGGACGCGCTCCGTCGGCTCCCGGACCACATGGTCGTGGGGGTGACCGCCGACGCCGTCTACGGGTTCGCCGGGGCGACGAAGGCGGCCCAGCTTGCGTTCACGATCTCGCGGGAGCACCTCAAGGCGACGGTCCACCAGCGGGTCGACGTCCGGGTGCTCGAGCTCGCCGACGAGCAGAGCGGCTCGAAGATCGAGCTGGAGGGCAACCGCCTTCCGATCACCCACAGCAAGGACGTGATCTCCGAGCTCGCCGGCTGAGCGCGGGCTACGTCCCGCCGCTCGGCTCCCGGCTCGGGCGCTTCTTCTGCCGGACCTGCTCGAGAAGGGCCCAGGCGTCGCCGACCTCGCCGAGGTGCCGCAGCTTGTCCGGGTTGACGACCGAGTTGATCGCCTGGACCTTGCCGTCGGCGATGTCGATCTCCATCGCGCTGAACACGGCGCCGTTCCCATCCAGGAAGAGCGCGCCGGGTTGCCCGTTGATCTCGACCGGCTGGATCGTGAGATTGGGCAGGGCCCATCCGGTCTTCGCCCAGTTGCGGATCGTGCGGGCGACCCGGTTGCGCCCGTGCAGCGAGCGCGCGATCGCCGGGGCCTTGCCGCCGCCGTCCCCCGTCAGGACGACGTCCTCGGCGAGCATCGCCTCGAGCGCCTTCATGTCGCCCTGCTGAGCCGCCGCGAAGAAGCGGCCGGCGAGCTCCTCGCGCTTCTCCTTCGATGCCTCGAAGCGAGGCTTTTCCTGCTCGACGTGACGCCTCGCCCGGACCGCGAGCTGGCGCGCGTTGTCCTCGCTCTTGCCGATGATCTGGGCGATCTCCCGGTAGTCGTAGTCGAAGACGTCATGGAGGAGGAGAGCGGCTCGCTGCTCGGGTGAGAGGTTCTCGAGCAGGACCAGGAAGGCGAGCGAGAGCGAGTCGGCCATCTCGGCCTGGCGTGCAGGTTCCTCGCGGGTGTCCACGACGATGGGCTCCGGCAGCCACTCTCCGACGTACGTCTCGCGGCGGGCGCGAGCCGAGCGCAGCTCGTCGATCGCGAGGCGCGTGGTGATCGTCGCCACGTAGGCCCGGGGTGAGTCGATGCGCTCGCCGTCCTCGAGGGTGGTGTTGACCCGGATCAGTGCCTCCTGCACGACGTCCTCGGCCTCAGCGACGCTGCCGAGCATCCGATAGGCGATCGCGAAGGCGCGGGGACGGAGCTCCTCGAGCAATGCGTCGTTCGACTGGTTCATGCCGCGATCCTCCCGGATTCGTTCGCCGTCGCTTTCTCAGTCGCCGCGCCCATCTCCGCGAATCCGTCGCGCCAGCTGGGGTGCCGCGGGGCCCAGTGCAGGACCCGCTTCGCCTTCGCATTCGATGCTCCGCGCAGCTCGGTCATCATGATCACCCCCGGCTTGCCTGCGGCCAGGCGGCCCAGCCACTTCGGGACCCGCCGCGGCGCCGGTGCTCCGATCATTCCCGCCATACCCGGAAGCCAATCGCGGACCGGCTCCGGGCTGTCATCCGTCACGTTGTAGACGCCGCGCTCACCGCGCTCGATCGCTGCCACCGTGGCGTCCGCGGCGTCCTCGATGTGGATGAAGGACCAGACGCCCCCGCCATCGCCGACGATGGGGAACTTCCGCTGCCGGATCGGCTCGAGATGCTCGCCGCCGGTCCACAGACTCGTCCCGGGGCCATAGAACCCTCCATAACGAAGGGCGATTCCCACGGTCCAGTCGGCACCCGTCACGGCGTTCTCGACGTACCTGATCGCTCCGAATGTTTCGCGGATCGGGCGGATGGGATTGGGGTCCAGCGGGTCGTCCTCAGTCTTCACCGAGCCACCTACGCGCTCATATAGCCACGCGGCAAAGCTCTGCGCCACGAATCGCTGCACACCGATCGCCTTTCCAGCGGCGAGGAGATGGTCCGTCCCCTTCGTGCGCAGGCGGTTGGTCGACGCGAACGCGCGGTCCACGTTCCGCATGCTCCCGAGGTCCGAGATCGCCGTCAGCTCGTGAACGATGACCTCGGGCTCGGCCCTCGCCACCGCGGATGCCACCTCCTCGGCGTCGAGCGCGTCCGCGATGACCGCACGGGCGCCGAGCTCTTCGACGACCGACGCCTTCGACGGAGTCCTGGTCATTCCGGTCAGCTCGTGCCCGCGCTCGGCGAGCTTCGGCAGGAGCTGCCTGCCCAGCGCTCCCGTTGCACCTGCGACGAAGATCCTCATGGTCGGCCTCCTTACTCGCTTTCACCCATGGAGACGGGTTAGAGCGATCCCCAGTGACAGCCGGACAGATCCCGCCTGGGCCGTCGCATACGGAAGGACCCGCGTTAGCGGGTCGTTCCGTATCGATTGTCGCCGCGGCTCAGACGCAGATGAAGCCGCTGCCGTCCGGCAGGGGGATCCAGATGCAGCCGCCGCCACCACCACCGCCGCCGCCGCCACCACCACCACCACCCTTCGTGTGGCGCTCGGGGCCGTAGGCGTCCCAGCCGATCGTCTGGGTTCCGCAGCCGGCGAGTGTCTCGGTCAGCGTCCCCGCCGCCCTGGTGCGGGAGACGAACCGGCCGCTGAGGGTGGCCGTGAGCGCGCGGTCGAGTCCGCTGACGTTCACGGTCGAAGTGCTGCCGAAGCGGCCCTTGCCGGAGATCCTGGCGCCGAGCCCTGAGATCTGCGTCCAGACGTCTCCGATGTCGGGACAGGTCCAGTTGTCCTGCCAGTCCGGGTTGAAGCTGGTCAGCTTCTTCTTGTGCTTGCCCTTGACGACGAAGGCGAAGTCCTGGCTCCAGTCGACGCTGTGCCACTTGCCGCTGTTCGGCTGGGCGGCCTGACCGCCGGCAGGCATCGTGAGCGCGAGCGCGCAGAACCCGATCGCCAGCGCACCCACACTCCTGCCCAATCGCCGCGGTGCTCGCGTTTCTCCCATTCGATCCTCCTTTGGCCGCCAGCCGGACTGCTTCCGGACGGTCTTGTCACCCCATGCTGTGACCTGCGGGGTGCCGATGGCACGGGGTGGAGTGCGGGAGTTCCGTCCGTGGCGGCCACGGAGGGATCGCCGGGTTGCGCGGAAGTGCTCTCATGGATGGCGGCGCCCGGCCGATGTAAAGGCGGAAGGAAACCGGCCGCTGACGGCGTAACGAGAATCCGTCAGGCCGAGGCCGGCGGGCGTCTAAGCTTCCAGCGAGGAAGGAGCCGGCCGGGCGAAGCGAGACCGAGGGAGTATTCCGCTGGCACGTCCCACCGAATCCAACGAGCAGCTCCTCTGCAGCTTCTGCGGCAAGTCGCAGCGCCAGGTCAAGAAGCTCATCGCCGGCCCGGGCGTGTACATCTGCGACGAGTGCATCGACCTCTGCAACGAGATCATCGACGAGGAGCTCACCGCTCCCCCCACGTTCGAGCTCGAGAACCTTCCGAAGCCGCGTGAGATCTACGACGTCCTGAACGAGTACGTCGTGGGCCAGGACGGCGCCAAGCGCGCGCTCTCCGTCGCGGTCTACAACCACTACAAGCGGGTCCAGATGAACACCTCGGAGGAGCCGACCGAGGAGCCCATCGAGTTGCAGAAGTCGAACATCCTGCTGCTCGGTCCCACCGGCTGCGGCAAGACGCTGCTTGCCCAGACTCTCGCCAAGATCCTCAACGTCCCCTTCGCGATCGCCGACGCCACGGCGCTCACCGAGGCCGGTTACGTCGGCGAAGACGTCGAGAACATCCTCCTGAAGCTGATCCAGGCCGCCGACTTCGACGTGAAGAAGGCCGAGACGGGGATCATCTACATCGACGAGATCGACAAGATCGCGCGCAAGGCAGACAACCCGTCGATCACGCGCGACGTATCCGGCGAGGGCGTGCAGCAGGCCTTGCTGAAGATCCTCGAGGGCACCACGGCCTCCGTGCCGCCGCAGGGCGGCCGCAAGCATCCGCACCAGGAGTTCCTCACGATCGACACGTCGAACGTGCTCTTCGTCTGCGGTGGTTCCTTCGGCGAGCTCGACAAGGTGATCGACAAGCGGATCGGCAACCACGGCGTCGGCTTCGGCGCTGAGGTCACCTCCGCCGCCGACAAGGACACGGGCCAGTTCTTCGAGCAGGTGCTTCCTGAGGACCTCATGGAGTACGGCCTGATCCCCGAGTTCATCGGCCGCCTCCCGGTCGTCTCCGCGATCCACCAGCTCACACGCGACGACCTGATCACGATCCTGACCGAGCCGCGAAACGCGCTCACCCGTCAGTTCCGCCGCTTCTTCCAGTTCGACGACATCGACCTGGTCTTCGCCCCCGACTCGCTCGACGCGATCGCCGACAAGGCGCTCGCGCGCGAGACCGGAGCGCGCGGCCTGCGCTCGATTCTCGAGGAGACGCTGCTCGACGTCCAGTTCGAGCTGCCCTCCCGCGGCGACGTGCAGAAGTGCGTCGTCACCAAGGAGACGATCGAGAAGGGCCAGCGCCCGATGCTGGTGACCGACGCGACCGGCGAGCACGAGATGGTGCTCGAGGATCCGGCGCTCGGCGAGCAGACGGCCTAGCCGCGCGATACTTCCCGCATGTCGCGGGAGAACGTCCAGTTCGTCCTCGACTCCTACGCGAGGTTCAACGCCGGGGAGAAGGAGCCCGGCCTGTGGTTCTGGAGCGAGGACGCCGAATACCACGCCTCACGAGAGGATCCCGACTCGGCGGTTCATCGCGGGATCGAAGCGGTCAGGCGGCAATTCGCGAGTTGGCTCGATGCCTATCCGGACCTTCGAGTGGAGCCCCTCGAGGCGCGTGGCAAGGACGACGTCGTCTTCCTCTGGGTGCGGTTCTCGGGCCACGGCGGTGAAAGCGGTGTGCCTATGGAGATGGAGCTCGCTCACGTGATCACGATCCGCGATGGCAGGGCGACCCGCCTGGTCGAGTATTTCGATCGGGCCGAGGGACTCCAGGCGGCGGGAATCTCCGACTAGCTCGGCTCAGGCACAGGTGGGCTCGTCCGAGGGTTGGAGCCTCGTCGCGCCGTCCGGCGTGATTCGGTAGCCGAAGGGGGCGGCTATGTGCGGCACGGCGACCGGCTGCCCGTTCACGGTCAGATCGAGCTTGCCGTTGCCGAAGGCCACCTCGAAGGACTTGCCGTCGTAGGGACCGATCGTCTGGTCCCTGACGAGGTTCAGGCCGTCGACGACCGGGCGCCCCCGCGCATCGATGAGGCAGACCCAGACGAGGGCGTGAGTGGTGATCTGGATCGAGACCGGCGAGCTGGTGGTCGTCGTGGGCTGGGTGATGACCGGCGTCTTCACCTCGGTGCCGCTCCCGCCGCCGCCGGATCCGAAGCCGATGAGCCCGATGATGAGCCCGACCACGGCCGCGAGGCCGATGGCGAGCAGCACGCTGCGGGTGTGCGCACCGCGACGCGGTTCGCTCATGCCTTGTTCGGCGAGCAGCATGTGCTCGTCCAGCCCCAGGAATCGCGCATAGATCTCCAGCAGCGCCTCAGGCCCGGGAGCCGGCACGTCGTCCCAGCGATCCTCCTCCATCGCACGGAGGGCCGGGACGCTGACCTTGGTGACCCGCTTGACCTCGTAGAGGTCGAGGCCCCGTTTCAGACGGGCTTCGCGGAGGGCTTGGCCAACCTGCATCCTCCCTATTGTTCAGCCCCATGAGCACGCGCTCGTCCCGCGAGCCAGTCGAAGCCGTCAGGCACCAGCTCAAGCCCCTGTTCGACCAGGTGGTTCTCAAGGAGCTCGATCAGGACCGCATGCGCCGGTCCGGCCTCGTCGTGCCGCAGGGCATCGACGAGCCGCCGCCCCAGCAGGGCATCGTGCTCGCCGTGGGCCCGGGGCTCGATTGGTGGGAATCAGCTGGCGTCGACATGCCCGTTCAGCCCGGCGACCACGTCGTCTTCCCGTCCTCGGCCGGTGTCTGGGTCGAGGTCGACGAGGAGCGGCTGCTGGTCTGCCGCGTGGGCGAGATCCTCGGCGTGCTCGAGTCGCTGCAGGAAGACCGCGACTAGAGGGCCGCGACGGCCTCCGCCGCTGCCCGCTCGCCCGAGCGGACGGCGCCGTCCATGTAGCCGTACCAGTAGTCCGAGGTCTCGGCGCCCGCCCAGAGGATGCGGCCGAACGGGTCGCGTAGAGCGCGGCCGTGGGCCGTCAGGGCTCCCGGCGGCAGGTAGCCCTCGTAGCAGCCGCGCGTCCAGGCCTCGTGGGTCCAGTTCATCTCGAAGTAGTCGCGGGGGTTGCGCGCCGCCTCCCCGAAGTAGGTCGCGAACGCGTTCAGCACGGCAGCCTTGCGCTCGGCGGCCGGGCGGCGCTGGTAGTCGCGGGCGGCCGCCCCGTCGATGAAGCCGAGCAGGATGCCGGGGCTGCCGTCAGGGGGGGAGTTGTCGAAGGTGACGCGCACGGGGCCGTCGAGCGCGACCGCCTGGCCGGTCAACCCTGAGTCTCGCCAGAAGGCCCGGTCGTAGACCGCTTGGCACTTGATGATGTTGCCCTGCGGGAAGCGCTGGAGCAGGGCGCGCCGGTCGGCCGGGAGATGGGGGTCGTAGTGGATCTGGTTGGTCACCACGGGAGGCCCGGTGACGATCACCTGCTTGCCGCTCACGGTCAGGTGCTTCGTGAAGACCCGGACGCCGCGACGGTGCTGCTCGATCCGGCGCACCGCCTGCTTGAGCAGGATGCGCTTCTTCCCGACCCGCTTCGCCAGCCGCTTGGAGATGAGCTGCGAGCCGCCGATGAAGCGGCTGTCCTGGGCGCCGTCGGGCACGTTGAAGAGCCTGTTCAGGTCCGGCGCCGTCGACTCGTTCCTCGCCGACGCGATGTAGAAGAGCGTGAAGAGCAGGGACAGGTCGCTGGGCTCGGCGGCGTAGACGGAGCCGATTCCCGTGTCGAACAGTGCCTTCGCGTTCGGCACCGTGAAGTTCGCCTGCTTCCAGGTCTCGAGGGTCTGGCCGTCCCAGGCGGCCGCGTTGGGGGCAAGCCAGGGTGCGGCGACATTCACTGTCGCGGCCATCGAGTTGAGGTTGTTGACCGCGACGAAGACCTCGCCCACCGCGGTCGGGTCGGGCGGGATCGGTCCGAGCGGGCCGCCCGACTGATAGGGCGTGAGGACGCCGTTGGCCCAGTAGACGTTGTTGCCCTCGTTGTAGGTCTTGAAGGTGCCGATGCCGAGTTCGGCTGCCAGCGCCATCAGGTGGTCCTGGGTCGGCCCGACCCACTCCCCGCCGACCTCCGCGATCTTGCCCCCGCCGATGTTGTGGTTGAGGGTGCGGCCGCCGACCCGGCGGCGGGCCTCGAGGACCAGGACAGAGTGCCCGGCGCGCAGTACCTGCCGCGCCGCCGTGAGCCCGGCCAGGCCGGCTCCGACGACGATCACGTCGGCGCGGCGTCTGCGGCGGCGGTTCTTCGCCTTGCCCTGCTTCGCCTCCGCGGCCGGCTCGCCGAGCGCTCCCTGCGGCAGGTAGCCGCCGAGGGCGGCGCCCGCGGCGGCCCCGGCTCCGACGCCGATAAACCTCCGCCTGCTCAGCTTCTGTTCGTCGCGGTCCCTTCCCTGAGCCACGAAGGGGGAGTCTGCCGATTCCGGCGGGCGGGCGCTCTCTGACCGCAACTAACATCGCGCCCATGGACGCGGAGCGCCGGAAAAACCTGGAAGCCACGACCCGCTGGGACCCCGCCGCCGTCGAGCAGCGGGTCTTCCGCGAGTGGCTCGAGGGCGGCTACTTCCATCCGTCCGCGGAGGGAACGCCAGCGCAGAACTACTCGATCTCGATCCCGCCCCCGAACGTCACCGGCGCCCTGCACATGGGGCACGCCCTGAACGGGTCCATCCAGGACACGCTGATCCGCCTCAACCGGATGAGGGGACGCAACACCCTCTGGGTGCTCGGCACCGATCACGCCGGGATCGCGACGCAGGCGGTGGTCGAGAAGGAGCTCGTCTCGCAGGGCACCTCGCGCGAGGAGCTCGGCCGCGAGAAGTTCACCGAGCGCGTCTGGGCGTGGAAGGAGCAGTACGGGTCGACGATCGTCGAGCAGTACAAGCGGCTCGGCGCCTCCTGCGACTACGAGCGCGAGCGGTTCACCTTGGACGAGGGGTACGTGAGGGCGGTCTACAGGGTCTTTTCCGACCTCTACGAGAAGGGCTACATCTACCGGGACAACTACATGGTCAACTGGGACCCGGGCCTGCGCTCGGCGATCTCGGACCTCGAGCTGGAGAACCGCGAGGTCACCGACGCCCTGTACGAAATCGCCTACCCGCTCGAGGGCGGGGGAGAGCTCGTCGTGGCCACCGTGCGGCCCGAGACCATGCTCGCCGACACCGCCGTCGCCGTGAACCCCGACGACGAGCGCTACCGCGACGTGATCGGCAAGAGGGCGATCCTGCCGATCGCAGACCGGCCGATTCCGGTGATCGCGGACGAATACGTCGACACGGAGTTCGGGACGGGCGCGCTCAAGATCACTCCCGGCCACGACCCGAATGACTTCGAGATCGGGCGAAAGCACGGCCTCGACGAGATCGTGGTGATCGGCGAGGACGGCCGGATCATCGAGCCGGCGCCGGAGCGCTTCGTCGGGATGACCGCGGCCGAGGCGCAGAAGGCGGTCGTGGGGGAGCTGCGCGAGCAGGGGCTGCTGCGCGGGGAGGAGCCGTACAAGCACTCAGTGCCGTTCTCCCACCGCTCCGGCGAGCGGATCGAGCCGCTGATCTCTCTGCAGTGGTTCTGCCGGATGGACGAGCTGGCGAAGCCGGCCGTCGAGGTCGTCGAGGACGGGCGGGTGAAGATCACGCCCGACGGCGCGCTCCGCCAGTACCTGCACGGGATGGAGAACATCCCGCCCTGGTGCATCTCGCGCCAGCTCTGGTGGGGGCACCGGCTGCCGGTCTGGTACCGCGGCGACGAGACGTACGTGGGGGAGGAGCCGCCCGACGGCGAGGGGTGGGAGCAGGACCCCGACGTGCTCGACACGTGGTTCAGCTCGGCGCTCTGGCCGTTCGCGACCCTCGGCTGGCCGGACACGAACACGCCGGAGTTCAAGGCGTTCTTCCCGACCGACGTGCTGGTGACAGCGCGGGACATCATCTCCCTCTGGGTCGCCCGGATGATCATGACCTCGCTCGAGTTCACCGAGCAGGTGCCGTTCGAGGACGTCTACGTCCACTCCGTGATCCAGGCCCCGGACGGGCGCCGGATGTCGAAGAGCCTCGGCACCGGGATCGATCCCCTCGACGAGATCTCTGAGCACGGGGCGGACGCGCTCCGCTTCGGGCTGCTGGCGATGACCTCGACGCAGGACGTTCGCTTCTCGCAGGCGCGGGTCCAGCAGGGCCGGGACCTCGCCAACAAGATGTGGAACGCGTCCCGGCTGATCCTGATGGAGGCGCGCGACGACGTCGAGCCGGGGCCGCGCTCGGGTGCGGTGGAGGACCGCTGGATCGCCTCCCGCCTGCAGCGGGCGATCCGCTCGGCGACCGAGTCGATCGAGACCTACGACTTCGCGCACGCCGCTCTCGGCCTCTACGACTTCTTCTGGTCGGAGCTCTGCGACTGGTACCTCGAGATCGTCAAGCCGCGGCTCTACGACGGGGACGAGGACGCCTCGGCAACGCTGCTCTGGGCGCTCGAGCAGGTGCTGGCGCTGGCCCACCCGCTGATGCCCTTCGTCACCGAGGAGATCTACTCGTACCTGCCGGTGCGGCCCGCGGACGCGCTGGTGGTGCATGCCTACCCGGAGGCGGACGACGCGCTGATCGACGAGGCCGCCGAGGAGGAGATCGGGCGCGCGATCGCGCTCACGCGGGCGCTGCGGCGCTGGCGACAGCTCGCCGAGGTGCCCGTGAAGCAGGTCCTCGCGGCGCGGGCAGGCGATGGGCGGCCGCACGAGCTGGTCTCGAGGCTGGCAAAGGTGGAGTTCTCCGGCGACGGCGGCGAATCGATGGCGAGCGTCGACGGGGTGGAGCTGCTCGAGACCGAGGGGGTGGATCCGAAGGCCGTCGCCGCCCGGATCGATGAGCGGCGCGATCAGCTGCGCGCCGAGGTGAATCGGGGCGAGGGCAAGCTCGCCAATGAGGGGTTCGTCGCGAAGGCGCCGGCCGACGTGGTCGATGCCGAGAGGGAGAAGCTCGCGGCCTATCGGGCGGAGCTCGAGGAACTGGGCGGATAGCGCGCTCCGACGAGATCCTGCGCCGCCGGGAGGTCCTGGGATGGAAGCTGGGGCTGGAGCGGATGCGGCGGCTGTGCACGCTGCTGGGGATGCCGCAGAACCGGTTCGCCTCGATCCACGTGGTCGGGACGAACGGGAAGACGTCGGTCACGCGGATGACCGCCGCGCTGCTCGAGGCGCACGGTGTGTCGACCGGCGCGTACCTCTCGCCCCACATCCACTCCTGGCGCGAGCGGGTGATGATCCGCGGTGAGCCGATCTCGGAGGAGGCATTCGTCGAGGCGCTCGAGCGGGCGGAGGAGTCGGCCCAGGTGGCCGACCGGGCGGCCGGGGACGAGGGGCCGGTGACGCAGTACGAGCTGCTGACGGCGGCAGCATTCGTCGCCTTCGCCACGGCCCGCGTGAAGTACGGGGTGATCGAGGCGGGGCTGGGCGGCAGGCTCGATGCGACCAATGTGATCCCGTCGCAGCTCACCGTTCTGACCTCGGTCGGGCTGGACCACACCGAATGGCTGGGGGAGACGGTCGAGGAGATCGCTGCCGAGAAGGTGGCGGTGCTGCGGGATCACACGAAGCTGCTGCATGGGGGCGTTCCGCCCGCCGTCGAGCCCGTGATCACGCAGGTGGCGGGGGATCGACATGCCGAGGTCATCTCGCTTCCGGCCGCGCCGGGCAGCTATCAGGCCCACAACTGGGATCTCGCCCTGGACGCCGCCCAGGAGGTACTCGGAGCGCTTGACCAGGCGGCCGTGCTTGCGGTCAGCCAGTCGCTCTCGATTCCGGGGCGCGCCGAGATGGTTCCGGGCGATCCGCCTGAGATCTTCGACGCGGCACACAACCCGGACGGGGCGCGGGCTCTGGCCGAGGTGGTGCCGGAATTGGCGGGTCCGAGAGAGGTCGTCTGCTGCCTGGCCGTGCTGGAGGGAAAGGACGCGACCGGCATCGTCAGTGCGCTGGCACCGGCCGTCTCGCGGTTCGTCTGCACCGAGATCCCTCCGGACGCGATCGAGGGCTCGGGGAGGCCCGGCGGCCGGGCATGGCCCGCGCTCGAGCTGGCCGCGCTGTGCGAGAAGAGCGGAGTGGGCGCCGAGGCGGTTCCGGATCCGCTCCGGGCGTGGGAGCGGGCACGAGACCTTGCGAGGGAGAGGAATGGGGTCGCGCTCGCGGCCGGCAGTCATTACCTTCTGAGCTGCATATGGACAGAGAGGCCCGCTCAGAGCTCCTGACGATGATGGGACTGGTGGCCATCGTCGTCGCGGTGGTGATTCTGGTCTTCTTCGCCTTCGGCTACGTGTTCGGGCTGCTCTTCCTCTAACCGCACGAAAAAGCCTCAGACTCCCAATGCCAGGCAGGGTTGCACGCCCTCATACGGAAGTACGTACACTCGCGGCTCTTATTTCCCCATGCTCCTAGCGATCTTCGGACTCAACGGGGGCTTCGGCCTGGTGGTCGAGCTCCTGATCCTCTTCCTGATCGTCGTCTATCTGGCGCTGATCTGGTGGACCTACCTCGACGCCCGGCGGCGGATCGAGGACCCCGTGCTGATCGCGTGCGCGACCGCCGCGTCGGTCTTCCCGTACCTGGGCACGGTCGTCTACACGATCCTGCGCCCGCCGGAGTTCCTCGAGGACCGGGAGGAGAGGGAGTTGGAGCTGCGAGCTGCCGAGCTCGAGCTGCGACAGCGGATCGAGAACTCGTGCCCGCACTGTGAGTACCCGATCGAGCGCTCCTATCTGCGCTGCCCGAACTGCGAGCGGCGCCTGCGCAATCCGTGTCGCAAGTGCCACAAGCCGCTCGATCCGCGCTGGGGGATCTGCCCCTACTGCGAGACCCAGATCCGAAAGCAGCAGCGGCCTGAGCGCGAGACCCGTCGCACCGACCGGGCGCGCGCCCAGCGTGCCGCCGGCCAGCGCACCTCCAGCGGGCCGCGAGGCTCCGACGGCCCGACCAGACGTCAGGACCGTCCGGCGGTCGGGGCGAGGCCGCCACAGCGGCCGAGCGGCTCGAACCGCTAGACCGCGCCAAGCGGTTTCCCTGTAGGTTCCCGCGCCGATGGCGACCGAGAGAACACTGATTCTCGTCAAGCCCGACGCCTTCGAGCGTGGCCTGACCGGCGAGGTCATCGCTCGCTTCGAGCGCAAGGGGCTTCGCCTCGTCGCGCTCAAGCTGATGCAGGCCGACGAGGAGATCGCCAACGTGCATTACGAGGAGCACACCGACAAGCCGTTCTTCGGCGAGCTCGTCGAGTTCATCACCCGCAGCGAGCTGGTCGCGATGGTGCTCGAGGGCCCGAACGCCGTGAAGGCCGCGCGCCAGGTGATCGGCGCGACCGACCCGGTCGAGGCGGACGCCGGCTCGATCCGGGGCCAGTTCGGCACCGAGGTCACCTTCAATCTCGTCCACGGCTCGGACTCGCCCGAGTCCGCCGAGCGCGAGGTCAAGATTTGGTTCCCGGAAGGCTGACCCGCCGCGCGTCGTAGTCTCCGGGCGTGGCGGCGCCCAAACGGATCATCCTGGCCTCGCGCTCCCCTCAGCGCAGGGCGCTGCTCAAGTCACTCGGCGTGAAGTTCACCGCGATCGCCCCGGACGTCGAGGAGACGAGCGAGGGGGAGCCCCGCGAGGTTGTGCTGGCGAACGCGCTGGCGAAGGGGCAGGCGGTCGCCGCTCGGCGCCGCGCGGGGACGCTGGTGATCGCCGGGGACACCGAGGTGGTCGTGGACGGCCGCGTCGTCGGCCAGCCCGGGTTCGAGGGCGAGGCGCGCTGGTGCCTCGAGACGCTCTCGGGTCGCTCCCATGAGGTCCTCGGTGCGCTGGCGCTGATCGGCCCGGACCGAATCAACGGCCAGCCGACGGTCCGAACCGGCGTCGAGTCGAGCCGGGTCACCTTCGGCGAGCTTGGCCCCGAGCTGATCGACCGCTATCTCGCGAGCGAAGAGTGGCGCGGGCGGGCAGGCGGGTATGCGGTGCAGGGGCTGGGCTCCGCGCTGGTCGACGGGGTGGAAGGCGACGTCTCCAACGTCATCGGTCTGCCGATCCGGCTGCTTCTCCGGCTCGCCCCCGAGCTCTCCACTCCGTAGCGGCCTGGATTTCCGTCCATTTTGGGCATTTAGCGCGAGCCGCTAGGCTGCGAGCGGTTGCTCATATTTCGGCTCACGGATGACCTTTCTCTCTTCGATCACACCTGCGCGGGACATGGCAGTCGACCTCGGGACCGCCAACACCCTGGTCTACGTCCGCGGGCGGGGGATCGTCCTGTCTGAGCCCTCGGTCGTCGCCGTCGACACCGGCACCGGTGAGGTCCACGCCGTCGGCGCAGAGGCCAAGCAGATGCTCGGCCGCACGCCCTCGACGATCAACGCGATGCGCCCCCTCAAGGACGGCGTGATCGCCGACTTCGAGGTCACTGAGTCGATGCTGCGCTACTTCATCAAGCGCTCCAACCCCAGCCGCTTCACCCATCCGCGCGTGGTGGTCTGCGTTCCCTCGGGAGTGACCGGAGTCGAGAAGCGGGCCGTCGAGGAGGCCTGTCTCGGCGCCGGCGCGCGCGAGGCCTACCTGATCGAGGAGCCCATGGCCGCCGCGATCGGCTCCGGCCTGCCGGTCAGCGAGCCGACGGGCAGCATGATCGTCGACATCGGCGGCGGCACGACCGAGGTCGCGGTGATCTCGCTCGGCGACATCGTGGTCTCCCAGTCGATTCGCGTCGGCGGCGACGAGATGGACGACGCGATCGTCAACTTCTGCAAGCGCGACCACCAGCTCCTGATCGGCCACCAGACAGCCGAGGACATCAAGCATGAGGCTGGCTCGGCCGCCCCGTTCAGCCACGAGGTGGAGATTGAGATCCGCGGCCGCGACCTGGGCTCCGGGCTTCCGAAGGCGGTGAAGCTCAACTCCGAGGAGGTCCGCAAGGCGCTCGACGATCCGATCAACCAGATCATCGCCGCCGTGCGCGACACGCTGGACCGCACGCCGCCGGAGCTGGCGGGGGATCTGATGGAGCGGGGAATGACACTGGCGGGCGGCGGCGCGCTGCTCCACGGGTTCGCCGAGCGCATGAGCGAGGAGTGCCAGGTGCCGGTCAGGCTCGCCGAGTCTCCGCTGACTTGCGTTGCGACCGGGTCCGGACAGGCCCTCGAGGAGTTCGAGGCGATCAAGCGAGCGCTGAAGAACTCGAGGGTTCGGAGGCGGTTCTAGGGACCGGGCGGAAGGGGAAACGCGGCCATGTATCTCCTGCAGCGCCCCGAGGACATCCCTCCCCGCCTGAGTGGCCGCCTCAACATCCGGATAGCCGTCCTCACCGCGCTCGTGGTCGCGGCCGTCGCCACCGTCGTGCTCCGGCTCTGGTCGCTGCAGGTGCTCGATGGCCAGCACTACCGGGCCCTGGCCCAGGACCACGGCGTCCTCGATGTCCGCGTTCACCCCCCTCGCGGCGAGATCCTCGACCGCAACGGCAGGGTCCTGGTCGACAACCGCACGGTGATGAGCCTCGAGATGCGGCCTTCGGACCTGCCGAGCGATCCGGCCGCGCGCCGCGCGGAGCTCCACCGCCTCGGCGGCCTGCTGGGGCTCTCCAAGGGCGAGATCCAGCGCAGGGTGCGTGAGACGCCGCAGTACGCGGGCTACCCGGTCGTCCTCCGGCAGGGCGTCGACCGCCGCCTGCTCTTCTACCTGCTCGAGAACCAGGATCGCTTTCCCGGCGTCCGGGTCGAGCGCACCTACGTCCGCGACTACAAGGACGGGTCCCTGGCGGCCCACGTGCTCGGCATCGTCGGCCAGGTCACGCCCCACCAGCTCACCCGGCCCGCATACCGGAGCCTCAAGCCCGGCGACATCATCGGCCAGGCCGGGGTCGAGTACACCTACGACAGGTTCCTGCGCGGGACGGCGGGCAGCCAGAGGATCCAGGTCGATGCGCTCGGCCGGCCACGGGGTCAGCTCGGCAGCAGCCCCGCGCGCGCCGGCGACAACCTCCGGCTGACCCTCGACTCGAGCCTGCAGGACGTGGGGGAGTCGGCGCTGCGCGACAAGGGCCTGCCCGGCGCCTTCGTCGCGATGAACGTGCACACGGGCGCGATCCTCGCGATGGGCTCCTATCCGACCTACGACCCGTCCTTCTACACGCAGCCACACACGAAGGCCCAGTACGACGCCTTCGGGAACCGTCCCGGCGATCCGCTCGTGGACCGAGCGGATCAGGGTGGCTATCCGACCGGATCCGCGTTCAAGCCGATCACGGCGACGGCGGCGCTCGAGGACCACCTGATCTCGCCGAGCACGATCTTCGACGACACGGGCTCCCTCGACATCGGCGGGATCACGCTCCACAACGCGGGCGGCGCCGCAAACGGGCCGGTCGACATGAGCACGGCCCTGAAGGTGTCGTCGGACGTCTACTTCTACAACCTCGGTCTCCACGCGCAGGCGAGCGGGAACGGCGGACAGATCCAGGACTGGGCGTTCAAGTACGGGCTCGGCCGGAAGCCGGGAATCGACATCCCCGACGCGACCTCCGGCCTGATCCCGACGCCGGCCTGGCGTGATCGCGTCTTCCGCCACCATTCGAATCCCTACATCGACCGCCCCTGGACCCAGGGCGACAACGTCAACCTCGCCGTGGGCCAGGGCGACGTCCAGGTCACGCCGCTCCAGCTGGCCCGCGCCTACGCGACTCTCGCCAACGGCGGCACGCTCATCACCCCTCACGTGGGCGGGCGCATCGTGGATGTCCACGGCAAGACGGTCAAGGCGATCAAGCCGCCGCCGCAGCGCCACCTCCACATCTCCTCCGAGACCCGGAACGTGATCCTCGGGGGCATGCACCGCGCCGCCGACGAGGCGGGCGGCACCTCGTATCCGGTGATGGGCAGCTTCCCCATCCCGGTCGCCGGCAAGACCGGCACCGCGCAGCGCGACGGGCAGCAGGACCAGTCCTGGTACGGCGTCATCGCGCCCTACAACGACCCGCAGGTCGTCGTGACCGTGACGGTCGAGCGCGGTGGATTCGGCGTCGAGTCGGCAGCGCCGATCGCGCGGGCCATCCTCGAGCGCTACTTCAACCAGCGGGCCGGAAACGTCAACGCAGCGGCCGCCACGGCCGCGGGGCCGGGCTGATGGAAGCCGCCAAGCCCTCCCTCACCATCGCGCCGCGGCGATCCAGGGCGGTCGAGTGGCTCAACCTGCGGCGGATGGACGGCGTGCTGCTGGGCGCCGCCGTGGGCCTGATCGCCTTCAGCGTCTTCACGCTGGCGACCTCCACCCGAAGCGAGATCGCGGGGCGCCCGCTCTTCTTCGTCGAACGGCAGGCGCTCTACGGCGTCCTCGGGATCGCCCTGATGCTCGCGGTCAGCCGGATCGACTACACGCGCCTCCGTGACCTGCGGGTGACGATCTACGCCGCGATGGTTGGCTCGATTGCGCTGGTGCTCCTGGCCGGGACGGCGGTGCGGGGCTCGAACCGCTGGATCGACCTGCCCTTCTTCCAATTCGAGCCCTCGGAGCTGGCCAAGGTCCTGCTCTGCGTCTCGCTGGCGGCGTTCGTCTACGAGCGGGTGAGGCGGCCGTTCGGGCTGCGGCAGACGATCGGCATGCTGGCCCTCGGGCTGGCGCCGGCGGGACTCGTCTTCCTCCAGCCCGACCTGGGCACCGGAATCGTCCTGGTGGCGATCGCGCTGGCCATCCTGTTCGTCGCCGGGATCCCCTGGCAGCACTTCGCCGCGATCGGCGCGGCCGTCGTGCTGATCGGCGCGGGGGTCTACGCCGCCGGCTCGACCGCCGGCGTCCACTTCCTCCACGGCTACCAGCAGGACCGGCTCACGGCCTTCCTGCACCCGAGCAACGATCCGCGCGACGCGAGTTACCAGGTGAACCAGGCCGTCATCGCGGTCGGCTCCGGGGAGGAGGTGGGGCGGGGCAACGACGCGACCCAGACCGAGCTGCTCTTCCTCCCCGAGCGCCACACCGACTTCATCTACGCCGTGATCGGCGAGCGCTTCGGCTTCATCGGCGCGGCCTTCGTCATCCTCCTCTACGCGGTCCTCTTCTGGCGGGCGATCCGGGTGATGCGGATCTCGCGAAGCTTCTACGGGACGATGATCGCGGCCGGGGTGGTGGCGATGCTCGCCTTCCAGGTGATCGTCAACGTGGGAATGAACCTCGGATTGATGCCCGTCACGGGGATCACGCTGCCATTGATGAGCTACGGCGGCTCGTCCGTCCTGGGCACGTTCCTCGCGCTCGGCGTCCTGCAGGCGATCCACGCCGACGCACGAAATACGTAGAGATATGTAGGTAGGGGGAACTCTTTCAGTGCCGTTGAAGCTAGGCGCTACAAATGCGTGGGGCTCAGGCACCCGTCCGGGGCCTGCCTAAACGAACTTGGAAGCTAGGAATTCATGTACCGCAAGCAGGTGCGCCGTCGACGGGCGGTGCTGTTGCTGCTCGTCGCCGCCTCACTGACACTGCTCAGCCTCTATTACCGCGAGGGCAACGCGGGGCCGCTGCATGGCGCGGAGAACGTCGTCTCGACCATCTTCTCGCCGATCTCGAGCGTGACCGATCGCGCTCTCAAGCCCGTGCGCGACCTCGTCAACTGGTTCCACGAGACCTTCGACGCCCGCGGCGACAAGGCGCGCCTGGAGGATCAGGTGGCGAGCCTGCGCAACCAGCTCGCCCGCCAGCAGACCCAGGCGGCCGAGGGGAAGGAGCTCGCGGCTCTCAACGAGCTGACCAGCGGCGGGATCGTCCCCGACGGCACGACGCCGGTGACCGCCCGGGTGATCGGCCGCTCCCCGACGGTCTGGTACTCGACCGTGACGCTGGACCACGGATCGAGCGACGGCATCCGGGTCGACGATCCGGTCGTCGCCGCGCAGGGCCTCGCCGGCAAGGTCACGCAGACCACCCCGAATACCGCCCAGGTGACCTTGATCACCGACGCGGACAGCGCCGTCACCGCCCGGGTCCAGCCCGGCGGCGCGACCGGCGTGGTCGAGCCGAACGTCGGCAATCCCAACGACCTTCAGCTCGACTTCCTGGAGCGCGGCTCGCACATCGCCGAGGGCCAGATGGTGGTCACGGCCGGATTCTCGACGGGCAACCTCGGCTCGATCTTCCCGCCCGGGATCCCGATCGGCCACATCACCCAGGCGACTGTCGAGGAGCAGCAGGCCTACCAGCGCGTGCACCTCGCCCCATTCGCCGACCTCCGCGACATGGATTTCGTCAAGGTCCTGACCACGCACTCCGGAGGCTCCAAGTGATCCTGACCCCCGGGATCATCGCCCGGCTGGTCGCGCTCTGCGCGTTCATGGCCATCGCCCAGGTCGTCTGCTTCTCGAAGATGGATGTCTTCGGCTCGAGCCCGGATATCGCGCTGCTCGTGGTCTTCTCGATCGGCGTCCTCGGCGGGAGCCTCACCGGCGCCGTGGTCGGGTTCTCGGTGGGGCTGCTGATCGACTGCCTGCTCCTCGAGACCCTCGGGGGGTTCGCGCTGACCCTGCTCTCGGTCGGCTACGTGGCCGGCCGCTACCGGGAGACGGTCGGGCGCCCGACCCGCGGCGCCGTCGCGCTGCTCGGCGGCGCGCTCACGCTGCTGGGCGCCCTGGTGATCGCCGCGATCCAGATCGGCACCGGAATCGACGCCAACGTCAGCGCAATTGTCGTGCGAGATGCGGTGATCAAGAGCCTGATCGGGGCGCTGCTCGCGATTCCCGTCCTACTTCTCGTCAGACTGGTGGTGCGCTCCGCGCTCGTCGATGAACGGCGAGGAGCCCGGCGGCAGTCGATCCGAGGGGGCTCCGTTGGGAGCCACCCGATTAGTGAGGGTCCCGTGGAGCCATAAGAGCCGATGTACCTGCGCACACCCAATTCGGAGCCGGAGAGAAAGACCTCTCCGCTCGCCCTTCGCATCTCGATCCTGACCGGCCTCGCCGTCGCGATCTTCGCCGTGCTCTTCCTGCGCCTCTGGTACGTCCAGATCCTCTCCGGGGACAAGTACCGCACCCAGGCCAACGACAACCGGATCCGCGAGATCCGCGTCCAGGCGCCCCGCGGCGACATCCTCGACCGGAACGGCAAGGTGATGGTCGCGAACCGGACCGAGCTGGCCCTCGAGGTGAGCCCCGAGGACCTGCCGGACCCCGGCCCGACCCGGTCGCGGGAGATGCATCAGCTCGCGTCGGTGACCGGGATGACGCCGGTGGAGATCCACAAGGCCCTGCAGAGCCCCGACCGGGCCGCGCCGGGCGGCCCGGTGATCCTGAAGAAGGGCCTCGGCGTCGACAAGGTCTACTACCTGCGCGAGAACCAGTCGAGCTTCCCGGGCGTCAGCGTGCAGCGCGTCTTCACTCGCGAGTACAAGGACGGTGACGTCGGCGCGCACCTCTTCGGCAACGTCGGAGAGGTGACGGCGCAGCAGCTCAAGGAGCCGCGCTACGCCGGCCTGCACCAGGGCGACACGGTCGGCCAGTCCGGGATCGAGTACGAGTACGACCGCTTCCTGCGCGGCAAGCCCGGCACCGACCGCGTCCAGGTGGACGCCCTCGGCCGCCCCACCGCGCAGCTGGCCGGCACGGCCGCCCAGGCGGGAGACGACATCCGCCTGACGGTCGACCAGGGCCTGCAGAGCTATGCGGAGGGGGCGCTCGACTCCTTCGGCCTGCCCGGAGCGTTCGTTGCGATGAACGCCCGGAACGGCGAGGTCCTCGCGATGGGATCGTCTCCGACCTTCGACCCGTCGATCTTCACCCACCCGATCACCCAGAGCCAGTACCACGCCCTCACCTCACGGAAGACCGACGCGCCCCTCGCGAACCGGGCAATCCAGGGTCTCTATCCGACGGGGTCCGCCTTCAAGATGATCACGGCGACCGCTGCGCTGCAGGACCACCTGATCGCCCCTAACACGATCTTCAACGACACCGGTTCGCTCAAGATCGACGCTAACCAGACCCTGCACAACGCCGGGCACGCGATCAACGGGCCGGTCGACATGAGCGACGCGCTCAAGGTCTCCTCGGACATCTACTTCTACAACCTGGGCATGAAGGCCAAGGCGTCCAAGGGCGGGGGGATGATCCAGGACTGGGCGCGCCAGTACGGGTTGGGGGAGAGGACCGGAATCGACCTGCCGGCCGAGGTCGACGGGCTGATCCCGAACCCCGCCTGGCGGAACCGCCTCTACCACGAGCACCTCACCGACCGGCCCTGGACGGTGGGCGACAACATCAACCTGGCCGTCGGGCAGGGCGACCTCGAGGCGGACCCGCTGCAGATGGCTGTCGCCTACGCCGCTCTCGGCAACGGGGGGACGATCGTGACACCCCATCTCGGGGACGACGTCGAGAGCGCAACCGGGCGCGTGATCGAGGAGATCCGCCCGGGCCCGCGGCGCCACCTCGACATCTCGCCGACGACCCGGGACACGATCATGACCGGGCTCACCCGAGCCGCCATGGAGCCGGGCGGGACCTCCTATCCGGTCTTCGGGCACTTCCCCTTCCAGGTGGCGGGCAAGACCGGCACGGCGCAGCGGCCCAATCAGCCCGACCAGTCCTGGTACATCGTCCTCGCGCCGGCCAAGAACCCCCAGATCGTTGTGGCGGTGACCCTGGAGCGCGGCGGATTCGGCGCGGATACGGCCGCGCCGGTGGCCGCGCGCATCCTCGAGCACTACTTCAACCTGCCGATCACGCCCACGGCGTCGAGCTCGGCCACAGGCAGCGGCACGCACGAGTGATGCCGGCACGATCCCACCCGACCTTTACCCTCGTCTGAGATGGAGGCCGCACCACTGACCCTGCGCCAAAGCCGCTCGCCGATCAGCGAGCGGCTCGGCATTGCCTACTTCGACGGCATCCTTTTCGGGGCCGCCGTCGCCCTGATCGGGTTCAGTTGCTTTACCCTCGCGGTCGCGACGCCCAATGACGTGCCCGGCCAGCCGCTCTTCTTCGCCATGCGGCAGGCGATCTACGCACTGATCGGCATCGCCCTCATGTTCGCAGTGGCCAAGATCGACTACTCCCGCTTCCGCGAGATCCGCGTCGGCATCTACTCGCTGATGATCGGCTCGATCTGCCTCGTCCTGCTCTTCGGCGCCGCCGCGCGCGGCTCGCGCCGGTGGATCGAGCTTCCCTACTTCCGCTTCCAGCCCTCCGAGCTGGCCAAGCTGCTGCTCGTCGTCGCCCTAGCGGCGTTCGTGATCGAGCGCACCCGCCGTGGCACCCCCTGGCGCCAGACCCTCCGCATTCTGGCGCTGGGCCTCGCCCCGGCCGGACTCGTCTTCCTGCAACCCGACCTCGGCACGGGAATCGTGCTCGTGGTCATCACATTGACAATTCTTTTCCTCGCCGGGATTCCGTGGAAGCACTTCGCGGTCATCGGTGGCGTGGCGGCACTAGCCGTCAGCTTCGTCCTCGTCATCGCCCCGGCCACCGGCCTGCCCAGCCCGCTGCACGGCTACCAGCAGGACCGGTTGACTGCATTTCTGCATCCCTCGAACGACCCGAACGACGCGAGCTATCAGGTCAATCAGAGCGTTACCGCCATCGGCTCCGGCGAGAAGACCGGACGCGGCAGTAACTCGACTCAGACCAAGCTCCTGTTCCTTCCCGAGCGGCACACGGACTTCGTCTTCGCCGTGATCGGGGAGCGATTCGGCTTCCTGGGGGCTGCATTCGTACTGTCCCTATACGCCCTGCTCATCTGGAGAATGCTGCGCATTCCGACGCTCTCCAAGAACTTGTACGGGACCCTGATCGCCGGCGGCATCGCCGCCATGCTCATGTTCCAGATCCTGGTCAACGTGGGCATGACTCTCGGCGTCATGCCGGTGACCGGCATCACCTTGCCCCTCATGTCTTACGGGGGATCCTCGGTGCTCGCCACCTTCCTGGCGATCGGGCTCCTGCAGAGCATCCACGTACAAGCGCGGCTCAACTCCGGTGAACGCAGCAGGGCGCCTATCCCACTGTTGCGCTGAGCCACCTAGAGCACACCCACACCAACACACCCGTACACGGATCCGCCATCAGCGGTCCGGCGTACCTGTGTGCTCTGCTCGCGCAGAAAGGAAATTCATGAAGAAGAACATCCTCGTCAGCGTCGATCGCGGTGAGACCCGCGTCGCCGTGCTCGAGGCGAAGGGCAGCCCCAAGGAGGGCAAGCGCCCCAAGAAGGCTGCCCCAACCAACGAATGGAAGGTCGCTGAGCTCTACGTGGAGCGCCGCGGCCGCCGCTCGATCGTCGGCAACATCTACAAGGGCAAGGTCGACAACGTCCTGCCCGGGATGGAGGCGGCGTTCGTCGACATCGGCCTGGAGCGAAACGGCTTCCTCCACGTCGACGAAATCGTCCTCCCGGACGGCAAGGCCGTCCCGAAGCGCGGCCGCGGCCGGGGCCGCCGGATCGACGAGCTGATCAAGCCCGGCCAGGAGATCATCGTCCAGGTCGTGAAGGACCCGCTGAAGACCAAGGGCGCACGTCTTTCGATGCAGCTCTCGATCGCGGGCCGCTATCTCGTCTACATGCCGCAGGGCGGCGGGATCGGCGTCTCCAAGCGCCTCCCGGACGGCGAGCGGACCCGGCTTCGCAAGCTGATCGACAAGGTCGATATCGGCAAGGGCGGCGTGATCGTCCGCACCGCTGCCCAGGGCGCCAAGAAGGAGGACTTCGTCCGCGAGATCGCCTACCTCCACCGCCTCGACGAGGTCGTCCAGGAGCGGGCGGATAAGTCCGAGGTCGGTCACATGGTCTTCCAGGAGGCCGACCTGTCGATCCGCGTCGTCCGCGACGTGCTCGTCGAGGAGTTCGAGGGCGCGATCATCGACGACCCCAAGCAACACGACCGGGTCACCAAGTTCCTGCAACGCACCGCGCCGGAGCTCGCCGAGCGGGTGGAGCTCTACGAGGGCAAGCCTCCGCTGCTCGAGAAGTGGGACGTGGAGAAGGCCTTCGACTCGGTCCTCTCTCGCCGCGTCGACCTGCCCTCGGGCGGCTACCTCATGATCGACTACGCCGAGGCGCTGACGGTGATCGACATCAACACCGGCTCCTTCACCGGCAAGGGCAAGGGACGCCTCGAGGACACGATCACCAAGGTCAACGTCGAGGCCGCCGAGGAGGTCGTGCGCCAGCTCCGGATGCGTGACATCGGCGGGATCATCGTCATCGACTTCATCGACATGGCGCGGGCCCGCAACCGCGACCAGGTCCTGAAGACGCTGCGGACCGCCCTCGACGAGGACCGGACCAAGACCTACGTGGTCGAGGTATCCCCGCTCGGCCTGGTCGAGATGACCAGGCAGAACGTCACCGATGGCGTGCGCGAGATCCTCACCAAGCGCTGCCCGACCTGCGACGGCGAGGGCGTGGTCAGCTCCGAGGAGACTGTTGCGATCTCGATCGTCCGCCAGCTCCAGGATCTGGTCGACGAGCAGCCGGACCCGGAGGCCTACCTGATCCGGGTCAACCCGCGGGTGGCCGCCGAGCTGCTCTCGGCGGAGTCCGGCCTCACCGACCTCGAGGAGGAGATCGGCAAGCGCTTCCACTTCGAGGGTGGCGAGGCGCTCCCGCTCGACACCTTCCACGTCGTCGAGACCGGCGGCCGCGAGGAGATCGAGCAGCGGGCCCTGCCGTTCCAGGTCGGGGAGGAGGTGCTCGTCTCGATTGAGGAGCCCCACATGTACAACGTCGACGACGCCGTGGCGCGGGTCGACTCCTACATCGTCAGCGTCACGGGCGCCGGCGCGCACGTCGGCGAGCAGCGCATGGTGCGCATCGAAAGCGTCGGGCGCTCCGCGGCGACCGCAGCCCTGCTCGATTCCGATGGCAACGTCGTGGAGCCGGGTGCCAATGGAAATGGCGGCGAGAAGCTAGAATCGTCGGCCTCCAGCGGGCGCCGCCGTCGCGGAAGTAGGGGCGGCAGGCGACGTTCCCGCGCAGGCAGCAAGGATTAGAAAGACCAGATATGGCCAGCTACGCAGTGATCGAAACAGGCGGCAAGCAGTACCGCGTCGAGAAGGGCTCGACCCTCCTCGTCGATCGCCTGACCGCGAAGGAGGGCGACAAGGTCGACCTCCGGCCGGTGGCATTCCGCGACAAGGAGATGGTTCTCGGCAAGGACCTCGAGAAGGTCAAGGTGGACGCCAAGGTGGTCGGTCACGAGCGCGGGCCCAAGCTCCGGGTCTTCAAGTACCGGCCGAAGAAGGGCTACCGGAAGCGCGCCGGCCACCGCTCCGAGCTGACCCGCCTGGAGATCACCGACGTGAAGATGCTCAGCCGAAAGCCGGCCGCGAAGAGCGGAACGGCGAAGACGGCGGAGAAGAAGGAGGAAGCCGCAGATGGCTCATAAGAAGGGACTCGGATCGAGCCGGAACGGCCGCGACTCCAACCCGAAGATGCTCGGCGTCAAGGTGTTCGCCGGCCAGGCGGTGAACGGCGGCGAGATCATCGTGCGTCAGCGGGGCACCCGCTTCCGCCCCGGCGACGGCGTCGGCCTCGGCCGCGACCACTCGATCTACGCGACCCGCCCCGGCGTCGTGCAGTTCAGCACCGGCCGCCGCGGCCGGACGATCTCGGTCGTCGAAGCCGGGTAGCAGCCGCAAAGACCCTGGTAATCGGCCGAACGGCGCGTTAGGTTGGCGCCGTGATGCGCCGACTCGGATGGTCGGTCGCGTGCCTCGTCCTCACCGCGTCCGCCTGGCTCATGCTCACGGCATCTGCCGTGGCCGCCACGTCGCCCGAGCAGGAGCGGCTCGTGGCGGCCTACGCGCCGCATCTGATGCTGCGCGAGCAGACGGCCGATGACAACTGCAACACAAGGGAGGAGCAGTACAACCCGCCGACCACGGTCGACGTAGTGCTGGGGAACCCGGCGGTGAAGCTCGTGCACTACGTCGGCGGCAGGGACGTGCCGGTCAAGAGGGGTCCGACGGCCGCGGACACCGCTGGGCTTGGGGATGACTATTACCTCGACCTCCCCGGCGACCCTCTCAGCATCAAGTGCCCGGCCAAGGGCAGCTACGCGAAGGACTTCCAGGCGCTGAGGAACGAGGGCAGGGCGCCGGCGGTCACCTACGCCCACATCGCCAGGGAGCCCGGCTTCTCGGGCCTGGTCGTCCAGTACTGGTTCTTCTACTACTTCAACCAGTTCAACGACGTGCACGAGGGCGACTGGGAGGGGATGCAGATCTCCTTCGACGCCGGCACGCCGGCCGAGGCGCTGCAGCAGGGGCCTTCGCAAATCGCCCTGTTCCAGCACGCCGGCGGCGAGCGAGCGAACTGGGACGACACCAAGGTCCAGAAGGACGGGACGCACCCGGTCGTTTATCCGGCCGCCGGCTCTCACGCGACCTTCTACGACAACGCGATCTACATCCAGAACGGCTCCCACGGCTCGGGCGTCGGCTGCGACGACACCCAGAGCCCGAACATCCGGTCCGACCCCCGGCCGGTGGTCATTCCCACGGCCGCGGCGCCGGGCAGCGAGTTCCAGTGGCTCAGCTTCCTCGGGCACTGGGGGCAGCGGGAGAAGGGCTTCAACAACGGCCCGCAGGGGCCGACCACCAAGAAGCAGTGGCTGCGCCCCTTCACCTGGATGGAAGGGGTTCGCCAGGACAGCCCGCGCCTGCCCGGCGGTGCGGTGCTCGGCCCGGCCGCGAGCACCGCTTTCTGCGGGACGATCGAGGGCGTCTCCGAGTTCATCAACCTCGAGGCGAAGTCGACTCTCGGCGCCATTGGCCTGGGGATCGCCCTGCTGCTGCTGATCCTCGTGCCGCCGCTGTTCACCCGCTGGCGCCCGGTGGACATCTCGACGCTGCGACACGAATGGAGCGTCGGGCAGCTCCTCCGCGGCGCCCGCCAGATCTACGGCCGCCACTGGCGGATCATGCTGCTCATCGCCCTGACCGGGTTCCTCATCCTCGGAGCAATTCAGGGGCTCCAGTACCTGTTCACGCAGGTGAACGGGAGCCAGGACTTCACCGTGGGGATCAGCCCGGGCGGCGCCGAGTTCAAGTTCAGCGGCTCATTCGGGGGAATCGCTCACCCGATCGGCTTCGCGTTCGTCTCGGGAGCGGTGGTCAGCTTCATGCGGCAGCTCTGCGAGGGCGAGGAGCTCGGACTGATGGCCTGCTACCGGGCGATCTACGCGCGGCTCTGGCGGGTCGTCGGCGGGCAGCTGCTGGCGACGGTCCTGGTGCTCGCGATGATCTTCACGATCATCGGGATCCCCTTCGGCATCTACTTCTACTTCGCCTGGCAGTTCGTCCAGCAGGAGATCCTCTTCAAGGACTGCTCGATCCGGGAAGCTCTGAAGGGAAGCCATGCTCTCGTGCGCGGGCACTGGTGGCGCACGATCGTGGTCACCGGCATCCTCTTCCTGCTCGGCGTGGTCACCGGGCCGGTTCTGGGCTTCTTCCTGATCTTCGCCAATCTCTCGGCGGTGCTGGTCAATCTGATCGGATCGGTCGTGTTCGCGCTCCTGATCCCGTACATCGCGATGGGGCGCACGCTGCTCTACTTCGACCTGGAGGCGCGGGAGAAGGCGGAGGAGGCCGCGGGACTCACCCGGCGGCGCTGGTTCTCGCGGCCCCGGCCCGCCACCGAGGCCGGCTAGAGCTTCTTCCTGAGCTTGACCTTGGTGGCCGCGGTGCCCGCGCTGCCGCCGGTCGGCGTGTAGGAGGCGCTCACATTGAGCGTCACCTTGCCCGTGTCGAACAGCGTGGCGCGCTTGGAGCCGGCGGGCTTGATCGGCAGCACGACGTCGCCCTTTCCGGGGACCGGGATGGCTGTGCCCGCTCCCTTCAGCCCCTTGCCGGTCAGGGTGACCGACCCCGGCCCCGGGAACGTGCCGGTGAGGGTGGCCGTGCCGCGCTTCTTGTTCCGGGTGACCGCGCCGAGCGTGAACTTGTGGGAGGGGTCGAAGACGGCGGAGACGTTCACCTGGAGGTTCGGGTTCACCGTGAAGTCGCCCTGCTGGCCGGTCGGAATATCGCCGCCGTGTGTCAGGAAGCTTCCGCCCGGGACGCTTGTCTGGCAATCCGTATGGGTCTGGAAATCGAGCCCGATCACGTCTCCGGCCTGAATTCCGCCCAGGGTCACGTTGAAGGTGTTGAGCGCGTTGTGCGTGATGGTGCGGAAGACGTCCTGGGTCACAACCTGGAACCTCGCGGGGTCGGCGACCTTGCGGAAGACCTTCAACTTGGCGCTTCCGTCAGTGGGCGAGAGCGCGCCGCGCGTGCTCCAGGAGGTGATCGTGCCGTCGGCGGGAGCGACGTAGGAGTTACCGGAACTCACCGTCGGCGTGATCAGGTCGACGGGCCCCGCGTTGCAGTCCGACACCGAGGTCGACGAGAGCTGCCCCAGCGTCACGCTCGCGCTCGCTGCCGGGACACCGATCGCCAGCGAGACGAGGCCCAGCGAAACCACAGCCCAGATACGTCCGATCATCTCTTCCCTCTCCCCGGTTCGGGCGCCCCTTGTGTGCCCCAACCCTAACCGCGACCGCCCACCAAGGGCAAGCCTTCCGGCTACCTTCGCGCCGTGCTTTTCGATCGAGCCAAGATCTACGTGGAGGGCGGCCGCGGCGGCAATGGCGTGGTCAGCTTCCGCCGCGAGGCGCACGTGCCGCGCGGCGGCCCCGATGGCGGCGACGGCGGGCGCGGCGGCGACGTCGCGCTGGTCTGTGACGCCCAGCGCCGGGATCTCTCGGCGCTCGGCCGCAGCCGGCACTTCCGCGCCGGCAAGGGTGAGCACGGCAAGGGCAAGCGCCAGCACGGCGAACGCGGGGAAGACCGGGTGATCGCGGTCCCGCCCGGGACCGTCGTACACGGCCTGGACGGCTCGCAGACCGAGCTGCTGGCCGACGGCCAGCGGGTAGTGGTCGCGAGAGGCGGCTCGGGCGGCCACGGCAACAAGCGCTTCGCCACCTCCACGCGCCAGGCACCCCGTTTCGCCGAGAACGGGCTCGACGGCGAGTCCGGCGAGATCGAGCTGCGTCTCAAGCTGCTCGCGGACATCGGCCTCGTCGGCCTGCCCAACGCAGGAAAGTCCTCGCTCCTCTCCCGACTCACCCGGGCCGACCCGAAGGTCGCCGGTTATCCGTTCACCACCGTCGAGCCGAACCTGGGGACGATCATGCTCGACGATCGCCAGCTCGTGCTGGCCGACATCCCGGGGCTGATCGAGGGGGCGGCGGAGGGCGCGGGGCTCGGCCACGAGTTTCTCGCCCATCTCGAGCGCTGCAGGCTGCTCGTTCACCTCGTCGAGGTCGCGCCCTCCGAGGGCGACCCGGAGACCAACTACGAGACCGTTCGGGGCGAGCTCGCCGGGTACGGCGCGGGGCTCGACCGCCTCCCGGAGATCGTCGCCCTCTCGAAGATCGATCTGCTTCCGGAGGACGAGGGCGAGTCCCTCGTCGGCGCCTGGCGCGAGCGGCGTGGTGCCGACGCGGTCGAGGTGCTCGCCATCTCCTCGGCGACCGGTGCCGGCCTGGACGACCTCACCCACGCAATCTTCGCCGCGCTGCCGGAGGAGCCCGCCGCGGTTGCGGCGGGTGACGGCGAGTTCGAGGCCGAGCACCGCGTCTACCGGCCCGGGGAGGAGGAGGGCTTCGATGTCGCTCCCGAGGGCGATGGGCGGTTCAGGATCAGCGGCCGCGGGATCGAGCTGCTGATCGCGCGGCACGACATCGAGAACCCCGAGGCACTGGACTATCTGGAGGGTCGGCTGCGGGAGATCGGCGTGATCGCCGCCCTGGAGCGCGCCGGCTTCGAGCCGGGGGACGAGGTGGTGGTCGGCGACCTCGAATTCGAACTCGACCCGGGATGATGGCGCCATGACCGTGGTCGCGAAACTCGGCTCGTCGATCGTCGCCGGGGAGGAGGGCGCGCTGCGCAGCGACGTCCTCGACATCGTCTGCACGCAGGTCGCCGAGCTGCACGCCGGCGGCGAGAACGTCGTGATGGTCACCTCCGGCGCGATCGCGCGCGGGATGCGGATGATGGAGCTGCCGGCGCGTCCCTCCGCGATCGACGAGCTGCAGGCGGCCTCGGCCGTCGGGCAGGGCAGCCTCTTCCGGGCCTACGAGGAGCGCCTGGCGAAGGGGGACGTGCGGGCGGCCCAGGTCCTGCTCACCGCCTCCGACCTCCAGCTGCGAACCCACTATCTGAATGCCCGGCAGACGCTGAGCCGGCTGCTGGCCTGGCGCACCGTCCCGGTGGTGAACGAAAACGACACCACCGCCACCGACGAGATCACCTTCGGGGACAACGACTTCCTGGCGGCGCAGGTCGCGATCATGCTCGAGGCCCGGCTGCTCGTCCTGCTCACCGACCAGACGGGCCTCTACACGAAGGACCCGCGCCGCCACGAGGACGCGGAGCTGGTCGCCGAGGTGACCGACGAGGGCCAGCTCTCGGGATACGAGATCGGCGAGCACACCTCTCCCTTCGGGCTCGGCGGGATGCGCAGCAAGGTCGCGGCGGCCACCATGGCCGGGGCCTCCGGGATCGGCGCCGTGATCTGTGACGGCACGGCCGACGGCACTCTCATCGCGGCGGCGGGAGGCGAGGCGACCGGGACGTCCTTCAGCCCGCACCCGGAGCGCGCCTCGAGCTTCAAGCTCTGGCTGCGCTACGCGAAGCCGAGCCACGGCAGATTGCGAGTCGACGATGGAGCCGCCCGCGTCCTGCGCGAGAGCGGCAGCAGCCTGCTGCCCGTCGGGATCACCGAGGTGGAGGGCGAGTTCGACGCGGGGGACGCGGTCGACGTCACCTGGGACGGCAAGACGATCGGCAAGGGGATCGTCAACTACTCCGCCGAGGAACTCCGCCGGATCAAGGGCATGCGCACGGACAAGGTCCGCGAGCTCCTGCCGCACGCCTCCGAGGAGGCGGTCCATCGCGATTACTTCGTGCTGACGTGACGCCGGGTAGCCTGGCTCGTATGGCCAGGGTCAGTGACCGCTGTTCGGCTTGGCTTGCTGTCACGTTGGTCGCTCTCGGTTCGGCCGTGATCTCGAGCTCGGCCACAGCGGCAACGATTGGGCAAACCCCACCCGTAGATCCGCCGCTCAACCCCTGCGCGAACACCTTCGACCTGGCGCAGCCGACAGTCACCGGCGGTACCTCCTATGTGGTCCCGTCAACTGGTGGTATCGCCAACTGGACCGTGACCTCATGGAGCACGAAGTCCTCGACGCCCGGAGAGTCGATGGCGCTGAAGATGTTCCGAAAGGTCGGGGACCCGGAGGTCTACAAGGCCATTGCCCACGAGGGGCCGCACACCCTTGTCGCCGGCCTGAACAGCTTTCCCGCGCATCTCCTGGTGCGCGCCGGCGACGTTCTCGGAGTTCACTCAACCGCGGGTTCCTGTCTGTTCGCGGTTCCCGGCGAGAACTTTCTCTACCTGCTCAACGGGAACCTGGCCAACGGACAGCAGGACGCATTTACCCCGGACACCGACTTCAGGGTCAATGCCTCGGCGCAGGTCGAGCCGACCAGTGACATCAAGCTCGGCAAGGCGAAGACCAAGTCGAACGGGACCGCGGTCCTTCCCGTGACGGTGCAGAACCCCGGAGTGCTCACCGCGTCGGGGGGTGGCATCGCCAAGGTCTCCTCATCGGCTGTCGAGGCCAAGCAGGTGGCGGCGGCCGGGACGGTGAAGCTGAAGATCACCGCGAAGGGACTGAAGAAGCGCCAGCTGAATCGGAAGGGCAAGGTCAAGGTGGACCCGAAGATCACCTTCACGCCGACGGGAGGCATCCCGAACAGCGTGTTCCGCAAGATCAAGCTGCATCGAGGCTAGAAGCGACTGGCCAGCCAGCCAATTGAGGTACTAGAGTCCTTTGCCGTGGGTTCTGGAGAGGAAGCCGCCACGGTGTTGAGCGACTCGCAGCAGGCCGTGCTGACCGCTGTCTGCGACACGGTTGTGCCCTCGCTGGCGCGCGATCGCGACGCCGAGGGGCTCTGGGGCCGCAAAGCGAGCGATATTGGCGTGGACCTCGGCGCAGCGCAGCTGATCTCGGAGATCCCCGACCCCGAGCTGCAGGGCGGGTTGCTCCAGCTGATCGACGCCCTTGGCGGCCAGGGGATCACGCGGGCCCCTTCGCAGGAGTCGAGGGAGCAGATGCTCCGCAACACCGCGCTCTCCGATCCGCGCGCCGCCGCGGGCGTTGCGGCGCTGATCGGGATGACGCTGTTCCTCCACTACGGCGCGCCGGACCCACAGAGCGGTCAGAACCCGAACTGGCAGACCTTTGGCTACCCGGGCCCGTTCTCGCCGCCGCCGCAGATCGACAAGCCCCTGAAGATCCACGAGCCTGAGGGCTCAGAGGAGACGCTCGAGGCCGATGTCTGCATCGTCGGCTCCGGCTCGGGTGGCGCGGTTGTTGCGGCCGTGCTCGCCGCGAGGGGACTGGATGTCGTCGTGCTCGAGGCGGCTGGCTACTTCAACGAATCGGACTTCACGCAGCTGGAGCTGCCCGCGTACCAGCAGATGTTCTGGCGCGGCGGTCCCACGCCGACGGCCGATGGAAACGTCAGCCTCGTCGCGGGGACGACGCTCGGGGGCGGGACCACGATCAACTGGACCAACTGCCTGCGGACGCGGCCGTGGGTGCGCGAGCAGTGGGCCGAGCACGGGCTCGGGGACGTGGGCGAGTCGGCGTTCGACCGCCATCTCGACACGGTGATGGAGCGGATCAGCGCCAATGACGAGTGCAGCGACCTGAACGGGACCCAGCAGAGGCTCCGCGAGGGCGCCGAGACGCTCGGCTGGAGCTTCGAGACGATCGTGCGCAACACCGATCGCGGCAAGTACACGCCGGAGACGGCGGCGTATCTCGGCTTCGGCGACCAGTCGGGCAGCAAGCAGAGCGCTGACCGGACCTGGCTCGCAGACGCGCAGCAGCACGGCGCCCGCTTCCTGACCTACACCCGCGCCACCAAGGTGCTGACCGAGGATGGCCGGGCGGCCGGGATCGAGGCCGTCTGGCAGCCGCCGGATGGCCGCAGCGCCCGGGTCACGGTGAAGGCCCCGCGGGTCGTCGCCGCCGCCGGTTCGCTCGAGTCGCCGGCGCTGCTCCTGCGATCCGGGATCGGCGGTCCCGCGGTCGGGCACAACCTGCGCCTTCATCCATCGAGCGTCGTCGGCGGGGCCTATGGAACCGACCAAGAGGCCTGGTGGGGAGCGCCGCAGGCCGGCCTCTGCGACGAGTTCGCGGACACCGGCGAGGGCTACGGCTTCCTGATCGAGACCGCCCAATACGCGCCCGGTCTGATCGGCTCCGCTACCCCGTGGATCTCAGCCGCCGACCACAAGCAGCGCATGGAGGACTTCAAGTTCACCGCGAACTTCATCTCGCTGACGCGCGACCGGGGCGGTGGCCAGGTCGCCATCGATGCGAACGGCGAGTCGCTCCCGATGTATGCCGTGACCGACGAGCTCGATCTCGAGAACCTGCGCAAGGGGATCGAGACGCAGATTCGCCTTCATGAGGCCGCCGGGGCGCACCAGATCGGCCCGCTCGCCGAGGGCGCGCCGACCTGGCGGCGCGGCGACGATCTCGAAGCGTTCATCTCGGCCGTGAAGCGGATCCCGTTCCGCGCCGGCGGCTACAAGCTCTTCAGCGCCCATCAGATGGGCTCGTGCAGGATGGGCGAGGACCCGCAGACCTCGGTCGCGGGCCCGTGGGGCGAGCTGCACGACACCAAGGGCGTCTGGATCGGAGATGCCAGCGCGTTCCCGACGTCGTCCGGGACCAATCCGATGGTCTCGATCATGGCCCTTGCGCATCGGACCGCCGAGGCGATCGCCGAGGACGCGGGCGCCAAGGCGTCCGAGTCCGCCGCCGAAGCCGCGCCCGCTTAGAGAACTTCGACTACACAGGAGGATCGTCTTGGCTACTGAAACCGCAGCCCCCGCCCAGGTTGGACACCCGACTGAGGAAATGGTCCGCGACCGCCTCTACATCGGAGGCGAGTGGGTTGAGCCGTCCGGCTCGGACACCATCGAGGTCATCGACTCCACGACCGAGCAGGTGATCGGGCGGATTCCCGAAGGAACCCCGGAAGACGTCGAGGCGGCGGTCAAAGCCGCGCGCGCGGGCTTCGAGGTGTGGCGGCAGGTCCCGGTCGAGCAGCGCGTCGATGCCTGCCTGACGATCAGCGCCGCTCTGGCCGAGCGCGGGGACGAGATCGCAGCGCTGATCTCGGCGGAGGTCGGAATGCCCCTCACACTCGCACGGACCATCCAGGCCGGCCTGCCCGCCATGGACTTTGGCTCGATGGGACAGGTCGCTTCGGAGATCGCTTGGGAGGAGCAGATCGGGAACTCGCTGATCGTCCGTGAGCCGATCGGCGTGGTCGGCTGCATCACGCCATGGAACTACCCGCTGCACCAGATCTGCGCCAAGGTCGGTCCGGCTCTGACCGCCGGTTGCTCGGTGGTCGTAAAGCCGAGCGAGGTGACGCCTCTGAGCTCGTTCATCCTGGCCGACATCATCGATTCGCTCGATCTGCCGGCAGGCGTCTTCAACCTGGTGACCGGCTTCGGACCGGTCGTCGGCGAGGCCATCGCCGCCCACGACGACGTGGACATGGTCTCGTTCACCGGCTCCACTCGCGCTGGGCGCCGGGTCAGCGAGGTGGCGTCGGGAACGGTCAAGCGGGTCGCCCTTGAACTCGGAGGCAAGTCGGCGAATGTGATCCTGGACGACGCCGACCTGAAGACCGCCGTCGGCTACGGCGTCGCGAACTGCTATCTGAACTCCGGCCAGACCTGCAGCGCGCACACGCGGATGCTGGTTCCGCGAGAGAAACTCGCGGAGGCCGAGGGGATCGCCGCAGCGGCAGCGGAGAAGCAGGCGCCGGGTGATCCGTTCGAGGCGACCACGCGGCTCGGGCCGCTCGTCTCCGAGGCGCAGCAGGAGCGTGTACGCGGCTTCATCCAGAAGGGCGAGGAGGAGGGCGCGAAGCTCGTCACCGGAGGGGTCGAGCCACCGGAGGGCCTGGAGACCGGCTACTTCGTCCGGCCGACCGTCTTCTCGGAGGTGAAGCCGGACATGACGATCGCCCAGGAGGAGATCTTCGGCCCGGTGCTGTCGATCATCCCGTACGACTCCGAAGACGAGGCTGCCGAGATCGCCAATGGCACGATCTACGGCCTCGACGGCGGAGTCTGGTCGGCTGACCCGGAGCGCGCCAAGGCGTTCGCGCGCCGCATGCGGACGGGTCAGGTGCAGATCAACGGCGCCACGTTCAACCCGATTGCTCCGTTCGGCGGCTACAAGCAGTCCGGCCACGGCCGTGAATACGGCCGCTTCGGCCTTGAGGAGTTCCTCGAGGTCAAGAGCATCCAGACCTAAGCCCAGGTCAGGTCGCGGCCAGGGGGGCGCGCGTCGCGCAGGCGCGCGCCACCGCCGTCAGCCGGAGGATCCCGAGGTCCCCGATGGCGGTCGTGAAGTTCCCGATGTGGCTGCTGACGAATCCGAACGAGATGCCCGAGTCGGGATCGCCCCAGCCGCCGCTGCCGCCGAAGCCGTAGTGGCCCAGCGCGCGGGGGGCGTTGCCGCCGAGAGCGAAGGCGTGGTGGAAGCCGAGGCGCCAGCGCATCCGGACCCCGAGCACCCGGTCGACGCCTCTCGTCTGCACCCGGCCCACGCGCTCGACGATCGCCGCTGAGAGGAAGCGCTCGCCGTCGGGGCCGAGGCCGCCGTTCGCGAGGGGGACGTAGAGGCGGGACAGTCCGTCGGCGCTGAGCGCTCCGTTGACCGCGGGCATCTCGGTGTGCCAGACCGCCGGGTCAGGCCCGCGGCAGAGCTCCTCGAACCCCGGCGCGTGCAGGGCGCGGAAGCCAGCCCTGGTGACCGGCAGCCAGCCGAGCAGGGGTGTCGCGGCGATGCCGAAGGCGGTGTAGATGCGGAGGGAGCGCCCCACCATCTCCGCGGGGCCCGGTTGCTGGCCGCCCGTGCCGATCTCGAGTCCCGCGGTTCCGAGGGGCTCTGCCAGCTCGGTGCGGACGAGGTCGCGCATCCCCTTTCCGGTGACCGCGCGGGCGAGGCCCGAGGCGAGCCAGCCGAAGGTGATCGCGTGGTAGGCGGGGCGGCCGGGCGGGCCCTGCTGGGTCGCCGCCGCGAGCCGTCGCTCCATGCCCACGTGGTCGAGAAGCTCCTCGGCGTTCCTGGCGACCGCCTGCACGTCGTAGAGGCCGGCCCGATGGCTGAGGAGCTCACGCACGGTGATCCGCTCCTTGCCGGCCGCGGCGAACTCGGGCCAGTACGAGGCCACCGGGAGGTCGTAGTCGATCAGGCCGCGGTCGGCGAGCCGGTGAAGCACCATCGACGCCAGCCCCTTGGTCGCCGAGAAGCCGAGGGCCTGGGTCTCGGGGCGCCACGGGCGCGTCTGCTCACGGTCCTCCCAGCCGACCTGCAGGTCGGCGAGCACGCGTCCCGCGCTGCGCAGCACGAGAGCGCCGCCGCGCGGTCCGCGCGCCATCAGCCTGCCGAACTCGTCGGCGAGAGGCTCGAATCCGGGAGCCACAGTCCCTGCCATCCGCCCCAGTGTGACGCCGTAGTTACCCTTATTGCATGGCGACTGCTGCGAAGACCGTCGAGCAGAGCGTCCGCGAGGCGAAGGATGCGTCGCATCTGCTCGCGCGCGCGAGCCGGGACGAGAAGGACGCGTGCCTCCGCGATCTCGCGGATCGGATCGAGGCGGGCGTCGCCGGGCTGCTCGAGGCCAATGCCGCCGACGTGGACGGCGGCCGCGAGCAGGGCCTGAACGAGGCGCTGCTCGACCGGCTCACCCTTACCGAAGGCCGGATCGTCGAGATGGCGAATGGGGTTCGCGAGATCGCGGACCTGCCCGACCCGGTCGGCGAGGTGGTCGAGGGGTGGACGCTTGAGAACGGGCTCGAGGTCGCGAAGAAGCGGGTGCCGATCGGCGTGGTCGCCGTCGTCTACGAGGCGCGGCCCAACGTGACGATCGATGCCGCCGCGCTCTGCCTGAAGAGCGGGAACGCCGCGCTGCTGCGGGGATCGAGCAGTGCGGAGAGCTCGAATGCTTTCCTGGCGGGGCTGCTGGCCGACGCACTCGCCGCCGCCGAGCTGCCGGCCGGGTCGGTCGTGCTGCTCTCGGGCGGCGGTCACGAGCAGCTTGCCGAGCTGGCCACGGCCGAGGGGCTGGTCGACCTGATCATCCCGCGCGGCGGTGAGGGGCTGAAGAACGCGCTCAAGGAGGTCGCCAAGGTGCCCGTGATGTACGCGGCCGCGGGCAATTGCCATGTCTACGTCCATCAGGATGCGGACCTGGAGATGGCCGAGCGCGTCGCCTACAACGCGAAGGTGCAGCGGCCGGGCGTGTGCAACGCGGCCGAGACGCTGCTCGTGCACAAGGACGTCGCGGCGGAGCTCCTGCCCAGCCTGCTCGCGAAGCTGAGCGAGGCCGGGGTGGAGCTGGTCGGCGATCAGGCTACGCGTGAGGCTGCCGGGTCGGTTGTCGTCGGCGAGGCCAGCGATGTCGACTGGGACACCGAGTACCACGGCCTGAAGATGGCGGTCGGCGTCGTCGACTCGCTCGGCGATGCGGTCGATCACATCAACCGGCATGGCACGGGCCATTCCGACGCGGTCGTCACCTCGTCCGGTCAGGTGGGGGACGAGTTCACCGACGCGGTCGACTCGGCCGCCGTCTACGTGAACGCGTCGACGCGGTTCACCGACGGCTATGAGTTCGGGATGGGCGCGGAGATCGGGAACTCGACCCAGAAGTTGCATGCGCGCGGGCCGATCGGGCTGCGCGAGCTGACCACCACCAAGTACGTCGTCCACGGCAGCGGGCAGATCAGGGAGTAGCGACGTCGCTCGGATCGGGGTCCTGGGCGGGGCCTTCAACCCGCCCCACGTGGGACATCTACTGCTCGCCCAGGAAGCGCGCTGGCAGCTCGAGATCGATCGGGTGCTGCTGATGGTCACCGGGCGGGCTCCGCACAAGGAGATCGAGGACGACCCCGGGTCGGAGATCCGGCTGGAGATGGCGGGGCTGGCGGCCGAGGACGAGGACGGGGTGGAGGCCTCGGGCCTCGAGGTCGAGCGGGATGAGGTTTCGTACAGCTACCGGACGCTGGAGCTGCTGACCGAGCAGGAGGCCGGGAATGAGCTGTTCTTCCTGATGGGCGCGGACATGGCCGCTGGATTGGCGAGCTGGAAGGAGCCCGAGCGGGTGGTCGAGCTGGCGCGGATCGGCGTGGTGCCGAGGCCGGGCGTGGAGCTGGGTGCGGTCGATTCGGCGCTCGAGCGCCTGGGTGCATCCGACAGGGCGGAGATAATCGACATGCCACTTTGCGGAGCGTCCTCGACCACAGTCAGGCAGCGAGCGCGGGAGGGAAAGCCGCTCCGGCACCTGGTTCCGGATCCGGTGATCAGGCTGATCGGGGAGCGGAGGTTGTACCGATGAGCCGGGGGAAGGAGATGACCTCCGAGGAGCTGGCGCGCCGCCTGGCCGCGATCGCGGACGACAAGAAGGCGACCGACCTGGTCGCGCTCGACGTCAGGCAGCTGGTCGGCTACACGGACTACCTGGTGATCTGCACTGCTCGGAACGAGCGGCAGGCGAAGGCGATCCACGACGAGGTCTACCACCAGCTCAAGCGGGACGGATGGCTGCCGGCCCGCGTGGAGGGCGAGCGCGAGGCCGAGTGGGTGCTGATGGACTACCTGGACGCGGTGCTGCACGTGTTCACGCCGGAGCCGCGGGAGAGGTACCGGCTCGAGCAGCTCTGGGGCGAGGCGGGGCGGCTGGAGCTGGATTTGGCGGGCGCGCGAGGCGCGGCCTAGGGCTTTCGTCCACCCTCGCCTGCACGCAGGAGAAGTCGTCCGAGAGCGACCGTAGCCTTCCGCACGTGTCGAAGGAGCGTTTCTCGCGCGCCTTGCGGGGCTACGACCCAGAACAGGTCGATGCCGCGATCGAGGCCCGTGACGCCCGGCTGGCCCGCCTCGAGCGGGAGGCGCAGAGGTTGGCCGAGCGGGTCGTGGAGCGGGAGAAGCGGCTGCAGGAGGCCCTGAGGAAGCCGGTGAGCGCCGCGGTGACCAAGGGGATCGAGGAGATCTACGGGCAGGCGCGCCGCCAGGCGACCCGGATCCGGATGAAGGCGCTCGAGGACGCGGTGCAGATGGCGGACCGGGTGACCGAGCTGACGGGGCTGAGAGACGAGCTGGGTGCGAGGGTCAATGAGCTGGCCGAGGTGGCGAAGGAGCGCCTGGGGCTCGAGGCCGATGACCGGCCGGCGGTCGGGACCGAGCCGGCGCAGGCGGGGGTGTACTCCGGCGAGATCGAGATCGAGGTCGGACCGCTGAAGGACTTCGCACAGCTGACCGGATTCGAGGATGCCGCCGCGGGGATCGATGGCGCGTCCCAGATCAAGGTGAAGCGGTTCTCGGGCGGTAGGGCCTGGGTCTCGATCAATCTCGAGAACCCGATCGACCTGCTGCGGGCGCTGGAGGAGAAGGCGCCCTTCGACTTCGTGGTGCGCGACACGCGCCGCAACGGCGTGGTGATCGATGTGGATCAGGGCCGCGCCGACGAGCACCGCGCGGCGTAGCGGTTTCGTCACACGTTCTTGACGTTGGGCGTGGCACTCGCGAGGACGTCCGCGCGAGTATCGGCAGGTGCTCACCTCCAACGACAAGGGGAACATCGCCGAGGCGGCCATCACGCTCGAGGCGATCAAGCTCGGGATCGAGGTCCTCAAGCCGGTCGCCGAGCATGGACGCTATGACCTGATGTTCGACCTCGGAGGAGAGGTGGTCAGGGTGCAGTGCAAATGGGGGGCGCTTGACCGCGACCTCGGAGTGGTCTGTGTGCGGGTGGGGGGTTCCAGGCACACCCCCAATGGCTACGTCACGAGCACGTATTCGAGCGAGGAGGTTGACGCCCTCGCCGTCTACTGCGGAGAGCTCGACCAGAGCTTCCTTGTCCCAATCCACGTTGTGGCCGGAAAGCGGCAATTGCATCTGCGCCTTCAATCGCCGCGAAACGGTCAGCGCGCCTGCATTAACCTTGCAAGCGAATACCAGCTCGGGGCTATAGCTCAGTTGGGAGAGCGTTCGGCTGGCAGCCGAAAGGTCGCGGGTTCGAGTCCCGCTAGCTCCACTCCCTCCGAAGACGGGGATTTCAACGAGATCACCGTCGGCGCCCACCGCTTCCGCGGGCACTTCGGTTATTGGATGGAGCGCGCCGCCGCCGGCGACGAGATCCTGATCACCCGCCGTGGCCGGCGATACGCCCGCCTCGGCCCTCCGGATCCGCAGCCCGCCACCACAGATACCGCTGCGGCTCAAGTTTCAGCACCGGCCCCGGCGGAGGTCGGTCCCGGTACTGCTCGTACTTCTCGCTGAGCGCGGCGAGTCCCGTGGCGCCCTCCGAGACGTCGAGGATCCGCACCGAGCCCAGCACCTGAACCCACGCCAGCTGCTCCCAGTCGTCCGAATACCGGTCGACCGTCAGCGCCGCCCGTGGGTCCCGCCTCAGGAACCGCAGCCGCGCCGGCTCCCCGGCCCGTTTCGGCTTCTGATCGATCGCGCTCCAGATCACTCCCTCGGCCACCGCGAAGGTGACCGGCAGCACCCGCGGCGCGCCCTCATCGTCCAGAAACCCCAGCCGCCCGACCCGTTCGGTCTCCAGCAGGTTGTTTGCCCACGCAAGCAACTCGGTAGGTTGGTTTTGGGCCATCAGGACAAAGGATCAACGAAAGGAACTCATGGAGCTCGGAATCGGACTGCCGAACACGGTGCCGGGGACGACCGGCGACCAGCTCACCGACTGGGCGCGCGCCGCCGAGGACGCCGGTTTCTCATCCCTCGGAACGATCGACCGCATCGTCTTCCCGAACTACGAGCCCGTGGTCGCGCTCTCGGCGGCGGCCGCGGTGACGGAGCGCATCAAGCTCGTCACAGACGTCATGCTCGGCCCCCTCCGCCAGAACCCCGCGATGATCGCCAAGCAGTTCCTCTCCCTCGACGCCCTGGCCGGCGGCGGCCGCGCGGTCCTCGGCATCGGGGTCGGCGGGCGCGAGGACGACTACCAGGTCAGCGGCCTCGACATGTCCGGACGCGGCAAGTGGCTGGACGACGCCCTGGCGAAGATCCGCGACATCTGGAACGCCGAGGGCGACCTCGAGTCGAAGGTCGGCCCCCGTCCCAGCGGCAAGGGCCCGTCCCTGATGGTCGGCGGCTACGTTCAGGCCGCCCTCGAGCGCGCAGCCAAGTTCGGCGACGGCTGGACGCAGGGCGGCTCCGGCCCCGACCAGTTCGGCGCCGACTACTCCAATCTCGAGGACGCCTGGAAGAAGGCCGGCCGCGAGGGCAGGCCCCGCACCCTGGCGCTCGGCTACTTCTGCCTCGGTCCCGACGCGCAAGCCAAGGTCGAGGCCTACGCCGGCGACTACTACGCCTGGCTGGGGGACGACGCGGTCCAGGGAATCGTCTCCGCCGCACCCAAGGATGCAGACAGCGTCAAGGCCTTCATGAAGGCGTACGAGGAATGGAACTGCGACGAGCTCATCCTCTTCCCCTGCTCACCTGACCCCGAGCAGGTCACGCTGCTCGCCGAGGCCGCGGGTCTCTAGGCAACTGCGGTGGGGCGGCTACGTCGGATCCCCGGCGCCGTCACCTCGGCCACGATTCGCGTCGGAGAGTAGGTTTGGGCCAAGAACCGACTTAGGAGGAGAGATGGCGACGAAGGTGAGTGGCGAGGACCTCGAGAAGCAGCTCGAGTCGATGCTCGACATCGAGAAGTTCCCGCCCGCCGAGGACTTCAAGAAGGACGCGCTGGTCACCGACGAGTCGATGTACGAGGAGGCGGCCAAGGACCTCGAGGGCTTTTGGGCCCGCCAGGCGGACGAGCTGATCGACTGGTTCGAGAAGCCCACCCAGACCCTCGACGAGTCGAACGCCCCCTTCTACAAGTGGTTCGCCGACGGCAAGCTGAACGTCTCGCACAACTGCCTCGATCGCCACGTCGAGGCCGGCAACGGCGATCGCGTCGCCTTCCACTGGCGTGGCGAGGAGGGAGAGGAGCGCGACATCACCTACGCCGAGCTCCACGCCGACGTGCAGCGCTTCGCCAACGCACTCAAGGACCGTGGCATCGGCAAGGGGGACATCGTCGGCATCTACCTGCCGATGATCCCGGAGGTCCTGGTCTCGATGCTCGCCTGCGCCCGCATCGGCGCCCCGCACAACGTCGTCTTCGGCGGTTTCTCCGCCGAGGCCGTCAAGGAGCGCATGGAGTTCTCCGACGCCAAGGCCCTGATCACCGTCGACGGAGCCCGCCGCAAGGGCAAGACCGCGCCGATCAAGAGCGCCGTGGACGAGGAGGGCATCGGCGACCTGGACTCGATCGAGACCGTCTTCGTGGTCCGCGCCACCGGTGCCGACTGCGAGATGAAGGAGGGACGCGACGTCTGGTTCGACGAGGCGATGGAGCAGGCCGACGAGGAGTGCCCGGCGGAGCCCATGGGTGCCGAGGACCCGCTCTTCGTCCTCTACACCTCAGGCTCGACGGCCAAGCCGAAGGGCGTCCTTCACACGACGGGCGGCTACCTGCTCGGCGTGACCTACACGCACCGCTACGTCTTCGACCTGAGGCCGGAGTCGGACGTCTTCTGGTGCGGGGCGGACGTCGGCTGGGTCACGGGACACTCCTACATCCTCTACGGGCCTCTCTCCAACGGCGCCACGGGCGTGATGTACGAGGGCGCCCCGGACTATCCGGACAAGGACGTGTGGTGGGACATCATCGAGCGCTACAAGGTGTCGATCTTCTACACGGCGCCGACCGCGATCCGCGCCTGCATCAAGTGGGGCGTCGAGTATCCGGGGAAGCACGACCTGTCCTCGCTCCGGCTGCTGGGCACCGTCGGTGAGCCGATCAACCCGAAGGCCTGGCTCTGGTACTACGAGGTGATCGGCGGCGAGCGCTGCCCGATCGTCGACACCTGGTGGCAGACCGAGACCGGTCACATCATGATCAGCCCCCTACCGGGCCTGGTCGCTGCCAAGCCGGGATCTGCGACCAGGCCGCTCCCCGGCGTCGACGCGGTCGTGCTCGACGAGGAGGGCAACGAGGTGGAGGGAGAGCAGGGTCTCCTCGCGCTCCGTCGCCCCTGGCCCGGAATGCTCAGGACGCTGTTCAAGGAGGACGACCGGTACAAAGACACCTACTACGCGAAGTGGGACGAGATGACGTACTTCGTCGGCGACGCCGCGCGCAAGGACGAGGACGGCTACTTCTGGGTCCTCGGCCGAGTGGACGACGTGGTCAACGTCTCGGGCCACCGGCTCTCCACCGCCGAGGTCGAGTCGGCCGTGGTGTCCCACCCGAAGGTCGCGGAGTGCGCCGTGATCGGCATCCAGGACGAGGACACGGGTCAGGCGATCTGCGCCTTCGTCACCCTCGAGGGCGACCTGGAGGGTTCGGATGAGATCCAGGCGGAGATCAACGACCACGTCGCCAAGCGGATCTCGAAGATCGCCCGGCCAAAGCGCATCATCTGGGCCGGCGATCTGCCGAAGACCCGCTCGGGCAAGATCATGCGCCGCCTGCTCCGCGACATCGGCGAGGGCCGCGAGCTGGGCGACGTGACGACCCTCCGCGATCCGGCCGTGATGGGGCAACTGGAGGGCAAGATCAAGGACATCCAGGCGCAGGAGAGCTAGACGCCGGACGACTTGGCGGTCCAGCCGCCGGCCTCGAGATAGTCCCGCGCCCGGTTCAGGCCCTCCTGGTCCACCGTCCCTTGCTTGACCATGCCCTCGAGGAACTCGAGGCCGACCCAGACGCGCTGTCCGATCCGCGGCTCGACTCCCTTGGGGCGTTTGACGAGGCGGTCGAACAAGCCCAAAGGCGCGACCCTAATCCCTCGCCGCGCTCAGCGCCGGGCGTACCGAACGCGGCAGTTCGAGCCGAAGACGCCACGCGGCACCTGAGAAGTTCCGGTTCGAGACCGTGGCGAAGCCCTCCTCGTCTTCGCGCAGCGCCAGCAGAAGATGCGCGACGCGGTCCCCCGCGGGGAGGTCGCCGGCCTCGCCCACCCTGACGCAGAAGCAGTGCACGCGGTGACCGCCCGGGCGAACGAGGATCGCGCCCTCCTGTCCCACCAGCCACGTCCCGAGCCGCCCGCGCTGGAACGCGAGCCCCGACCGGGACAGCAGGTCGCGCGCGTCATGTCCGACCAGATCGCCGAGCAGCCCGAGCGCCCTCCGCTCGGGCGCCGTCTCGGTGCTCCCGATCGGCTTGACGCCACGGGCGCCACGGCGCGCCTGGAGGTGCAGAACCGCGACCCCGTGCCCGAGGAAGATCGCCGAGACCGGGAAGGCCAGGGGCTGGATCCAGACCAGCAGCGCCGCGGGCAGCCCGAAGGTGACGATCACCCCGACGCTCCACAGGGTCCAGATCCGGCCCTCGCGGGCAAGGCTGCGCTCGCTCGCCCGTCGCCGCCACGGCATCGCCGCGGCCTCGGCGAGCACGCCGGCCTCCACCTATCCGCCCGCGATCGGCCGCCGCATGATCACGAGATCGGCATCCAGGGGCAGCTCGCGGACCACCTCGGCCGAGCCGTCCGGGAGCGTCGCGCTCGCCAGCATGCCGTCATCGAGCTCCCGGCGAAACGCCTCGACCGCGGCCCGCCGCGAGTCGGCGTCCTCGGCGGTCCAGCTCGCCAGCTCGGTGTGACCTGTCCGATCCAGTCTGATCAACCTCGACATCGCAGTTCCTCCTTCGCTCGTCTGCGGCCGAATATACGCCGCTCGTAAACTGGCGCCCGATGGCCGAGGCCGAGAACATCGAGCGCTACGACCCAGCCGCGATCGAGCGCAAGTGGCAGCTCGTCTGGGAAGCGGAGAACACCTGGGTGGTGGCGAACCCGGGATCCCCGGAGTTCGACGAGTCGAAGCCGAAGAGCTATGTGCTCGAGATGCTGCCGTACCCCTCGGGCGAGCCCCACGTCGGCCACCTGAAGACGTATTCCGTCGGCGACGCGATCGCCCACTTCAGGCGCCGGCGCGGCTTCAGCGTTTTGCATCCGATGGGATACGACGCCTTCGGGCTGCCCGCCGAGAACAACGCCATCAACACCGGTGAGCCTCCGCGGGAGGCGACCGAGAAGTCGATCGCGTTGTTCCGCGAGCAGTTCATGCGCTGGGGCATCTCGATCGACTGGACTCGCGAGTTCGGCACCCACCAGCCGGCCTACTACCGCTGGACGCAGTGGATCTTCCTGAAGCTGTACGAGCGCGGCCTGGCGCACCGGCACGAGGCGCCGGTGCAGTGGTGCCCGAAGGACCAGACCGTGCTCGCCAACGAGCAGGTGATCGACGGCCACTGCGAGCGCTGCGGGACCCTGGTCGAGCAGCGCAAGCTCGAGCAGTGGTTCTTCCGGATCACCGAGTACGCGCAGCAGCTCCTCGACGACTTCGACCTGCTCGAGTCGTGGCCCGAGAACGTGGTCACGATGCAGCGCAACTGGATCGGTCGCTCCGAGGGCGCTGAGGTGACCTTCCGCTGCGAGGACCTCGAGGTCGACTTTCCGGTCTTCACGACCCGCCCGGACACTCTCTTCGGCGCGACCTTCTTCGTGCTCGCCCCGGAGCACCCGATGGTCGAGCACCTGGCCGAGGGGACCGAGCGGGAGCAGGAGGTTCGCGAATACGTCAACGAGTCGGCTCGAGCGTCCGCCGAGGAGCGCGCCGACGAGGAGCGCCAGAAGACGGGCGTGCCGCTCGGCCGCGAGGTGGTCAACCCCGTGAACGGCGAGCGCATCCCGATGTTCGTGGCCGACTACGTGCTGATGGAGTACGGCACCGGCGCGATCATGGCCGTGCCGGCCCACGACCAGCGGGACTACGAGTTCGCGAAGGCCTACGACCTGCCGATCCGCCGCGTGATCGAGGGCACCGACCCAGAGCAGTCCCGCGACGACGAGGGCCTGCCCTACTCCGGGGACGGCGCGATGGTCAACTCGGGCCGCTTCGACGGCAAGCACAACCGCGAGGCCTACGACGAGATCGTCGACTGGCTTGCCTCGGAGGACCGGGGGAAGCAGGCTGTCAACTTCCGGCTTCGCGACTGGCTCGTCTCCCGCCAGCGCTACTGGGGCGCCCCGATCCCGATCCTCTACTGCGAGGCGTGCGGGATGGTGCCGGTCCCCGAGGACCAGCTCCCGGTGCTCCTGCCCGACATCGAGGAGTACGCGCCCAAGGGTCGCAGCCCGCTCGCCGCGGCCGAGGACTGGGTGAACACCGAGTGCCCGCAGTGCGGCGGCAGGGCCCGGCGGGAGACGGACACGATGGACACCTTCGTCGACTCCTCCTGGTACTTCCTCCGCTACCTGGACCCGCACAACGACGAGGAGTGCTGGGCGAAGGAGATCGCCGACTACTGGATGCCGGTCGACCAGTACATCGGCGGGGTCGAGCACGCGATCCTCCACCTGATGTACGCGCGCTTCTTCGTTAAGGCACTGCACGACATGGGGCTTCTGGACGCGCGCGAGCCGTTCGCCAACCTGTTCACCCAGGGCATGATCACCCGCGCCGGGGCCAAGATGTCCAAGTCGAAGGGCAACACCGTGAGCCCCGCGGAGTACGTCGACCGCTTCGGCGCCGACACATTGCGGACCTACATCTGCTTCATGGGCCCGCCGATCAAGGGCGGCGACTGGTCGGACGAGGGGGCCGAGGGAGTCTTCCGGTTCCTCTCGCGGCTCTGGCGGCTGGGGCGGGAGGTCACAGAGAGGACCAAGGAGGTTGCCGCGCCCGAAAGTGCGAGGGCGCGCGACAGCGCGACCCGTGATGTGGGGCAGGACGCGGCTCCTGATGGCGAAGCCAGGAATCTTCTCGCCAAGGCCCACTGGGCGATCGACAAGGTCACCCGGGACATCGACCCTCGTTTTCAGTTCAACACGGCGATCTCCGCGGTCATGGAGCTGGTCAACGAGATCTACCGGGTCAAGGACGGCCTCTACGACGATCCGACGGGAGCCGCTGCCGTGCGATTCGCGACCGCGACCGCTGTCTCCCTGCTCTTTCCATTCGCACCGCACCTCTGCTCGGAGGTCTATGAGTGGCTGGAGGGCGAGCGCGTCTGGGAGCAGCCCTGGCCGAAAGCCGATCCGGAGCTGCTCGAGAGGGACACCTACATGCTCGTCGTGCAGGTGAACGGCAAGCTTCGGGATCGGGTTGAGGTGGGCGCCGACACGGCCGAGGAAGAGCTGCTCGAGCTCGCCAGGTCCTCCGAGAACGTGCAGCGGCACCTCGACGGCAAGGCCGTGGCGAAGGAGATCGTCGTGCCTGGCCGGTTGGTCAACTTCGTCGTAAAAGGATGATCTGGTAGAAAGGCCGGGTGCTGGTCAGGCGGCTCGCGGAGGCACCCACTGAGGAGTGGCACAGGCTCCGCAATCACATCCTCATGGACGCCGGAGAGCTCGGCTCGCGGAACATGTCCGTCACCTGGCTCGAGGTCCCCGAGGGGATCGATCAGGAGCTTCACTCCCACGAGGAGGCGGAGCAGGTCTACATCGTGGTCAGCGGCCGGGGAACGATGACGGTCGCGGGCGACAAGCAGGAGATCGGCGAGGGAGACCTCGTCCTGGTCCCGCCGGCGACCGATCACTCGATCGCCAACGGCAACGCGGCTGACCTCTGCTGTGTGTCCGTCCAGTCGCCTCCAGTGACCTCCTCCGAGGTCTTCGGGCGCTCCGGCGTCGGCGTCGCCTCCGAGTACGACGACGAGGAATAGCCGCGTGACCCGCAAGCGGGTCATCGTCAGCGGGCGCGTGCAGGGGGTCTTCTTCCGGGACACCACCAGGCAGCGCGCCGAGGCTGCCGGCGTCGCCGGATGGGTGCGGAACACGCCCGATGGGACCGTCGAGGCGGTCTTCGAGGGCGAGCCCGGAGCGGTCGACGAGCTGGTCGAGTTCTGCCGCCGCGGCCCGGGCAGGGCCGAGGTCGCGGGAATCGAGGTCGAGGAGGAGCAGCCCGAGGCTCTCTCGGGGTTCGAGGTCCGCTGAAGCGTCGCCAAGGCGTCCCGATCCCGAGACGAACGTGAGCAGTCTCGTGCAGAGTGCGGGGGCAGGCTGCGTCCGTGCCGGAGCTCAGTCGCTCTCAACTGGCGATCTACGCAGTGATCGCGCTCGCGGTCCTCTTCGTGGGCGTCCGCTGGATCCGCTCCGCAGGAGGCGGCTCGGCCGGTAGCCCTGCGCTCAGCTTCGCGGCCGACTCATCGCGTGGGGCAGACAACACCCGGGACGTCGTGGTCCACGTCGCCGGGGACGTGCGGCGTCCGGGGGTGTATCGCCTGCCCGCCGGCTCGCGCGTGACGGACGCGGTGAGGCGGGCGGGCGGCTTCGACCGGGGGGCGAACCAGGACGCGATCAACCTGGCTGCACGGCTCAGCGACGGGCAGCAGGTGGTGGTGCCCGGTCCCGGCACGACCGCGGCGAGCTCGGCCTCGGGCGAGCAGACGGGGCCGATCAGCCTCGGCAGCGCCACCGCCGAGCAGCTGGACGGGGTCGAGGGCATCGGCCCCGTCACCGCGCAGAAGATCATCGAGTTCCGGGACCAGCACGGCGGGCTCTCTTCGATTGATCAGCTCGACCAGGTCGACGGCATCGGCCCCTCGACCATGCAGACGCTCAGGGCCGCACTGCAGCCCTGAGCGCCGGACATGGCCGACACGTACTCCGCCTCAGTGGCCGAGCACGCGGTCCCAGGCGATGCGGTGCGATCCCATGATCTCCCGCTCGGGCTGCTGATTGCCGCGCGGAATGCTGCCCGCGTGGCCCTCGGCGGCCTGCATCTGGGCCCTGCGCTGCTCAAGCCCACGCTTGTCCGGCTTTGCCGCGGTGCGCTGCCGCGCAGCGCGTGGTTGTTCGCGGTTCTTCGTCATCACTCCTCCAGACTCGTCGAAGCTGCGTTCTCTTCCGCGTACCACGTGACCACTCAGTGAAACCGGACTGGCGATTCGCGGCTCTCGCAGGAATCGCCGCCGGTCTCGCGCTCTCGCAACTGGCCGCCGCCGACCCCGCCGCGAGGGCCCTCGGCGCCGTGCCGATCGTCGTGATCGGTCTCGCCACGCTACGGCCGCGGGATACGGGAGCCCCGGAGCTCGTCTGGCTGGTCGTGATTGGGCTCGTCAGCGCCGTGGGCGGGCTTCTCGTGGGCGGGGCCCGGCTGCACGCGATCGACGATGGAGCGCTCAGGGCGGGCCCCGGCCGGCAGGTCAGCGTCGACGGGTTCGTGGCCGGCGTCCCACGCCGCACCGGCGACGAGGTGGACGTCCGGGTCGACTCCCCGCGTGGGCCGGTGCTGGTCGTGGCGCCCGAGCCGGTCGCCGACCTGACGGTCGGCGCGGAGGTTCGCGTCGAGGGTGTGCTCGAGCGGCCCGAGGAGTGGCGGACCGCCTATCTGCGCCGCCAGGGCATCGCGATGCTCATGCGGACCGACCGAATCGACGAGCGCCCCGGGCGTCGCGGCGGCTTCGAGGGGTGGATCGATGGCATCCGGGAGCGGGCTGAGGTGGCGCTGGGGCGGGGGATGCCCGAACGGGAGGCTGCCCTCGCCCGCGGCTTCGTCCTCGGCGAGGACGACCGGATCGACCATGGGACGCGCGAGGACTTCCAGCGTTCGAACCTGACCCACCTGCTCGCCGTGAGCGGCGAGAACGTGATCCTGCTCTGCGTCCTGGCCTGGCCCCTGCTGGCGCTCCTCGGGCTGCCGCTGCGGGCCAGGCTCATCGGGGCGCTCTGCCTGATCGCGATCTACGTACCGGTCACGGGAGCGGGCCCTTCGATTCAGCGGGCCGGAGTGATGGGAGCTGCCGGACTGATCGCCGCCCTCGCCGACCGGCCGCGCTCACGCTGGTACGCCGTGCTGCTCGCTGTGGCCATCACACTCGCACTCAACCCGCGGGCGGACGGAGACGTCGGCTGGCAGCTCAGCTTCGCGGCGGTCATCGGGATCATGCTTTGGGCGAAGCGCCTCGCCATGCTGATCGCGGGGCCTGGCGGACGGGGATCGGCCCGTATGGCGTTGGCGGAGGCCGTCGCGGTGACCGCGGCGGCGACCGTGGCCACCGCCCCGCTGATGGCGGAGGCGTTCGACCAGTTCTCGCCGGCAGCCCTTCCGGCGAACGTGCTGGCGGCGCCCGCCGTGGCGCCTGCGATGTGGCTCGGCATGCTCACCGGGATCGCGGGCCAGCTGCCGATGCTCCCGGTGGAGCCGGTCAACTGGCTCGACTCGCTCTGCCTCGCCTACATCGCCCAGATCGCCCACTGGTTGGCGGCCCCGCGATGGGCGCTGCTCACCGTCCACCTCGACTCGCCGTGGTCGGTGGCCGCGGCCTACGCCGCCCTGCTGGCGGGGATGGAGGTGCTGCTGCGGTGGCTCGCAGGCCGCAGGACCCGGGCTCCCCAGGGGATCTCCAGCGGCCGGCAGCGAAGGCTGAGGATGGCTCTCGCGGTGCCCGCGGCGCTGGCACTGATCGTGGGCGTGCTGCTCGCGGTCTGGCCCTTCGGCTCGCCGGCCCCCGCGGATATCCCGCCGGGCGACCTCGCGGTGCGCGTTCTCGACGTCGGCCAGGGAGACTCGATCCTGCTGGACCCGCCCGATGGCGATCCGGTGCTGGTCGACACCGGACCGCCGGATGACGGCGTGGAGGACCGGCTGCGCGAGCTCGGCATCGATTCACTCGCGGCGATCGTGATCAGCCACGACCAGTCCGACCATGCCGGCGACCTCGGCGCGCTGCTGGGCGCGGTCCACGTCGAGCGGCTCGTCTACGGCCGGGCCGACCCGCGCCTGCGTGCCGCCGCGCTGGCCGCGGGCGCCCAGCCCTACCGGCTCGCGGAGGGAGGGGAGATCGACTCCGGCTCGCTGCATCTCGGCGCGCTCTGGCCTCCTCGCGAGCTGGTCGGCGAGACCGGGGAGGACCCGAACCTCCTCTGCCTCGTGCTCGTCGCGCAATGGAGGCACTTCTCGATGCTCCTCACCGGTGACGCCGAGGCCGAGGCGGTACCGATGGATCCCGGCCCGGTCGACGTCCTCAAGGTCGCCCATCACGGATCCGCGGACGCCGGGCTCGGCTCCCTGCTGGACCGGTCGGTCCCGAGGCTCGCGGTGATCTCGGTCGGCGCGGGCAACACGTACGGCCATCCGACCGAGGCGACGCTCGCGCAGTTGCGGGCCCATGAGGTGCCGACGCTGCGCACGGACGAGCACGGCGAAATCGACATCGACGCGAACGGTTCTCGGTGGACGGTGCACCCGGTCGGCGGTTAGCCTGTCCGCGATGGCTTGGGTGAGGCGTGCGGGGATTCTCTTCACCGTGTTCGCGGTGGCGACCGGACTCGGCGGGGCCGCGGCGGGCGCGAAGAAGAAGCACAAGCACAAGAGGAAGGGCTGGGCCTCTCAGGTCACGCTCGCGCTACCCGCGTCCAACCAATTCACCGGCAAGGTCGGCTCCAAGCTGAAGTCCTGCCGCGGGGCCCGCGTCGTCACCGTCACCTACACCGATCCGGAGAACGGCCTCACCTGGCCCCTGTCGGTGCAGCGCACCAGCGGCGAGGGCCGCTACGAGGTCGACCTGCCCAAGGACGCCTTCTCCGGGACCTACCGGGCGGAGGTCGCGAAGCGCAAGGTCCGCGCGCTCGGCCACAAGCAGACCTGCAAGCCCGCGCAGAGCTCCATCATCATCCTCCAGTAGCCGAGCCAGGCATCGCGGCCCGTCCCTAGACTCGGGCGCGTGGCAGAGATGAAGCCCGCGTACCTGATCGCCGGAACCGACGAGGCGAAGATCACCCGGACGCGGAGCCGTCTGCGGGAGCGCGCCGAGCGGGAGGGGGGACCGGGTGCGCTGGAGCTCTTCGAGGCGGGCGAGGGGCGCCGCTCGCCCGACATCGAGGCGCTGGTCAACTCGCTGGCGGCGATCTCGCTGATCGCATCGCGCCGGTACCTGCTCGTGGACGGGGTGGATGCCTGGGGCAAGGCGGACACCGAGCGCGCGGTCGCGGCGCTCGCCGGGGTCCCGCCCGAGACCACGCTCGCGCTCGTCGCCCATGGCAAGGCCCCAGCCGGGCTGGCGAAGGCGGTCGAGAAGGCCGGCGGGGAGGTCCTCTCGTTCGACGCCCCGAGAGAGCGGGAGATGCCCAAGCAGCTGGTAGCAGACGCCAAGGGGCTGGGCTTCGTCCTCGAGCCGGCGGCCGCGCGGCTGCTCGTCGAGCGGCTCGGCCCGCGGCCTGTCCGCCTGCGCACCGAGCTCGAGCGCCTCGCCCTCTGGGCCGGCGAAGGGGGCGAGGTGGGCGTGGAGGACCTGGAGGCGATGGTGTCCGACACCTCGGAGGAGGCGATCTGGACGCTGGCGGACGCTGTGGTCGCCGGGGACGAGACCGAGACGATGCGGGTCGCAGAGGTGCTGATCGCGCAGGGCGAGGCCCTGCCGCGGATCGTCTACTCGCTCGCGCCGCGGCTGCGCCAGGCGCTTCGCGCCGCCACCGAGCTGGAGGCCGGCAGGCCGGCGGCCGAGGTGGCGAAGGGCCTCTCGATGCACCCCTATGCGGCGAAGATGCTCGTCTCCAAGGTGAAGGGGCGCACCCCTGAGGACCTGGACGCGTCGATCCGCGCGCTCGCCGACCTCGAGCTCTGGACGCGCGGAGGCTCCGATTACTCGGAGGGCGTCGCGTTCACGTTGTCCCTGCGCAAGGCGATCGGCCTGGTGCCGGACGACACCAAGCCGCTCTCGTGGGCCCTGAGATGACTACTTGGAAGCGGTGCCGACCAGGCCGGCGGCACGGGACTTCTTGCGCGCGCCCGTATTGCGGTGCAGGGCGCCCTTCTGGACCGCCTTGTCGATCCGCGACACCAGCGACTTGTGCTCGGATGCGATCGCATCGGCGTTGCCCGACTGGATCGCGGCCTCGAGCCGCTTGAAATGAGTCTTCACGGAGCTCCGAAAACGCAGGTTCTCGATCCGCTCCCGCTCAGTGCGCGCATTGCGCTTCTTCTGTGAGGCGATATTGGCCATGAAAAGACCCGCGAGGCGGGCGGCGAAGAGAATAGAGCAATGACCGAGCGCGATCCTGCGAGGGGGCGGCGCAGGCGAAGCCGAGACGCCACCCGTTTCGGGATGGGCGACGTCCCGACGCCGCCGGAGCCGTTCGACCCGTCCACGCGGGAGTTTCAGGCCGTCAGCCCACCCGAGGAGGACGAGGCCCCCACGGAGGAGCGCTCCCGGGATCCCGGACGCCCGTTCGTGCCGCCGGGCCTCGAGGAGGACATGGAGGGGGGGCTGAACCTCGACACGGACCTGGAGGGGGCGCGTCTGGAGGAGGCGGAGCGGATCGAGCGCCGCCACGAGGCGGTCTCGATGGACACCTCGACCTTCATGGCGATCCCGGCGCCGACTCCGACGACCCCGTTCATCCCGCCGGAGTTCGACGAGAAGGAGGGGCGGCTCGGCCGCTCGACCGCGTTCTTCTCGATCGCGACGGCCTTCTCGCGGGTCGCCGGCCTGGTCCGGGAGATCGTCGCCGCCAGCTACTTCGGCATCACCGGGCCGATGTCGGCCTTCACGATCGCCTTCCAGGTGCCGAACCTGGTCCGCTCGCTGTTCGCCGACGCCGCGATCCAGGCCGCCTTCGTGCCGGTCTTCACCGAGGAGCTCGAGAAGGGGAACAAGCGCGAGGCCTTCCGGCTCGCCTCGACGCTGATCTACATGGTCACCCTGGTGCTCGGGGCGATCACGGCGCTCTTCATCCTGCTCGCGCCGGTGATCACGCCGCTCTTCGCGCCCGGCTTCAGCGGCGAGATCCTCGACCTGACGGTCACGCTCTCGCAGATCCTCTTCCCGATCCTGATCCTGCTCGGGGCGACGGGAATGGTGGTCGGGGTCCTGAACAGCTACGACCGGTTCGCGGCGTTCGCCATCTCGCCGTTCTTCTGGAACGTCGTGATCATCCTCGTGCTGGTCCTCCTGGAGCCCGCATTCCACGGCAACGATCGGATCTACGCCTACGCGATCGGGGTGCTCGTCGGAACGGTGGTCCAGCTCGCGATCCCGGCGTGGGACTTGCGCCATACGCCGTTCCGCCTGACCCGGGACTTCGACTGGCACATCCCGGAGGTCAAGCGCGTCCTCCTCCTGATGCTGCCGGTGACTCTGAGCCTAGGCCTGATCAACTTCGACCTGCTGTTGAACAGCATCGTCGGCACGCTGGTCTCGACCGAGGCCCCGGCCGCGATCGACAAGGCGTTCCGCATCTACATGCTGCCCCAGGGCATCTTCTCGGTGGCCGTCGCGACCGTGACGTTCCCGACGCTGGCCCGCTTCGCGGCCAGGCAGGAGTGGGAGAGCCTGCGCGGCACGATGGCGAACGGCATGCGGCAGATCCTGCTGCTGCTGATCCCCGCCGCGGCGGCTGTCCTGGTGCTCTCGGTGCCGATGACCCGGCTCGTCTACCAGCGCGGCGAGTTCGACGCGCACCAGACGCACCTGGTCGCGCAGGCGCTCTTCTGGTTCGCCTTCTCCCTGCCCTTCAACGGTCTCTATCTGATGCTGACCCGGACCTTCTTCAGCCTGCAGCGGCCCTGGATCCCGACCGCCGTGGCCGGGTCCAACCTCGTCGTGGACATCATCTTCTCCTTCGCCCTCTACTCGCCGTTCGGCATCGGCGGCGTCGTCGCCGCGACGGTGATCGCCACGGTCTCCAGCGTCATCGCGGAGGTGGTCATCCTGCGGCGCCAGCTCGCCGGACTGGAGCTGACGCGCCTGTTCGCGACCGCGGCCCGGGTGCTGGTGGCAGCGGCGCTGCTCGCCGGCGTCAGCTATTTCGTCTGGGACGGGCTGGACCAGGCGCTCGGACGCGGCACGATCGCGCAGATCATCTCGCTCGGGGTCGCGCTGGCCGCCGGGTTCGTGACCTACTTCGGCGCTGTCCTGGCGCTTCGCGTCCCCGAGGCGAGCCAGATCACCAGGCTGCTGCGCCGGATCTAGCGGCCGGAGGCCCTCAGCGCAGGCAGTCTGCGGGGGTCAAGCAGGATCGCGCCACATGCAGGCCACCGTTGGTTCATCGCCCGGCGCCGCGAACTCCCCTACCTGCGTGTAGCCAAGTCGCTCGTAGCGGTGGTCGTTTGCGCGGTTGCTCGACTCCAAGTAGGTCGGCATGCCCATCTCATCGAGCAGTGCCAGGTTTGCAGCGAGCAGTCCCATCCCCTTTCCCTGTCCACGATGGTCCGGATGGGTGCCGAGCAGGCTCAGGTAGTAGTGCGGCCGCTTGTTCGGATGGTTCGAGTCGAAGCTGTCGAGCAGCCTCATCACGTCGGCCGCATGTGAGCCGAGCATCTGCCCGAGCATCGGCTCGACCTTCTCCTCGTCCTCATCGCTGAGCTCAGGCTTGCCCGCCGGAATCCAGAGCGAGGCGGCGCCGCCATCCTCAGACCTCCATACCCATCCGTAGGGGACGGCGCTGTGCATATGAAGGCCCCACCAGCGCTGGTGCTGCTCCATCCGCTTCTCGGCGTCCGGGAAGGCCCAGCTCCAGGTGGGATCCTCATGGAAAGCGAGGGTGAAGATCTCGGTGACCGCGTCGGCGCCGTTCTTGCCGACTCGTCTGACTTCCATCCGGCGATGGATTATTCCTCCCGACCGAGACCGTGGGGTACGCACTTCTTCTAGAAGGCGACGGGAATGCGGATCTTCGAGGGCCGCGCGTCAGGCCGGCCGGGGGTCGCCGACCCAGTAGCGCGGCCCGGGTCCGCCGCCGGCGGCGCGGTCGTTCGGATTGGCGAGCTTGCACCGGTCGAGCGAGAGGCAGCCGCACCCGATGCACTCGGTGAGTCCCGCGCGGAGGCGCTCGAGCTCGGCGATCCGCTCGTCGATGCGGGAGGTCCAGCCGGCCGAGAGCCGTAACCAGTCGCTGCGGTTGGGCGCTCGGTCCGGGGGGAGCTTCGCGAGCTCCTCGCCGATCTCGCTCAGCGTCAGACCGATCCTCTGGGCGAAGACGATGAATGCGATCCGCCGCAGGACGGAGCGCGGGTAGCGGCGATGGCCGGAGCCCGCTCGCTCCGAGGAGATCAGCTCGCGGTCCTCATAGAAGCGGAGGGCGGAGGCTGCGACGCCGGAGCGCTTGGCCACCTCGCTGATGGTGAGGAGATCGCTCATCCCGGCAGGGAAGCAGGAATCCGCCTTGACTTCAAGCTCACTTGAGCTTGTACCGTGCGGCGTCCCATCCACTCCCCTGGAGGCACCCATGAGCGAAGAGAGAACCGCGAGCGAGGTCATCACGGACGAGGTCACCTCCTGGCCGGGCGTCGAGGCCGGCTACGGCAGGCGCGGCGAGTGGGGCTTCCGGGTGAACGGCCACGAGGTCGGCCATCTGCATGGCGATCACGCCGCTCACTTCAGCTTCGGCCGGGAGGTCGGTGCGGCGCTCAGGGAGCAGGGCCGCGTGGTCGACCATCCGGTCTTCCCCGGCAAGGACGCCATGGCGGCTCGCCGGATCGATTCGGATGATGACGTCCGCGACGTGATCGCGCTGATGCGGCTGAACTACGACCGCATCGTTGCTCGCTACGGCATCTCGTCCCCGGCTACCGCGGCGTGATCTCGGCGACGACGTAGCGGCTGGTCACCCGGAACTCGTCCGGGTGCTCGTTGGCGGACTCGTAGTGCTCGATCAGCCGGCGCTGCAGCTCCTCGCCTCTGCCGGCCTGCTCGAGCAGCGGCCGGGCGGCCACGGACATCGGATGGTCCCTGCTCTCGCCCTCGACCCACTCCCTGGCGCTCGGGGCCGTGAAGGCCATCGTGTGCTCCGAGAACCGGACCGATCGCCCATGGGGCTCGAACAACTCGGTCACGGCGGCCTCGTCGTGCCAGGGGAATGGAGGGTCGCCCTGCTGCCCGGTGATCTCGGCCATCGTCTCGCGAATCGTTCGGACGCCGGTGGAGACCGCCCCCTCCGGGATCCAGGCGGAGATCAGGATCCGCCCGTCTGACTTCGTGACGCGGTCCATCTCCGCGGCCGCCGCCCGCGCATCCGGGGCGAAGACCACGCCGAAGACCGAAAGCACCACATCGGCCTCGGAGGCCGAGACGGGCATCGACGCCGCCTCGCCGACGACGAACTCGGCATCCAGGCCTCGCTGCTCAGCGGCTGCGGCCGCCACCTCGATCAGCCGCTCGGCGGGGTCGATCCCGATCACCTGGGCCCCGGCCTCCGCGGCGAGCAGCGCGGCGTTGCCGGTGCCGCAGCCGACGTCGATCACGGTCTCGCCTCCGGTCAGCCCGGCCTGCTCGACGACGACCTCGGCGGCCGGAAGCAGCTTCTCGGCGATGCGCTCGTATGTGCCCAGGCCCCAGTCGACCACTCCGCCACCCTACCCTTCCCATCCGCATGGACCGGATCCGGAACTTCTCGATCATCGCCCACATCGATCACGGCAAGTCGACGCTGGCCGATCGCATCCTCGAGCTCACGGGCGCCGTCGACGCGCGGACGCACGTGCCGCAGATGCTCGACTCGATGGAGCTCGAGCGCGAGCGGGGGATCACGATCAAGGCGCAGGCCGTTCGGGTCGCCTACCGGGCCGCCGACGGCGAGACCTACCACCTGCACCTGATCGACACGCCCGGGCACGTCGACTTCTCCTACGAGGTGTCGCGCAGCCTGGCGGCGTGCGAGGGCGCGCTGCTGGTCGTGGACGCCGCCCAGGGAGTGGAGGCCCAGACGGTCGCCAACGCCTACGCGGCGGTCGACGCCGGGCTGGAGCTGATCCCGGTGCTGAACAAGGTCGACCTTCCGGGCGCCGACCCCGACGGGGTCGCGACCCAGGTGGCCGACCTGCTCGGCGGCGATCCGTCCGATGCCCTGCGGATCTCGGCGAAGACCGGAGAGGGCGTCACCGACGTGCTCGAGGCGATCGTCCAGCACATCCCGCCGCCCGAGGGCGAGCCGGAGTCGCCGCCGAGGGCTCTGATCTTCGACTCCGAGTTCGACCAGTACCGCGGTGTCGTGGCCTATGTCCGGATGGTCGACGGGCGCTTCTCGAAGGACGAGCCGATCAAGGCGATGCAGGCGGGCACGCAGGCCGACATCGACGACATCGGGTTCTTCACGCCGAAGATGACCCCTGCGAAGGGAATGGCCGCAGGCGAGGTCGGCTATGTGATCACCGGGATCAAGGACGTCACCAAGCTTCGGGTGGGCGACACGCTGACCAGCCGGGAGCGGCCCGCGTCCGACGCGCTGCCCGGCTACCGCGAGGTTCGCCCGATGGTCTTCTGCGGGCTCTTCCCGATCGACACCGACCGCTACTCGGACCTGCGTGACGCCCTCGACCGCCTTGCCCTGAACGACGCGGCGCTCTCCTACGAGCCGGAGACCTCCGACGCGCTCGGCTTCGGCTTCCGCTGCGGCTTCCTCGGCCTGCTGCACATGGACATCGTCCGCGAGCGGCTGGAGCGCGAGTACGACCTCGAGCTGCTTGCGACCACGCCCAACGTTCGCTACGAGGTGACGCTGATCAACACCGGAGAGGTGGTCGAGGTCCGGAGCCCGACCGACATGCCCGATCCCGCCTCCATCGAGTCGATCTCCGAGCCCTACATACGGGCCACGATCATCACCCCGAACGACTTTGTGGGCCCGGTGATGGAGCTCTGCCAGAAGCGCCGCGGCGAGCATGTCGGCCTGCACTACCTGTCGCCGACTCGCGTTCAGGTCCAGTACGACCTGCCGCTGGGCGAGATCGTGCTCGACTTCTTCGACCAGCTCAAATCGCGCAGCAAGGGCTACGCGTCGCTCGACTACGAGCCGATCGGCAACCGGCCCTCGGACCTGGTCAAGCTCGACGTACTGCTCGCCGGCGACAAGGTCGACGCTCTCTCGCTGATCGTTCACAAGGAGGCCTCCTACGACCAGGGACGCAACCTGGTCGAGCGTCTGCGGAAGACGATCCCGAGACAGCAGTTCGACGTCCCTGTGCAGGCTGCAATCGGAGCCAACGTGATCGCCCGCGAGACGGTCAAGGCCGTGCGGAAGGACGTCACGGCGAAGCTCTACGGCGGCGACGTCAGCCGGAAGAAGAAGCTGCTCGAGAAGCAGAAGAAGGGCAAGAAGCGAATGAAGCAGGTGGGCGCGGTGGAGGTGCCGCAGGAGGCGTTCCTCGCAGTCCTCGAGATGGATGGCGATGGCAAGTAGCGAGCAGCGCGAGGTTCTGGCGCGCGCCGGCATGGAGGCGTTCAACGCTGGTGACGTGGCCGGGATGGTTGCCGCGCTGTCCGACGACATCGAGGTGTACGCGTCGCCCGAGATGGCAAATGCCGGGACCTTCCACGGCCACGCTGGGTTCACCTCCTGGATCACGGCATGGACCGACGCGTGGAAGGAGATCTCGGCCGAGGTGACGGACACGATCCCCGTGGGAGACCGGCACATCGTCACCGCGATCCATCAGGAGGGACGCGGCCGTGACGGGATCGAGCTGAGCATGGAGCTCGCCTTCCTCTTCGAGGTCGGCGACGACGGTCTCTGTCACTTCCTGGCGATGGTGCCGACACCCGAGGAGGCTGTGAGGCTGGCGGAGGAGCGGGAGGCGTCCTAGACGCTGACGCGGCGCAGGGGGAGCTTCAAGCGGGACTCCACCTTCGCCAGCGGGTCCTTGCCGTTGGCGATCAGCAGCACGACCTCGTCCGCGGGGAAGCCGCGGAGCTCGTCCTCCAGCGCCTGGGCCGGGTCGTGGTCGCCGACCGACCCGCTCACCGGCAGTCCCGCCGCCACGAGCGCTCCCGCCGAGCGCGCCAGCCTGGCCTCGGCCTCGCGCCGGGCATCGTCCTCCGCGGAGAGCCAGCGATCGAGGCGATGGCTGGGCACCGGCACGACGACGCGGACGTCCGTGGGCGTGCCAGCGAGATCCGCGACTCGCTGGGCGGCGGTGGCGGTCGCCTCGGTCGTCGCCACGACCAGCACCCTGTGGCCCGAGTCCTGATGCTCGGCGACCTCGATGCGGCGGTCCGGGCGGGCGCGGGAGGCGAAGACGACCAGGGCCGTGGCCGCCACCGCTCCGACGGCCATACCGAGGCCCGCGCCGACCAGCCCCGCGAGCGCCATCGAGGCGACGATCGAGGAGCAGATCAAGGCGATGATCAGCGGGATCGCGTAGGGACGGAATCGCATCCCGCCCTCGGGATCGGTCGTGGTCAGGAACGAAGGCACGATCGATACCTACCCTAGCCCCGCTCCGGCGAAGCGGCGCTGGATGACGCCCTGTGCCTAGAATCGCGCGCCTGAGATGACCGACCACCCGATCATCTGATGCCCGTCAACACAGACGCCATCGGCAAGCAGTGGCCCGCCGCGACCTATGAGGTGGGGGCCGAGAAGATCCGCGAGTTCGCCACCGCGATCGGCGCAGAGAACCCGGTGCACTTCGAGCACGAGGCCGCGAAGTCGGCCGGCTATCGGGACCTCGTCGCTCCTCCGATGTTCTGCGTCGTCTACAGCGCCCGGGCGATGGGGCCGGCGATCCTCGACCCCGAGGTCGGGATCAACCTCGCGACGATGCTGCACGGCTCGCAGGAGTTCGAGTGGGATGAGCCGGTCTGCGACGGCGACGTCGTCGAGACGACCGCTACCTGCAAGGAGATCTACGAGAAGGACGGCAAGGGCTTCTACGTCTTCGAGACCATCTCCACCAATCAGGACGGCCGGCAGGTCGTGAAGGGCACCTGGACCAACATCGTGAGGGGTGTGTGATGGCGGATCTGAAGGATCTGAACGAGGGCGACGCGATCCCGGAGCTCAAGGTGACGCCCGACAAGTACCTCCCGCATCGCTACGCGGGCGCCTCGGGCGACTTCAACCCGATCCACATCGACCCCGAGTTCGCCAAGGCCGTCGGGCTTCCCGGCAACATCCTGCACGGGCTCTGGATGATGGCTCAGGTGGCGCGGGGCAACGCGGCCCTGGCAGACGGCGATCCCCGAGCCCTGAAGCGCCTCTCGGTTCAGTTCCGCGGCATGGGCTTCCCCGAGCAGGAGCTGGTCGTGAGCGGGACGGTCAAGGAGCTCTCCGACGGCCGCCTGGTGGTCGACACGGTCGCTGCGCAGGGCGACAACCAGGTGATCAGGAACGCCCAGGCCGAGCTGAGCGCCGACTAGCTCCCCCCGCGTTCCTATCATCAGCCCTGTGCTGACCGAGCGACAGAGCCAGATCCTGAGGCTGGTGGTCGAGCGCTACGTCGACGACGGGCGACCGGTCGGCTCGCGCGCGCTCGCCAACCGCGAGGACATCGACTGGAGCTCCTCGACCGTGCGCGCCGAGCTCGCCAGCCTCGAGGAGGAGGGGTTCCTGACCCACCCGCACACCTCGGCGGGGCGCGTGCCCACGGACACCGGTTATCGCTTCTACGTCGAGCGCCTGCTCGCCCACCAGGACCGCCTCCCGCAGCCCACGACCAACGACCTCGGCATCTCCCGGATGCGGAGGGAGGTCGACTCCGCGATCCGGGACACCACGACGACGCTCTCCCAGATCACCGATCTGGTCGCCCTGGTCACGGCGCCGCCGTTGCACACCGCGACCATCCATCGCATCGAGGTCCTGCGGCTGCAGCCGAAGGTCGTGATGGTCGTCGTGATCGCCTCCAACGGCGGGGTCACCAAGCGCGTCTTCACCTTCGGCGACGAGGTCGACACGGGCCTCGTCGAGTGGGCCGCGAGCTATCTGAACGAGCGCCTCGCGGGCCTCGGGCTCGGCGCCCGGATGGCCGCCGACCGCCTGCGCGACCCAGAGCTGAGCGAGACCGAGGCGGGCTTCCTGGCCGAGATCTCCAGCGCGTTCACGGACCTCGACGACTCCGCCGAGGACACGCTCTACGTCGACGGCACCGCGAGGCTGCTCTCCGAGGAGCACCTTCCCGACCTGCCGCACGCCGATGATCTGATGCGCGCCCTCGAACGCCGGGTGAACGTCCTGCGCGCCCTTCGCACGGCGCTCGACCGGCGCTCCGTCTTCGTCTGGATCGGGGGCGAGAACCCGGCCCCGGAGCTGCGCTCGGTGAGCGTGGTCGGCGCCAACTACGGCCTCGGGTACAGGAACCTCGGGTCGGTCGGGATCATCGGCCCGCTGCGCATGGACTACGCGACCGCGATCGCCAACGTGCGGGGTGCGGCCGGCGAGCTCTCCCGCTTCTTCGAGACGGTCTACGACGAGTAGAGCCCGGCCGTGGCCAAGCGCGACTACTACGAGGTGCTGGGCGTCGACAGGAGCGCCTCCGACGGCGATATCAAGAAGGCGTTCCGGAGGCTGGCGCGCGAGCTCCATCCAGACGTGAATGCGCACGACCCCGAGGCCGAGGAGAAGTTCAAGGAGGCCGCCGAGGCCTACGAGGTGCTCTCGGACCCGGAGCGCCGGCAGACCTACGACCGATTCGGCCAGGAGGGCCTGCGCTCCGGCGGCTTCGCGCCGGGTGGCGGCTTCGGCAACATCCAGGACATCTTCGACTCGCTCTTCGGGGGCGGCGATCCGTTCGGCGGCTTCCGTGGCGGGCCGGCCGCGGGCGCGGACATCGGCGCGGTCGTCGAGATCTCGCTGGAGGACGTGCTCGAGGACCAGACGCGCGAGGTCTCCTTCGAGGCGGTCGTGGTCTGCGAGCGGTGTCGCGGGAATGGCGCCGAGCCTGGCACGCCGATCGAGACCTGCCCGAAGTGCGAGGGCGCCGGCCAGATCCGGGAGGTGAGCCGCAGCATCTTCGGCCAGGTGGTCCGTGCCATGCCCTGCGATCGTTGCGGCGGCGACGGCAAGATCCCGGAGACGCCGTGCGAGCGCTGCGACGGGGCCGGGCGCGTCACGGACAGCCGGACCTGGGAGGTCGACATCCCGGCGGGCATCGAGGATGGCCAGCGGGTGCGGATCGCCGGCGCCGGCCATGCCGGCGAGCCGGGGGCGCCACAGGGCGACCTCTACGTGGAGATCCGAGTCGAGTCCGACGAGCGCTTCGCCCGGCAGGGAACCGAGCTGATCGCGCGAGCCGAGGTCCCGGTGACCACCGCAATGGTCGGTGGGGAGGTCTTCGTGCCGACGCTCGAAGGCGAGGTCGCTGTCGAGGTCCCCGCCGGGACGCAGCACGGCGAGACGACCGTGCTCAGCGGCCGCGGCCTGCCGCCGCTCCGGGGCGGCCGGCGGGGAGACGAGCACGTCGTCTTCGAACTGGTGGTGCCGACCGATCTCGACGACGAGCAGCGCGAGGCCGCCGAGCGCCTCGCCGAGTCCCTCGGACCGCAACGGGCGTCCCAGCAAAGATGATTCGCCTCGCGGTTCGCTGCGCTCCGGAGTACGCGGAGGCGGTGATGGCGAACCTCCTGGAGCTCGCGCCGAACGGCCTCGAGGAGGAGCGGGGACCAGGCTGGGTGGAGTTCGCGATCTACGGCCCACCGGGCGAGGTCCCCGACATGGGTGAGGTGCAGGCGGCCGCCGGGGGCAGCCTGGTCGACGTCACGACGACCTCCGTCCCGGACGACTGGGCGGATCGCTGGGCCGACTTCCATCGCCCGATCGAGGTGTCGGGCCGGATCGGCGTGCGCCCGTCCTGGTGGGACCCCAAGGACGGGCTGATCGACGTCGTGGTCGACCCCGGGCGCGCCTTCGGCACCGGCGGCCACCCGACGACCCGCCTCTGCCTCGCGCTTCTGGTCGAGCTGGAGGAGGCGGGCGACGCGGCCGGCCCGATCGCGGACTGGGGGACCGGCAGCGGCGTGCTCGGAATCGCAGCCGCCAAGCTCGGCTGGTCGCCGGTCACGGGCTGCGACCGCGAGCTGGCCTCGCTCGAGACGGCTCAGGCGAACGCGGAGGCCAACGGCGTGCAGATGTCGATCGAGCGGATCGACGTGCGGGAGGGGCCGCCTCCGGTCGAGCGCACCGTGGTCGCGAACCTGACCGGCAACCTGCTCCGCGACTGCGCCGGCCATCTGGCCGCCGCCGGAAACGCGCCGGAGACGCTCGTCTGCTCGGGGATGCTCGAGGTCGAGGTGGACGAGGTGGTCGAGGCCTTCGGCCCGACCGGTCTCGCGGAGGCGGAGCGACGGATCGAGAACGGCTGGGGCGCGCTGCTGATGCGCCGCGAGACGGCGTCCTGATGGCGGCCGAGCCGAGCTCCGATCTCCCGATCGCCGTCTTCGACTCCGGCGTGGGCGGCCTGACGGTGCTGCACGAGTGCCTCGTCTCCCTCCCGGAGGAGGACTACGTCTACCTGGGGGACGACGGGCGGTTCCCGTACGGCGCTCGCACGAAGGAGGAGCTGCGCGAGCACGTCGAGCAGATCACCCGCTACCTGCTCGACCGGGGGGCGAAGCTGCTGGTGATCGCCTGCAACTCCGCCGCCTCCGCGGGACGAGAGGTGGCGAGGGAGATCGCCGCCGAGGCCGGCGTCGAGGTCGTCGCCGTGATCCAGCCCGAGGCCGAGGTCGCGAGCGCCCTGACGCAGTCCGGCAGCGTCGGCGTGCTGGCGACGCCGGCCACGGTGCGGAGCGGCGCCTACCTGCGGGCGCTGTCGGACCAGCACCGCGCGCTCACGGTCACCGAGGTCGAGGCCCCGGATCTCGCCGCGGTGATCCAGCGAGGATTCCCGTTCTCGGAGAGCGTCGTTGAGATGGTCCGCGCGTACTGCGCCCCACTGAAGAAGGCCGAGGTGGACACGGTGATCCTCGGCTGCACCCACTACCCGCTGGTGGCTCCGATGCTGCAGCGGACGCTGGGGCGGGACGTGAGGCTGGTGACGGCGGGCCATGCGATCGCCGCCACCGCACAGCGGGCGCTCGAGGACGCCGGGCTCTCGAACCCCGGCGATGAAGAGGGGACGTATCGCTTTCTCTGCACGGGCGATGCGGACGCCTTCCGCGAGCTGGGCACGCGCTTCCTGCAGATGCCGCTCGGCCCCGTCGAGCTGGTCGACCTGCCGTGACGGAGGCTCTCACGCCGGATCAGGTCCCGTTCTGGCCGTGGGGACTCCTCATCTTCGTCGCCGGTGCGTATGTCCTCGCCGTTGCGGCCCTGATCGCCGCCGGGCGCCGCGAGGACGCCCGCGCCCTTGCCGGCTTCATCCCTGACTGCATCGTCCTCATCTCTCGTCTGGCGAGGGACAGGCGGATTTCGCGACCGAGGAGGGCCGCCCTCTTCGTCGCGCTGGCTTATCTCGCCCTCCCGATCGACCTGGTCCCGGACTTCCTGCCCGGGATTGGTCAACTCGACGACGCCGTCGTGCTTGGGCTCGCACTGCGCCTCGTGGTCCACGGCGGAGGCACGGAGATCGTCCGCGAGGCCTGGCCCGGGCCCGAGGCGTCGCTCACGCTCGTCCTGCGCGCCGCCGGCCTCGAAACGAACGGGGCAGCCACGCCGCCGACTACGCTTTAGCCAATGAGCATCCTCGAGCAGGTCCAGGAGGACGTGAAGACGGCGATGAAGGCCGGCGAGAAGGAGCGCGTCGGCCAGCTGCGCATGCTCGTCAACGCGCTCCAGGCCGAGGAGAAGGAGGGCAAGGGAGACGAGGTGGCCGCGCTGCAGCGCGAGCGCAAACGCCGCCTCGACGCGGCCGAGGCGCTCCGCGAGGGCGACCGAGCGGAGCAGGCCGACGCCGAGGAGGCAGAGGCGGAGCTGATCGAGGGCTACCTGCCCGAGCAGCTCTCCGACGAGGAGCTCTCCGAGCTCGTCGCGAGCGCGGTCGAGGAGTCCGGCGCCAGCGAGCCCAAGGACATGGGGGGCGTGATGAAGGTGCTGATGCCCAAGGTGGGCGGCAGAGCCGACGGCAAGCGGGTCAGCGCTGCGGTGAAGGAGAAGCTCAGCTCTTAGTGGCTCGCAGGCAGCTGACCATCGACAACACCGTCGCCGCGGAGCTGGCGGGCTCCGAGGACGCGGTCCTGAAGGCGCTCGAGGGTCATCTCGACGTCGACCTCTACCTTCGCGGCAACGTCCTCACCCTGGACGGCGACGCGACCGGGGTCCGCACCGCCGAGACCGTCGTCGGCGAGCTGGTCGATCTGATCGAGCAGGGCCACGAGATCGCGCCCGGCACGATCGAGGCGGTCACCGGTGCCCTCGACAAGCACGAGAGCCCCGCGGAGATCCTCGAGGACGTCGTCTGGCAGCACCGCAACACGCGGGTAGCGCCCAAGACCGTCAATCAGAAGGAGTACGTCGACTCGATCCGGCGCCACACGATCACCTTCGGAATCGGCCCGGCCGGCACCGGGAAGACCTTCCTTGCCGTCGCGATGGCCGCAGCGGCGCTCTCGCGCGGCGACGTCAGCCGCGTGATCCTCACCCGGCCCGCCGTCGAGGCCGGAGAGCGGCTCGGCTTCCTCCCGGGCGACATCCAGGCGAAGGTCGATCCGTACCTGCGCCCGCTCTTCGACGCGCTCTACGACATGCTCGATCCCGAGAAGGTGAACTCCTACTTCGAGCGCGGCACGATCGAGGTCGCACCGCTGGCGTTCATGCGCGGGCGCACCCTCAACGACTCTTTCGTCATTCTCGATGAGGCCCAGAACACGAGCCCGGAGCAGATGAAGATGTTCCTGACCAGGCTCGGGTTCGGCTCGAAGATCGTCGTCACCGGCGACATCACCCAGATCGACCTGGAGCGCGGCTCGAAGTCCGGCCTGGTGGAGGTCGGGAACATCCTCAACGAGGTCCAGGACATCAGCTTCATCCGCTTCGGCGGCGAGGACGTCGTCCGCCACAAGCTCGTGCAGCGGATCGTCGCCGCCTATGGCGAGGCGGAGAGCCGCGACCGCTCGGGCTCCGACGGGGGCGGCTGACATCGATCTCTCGGACGTCCCGGGCGATCTGCGGCGCGCGGTCGGGGCGGCCCTGCACGCGGCCGGGGTGGACGACGGCCACCTCGGCGTCGAGGTCGTCGGCGAGGGCCGGATGCGGACGCTCAACTACGCCGCCCGCGGCGTGGACGAGGCCACCGACGTGCTCGCCTTCCCGATCGACGAGGAGGCGCACAGGCAGGGCCCGCGCGAGCTGGGAGACGTCTTCATCTGCCCCGAGAAGGCCACCGACGTAGCCGAGGCCGCCGTGCACGGCACCCTCCACCTCTGCGGCTTCGACCACGAGACCGACCAGGGCGAGATGCTCGAGCTGCAGGCCAAGGTCATGGCCTCCCTGAAGTGAGTCGGGCCGGCTTCGTCGGCCTGGCGGGACGGCCGAACGTGGGCAAGTCGACCCTGGTGAACGCCATCGTCGGCGCGCACGTGGCGATCGTCTCCGAGCGGCCGCAGACGACCCGCCGTGCGATCCGCGGCGTGGCGACCGACCTGTCCGCCGACTGGCAGCTCGTGATGACCGATCTGCCGGGCGTTCAGCGGCCACGGGACGCGCTCACCGAGCGCATGCAGCGGCGGGTGGAGCGCGAGATCGCGGACTCCGACGCGGTGCTCTTCGTCGTCAACGCCGAGCAGGGCGTCGGCCCCGGCGACCGCTTCATCACCCAGGCGCTGCTGCAGTCGAGCGTCGACACGCCGGTCGTCTGCGCGGTCAACAAGGTCGACCGGCTGAACAACGCGGAGACCGCCGCCGTCCTCGCTCAGGTCGGCGAGATCGAGGGCGTCGACGAGATCTTCCCGGTCAGCGCCCGCAAGGGCCACGGCCTCGAGCCACTGATCGCGAAGCTGATCGAGCTGCTGCCTGATAGCCCCTTCCTCTTCCCCCCCGAGCAGCGATCGGACCTGCCGAGCGATGTTCTGCTCGCTGAGCTGATCCGCGAGCAGGTGCTCCGCCGCACCCGCGACGAGCTGCCCCACGCGGTGGAGGTACAGGTCTCCGAGGTCGCCTACCGGGAGGACGGCGTCGTCGAGGTCCATGCCCACGTCTGGGCGGAGACCGAGTCCCAGAAGGGCATCCTGATCGGCGCCGGGGGCCGCAAGATCAAGGAGATCGGCACGGCCGCCCGCGCGGAGCTGGAGCGTGAGCTCGGAGGCCGCGTCTTCCTCGACCTGCAGGTGCGGGTGCGGAAGAGCTGGCGAAAGGACGAGAGCCTGCTCGACCGGCTCGGCATCGAGTAGCCGGTTCACATCCCGTTCACCGAATCGCATGAGAACCGGTGGAGGATCCGGACCATGACCGAGAACGAGTACGAGCCCGAGGGCGCCGGCCCGATGCCGATCCAGTCGGCTGAGGCGGCGGGCCTCGAGGGCATCGACGAGCACGATCCCGACTTCGATCCCGAGATCGCCGAGGAGGTGCGCCTCCAGGAGGAGACGGAGGAGGCCGAGGAGCAGTTCGGCCCGATCGAGGACGCGGTCGAGGATCCCGCCGACGACTAGCTGAACCGGCGCCTTCAGGCGCGCGTGCGGGCGATTCGTACAATCGCCCGCATGGTCGTGCAGACGGCAAGAGACGCGGCGAAGGTGCGCTTCGACGAAAAGGGCCTGGTGCCGTGCGTGATGCAGGACGCTCGCTCCGGCGAGGTGCTGACCCTCGCCTACATGAACGAGGAGTCGCTGCTGCTCACGCTGGAGACGCGCGAGGTCCATCTGTACAGCCGCAGCCGCCGGGAGATCTGGCACAAGGGGGCGACCTCGGGGAACGTCCAGCGGGTCAGGCAGATCCGCTACGACTGCGACGGTGACGCGCTCGTCGCCCTGGTGGACCCCGTGGGCCCCGCGTGCCACACCGGCGAGCGCTCCTGCTTCTACCGCGACCTCGAGGGGAGCGCCGATCCCGGCGTGGACGCTCCCGGCGTGGCCGGCGAGCCCAGCCTGCTTCCGTACGAGGCGCTGGCCGCGCTCGAGCGGACCTTGGTGACCCGCCAGCGCAAGCGGCCTGCGGGCAGCTACACGGTCGAGCTCCTCGAGGACCCGAAGCTCGCGGGTGACAAGGTCCGCGAGGAGGCCGCCGAGGTCGTCAAGGCCGTCAACTCCGAGTCCGAGGAGCGGGTGGCCGAGGAGGGCGCCGACGTCGTCTACCACCTGGCCGTCCTGCTGCTCTCCCGAGGCCTCTCAATGGCCGAGGTGCTGCACGTCCTGAACAGCCGCCGGCGGGCACGATGAGCGCCGTCGAAGCGGCGACCAACCTGCCCGGCCTCGAGCCGGACCTCGACCGCGCCCGCGAGCTGGCGGCGAGCGCCAATGTCGTCCCGGTCCGTTACCGGTTCATCGACGACTGCGAGACCCCGGTCAGCGCCTTCCTGAAGCTGCGCGGCGACGGCCCGGCCTTCCTGCTCGAGTCCGCCGAACAGGGCCGGCTGGGGCGCTGGTCCTTCCTCGGCTTCCGGCCGCGCTCGGTCCTGCGCTGGTCGGACGGCAAGCTGTTCGAGGGCGATCGCGTGACCGACGCGCCCGATCCCTACGCCGCCGCGGCCGACTACCTGGGCCGCTACGAGATCGCCGAGCCCGACGAGCTGCCGCCCTTCGCCGGGGGCGCGGTCGGCTTCTTCGGCTACGACCTGGTCCGCACCGTCGAGCCGCTGCCCGAGCCCAACCCCGATCCGATCGGCCTCCCGGACATGGCGCTGATGATCACCGACGTGCTGGTGGCCTTCGACCACCAGCGCCACGAGGTCACGCTGATCGCGAACGCGTTCGTCGAGGACGGGGGAATCGAGGAAGCCTACGCCCGCGCCGTGGAGACGATCGGCGAGGTGCGCGAGCGCCTCCGCGAGCCGGTGCCGGCCGTGGAGCCATCCGGGGAGAAGGCCCCGGTCGACTTCCAGCCCAACATGAGCCGCGACCAGTTCGAGCAGACCGTGTCCCGCATCATCGAGTACGTCCACGCTGGTGACGCCTTCCAGGTCGTGCCGTCCCAGCGCTTCACCTCGCCCTGCCCGGTCGAGGCCTTCTCGATCTATCGCGGCCTGCGCACCGTCAACCCGTCGCCCTACATGTACTTCCTCGACTTCGGGGACTTCGAGATCGCCGGCGCCTCGCCGGAGCCGCTGGTCAAGGTCACCGGCGACCGCGTCGAGACCCGGCCGATCGCGGGCACCTATCCGCGCGGGGCCGACGAGGAGGAGGACCGCCTTGCGGCGGAGCGCCTGCTGCAGGACCCGAAGGAGCGCGCTGAGCATGTGATGCTCGTGGACCTCGGCCGCAACGACCTGGGCCGCGTCTGCGAGTACGGCTCGGTCGCCGTCGACGAGCTGATGGTCGTGGAGACCTACTCGCACGTCCTCCACATCGTCAGCCAGGTCTCGGGCAAGCTGCGCGAGGGGGTGAGCGCGATGGACGCCCTGCGCTCGATCCTCCCGGCGGGCACGCTCTCGGGCGCGCCGAAGGTGCGCGCCATGCAGATCATCGACGAGCTCGAGCCGCAAAAGCGGGGGCCATACGGCGGCGCGGTCGGCTACCTGAGCTACACGCGCGATCTGGACACGGCGATCTACATCCGATCGGTGGTCGTCAAGGACGGGCTGGTCCACGTGCAGGCCGGGGGCGGCACCGTCGCGGACGCACAGCCCGCCTACGAGTACAACGAGTCGGTCAACAAGGCGAAGGCCGTCTTCCGCGCGGTCGAGCTGGCGACAGAGCAGCCGGAGTGGCCGTGAGCGCGCAGCGCGAACAAAGGGGTGGATTGAGCGTGCTCGTCATCGACAACTACGACTCCTTCACCTACAACCTCGTCCAGTACCTGGGCGAGCTGGGGGCGGAGGTAGGCGTCGTCCGGAACGACAAGGCGGCCGTGGACGAGCTGCTCAAGCTGAAGCCCGACCGCCTGGTCGTCTCTCCGGGCCCGTGCACTCCGAAAGAGGCGGGCATCTCGGTCGAGGCGATTCGCGCCTTCGCGGAGGCGGGGACGCCGGTGCTCGGCGTCTGCCTCGGACACCAGTCGATGGTGGAGGCCTTCGGCGGGGCGGTCATCCGGGGAGAGCCGATCCACGGCAAGGACGCCGAGGTGAAGCACGACGGCCGTGCGGTCTACGAGGGCCTCTCGAACCCGCTGGTCGCCGGCCGCTACCACTCGCTGGTCGCCGATCCCGATCTGCCGGACGAGCTCGAGCTGACGTCGACCTATGGCGACGTCGTGATGGGCGTGCGCCACCGGGACCTCCCCGCTGAGGGAGTCCAGTTCCATCCCGAGTCGGTCCTCACCCCGCAGGGCAAGAAGCTGCTCGCCAACTTCCTCAACTGACCCCGCCCATGCCCAACGAGATCCTCACCCGCGCGATCGACGAGATCTGCTCCGGCACCCACCTCACCGCCGACCACACCTCCGCGGCGCTCGCGGAGATCATGGAGGGCAGGGCGGGGGAGGTGCAGACGGCGGCGTTCCTGATCTCCCTGCGGGCGAAGGGCGAGACGGTCTCCGAGCTCGTCGGCCTGGCGCGGACGATGCGCTCTCTGGCGGCTCACGTGGAGATCGACGAGCCCACGCTGCTCGACACCGCCGGGACCGGCGGAGGGCCGACCACCTTCAACATCTCGACCACGGCTGCGCTGATCGCCGCCGGGGCGGGCTGCAAGGTCGCCAAGCATGGCAACCGCTCGGCGACGAGCAAGTCGGGCTCGGCAGACGTGCTCGAGGCCCTCGGCGTCGACATCGAGCTCGGCCCGGCCGAGGTGGCGACCTGCATCGACGAGATCGGGTTCGGCTTCATGTTCGCCCCGAAGCACCACAGGGCAATGGCCCACGTGATCCCGGTGCGCAAGGAGCTCGCGGTGCGCACGATCTTCAACTTCCTCGGACCGCTGACCAATCCCGCCGGCGCCGCGGCGCACCTGCTCGGGGTCTCCGACCGCAGCTACCAGGAGATCATCGCCGAGGCGCTGGTGCAGCTCGGCTGCCGGCATGCGCTGGTCGTCTCCGCCGACGATGGGATCGACGAGCTCAGCATCGCCTCCCGGACCCGCGTCATCGAGGTCGCGGACGGAGGCACGGAGGAGTGGTTCGTCGAGCCGGGGGACTTCGGCCTGGAGTCGGCGGGCCTGGACGCGATCCCGGGCGGCGAACCCGCGGAGAACGCCGCGATCGTCAGGCGGGTGCTGGAGGGCGAGGGCGGTCCCCAGCGCGATGTCTCGCTGCTGAACGCCGGCGCCGCGATCTATGTCGCCGGTGGCGCGAAGGACGTCGAGGAGGGCGTCGCCAGGGCGACCAAGGCCGTGGACTCCGGCGCGGCCTTCGACGTGCTCAATCGCCTGGTCGCCCGCTCCCGCGAGCTCTCCGGTGCGAGCTAAGGTCCAGCGGACGAGATGGGCATGATCGAAGAGCTGGTTGCGTCCGCGCGGGCAGGAGCGGAGCGGCGACGCGCACAGATTCCCCTGGAGGATCTTCAGCAGCGCCTGGGCGAGCGGCCCGAGCAGCGGCCGTTCGGCGAGGCCCTGACGAGGCCGGGGCTCTCGGTGATCGCCGAGTTCAAGCGCCGCTCCCCGAGCGCCGGTGAGATCCGAGCCGGCGCGACCCCTGCCGACATCGCCCGCGCCTATGAGGACGCGGGGGCTGCCGCGCTCTCCGTGCTCACCGACGAGCAGCACTTCGGCGGCTCGCTCGACGACCTCCGCGAGGCCCGCGCCGCCTGCGAGCTGCCCGTCCTGCAGAAGGACTTCACCGTGGACCGCTACCAGCTCTACGAGGCCGCGCTCGCCGGGGCGGACGCGGTGCTGCTGATCGTGGCGGCCCTCGACCGCGATCAGCTCGCGGCCCTCTACGACGAGGCGCGCGAGCTCGACCTCGATGTCGTGGTCGAGGTCCACAAGGAGGAGGAGTTGGAGACCGCCCTGACCGTCGGCGCCGAGGTGATCGGCATCAACAACCGGAACCTCGACGACTTCAGCGTCGACGTCCAGACGACCTACGAGCTGATCACCGACGTTCCGGCCGGCACGGCCGTCGTCTCCGAGAGCGGGATCGCCGACCGGGCCACCCTCGATGAGCTCGAGCGGGTGGGAGTCGACGCGGTGCTGATCGGCGAGGCCCTGATGCGCGCGGACGATCCCGGCGCCAAGCTGAGGGAGCTGATCGCGGACGAGGAATCGACCCGCGAGCACCTCCTGCCCTGAGTCATTAGGGAATTCGAAGAACCTGCTTAGAGACGATTAAGCGGCGGCCCGCACACTGCCCCGCATGCAGTCGCTGAAGAGGTTCCTGTCAACGAGCTTCGGGTCCGCCGTCGCGGGCGGCCTCGTCGTGCTGGTCGCCGGCCTGATCCTGATCCAGGCCGGGGTGGTCGACACGAGCAAGGACAACAGCTCGGCGCCGGTGATCGCGCCGGCCGCGCTCGCTCGCCCCGCCAGCAACTCGACCCAGGGCCTCACGGTCCACGACATCTACCAGCGGGACGGCGACGGCGTGGCCTTCATCCGCTCGACGATCGTGCAGAAGACGCAGTCGGTCTTCGGCCTCCCGCAGCAGCAGTCGAGCGAGGCCACCGGTTCCGGCTTCCTGATCGACAACGACGGGCACATCCTCACCAACGCCCACGTCGTCGAGGGAGCGAAGTCGGTCACGGTTCAGCTCGGCAGCGGCTCCGAGCAGAACGCGCAGGTAGTCGGCACCGATCCCTCCAGCGACGTCGCCCTCCTCAAGGTGGACAACACCGAGGGCGCCAACCCGCTGCCTCTGGGCGACTCATCCAAGGTGCAGGTCGGCGACCCGGTGGTCGCGATCGGCAACCCCTTCGCCCTGGACCGCACCGTGACGAGCGGCATCGTGTCGGCGCTCCAGCGCCAGATCCAGGCCCCCAACGGCTTCTCGATCTCCGACGTGATCCAGACCGATGCGGCGATCAACCCCGGCAACTCGGGCGGCCCGCTGATCAACGGCGATGGCCAGGTCATCGGCATCAACTCCCAGATCGAGAGCCAGAGCGGCGGGAACGAGGGCGTCGGCTTCGCCGTCCCGATCAAGACCGCTGCCGACGTCGCCTCGCAGCTCGAGAACGGCGGCCAGGTCCATCAGCCCTACCTCGGCATCTCGGGCGGGGACATCACCCCTGACATCGCCCACGCGCTCAACCTGCCTGTCACCCAGGGCGTCCTGATCGAGCGCGTCATCAGCGGCGGCCCCGCCGACGACGCCGGCATCAAGGGCGCGACCGGCCAGGCGACGATCGCCGGTCAGACCTTCCCGGTCGGCGGCGACATCATCACCAAGGTCGACGGCAAGCCGGTCAGCGGCATGAACGACGTGATCTCCACCGTCAACGAGAAGAAGCCGGGCGACGAGATCACCCTGACGATCTTCAGCGGCGGCCAGCAGAAGGACGTCACCGTGAAGCTCGGCGACCGCCCGTCGCACGTCCAGGACTCGAACTCGAGCTCGCTGCCCTAGCTACGCAGCGGCAGCCTTCGGCGCCTCTACGACGGCGTGCTCGATCAGGCTCTCGCCGGTCTCGGCGACGGTGTCCTCGATCGGCCGCGGCGACCAGCCGAGGCCACGCGCCTTCTCGGAGCTGAGCTCGGTCCGCTTGCCCAGCGTGCCGACGATCGAGCGGATGCCGCCGTCGAACAGCGACATGGCGCGGACGACGAAGTCGGGAATCGTTCGGGTCGGCACCTTGGAGGCGCGGTCGCCGAGACGGGCTCGGAGGATTTCGCCGGCCTCGGACATCCAGAGGAACTTGGTGACCGCGATGAAGCGCTGCCCGCCGGCGTCCGGTGCGGTCATCGCGCGGATCTCGAGGTCCGCGACGTCGCGCACGTCCACGAAGCTGAACCCGAGCCTCGGCATCCCCGGCATGCCCTTGAGCAGCCGCTCGATCGACTGGATCGAGTAGGAGATGTCGTCGTTGAGAACGGGCCCCACGATCGCCCCCGGGTTGACGACGGCCAGCCGGTCCTCGGCGCCGCGCTCCTTGACGAGGTCCCACGCGGCCCGTTCCGCGATCGTCTTCGAGCGGACGTAGGGTGTGAGGCCCTCCTCGTCCGGGTCGGTCCAGTCCCCTTCGTCGAGGGTCTTCACGTCCGCCCCTTTTGCCAGGCGCACCGCGGCGATGGAGGAGGTCACGACGACCCGCTTGACGCCGTGATCAAGGGCCTTGCCCAGCACCCTCAGGGTCCCCTCGCGAGCTGGGACGATCAATTCGTCCGGGTCCTTCGGCTGCTTGGGTGGGAACGGCGAGGCGACGTGCAGGACGTAATCGCAGCCTTCGATCACGTTGTCCCAGTGCTCGTCGCTGGTCAGGTCGGCCTGGTGCACGGTCAGGTGCTGGCCGGGACCGGTCTGCGACTCCACCGCGGCGTGCACGTCGCGCTCGCGCGAGGGATTGCGGACCGTCGTCCTGACGCGGTAGCCGCGCTGGAGCAGGCCGATGATGCACCAGGCGCCGAGGTACCCGGAGCCGCCGGTGACTAGAACTGTCTTGCCGTCGCCCTCTGCCATTGGTCCTCCGTGACCCTAGTCGAGTGCTGTGGCTTCGCGAAGACCATTTGCACGTCCCGCAGGCGCCGTTCGCGGAAGCCGGCCTCGCTCATCGCCAGCCACAGCGTCCAGAGGCGCCGGAACGGCTCGTCGTAGCCGAGCTCGCCGGCGAGGTCGGAGTTGGCGACGAAGCGGTCGCGCCAGAGCTCGAGCGTCCGCGCGTAGTGGGCGCCGATCTCCTCGAGCCAGATCGTGCTCATGTCGGTCTCGCGAGCGACGGTGCGCTGGATCACCTCCTGGGAGGGCAGGCAGCCGCCGGGGAAGATCAGCGTGTTGGCGAAGCTCTTGGCCGCCTTCTCGGTCTCGTAGAGGCGGTCGTCGACCAGGATCGCCTGCAGGAAGAAGAGGCCGTCGGGCTCGAGCAGCTCTGAGCATCGCCGGAAGTACTCGTCGAAGTACTGCCAGCCGACCGCCTCGATCATCTCCAGCGAGACGAGCTTGTCGTAGGTGCCGCGCAGGTCGCGGTAGTCCTCGAGCAGGACGGTCACCCGGTCCTCGACGCCCGCGTCGCGAATCCTGCGCAGGGCGCCCTCCCGCTGCTCCGTCGAGATCGTCGTGCTGGTCACCCGGCAGCCGTAATTGGCGGCTGCGTAGGTGGCCATCCCGCCCCAGCCGGTGCCGATCTCGAGGAGGTGGTCGTCGGGGCCGAGCTCGAGCGCCTGGCAGATCCTCTCCAGGCGGTTCTGCTGCGCCTCCGCGAGGGTCGCCTCCGGGTTCGGGAAGATGGCCGACGAGTACATCATCGACTCGTCGAGGTAGAGCCCAAAGAGGTCGTTGCCGAGGTCATAGTGGGCGGCGATGTGGCGCCGGGAGGCGCGCTTGCTGTTCCGCGGCACGCGCCAGATCGTCTTCTCCAGCGGCACCAACAGCGGGTGGAGGCGGCGGCGCCAGGCGTCGAGCGAGCCGAGGTTGCGGCAGGCGATCCGCAGGACTGCGACGAGGTCGTCGCAGTCCCAGAGCTTGTCGCGGTAGGCCTCACCGAGGCCCACGCTTCCGCTCAACAGGGAACGGTAGAAGCGGGCGGAGTTGACCTTGATCGTGGCCGCCAGGTCGGCCGCCGCGTCACCGAAGCTGAACCGCCGACCGTCGGGTTCGATGAGCTCCAGGCGACCGCCGCGCACTCGGGAGAAGGCTCCGAGGGCCAGTCGTCTCGATGCCGACTCGATCGCGGTCATCGACCCGCAGCCTACTCCCGGAATGCCTGCTCGCAAGGAAGAAAGACGAATCCGCCTACCCTTGTCGCACGATGAAGGTCAAGGTCTGCGGAATGACGAGCCTGGACGACGCCGAGCACGCGGCGAGCCATGGCGCCTGGGCGATCGGGTTGATCCATCACCCCGACAGTCCTCGCTACGTGCGCCCGGACGTTGCCGAGGAGATCGGCGCGGCGCTCAAACGGCGCTGCGAGATCGCCGGGGTGTTCGTCAACTCCACACTCGATGAGGTGATCGACGCGGCCGAGCGCGAGAACCTGACGCTGCTGCAGTTCCACGGCGAGGAGGGGCCCTCATTCTGCGTCGAGGCGCAGCGGCGCACCGGAGCCAAGGTGATCAAGGCGATGCGCATCAACAGCGCTGCCGACGTCCAGGCGGCCGAGGCGTTCCGCACCGACTTCCACCTCTTCGACGCCTACTGGCACGGGATCCACGGGGGCACCGGCAAGAGCTTCGACTGGGACCTGGTGACGAAGCGCCGCTCGAAGGTGCCGATGATCCTGGCCGGCGGCCTCACGGCCGAGAACGTGGCCGGCGCGATCGGGCTCGTCAAGCCGTATGCCGTAGACGTGGTCAGCGGCGTCGAGGCGGAGCCGGGCCGCAAGGACCACGCGAAGGTCGAGACCTTCCTGACGGCTGCGGGCGTCGAGCAGGCCTCCGGGGTGACGGCGACATGAGCGCCACGGTCGAGGAGCGCTTCGGCCCGTACGGCGGCCGGTTCGTCCCCGAGACGCTGATCGCGGCGCTCGACGAGCTCAGCGCCGCCTGGTCTGAGGCGCGCGAGGACCAGGGCTTCCAGGCCGAGCTCTCCGTTCTGCTCCGCGACTTCGTCGGGCGGCCGACGCCGCTGTACCTGGCCGACCACCTCTCCGAGAGAGTGGGCCGGCGGGTCTATCTGAAGCGCGAGGACCTCGCCCACACCGGCGCGCACAAGATCAACAACGCGGTCGGCCAGGCGCTGCTCGCCACGCGGATGGGGAAGACACGGATCATCGCCGAGACGGGGGCGGGGCAGCACGGAGTGGCCACCGCGACCGCCTGCGCGCTGTTCGGCCTCGACTGCGCCGTCTACATGGGCAGCGAGGACATCCGCCGCCAGGCGCCCAACGTCGAGCGGATGCGCCTGCTCGGCGCGGAGGTGATCCCGGTGGAGGCCGGCGCCCGGACGCTGAAGGAGGCGGTGAGCGCCGCGATCCGCGACTGGGTCGCCTCGGTCGAGAACACCCACTACGTGATCGGCTCCGTGGTCGGCCCGGCCCCCTATCCAGCGCTGGTTCGCGACCTCCAGCGTGTGATCGGCGACGAGGCCCGCAGTCAGGCGCTGGACGCCGAAGATTCCCTGCCGGCGCGCGTGATCGCCTGCGTCGGCGGCGGCTCCAACTCGATCGGCACGTTCCACGCCTTCCTCGACGATCCCGTCGAGCTGGTCGGCGTCGAGGCGGCGGGGGAGGGGCTCGACAGCGGACATCACGGAGCCTCGCTGGCGGTGGGAAGCACCGGCGTCCTGCACGGCGCCCTCTCCGCCGTGCTCGCCGACGAGGAGGGCCAGATCCTCGAGGCTCACTCGGTCTCCGCGGGCCTCGACTACCCGGGCGTCGGCCCGGAGCATGCCTTCCTGCGCGACTCGGGCCGCGCCACCTACGCGAGCGCGACCGACGAGCAGGCGGTACGAGCCTTCCGCGAGCTGGCGCGACTAGAGGGGATCATCCCGGCCCTGGAGCCGAGCCATGCGGTCGCGTGGCTCCTGGAGAACCCGGGGGCTGAGGGGTACGACGTCCTCACGCTCAGTGGCCGCGGCGACAAGGACATGGCCGAGGCCACGGACAAGCTCGCCCAGCTCGATGCCTGAGACGACCGCGACCTCGATCCAGGCGGCCTTCGACGCCGCGCGGGCCGAGGGGCGCGCGGCTCTGATGCCGTACCTGATGGGCGGCTTCCCGGACCAGGAGACCGCCACCGCCGTGGCCTCGGCCTATGCCGATGCGGGCGCCGACCTGATCGAGCTCGGAGTCCCGTTCTCCGACCCGCTCGCCGACGGGCCGACGATTCACGCCGCCGACACCGCCGCGCTGGCGGCCGGGGCGACCCTCGAGAGCGTGCTCGAGACCTGCGCCGCGGTCGCCGACCGCCTCCCGGTGGCCCTCATGGCGTACTCCAACATGATCCTGGCAAGGGGTGTCGAGGACTTCGGCGCGCTCGCCGCGGAGGCCGGGGCGGCCGGGGTGATCGTCCCGGATCTGCCGCTGGAGGAGCAGGGTCCGATCGGCGGTTCTCTCGCCTCCCGCGGCCTCGACCTCATCCCCCTGATGGCGCCCACCACTCCGCCCGAGCGGCGCGTGCAGATCTGCGCGGGCGCCCGTGGCTTCGTCTACCTCGTCTCCACCGTGGGGGTGACCGGAGAGCGCACCGAGCTCCCGGCGGAGCTGACGGACCTGATCTCGGCCGCCAAGGACGAGGCGCGCGTCCCGGTGGCGGTCGGGTTCGGCATCTCCACGCCCGAGCAGGCCGCGACCGTCGGTGAGGTCGCCGACGGGGTCATCATCGGCACGAGGCTCGTCCGCGAGGTCGCCGACGCTCCGCGCCTCGATGCGGCGGTCGAGGGCGTGACCCGGTTCCTGGGCGAAACTCGCGCCGCCCTCGCCAGATAGGCTTCCGGCCGTGCAAGTGATCCTCTTCACAGTCCTCGGCGCGTGCGTGATGGTGATCGCCTACGCGCTCGGCATACCCGGGCCGGTGGACGCGATCCTCTTCCTGGGCGGCGTCTTCACCGGCGCCTTCCTGCGCTACGCCCAGCCGCTGATCGACTGGCTCACCCGCCCGTAACGCTGGCCTTCGACCTCCGTGAGATCGGCCGCGTCACCTCGCCGCTGACGGACCCTGAAGCCGCTCCGAAGCAGGGAGACGAGGGTGCGCCCGACGCCTGGATCAACTTCGAGCCCGACGTACTCGATGCGCTGCAGAGCGTCCGGGTCGGCGACGAGCTCCTGATCCTGACCTGGCTCGACCGGGCGGACCGGGACGTGCTCGTGGTCCATCCTCGCGGCGACACCTCGCGGCCGCCGGAGGGCGTCTTCACGACGCGCTCGCCGCACCGCCCGAACCCGATCGGGCTCCATCGCGTCGAGGTCGCCGAGGTGGAGGGGCGGCGCATCAAGGTGCGGAACCTCGAGGCTCTCGACGGCACGCCGGTCGTGGACGTGAAGCCCGTATTGAGCGCCGACGCCTCCGAGCGCTGACCGGCGGTGCTGCACAGGTAGATTGACCGCGTGCGGATCGGCGTACTCACCGGAGGAGGCGACTGCCCCGGGCTGAACGCGGTGATCCGCGCGATCGTGCGCAAGGGGGTGCGCGACTACGGGCACGAGTTCGTCGGCTTCCGCGATGGATGGCGCGGGCCGCTCGAGGGCGACAGCCGGCCCCTGGGGATCGTGGACGTGCGCGGCATCCTCCCGCGTGGCGGCACGATCCTCGGCTCCTCCCGGACGAACCCCTTCAAGGAGGACGCGGGGCCCAAGCGGATCGCGAGCTACCTCGCCGACCAGGAAATCGGCGGCCTGATCGCGATCGGAGGTGAGGACACGCTGGGGGCCGCCGCGAAGCTGAACGAGGAGGGGGTCCATGTCGTCGGCGTGCCGAAGACGATCGACAACGACCTCTCCGCCACCGACTACACCTTCGGCTTCGACACGGCCGTCAACATCGCGATGTCGGCCATCGACCGCCTTCACACGACCGCCGAGAGCCACAAGCGCACCCTGATCTGCGAGGTGATGGGCCGGCACGCCGGCTGGATCGCCCTTCATGCCGGGTTGGCGGGGGGTGCGAACGTGATCTTGATCCCCGAGGTCGAGTTCGACATCGACCAGGTCTGCGATTACATCGTGCAGCGGTTCGAGGCCCAGTACTCGCCGATCGTCGTCGTCTCCGAGGGTGCGGTGCCCAAGGGCGGAATGCCTTCGACCGCGGGGGCGCCCCTGGACGCCTTCGGCCATGTGCGGCTGGGTGGCATCGCGCACTGGCTCGAGGGCGAGTTCGAGCAGCGCACCGGCCACGAGGCGCGCGCGACAGTGCTCGGGCACGTCCAGAGAGGGGGAACCCCGACCGCCTTCGACCGGGTGCTCGCGACCCGCTTCGGCCTTCATGCGATCGACGCGGTCAACGAGGGGGACTGGGGCAAGATGACCGCGCTGCGCAGCACGAACATCGAGTTGGTCGACCTCTCGGAGGCGACCGCGGAGCTGAAGACGGTTCCCGAGTCGCTCTATCGCGAGGCCGAGGTCTTCTTCGGCTGAGATGACCTGATGCCCCGCCTGGCGCTCGCGGCGCTGCTCGCTCTGGCCCTGGCGGGCTGCGGCATCGCCGGCAGCGCGAAGATCGAGGCGCCCGTGACGGTGTACGTCAGCCTGCCGCTGACCGGTCCTCGCGGCGCCGACGGACGCGACGCCGCGGACGGCGCGCGGCTGGCGCTCGAGCAGGCGCAGGGGAAGGCGGGCTCGATCCAGGTCCGCGCCACCTACCTCGACGACGCCAAGGGAAGGGTCTGGGACCCGGTCGCCGTCGGCGCGAACGCCCGGCGTGCGGTCCAGGACTCATCCGCCGCCGCCTACGTCGGCGAGCTCGACTCGGAGCCGACGCGAGCCTCGATGCCGATCACCAACGATGCGGGCCTGGTGCAGGTATCGCCGGGAGCCGGGGGAGTGGACCTGACCCAGCCGGCCGCCGGCTATCCGAACTCGCCCGACCGCTACCGGCCGTCGGGCTCGCCCAACTTCGCCCGGACCGTGCCGGCTGACGACGTGGTCGTGAACGCCGCCGCGAACTGGGCCTCGGAGCTCGGCGTTACCAATGCGGCGGTGCGCTCCGACGGCTCCGCGTTTCAGGACCTGGCCGCGTCGGAGTTCAAGGCGGCGGCCACGGAACATGGAATCCAGGTCGGGCCCGGGGCTCAGGCCACCTACGAGCCCGCGTTGCAGAGGCTGACGCTCGACGGAAGCCCCCCGGCGACCTATTCGGTGAGCGCCGAGCTCGATCCCACCCGCCTACCGGGAAAGGGCTTCACCTCGCAGTTCGATCGGCGCTTCCATCGGGCGCCCAACCCGTACGCCGCGTACGGGTTCGAGGCCATGGGGCTCGTCCTCCAGGCGATCCGCGGTGCGGGGACCGACGCCTCCTCGTTCCGCGACAAGGTCCGCAACGGCGTCTTCGGCGCCCGCCGCGACGGGACCGTGCTGGGCAGCTACTCGATCACCTCGGAAGGCGACACGACCGAGTGCATGATCCAGCGCTACCGGGTCAGCGGCACGAGGCGCACCCCGCTCGGCGCCCCCTGCCCGCCCGACTAGACCTCGGAGCGCGGTCCCTCGATCACCGGCTCGCCGGTGATCACCGAGTTCACCCAGTCGCGGATCTCGGGGATCAGCGCATGGTCGATCGTGTGCTGGACCCGCGCCTCGCGGTAGGTGACCATCAGGCCGCCTTCCTCGAGCAGGTCCCGCGCCTTGCGGCCGAAGCCGACCGGGATGATCGGGTCGTAGGAGCCGTGGGTGACGTAGGCCGGCATGCCGCGCTTCGCTCGCGGGTCGACCTTCCAGCCGCGAACCATGGGATAGAAGCCGCTCATCATCAGGAGGCCGGCGGCCCTCGGGCGGCCCATACCGAGCGCGGTGGCGCAGGCGACGGCGGCGCCCTGGCTGAATCCGCCGATCACGGTCTTCTCCCATGGAATCCCGCGATGGCGGAGCTCGTCGTCCAGGAACCGGCAGAGCTGCGCCAGCGTGTCGACGAAGGTGTCCTCGTCCGGGTGCCCGACTTCCCGGATCACGTACCAATGGCGTCCGCCGGGCGGGACGTTGGTGAGCGGGGCGCCGGGAGTCATCCCGAAAAGCCTGCGGTCCGGATCGAGCTCATCCAGCAGGGGGTAGAGGTCGCGCTCGTCGACGCCGCGGCCATGAAGCAGGATCAGCGCGCCCTCGGGTTCGCCCGCGGGATCGCGAGGTAGGTGGGTGAGCTGAACGACCTGTCGCGGGCGATCGCCCGGCGGCTGCTCAGGCGTGGACACGCGGGTTGTTGATCGGGCGCAGGACCGGCTCGACCTGCTCCCTGAGGTGCTCGTAATCGGGCGGCAGAGAGAGCTTCTCGCCCAGGGACTCGAGCGGCTCGTCAACGGTGAAGCCCGGGCCGAGCGTCGCGATCTCGAAGAGGACGCCACTCGGCTCGCGGAAATAGATCGAGCGGAAATAGAAGCGGTCGATCACGGGCGTGGGCCGGCCGCCCGCCGCGATCACCCGGTCGCGCCAGGCCTCGTGGTCGTCCATCTGGGAGGCCCAGGCGATGTGGTGGACGCTGCCCGCGCCCTGCAGGCCGCGCTCGGCGGGTGGCTCCGAGTAGCCCCATAGGCCGCCGCGAGTGTCACCGCGGCACTCCCAGCCGGTCTGACCGTCCTCGCCGGTCAGGGCCTCGAAGCCGAGAGCCTCCTCGAGCAGGAGGCGGCTCTCCTCCGGCCTGCTCGAATAGGCGATCGCACCGTCGAAGCCCTGGAGGGCGAGCTCCGCGGGGACCTCAGGGTGCTCTGCGATCAGGGGCTCGTCCGTCGTCTCGACGACCTTGAGCGCGTGGCCCAGTCCCTCGGGGTCCGCGAAGCGCAGGACACCGTCGGCCCGCTCGGTCTCCGTGCCGTGCTGCTTCAGCCGCTCCTCCCAGAAGTCGAGCGCCTCCTCCGTGCCGAGACGCCAGCGGATGCCCCAGATCATTCCGTCGCCGGCGCGGCCGGGCGGCGCGCCGGGATACTCGAAGAAGGTCAGGTCGGAGCCCGCGTCGCCCTTCTCGTCGGCGAAGAAGAGGTGGTACACGGTCGGGTCGTCCTGGTTGACGGTCTTCTTCACCAGGCGAAGGCCCAGGACCCCGGCGTAGAAGTCGACGTTCTTCTGGGCGTCGCCGGTGATCGCGGTGATGTGGTGGACACCTTCGAGCTTCATCGCCCTCCATCTTGCCCTATCGGCCGGGTTTCCACCCGCTTCGACGGGGGCAGGCCGCGGCAGACGGTCTGAGTCTCAGCGAAGGGCGCTGCGGAGCGCTCCGTCCAGGTCCGGATGGCGGAACTCGTAGCCGCCATCGAGCGCGCGGCGGGGGAAGATTCTGGCGCCGCCGGCCACGGCATCGGCGAGATCGCCGCCACGAAGGGCGCTGATCGCGAACTTGGGCACCGGCACGAAGGCGGGCCGGTGCACGGCGCGGCCGAGCGCCTTGGAGAACTCGCGGTTGGTGACGGGATTGGGAGCCGTCGCGTTGATCGTGCCCGACACCTGGTCGTTGTCGAGGGCCCAGAGCAGCAGGCCGATCTCATCGTCCATGTGGATCCAGGACATGAACTGCTCGCCGCCGGCGATCGGGCCGCCCACCCCGAGCTTGAAGGGCAGCGTGAGCTGCTTCAGCAGGCCCCCGTGCTTGGTCAGGACCAGGCCGGTTCGGACGATGACGACGCGCGGAACGAAGCGCTCGGCCTCGCGCTCGGCGCGCTCCCAGTCGACCGGGATCTCGGCCATGAACCCCTCGCCGGGCTCTGACTCCTCGTCGAGGATCTGCGCGCCCCGGTCGCCGTAGTAGCCGATCGCCGACTGCCCGATGAAGACGCTCGGCATGTCGGGGGCGGCCTCGATGCCCTGAAGCAGGTTGTGGGTGCTCACCAGGCGGCTCTCCCGGATGCGGACCTTGGCCTGGTCGGTGAGCCGCTGGTTGATCTCCTCGCCGATCAGGTTGACCACGGCGTCGATCCCTTCGAGCGCCTCGGGTGGGGGGCGCTCCGTGGTCGCCCGCCAGGCGTGCCAGCGCACGGTCGGGTTCTTCGGCCTGGCTCGATCGGGATCGCGGGTCAGCCCGACCACCTCGTCGCCCCGCGCCAACAGGGCGTCGGCGAGGGCCGAGCCGATCAGGCCTGACGCTCCGGTGATGAGGACGCGCATCGGCGGCGGATGCTAGCCGCCTCGCGCTAGGTTCCCGCGGCGATGCCGGACACCGTCAGACGAGCCAAGCCTGGAGAGGGCGCCCGCCTGAGTGAGATCTACCTGTCCTCCGGCCGAGCGGCGTGGGCGCGGCACCTCTCGCCGGTGGGCCTCACGGGGGTGACGTCTCCCTCCGACGACTGGGAGCGCTGGATCTCGAACCCGGATCTGCTCGTCCTCGTCGCCGAGCGGCGCGGGCAGGTCGCTGCCTTGGCGGTGCTCTGCCGGAGCCCGGACAGGGACTCCGACCCCGCGCGGGTCGCGCTGCTCGACCGGCTTTACACCGAGCCGGCCTCCTGGCGCCGGGGGCTGGGACGGGCCCTGCTGGACGCGGCGATGGCGGAGCTGCGGGAGCGGGGGTTCCGCGAGGTCACGCTGTGGACGGCGGAGTGGAACACCTCCCAGGGCTTCTACGAGGCGCTGGGCTGGGAGCGCGATGGGGCGACGCGCGAGAAGACCTTCGCGGGAAGCACCTTCACCGAGGTCCGATACCGGACACAGGTCCCGCGATGAGCGCCGGATCGGCCGCTGCGATCAGCGCGGGGGCCGCGAAGGGCGACGCGCGGCGGATCGGGGTGCTGTTCATGATCGGCTCGAGCTGCTTCGCGGTGGCGTCGCTGCCGGATGCGTCGAGCATCTCGGACAGGGCCGTGGGCGTGATCTATTTCGTCGGCTCGATCTTCTTCACGACCGCCGCGTCCGAGCAGTTGCGGGTCGCACGCGGGCAGGGGAAGGAGGTCTGGGCGGCCGGGGTCCAGTGGGTGGGGACGCTGTTCTTCAACGTCACCACCTTCTTCGGGATGTACCACCACTTCGAGACCCACACCTCGAACCTGTTGGTCTGGTCGCCCGATATCTTCGGATCCATCTGCTTCCTGGTGGCCAGCGTGCTGGCCGAGTTGGCGGTGCTTCACGCGGTGCTCCTGGTGCGGCGCTCGGCGACGCTCAACCTCGTTGGCTCGATCGCCTTCGGGATCTCGGCCGTCGCCGCCTACGTCGTCCCCGACACCGACGAGATGCTCAACGCCGCGCTGGCCACGTCGATGACGCTGGTCGGGGCGCTCTGCTTCCTGTGGGCGGCGCGGATCCTGGTGAAGCCGCCGCCGTGGCTACTGCCGGCGAGCCGCTAGGCGGCGTCTGACCCGTTGCCGGACCCGCTCGCACCGTCGACGATCTCAAAGGTGCCCGTCTCCTCGGAGAAGCGGGCGAGGCCGGCCTCCTTCGCCTCCTCGACCACCGCCTGCGCCACGGCCGGGGCAACGTCGCGGTTGAAGACCGACGGGATGATGTAGTCCTCGGCCAGGTCGTCCTCGGTGACCACTTCGGCGATTCCGCGGGCGGCGGCGAGCTTCATCTCCTCCGTGATCCGGGGGGCGCCGGCGTCCAGGGCGCCTCGGAAGATTCCCGGGAAGCAGAGGACGTTGTTGATCTGGTTCGGGTAGTCGGAGCGGCCCGTGGCCATGATGCGGACGTGGGGCTCGGCCTCCTCCGGCATCACCTCGGGGGTGGGGTTGGCCATCGCGAAGACGATCGCGTCGTCGTTCATCTTCGCCAAGGAGTCGGCTTCGATCAGGCCCGGGCCGGAGAGTCCGATGAAGAGGTCGCAGCCCTCGATCACGTCGTTCGGGCCGCCCGAGAGCTTCTCGTCGTTGGTGTTCTCGGCGAACCACTTCTTGATTCCCGACATGGAGCCGTCGGCGTAGTCCTCGCGGTCGGTCGAGATCGCGCCCTTGCGGTCGCAGCCGATGATCTCGCTGATCCCGGACTCCTGCATCATCTTCGTGCAGGCGATACCCGCGGCCCCGGTGCCGAGGACGAGGACGCGCAGGTCCTCGATCGGCTTGCCGGTGATCTTCAGGGAGTTGAAGAGGGCGGCCATGACGACGACGGCGGTGCCGTGCTGGTCGTCGTGGAAGACGGGGATGTCGAGCTCCTCCTTGAGCGTCTCCTCGATCTCGAAGCAGCGGGGCGCGGAGATGTCCTCGAGGTTGATGCCGCCGAAGGTGGGGGCGAGCAGCTTGACCGTCTGGATGATCTCCTGAGGGTCGTTGGTCGCCAGGCAGATGGGGAAGGCGTCGACCTGGGCGAACTCCTTGAAGAGCATCGCCTTCCCCTCCATCACAGGCATGGCGGCCTCGGGGCCGATGTCGCCGAGGCCGAGCACGGCCGAGCCGTCGGAGACCACGGCGACGGTGTTCGCCTTGATCGTGTAGTCGAAGGCCTTGGTCTTGTCCTCGGCGATGTACTCGCAGACTCGCGCGACGCCCGGCGTGTAGGCCATGGAGAGGTCGTCGCGGGTCTTCAGCGGGTACTTGTTGTGCATCTCGATCTTGCCCTTCTTGTGCATCTCGAAGGTGCGGTCGGTGAAGCCGAGGACCCGCGCGCCGCGCGTCGAGCCGATCGAGCGCAGGATCTGCTCCCAGGCCTCGGCGCTGTTGGCGTCGATGGTGAACTCGCGAACCCGCTTGCCCTCCGGCCCGGCGCCGGGAATGAGGTCGACGGACTGCAGCGCGCCGCCGGCCTCCGCTATCTGCGCCGTGAGCTTCCCCAGCGGCTCCTGGCGAGCGTCGAGCTCGACGCGGACGGTGACGCTGTATTGAGCGGAGGCAGCCATTGGGCGCCGATCATAGGCGGCGGCGCTCGTCCGGTTGCTCTCCGCCGACCCGCTACGCTGGCGCCCCCGCTCAGGCCGGAAGCCTGAAGAGCGGCCCCTTTGCAGGCCTGACGAAATGGAGTTCGTCCGATGACTCGCCCTCTGCTCGCGCGCGCCGGAATCGCCGCCGCACTGCTCGCCGTGTTCTGTCTGGCCTCTGCGGGTGGTGCCCTGGCGAAGGGGAAGGGGCCCTTGCCCCCGATCCACGTCAGCGGCACCGTTTACACGTTCGACAACCAGAATCCGATCGCCGGAGCCACGGTGAGGGTCGCCGAGCTTCCGGCCCTGAGCGCCCAGTCGGGGGCCGACGGGAGCTACGACTTGCTGGTCCCGGACGGCACCAGGTTCACGCCGTACGCCGACGCTCCGGGCCACCACCGCATCTATTTGCAGACGTACGTGAGCCAGGGCAGGGATCTCCAGCGGGTCAACTTCCAGATGCCCACCGACGGGGCATACGACGGGCTCGCGGCGATCCTCAAGGCGCCGCGCGATGCGAACGACCAGCTGATCAGCTGCGCGGTGGTCTCGACGTTCAGCACGATCAATGTGCGCAACCTGAGCTTCAACGACTTCGTCGCCTACGGCGCCCACGGCGTCGCGGGGGCGACGGCCAGCGCCAGCCCGGCCCTGCCGACCCCCGTCTACTTCAACGAGTCCGTGATCCCGGACTCCTCGCGAAGCGAGTCCTCGATCGACGGCGGTGTCGTCTGGCCCGTCGTGCCCACGGGGGTCTACCGCTTTGAGGCGCACCACCCGACGACCCGCTTTGCTCCGTTCCGCGCGACCTGTGAACCCGGTCGCGTCGTCAACGCCAACCCGCCCCAGGGGCTCTACGAGCTCGCTCCAGGCGAGGAGATCGACTCCTCCGTGTCGGCGTCACTCGCCTCGGTCCATTTCGACCTCAGCGGCGCCAAGGCTCGTCTGAAGGCCCGGGTCAAGGCCCGCGAATACGTCGCCGTGAGCGGCCTGCTGCGGCACCGGAAGCGGTCCCTGGCCAAGCGCCGGACCGATGGATATGCCCCCGGAAAGCGGACACTCTCGTTTCCGGTGGGGCGGGGTCTGACGGGCAAGCGGATCGCGGTCAAGCTCACCATCGAGGATGGTCAGGGCAACGTCAAGACCCTGACCCGGAAGGTGCGGATACCCGCGCTCTAGCCGCTCGGCGACGACGACGGCGCCGCGTAGGATCGTGGTATGCCCGCGACCAAGACCAAGGCGGACGCGAAGGGACGTGCCAAGAAGCCGGACGGTGAGCTCTTCCTGATCGACGGCAACTCGCTCGCCTACCGCGCCTTCTTCGCCCTCCCCGAGTCGATCGCGACCCACGATGGTCGGCCCACCAACGCCATCTACGGCCTCGCCTCGATGTTCGCCAAGATGCTGATCGACCACGATCCCACCGCCGTGGTCGTCTGCTGGGACGCCGGCTGGTCGGGCCGCGAGCTCACCTACGAGCCCTACAAGTCGCAGCGCAAGCCCCGCCCGGACCTCCTCCGCGACCAGTGGCCCCACCTGATGCCGCTGGCCGAGGCGTTCGGCTTCACCAACATCAAGGTGGACGGCTACGAGGCCGACGACGTCATCGCCTCGCTCACCAAGCGCGCCCGCGAGCAGAACCTCGACGTGATGGTCGTCTCGGGCGACCGCGACGTCTACCAGCTGGTTGAGAAGGGCGTCCGCGTGATGACCACCTCGCGCGGCGTCACCGACACCAAGATCTACGACAGCGAGGGCGTCGTCGATCGCTACGGCGTCCCGCCCGAGCTGGTCACCGATCTGATCGGCCTGAAGGGCGACACCTCGGACAACATCCCCGGCGTCCCCGGCATCGGCGACAAGACGGCGGCCCAGCTCCTCCAGGAGTACGGCGACCTCGAGGGAGTCCTGGCGAACATCGACAAGATCTCCGGCGCCAAGCGCAAGGAGAACCTCACCAACCACGCCGAGGACGCCCGCATCTCGAAGCAGTTGGCCACGGCGATCACGGACATCGACATCGAGCTCGACCTCGATGACCTCTGCTCGAAGCAGATGGACCGCAGCAGGCTGCGTGAGGTCGCCCGCGAGTTCGAGTTGCGCGTCATTCTCGAGCGCCTCGAAGAAGAGCTCGGTGCGGACTTCATCCCGGACGCGAAGGTGGACGAGGAGCTCGACGCGACCGCGGAGGCGGGCTCGATCTCAGACCTCGCCGAGGGCGAGATCGCGCTGGCGATCGAGGGCGAGACATGGTCCGGCTACGACGGCAAGAAGCTGGTCGAGGGCGGGTGCCCCGACCTCGGCAAGCTGGTCGAGGCGCTCGGTGAGCGCCGCCTGATCGGCCACGACCTGAAGAGCCTCGGCGGCGGAGCCCGCCACGGCCTGCTGGCGGCCGCCGGCGACGGACTGGACCTCCGCCACGACACGATGGTCGGCGCCTACCTCCTCGACCCCGCCCGCCGCACCTACGACCTGATCGACATCGCCGCCCAGCGTGGCCTGGCCGCCGCGCCGAAGAACTCCGAGAGCGCCGACGGCGACCAGCTCGAGCTGGGGGAGGAGCCCCCGCCCGATCCGGCCGCGGAGGCTCGCCTGGTCTGGGAGATCGCCCAGCTCCAGCGCAAGGGGATCGAGGACGGTGGCCTCGAGAAGCTCATGGACGAGGTCGAGATGCCCCTGATCGAGGTCCTCGCCTCGATGGAGCAGAATGGCGTCCTTCTCGACAAGAAGCGGCTCGCGGACATCGGCGAGGGATTCGAGCAGCGAATCGAGACCCTCCAGGCCGAGATCTTCGAGCAGGCCGGGCACGAGTTCACGATCGGCTCCCCGCAGCAGCTCGCCGAGGTCCTCTTCGATGAGCTCGGCCTGACCAAGAAGCGCCGCGGCAAGACCGGCTTCTCCACCGACGCCCGCGTCCTCTCCCAGATCCGCGACGAGCACCCGATCGTCGAGAAGGTCGAGCAGTGGCGCGAGCTCACCAAGCTGAAGAGCACCTACCTCGACGCTCTCCCGGAGCTGATCGACACCGACACCGGCCGCCTGCACACCACCTTCAACCAGACCGCCACCGCCACCGGCCGGCTCTCCAGCACGAACCCCAATCTCCAGAACATCCCGATCCGCAGCGACGAGGGCCGCCCGATCCGGTCGTGCTTCGTCGCGCCCCGCGGCCAGCGCCTGCTCTCCGCGGACTACAACCAGATCGAGCTGCGGATCCTCGCGCACATCGCCGGCGAGGACGCCCTCAAGGAGATCTTCTCCCGCGGCGAGGACATCCACGCCGCGACCGCCGCGGGGATCATCGGCGCCGACCCGAATAAGGTCAGCCCCGGCGAGCGCTCGAAGGCCAAGATGGTCAATTACGGCATCGCCTACGGCCTCAGCGCGTACGGCCTCGCCGACCGCCTCAACATCGAGCAGGAGGAGGCCCAGGCCTACATCGACCGCTACTTCGAGCGCTTCCCGGCGGTCAAGCGATACATCGAAGAGACCATCGAGTTCGCCAAGAAGGAGGGCTACGTCAGCACCCTGCTCGGCCGGCGCCGCCCGATCCCCGAGCTCCGCTCAGGCCGGCCGCAGGTGCGCGGCCAGGGCGAGCGCCTCGCGGTGAACATGCCGATCCAGGGCACCTCCGCGGACATCATCAAGATCGCGATGGTCGAGGCCCAGCATCAGCTCGAGAAGTCCGACCTGGAGACCCGCCTCGTCCTCCAGATTCACGACGAGCTCCTCTTCGAGGGCCCGACGGACGAGATGGACGCCGCCGCCACGCTGGTCGAGAAGGCCATGTGCGGCGCCTTCCCGCTCGACCCTCCGCTGGCGGTCGACGTCGGCGTCGGCAAGGACTGGCTGGCCGCGAAGTAGCCGCACTGATCGTCTGAGAGGATCCGCGTATGGACAGGGGCTTCGCGGTCTTGATCATGGCGGTGGTCGGCGGGTGCATCGCTCTGCAGGCGCCGATCAACGCAGGGCTCGGCAAGTCGACCGGCAGCTTCGCCGCGGCCACGGTCTCCTTCGCGGTGGGCACCGTGCTGCTCGCGGCGATCGTCAGCGTCAGCGGCAAGGCGGGTGGCCTCGGCGAGGCCGCCCACGTCCAGTGGTACTACCTGCTCGGCGGGGTGCTCGGCGCGGCGTACGTCTTCTCGGCCCTCGTCCTGGTCAGCCAGATCGGCGCCGGAGCGGTCGCCGCGGCGACGGTTACGGGCCAGCTCACCACCTCGGTGGTGCTCGACCAGATCGGCTTCCTCGGCCTGGAGCAGCAGCCGATCACGTCGACCAGGGTGGTGGGAATTCTGCTGCTGCTCGCCGGTACCTACCTGATCGTCCGCTGACTGCGGCTCTTCACCGATGACCCGGGTCCGGGCACGGGGTTAGATTCGAGGGGTCAATCCCCGGTCACAGGAGGTGACCGATGTTGAGCAGGATGCTCGGACCGCTCTCGGTGATCTGCCTCGGCGCGGTCGCGATGTACGTCTTCTTCGCCGAGAGCGGCGACGCTTCTAGCTACGCGGCGGCCTCGAGCGGCTCCCGCTCGCCACTCTTCTCGGGTGCCGGCCCGGCAAAGTCGGGCGGCGCGATCCGCAGGTAGTGCCCGAACGCCCAGTCGACGAAGCGCTTGCGCCCGCAGGCGCGGATCACGGTGCGCTGGACCCTGGCGGGGAGCTTCGGCAGGAGCTTCTGGGCCCGGAGCAGCCAGCGGAACTTCCACTCGTGCTCGTCGACGAACTCGCCGTAGGCGCGCAGGGCCGCCTCGTGGTCCTGGCGACCCTCCACGACGGCGCGCAGCTCGTCCCCGAGCTTGATGCCGAAGTAGAGGGCGGTCCTGATTCCCTCCGCGGTCAGCGGCAGGCAGTGGCCGGCGGAGTCGCCGACGAAGAAGACGCCGTCCTCGGTCCCCTTGCGGATCTTGTGCGGGATCCAGTTGCCCTGATAGCGGACCGCATCCCGCTCCAGGTCCTCCGCCAGCAGCACGGTCGTGTCCTTGACGTGGAAGCGGGGATCGAAGGAGCCCACGCCGATTCGCTGCTCGTCGCGAGCGGGGAAGCTCCAGCCGTAGCCGGCCGGGACGTAGCGCCGGTCGATCCAAACCTCGAGATCGCGCCCGCCCCCATGGGGGTGGACCTCGAGGCCGCGTGAGAGCGGCGCGTCGGGAGGCTGGTAGCCCCCGTCGGAGGCGAGGATCCGCCGCCAGCCGAGCGCATCGACGATCAGGGGCGCGGAGACGTCCCCGCGGTCGGTGTGGACCGTCTCGCCGGACCGCCCGTTGACCTTGGCGGTCTCGAACTCGGCGTCCGACTGCGCCCAGAGCAGCTCGCAGAGCTCCCGGTAGTCGAAGGTGGAGAAGGTCCAGGGGAGCTGGTAGCGGGAGGTCCCGTGCGGCGTGTGCACGACCAGCTCGCCGAACTCCTGACGCTTGGAGCCCTCGAGGCCTATCGCCTCGAGCCAGGCCGTGGGGATCCCGCAGGCGGAGGTCTGACGTTCGCCGATCTCGTAGCGATCCAGGACCAGGACGCGCGCTCCGGAGCCGGCCAGCTGACGCGCCACGGTGAGCCCGGCGAAGCTCGCGCCGCACACGATCACGTCGTAGCTGCCGGTCAGCGGCGTGCGCTCATCGCCGCGCTTGGTCTGGCGCTTGGGCATGGGCGCAGACGGTAGCCGAAGGACGCCCCGATTCGCCACGGCTGAACCGTGCGTTACGCATGCGTCTGCAACACTCTGCGGCCGTGCCCGAGACGGACACAAGTACGGCCCCTGAGCAGGCGCCCGAACCCGAGACCGAGCAGCCACAGAGCGCCGGAAACGGCGCCGCAAGCTCCGACGACTTCCTGATTGAGGTCGACGGCAAGCTCGTCCCGAACTACGACGCCACGATTCACCCCTTCAGCGAGGGGGACGTCGTGAGCGGCAAGGTCGTGCGCATCGACCAGGACGAGGTCTTGGTGGACATCGGCTACAAGAGCGAGGGCGTAATCCCCTCGAACGAGCTCTCGATCCGCAAGTCGGTCGACCCGGCCGAGGAGGTCGAGCTCGGCGAGGACGTAGACGCGCTGGTCCTCACCAAGGAGGACCAGGAGGGGCGTCTGATCCTCTCCAAGAAGCGCGCCCGCTTCGAGAAGGCCTGGCGCCGGATCGAGAAGGCGGCCGACTCGGGCGAGCCCGTCGAGGGCACCGTGATCGAGGTCGTCAAGGGCGGCCTCATCCTCGATCTCGGCGTCCGCGGCTTCCTGCCCGCCTCGCTGGTCGACATCCGCCGCGTCCAGAACCTCGACGAGTTCATGGGCCAGAAGCTCGAGTGCAAGGTGATCGAGCTCAACCGGTCCCGCAACAACGTCGTGCTCTCCCGCCGCGCGGTCCTCGAGGAGGAGCGCAAGGAGGTCCGCGAGCAGATCCTGGGCAACCTCGAGCCCGGTCAGGTGGTCGAGGGCAAGATCTCCAACATCGTCGACTTCGGCGCCTTCGTGGACCTGGAGGGCATCGATGGCCTGATCCACATCTCCGAGCTCTCCTGGAGCCATGTCAACCACCCGTCCGAGGTCGTCTCGATCGGCGACACGGTCCGGGTGAAGGTCCTCGACATCGATCGCGACCGCCAGCGCATCTCTCTGGGCCTGAAGCAGACCCAGGAGGATCCGTGGCAGAAGGTCCTCAACGAGTACAAGGAGGGCGACGTCGTCGAGGGCAAGGTCACCAAGATCGTCGCCTTCGGCGCCTTCGTCCAGATCCTGCCCGGCGTCGAGGGCCTGGTCCACATCTCCGAGCTTGCACAGCACCACGTCGAGAGCCCGGCCGAGGTCGTCAGGCCCGGCGACGAGCTCCAGGTGAAGATCCTCGAGGTCGACGACTCCCGCCGCCGCCTCTCGCTCAGCGTGAAGCGCGTCGAGGGCCAGGAGCTTCCCACCCGCGAGGTCACGGACGACGTGGTGATCGAAGACGTGCCCGAGGCTGAGGCCGAGCTCGCGGCTCCGTCCGCCGAGCCTGAGGCCGAGCCCGCACCGGCGGAAGCTCCCGAGGCCGAGGTCGCGCCCGCCGAGGAGCCTCCCGCTGAGGAGGAACCTCCGGCTGAGGAGGAACCTCCTGCCGAAGAGGAGCCGGCCGCCGAGGAGGAGCCGGCCGCCGAGGAGGAGCCGGCCGCCGAGGAGGCATCCGCCGAGGAGCCGCCGGCCGAGGAGCCACCTCCCACTCAGGATTGACCCGCTTCGTAGGCCTCACGGGAGGAATCGGGGCCGGCAAGTCCGAAGCGCTGGCCGCTTTCGAGAGGCGCGGCATCCCGGTGCTCTCGACCGACAAAGTCGCCCACGACATCCTCGATGACGAGCAGGTGCGCGACGCGGTGGTGGAGCGCTGGGGGGAGGAGATAGCGCCGAACGGCAGGGTCGATCGCGACAGGGTGGGGGAGATCGTCTTCGCGGACCGCGACGAGCTCACCTGGCTCGAGAGCGTCACCCACCCCCGCGTCGGGGCCCACGTGCTCGAATGGCGCCAGGGGCTCGGCCCCGAGGTCGAGATCGCGGTGGTCGAGGTTCCCCTGCTCTTCGAGGCGGCGATGGAGGACGCCTTCGACGCCACCCTCGCCGTGATCGCGGACGACGAGATCCGCGACGCACGCCTGCGCGAGCGCGGCCAGGCGGGACTGGCCGGGAGGGAGGACCGGCAGCTGGATCAGACTGAGAAGGAGCGCCGTGCCGACCACGTCATCCGCAACGATGAGTCGCTTGAAGCGTTGGATAGAGAGGTGAACAAGCTGATCGATGAACTGCGCCAGGGGGGCGGTGTATGAGTCCGAGCACCTCGGTGCGATCCGCGCGCGCGCGCTCGAAGCGCAGCGCCTCGCGCTCGAAGACACGCCGGACCACGCGCAAAACGGGCCGACGGCGCTCCGAGCGTCGCCGCCGCGCCCTGGTCATCACGGGGACCGTGCTGGTCGGCGCCCTCGGCGCCTTCCTGCTCGTCAACAGCGACCGTTTCCAGAATGCCCTGGAGCAGGTGACCCTGCCACTCCAGCATGAGGACATCATCCGCCAGCAGGCGGCCGAGAAGGACGTGCCGGCGGACCTGATCGCCGCGGTGATCTACACCGAGTCGCGCTTCCGGGACCAGACCTCGCACGCCGGAGCGCGGGGGCTGATGCAGATCACCCCGAGCACCGCGAAGGTGATCGAGAGCCTCAGCGGCGGCCAGACGTTCAAGTTCGAGGACCTCTCGGACCCGGACATCAATATTCGCTACGGGACCTTCTACCTCCACTACCTGATCCAGAAGTTCGGGGACAATGAGATCGCCGCGCTGGCCGCGTACAACGCCGGGGAGACGAACGTGGCCAACTGGGGCGGTTCGAGCCTCAGCCTGGACGACATTCCATTCCCCGAAACGCGCGACTACGTGGAGAATGTGCTGGAGAAGCGTGACGAGTACGCCCGCCACTACCGTCACGAGCTCGGACTCGACTGAGCAGGGAGCAGAGAGGAGACCATGGAGCTGAGTCGCCGCAAACGCAGCCTGATCGCAGTGCTGGCCTGCATGTCCGCGCTGGGCATCGGAGCGCTGCCGTCCGCCGCGCCCGCCGCGCCTCGCGCTCACGCGTCCATCGTCGGCGGCGGACGCGCCGACCCGGCCCAGTGGCCGTTCGCGGTGGCGATCTTCCGCAAGGGCCACATGCACTGCAGCGGCTCGGTGATCGGCCCGACCAAGGTCCTCACCGCCGGTCACTGCGTGGACGGCTTCAACCTCGCCAACTTCCAGGTGATCATCGGCCGGCCGACGCTCCGCGACATCTCGGTCGGCCAGTCGATCGGCGTCGTCTCAGGAAGGGTCCATCCCGACTTCGAGCAGACCGGCCTGCACGATGTGGCCGTACTCAACCTGGCCGCGCCAGCGAACGTGACGCCGGTGGCAGTCGCGACGCCCGACCAGAACAACGCGACCACGGGGGTCGGCGCCCAGCTGCGGGTGGCCGGATACGGGGCGACGAACCCGTTCGGGACGCGCCTCTCGGGCTTCCTTAAGGCGACGATCGAGCAGTCGCGATCCGACAGCCGCTGCCTGAAGGCCTACACGCGCGATCTGTTTGCGCCGGAGAGCATGATCTGCGCTCTCGGCGCCAAGAAGAAGAAGCCGGGCCGCTTCAAGATCCACACCTCAGCCTGCTCCGGCGACAGCGGCGGACCGCTGGTCGCCGACACGCTGACGGGGCCGGTCGAGGTCGGCACGGTCTCCTACGGCGGCGCGCTCTGCGGCCTGCCGGCGGCGCCGACCGTCTACTCGCGGGTCTCGGCGAGTCTCGACTTCATCAACGCGCCGTAGCGGTCCGCACTTCGAGCCAGGGTCGCAGCTGCGCCCAGGCCCAGTCGTCCATTCCCACCTCAAGGCGTTGCGGTCGGGCAGGTACGCTGACCGTCAAATAGCGGCCATCGGGCAACCAACAGATGGGCGGCGACGGTGAGGGCAGTGCGCGCGCCGCGCCTGGGCGCGTCAACCCCGATATTGCTCGGTGCGGGGGTGGCGGGCGCTGCGGTGGCGGGTGCTCTCTACGCCTTCGGCACGCAGCACACTCCCGACTACACCACATCGCTGTTCGGCCAGAGCGGCCCGGACACCTTCAAGCTCAAGTCGTGGCTCGCTACCGGCGTGCTCGCCTTCGCGGCCATCCAGCTCGGCCTGGCGCTGTGGATGTACGGGCGGTTGCCCGGGATCGGCATCGCCCCGCCGCGTGTCGGTCCCGTGCACCGCGCGGTCGGCGCCCTTGCCATCCTGCTGACGATCCCGATCGCCTACCACTGCGCCTTCGCCTACGGGGTGCAGACCAACCTCGACACCCGCGTCGCAGTCCACTCCGTCGCCGGCTGCTTCCTCTACGGCGCCTTCGTGGCCAAGGTTGTCCTGGTGCAGTCGCCGCGCTGGCGCGTGCCGGGTTGGGCGCTGCCGGTAGTCGGCGGAACCCTGGTCGTCGTAGTCGCCGTGCTCTGGTACACGAGCGCGCTCTGGTACTTCAACGACTTCCGACTCCCCTCACTCTGAGATGGGCGCTTCGCCGCCGCTTCTCGTCCAAAGCGGCGTGAGGAAATCCTGCCGCTCGCGCCGCTACTCGGCCAGCGTCTCGCCGGAGCCGCCCAGCTCTTCGGGGAAGTCCTTGAGCTTGGGGAGGCCATCTTTCATGGGCAGCACCGTCGACTCGTAATTGACGTGCACCCCGGGTTCAAACGGAAATTCGGGGATCGTCGCCGCGTAGACGTCGATTAGACCCCACTGCGGGTGTCGTGTCAGCAGATGGCCTCCACAGGACTTGCACCACTGCCGATAGCTCCGCTCGTTCGCGTTGTACTCACCGATCTGGTCTTCTCCCTGGGTCACCTTGACCGCCTCGGGCTTCCAGAGCGTGAATGCGTTGACCGGGCCGGCGGACCAGCTCCTGCATGCCTTGCAATGGCAGTAGCCGGCGCCCTCCGGATCCCCCGTGACTTCAATCGTCACGGCGCCGCAGTAACACTGCCCTTTGAACGTGTCTTCAGCCTGGCTCATGAGTTCTCCCCTCGCTTGAGGTCTGGTCGTGACATCGCCCAGGCAGTATCTCGCGTAAGACGCACGCTTTCCATGCAAAGCGGATAGCCGCTTCTCGTCCAAAGCGGCAACTTCGCTGCGGCTGCCGCGGGTCGCCGAAAGGGCCGGCAGCTTCCTTTAGGACATGGACGCGAGGAGGCGGCCCGAAGGCCGCCCATCTCGCGGATTCAGCCGACTGAGTTTGCTTATTTCTTGGGCTTGCACTTCTGGACCGACTGGGAGCCCCTGGTCGAGCCGTCGGCGAACCGGGTCACCGCCGAGTTGACCCACTTCTTGTGGCACCGCGCCATCACGTAGTAGGTCGTATGACCCTTCTTCTTCCCCGACTTGATCTTGTTGATCGTCGTGTCGAAGTGCGTGATCGAGGTGCCCGTGGGCGGGATCTGCACCGTGAGCGTGTTCGTCGAGAGATTCAGGACGCCGGTCAACGTCGTGCTGAACGTGTAGGTCGACCCGGAGAACACGTCCACATGCAGATAGACGCTCGGGCTGCTGCCCGACGGGATGCCGTTGTAGGCGGCCACCTTGCCGGTCAGAATCCCGCCGTTGATCAGGGCGCTGCCCTGTCCGATCTTGGCCTTGCCGCATGCGGCGTCGGCCGTCGACTGCGGCGCGGTGTTGATCTGGCTGAGCTGGCACTTCGCGACATTGCCGGGGGTGAACTTGAGGTCCGTGCTGAAGACAATGGCGGTCTCGGTCGGCGTTGGCAGAAATCCGCCGGTGTAGAAGGTCTCGATGTTGTTGCTGATCGACGCCGGGCCGAACGTCTTGTTCGATTGCTTCTTAGGCGACACCGTGGCCGTGTAGCTGATGCCGGTGACGGCCGCCGAGGCAGTCCCGCTCATCAACAGAGCACCAATGACGCCCAACGACGCCGTGAGCACACACTTTCGCTTGCTCATGACTCCTCTTTCCTGTCTGTATTGCCTTACCGGCGACTTCCTGCTTCGCAATAAGTAACACGCCGAAGCAGGGGATGTAGCGAGTGTGACGCCGGAAGCGCATGCGTCATCAGCGTGCGCCAGGCGAAGAGCGCTGCTTTCCATGCAAAGCAGGAGTGCCCCGCCTTCCAGGGGTCGTGGCACTGGGAGTGGACCTGCAGTGCTGTCGCGCGAGGGAGAAGCGGGGGTAAGGCGGGTACCGCACCAGCGATAAGGTCTCCGGGCTCCTGACCACTACGGGGGAGGCCCCCGATCGCACACATGGGCGGCACCGCCAGCGCAGAGATCGAGGCGCCCCTGGATGACGTATGGGCCGTGGTGGAGGACGTGCTCACGGCCCCGGAATGGCAGGGCGGGATGGTGGCGATGTCGGCGTTGGAACGCGACGCCGCCGGGCGACCAACGCTGGTGGAGACCGAGAACGACATCAAGGTCAGGCATGTAAAGACGCAGGTGCGGTTCCGCTACGAGCCTCCGATGCGGCTTTCGTGGACGCAGGAGAAGGGTGACCTCAAGTCCGTGGAGGGCTCCTGGACGCTGGAGGATCTCGGCGAGGGGCGAACGCGTGCGACCTACGCGCTCGACAGCGACCCTGGACGCGTGCTCGGGATGCTCATCCGCGGGCCAGTCGAAGCCGCCATCCGGGCCATGTTGGTGAACGCCCGCCCGGGCGAGCTGAAGGTGCGCGTCGAGAGCGCGTGACCCAGCGTGACATGACGCCTTCGAAGGTCAGGAAGGCCGTCACTCGTGCGATCTTGCCGTCGATGACTTCGCAGTCGAATCCGTCGATGCCCATATCGATCGGTCCTTGCGCACCGCCCGCCGTTAACGTGACTGTCCCTAGCTCCTGACCGCGGGCGGCGGGGACGCCCGATGGCCCTCGTCGTCGCACGGCGGCACGACGTCCCTGTGCTCGCGCTCGACGATCACGAGCTGCCGCTCCATCTCGTCCGGCGTGATGCTGCCGCTGCTGTTCTCGTAAGGATGGTCGAGGAACCAGACCAGCAGGAGACCCGAGATGACCAGGGCGGCGATCGCCGCGATCAGGCTCCCCTGCACGAGGAAACCCTCGCGCCGGTCGGCGAAGAAAAAGGCGAAGCCGATCGTCACGAGGGCGCCGATGCCGAGGAAGAACCAGACTGGCGCCGGGATCGAGCGGTTCGCCTCGCTGAGCCGCTCCCGCCGGCCGTCGGTCCGGTTGTCCTGCTGCGCGAGGAGCTGCAGGAACGCGGCCTTCTGCGCCTCGGTCCGGGGATTCAGCTGCTTGAGATCGCCCTGGAAGCTGTTCACCCACGCCCCCACCAGCGGGCTTCGGTCCCCGCTCTTCATCGCGGGCCATTCCTCGTGGATCACGGCCCGCCCGTAACAGATCAGGACGCCCTCGATCGGATCCTTCTCGGGCGCGGGGAAGAACTCGGCCGTCCGCGAGAGTTCCACCACCGACGTGGCCTCCTTCTCTGCACCGGCCTTGGCGTCATTGAAGCTCTGGAAGGCCGCGAGAACGACGAAAGCGAGGATGACCGCAAAGGCGGTGCCGAGGAACGCGAAGATCCCGGCGCCACGCTCGATTTCGATGAAGAAGTGGTCGGCCTTCGACCGGCGGCGGACCAGATACATGAGGCCGACCGCCGCCGCGGCGCCAACCGCGACGATCAGGGCCACCAGCCAGAGGTTCACGCTGGCATCATGCCGCAGTCGGCTAGCTTGCCGGGCGGGGTATGGACGGAGACCTGCTCAAGGTTTTGACGATCCCGTTGTTCACCGCCGCAATCGACTCCCACGCTGTCGCGTCCCACTCGATGTCGGGCGCGTAGAAAGCGAACACCGCCTCGTGCTCACGCTTCGCGAACATCTCCAGCAGTCGTCGGACCAGATCGACGTTCTCCTCCGACATCGCCCACGCACTATCTCGCGGCGGAGTACTGCTTTCCATGCAAAGCAGCGGTCCGGCATGACACCAAGTCGAGGGGTGCCCGCTGCCGCGGTCCAGGAAGGGATGATGCGCGGAAGACGAGGGCGTGTGTGCCCGTCGTCGATCCCTAGGGCCGTTTGGTCGTGCCCTTCGCGCGGGACGAGCCGCTCTTTGCACGGGTCCTGGTGGCCTTTGCGCGGGTCGGCCGAGCCTTTGCACGGGCGGTCTTGCCCTTTGTGCTGGGGGTAGCGCCCTTCGTCCGGGCGGGCGGCTCCTCGGTCAGCGCTCTTTGAAGCCTGCGCAGGTCGGCCGAGAGCGCGCGGTTCAGCTTGCCCAAATCGCGGCGCTGATTCTTCACCAGCTGCTGCAGGTTGCGGATCATGTCGTGCCTACCCCGTCCCAGGTCCTTCTGTAGGTCGGACAGCGCCTGCTGGGCCTCGTCGAGCGAACCGCCTGCACGTTTCAGCGCGGCCTCCGCGCGCCTCTTAGTGGCATCTGCCGACGCACGTGTGCGCTCAGGCGTCTTCTTTGCTGCTGGCATGGACGCTCCTTATCTCGGGAACGAGGCGATTCTACGGCGGCGGGACAAGTTCGGCGGGGCGTCATCCGAGTAGGTGCTCCTTTGCATGGGAAGCAGCGGCCTTGGGTTGACGCTCGCTTCTCTCGTGAAGGGAGCGGCTAGACTCGTTTCTCGGGTCGAGCATCCGCTCGGCCGAAGCAGTGCCTCGCGTTTTCGCTGTCGTTGCCCCCCGGGCACCCTCCGCGTTCGCAGTGCACCCACACGGAGGGACCAAGATGGCAACAGGAACAGTGAAGTGGTTCAACGACGACAAGGGCTTCGGATTCATCACGCCAGAGGAGCCCGGCGATGACCTATTCGTGCACCACAGCGCGATCCAGGGCGACGGCTTCAAGTCACTGGCCGAGGGCGCCAAAGTGAGCTACGACGCCGAACAGGGCGCCAAGGGCCCGGCGGCCGCGAACGTCCGGGCGCTTTAGGGGGCGCGGCATGGCCTCAGGCGGCAAGCGGAAGACCACGATGGCGAAGCTCAACCGTGAACGCAAGGTCCGCGAGCGCCGGCTTGAGAAGCAGGCCAAGAAGGCTGCGCGGAAGCAGGCGGCCGCGGACGCACGGGCCGATTTCACGGATTCCACGAGTAGCTGAATCAGCAACGTCCGGGAATGGCCGCTTTGGACGAGAAGCGGCTGTTTCTGGACTAGTACGAGCGTCAGCTATGGCGAAGCGGGATGGGCTCGCCCCCGGCGGGCACCTCGAAATACTCGGGCGGTGCCTCCGCGGCCTCGGCCGGGCGAACGCGATACGTCCCCTCACTGACGGCGCAGATGGCAACACCCTTGGAAGCAGAATCCGCCTCGACCGGGGCTCCCATCGAATACCAGTGCCCGTCCATCTCGCGCTCGACCTGAAACAACTCCATCCACCCGATCGTGTCGCGCCGAATATCGCAGTACGAGCGGAGTGAGTACCGATGCCCCTCGGTGCTGAGCACGTAGAGAAGGCCCCTGGGGTGAGACTCGGGGGAGGCGGCAGCGCTTTCGGGCGGCTAGCTGCAAGTCAGGAATAGCCGCTTTGAACGAGAAGCGGCTATCCGCTTTGCGTGGAAAGCGGCAATTAGCTGGCCGAACCGAGTTGAGGTGCATGCCCTTCTAGCCGGGTGCCGGCCTCCTTGAGGTACTGGTGCACGAAGGCGATCGCACACTTACATGTGCAGGGGCCATCTCTTCTCGATGGCTGTGGGAATTTCTTGTCGACTGTTGCGTCTGTACTCGAGAAGCAAGATGAGCGTTCAAGTCAAACACCAGCTGGACCCCAGCCCGAAGCCACACCGAATGCTGATCGCCATTCAGGCGAACCAGCTGGCCCTGACGGATTCGGAGCGGCCCGAGCTCAGATGGAAGTTGGTGCGCGACGAGCACGAGCACGAGGTCCACGAAGGTGAAGCTGAAGAAGAAGCTGTGAGCCCTGAGCCGCTCGCCACAGCGCCCAGGCCGCGAGAGAAGAGGTAGGCGGAAAGCGCCGCTTTGGACGAAAAGCGGTGGTCCGCATGGAGGCGAGGCCCGCGGCTGGTGCCGGAGTTAAGCGAAAGCAGTAGCGACGGTTGGGCGCGACCCGTGCTCGCCGTGCGGGTGGCGAGAAGCCCGCTGGCCGGGGTGGAGTTCCGCTAGCCGAGGTAAGCGCGACTACGGGTTGCTCACACGCGGAGGTGCCGGCAGGAGTTAGGGTCGTAGACAGAGAGCAATAGCGTCCACTCCACCAGGAGGTATCGAAGATGGCCGACTACAAGGAAATGGCACAGCGCTGGTACAGCGAGGTGATGAGTGAGGGCAAGACGGAGGTGATCGACGAGCTCTGCGCGCCGGACTTCTTGGACCACGATCCGCTCCCCGGAAGCACCGCGGATCTCGCGGGTCTGAAGGACTTCGTCGCGCAGATCCGAGCGGCGTTCCCCGACATGCAGGTGACCGCCGACGACATAGTCGCGGAGGGCGACCGACTCGCGGTTCGCTCGACCATGCGCGGAACCCACGAGGGCGACTTCATGGGAATCGCGGGCAGCGGCAAGAAGGTCGAGGTCTCGAACTACGACTTCGTCCGGTTCGAGAATGATCAGGCCGCCGAGCACTGGGGCGTGATCGACTCGGCCGCGCTGATGGAGCAGATCGGAATGGCTCCAGCCGGGGGCTAAGCATCCGGAGCGGCGGCACGAGAACATAGTCTTCACACGCCGGTCCCGCTCGCTGCTGCTTTGGGCGACAAGCGAGATTCAGCTCAAGACCGCTGCTTTCCATGCAAAGCGCCGCTTCTCGTCCAAAGCAGCACATTTGCTCAGAACCCGGAGCCGCGCAGCTATTGATCCCAGCCCCACCGCAGGGCACCCACTACTGAGTGTTGACTTGAAGTCAACCCGGACTAATCTGACCCATCGCTTCCCGCCCACTGACAACGGAGCGTGCCGGCGAGCGCCGGCTCCAGCTGCTCTCCGCGGCGCTCGAGGTCTTCGGCGACAGGGACTACGACGAGGTCTCGGTGGACGAGGTCGCCGAGGCCGCCGGCGTCTCCCACGGCCTCGTCTTCCAGTACTTCGGGAGCAAGAAGGGGCTCTACGTCGCCTGTCTCGAGCCGCTGATCGAGAACTTCCGCTCCCGGGTCGAGCCCGATCCCGAGCTGCCGCCCGCCGATCGCCTGCGTTCCGGCCTGCGGAACTTCGCGGATGCGATCAGCGAGCACCCGGCCGGCTATCGCAACCTGATGACGCGGGCGTCGGGGTTCAGCGAGGTCCGGGACGCGCTGGAGAAGGCCCGCTGGTGGCGGGTCACGCGGCTCGCCGAGGCGATGGATCTCGACCCGGAGGACCCCGCCGTGCGCGTCGGCCTGCGGGCGTGGACCTCCTACGTCGAGGCGGCAATGCTCACCTGGCTCGAGGAGGGCGCGCCGGACCGCGATGACATGGTGGAGATCCTGGTCCGCTCCCTCGGCGCCACCGCCGAGGGGATCGCCGCAGCGCGGGGCTAGGCGAGGGTCCGCTCCAGCGAGGTCTCGATTTTCGGGCGGCGCCAGTCCCCCGGAACCGTCCTCTCGATCCGGAGCGTGACCTGGTCCCCGTCGAAGTCGAGGGTGGCGAACTGGTTGTCGAAGGTCGGCTCCTGCTCGAGCCGCCACTCGACCTCCGGGAGCTTCACTCCTGCTGAGCGGGCCAGCCCGCGGGTCAGCGTGCGCGCCAGCCTCGTGTCTCCGGCTCGGGCGACCTGGCGCTCCCGCTTGCTGAGAGCGTTCCGGAACGGCGAGCAGACGGCCTGCCAGACGGGGCTCGTCACGCTGTCGGCCTCGGGGAAGTCCACGCGGGCCAGGTAGGCGTGGTGGATGTCTCCTCCCAGCGTCACGATCGATGACGGGGGATCGCCCCGCTTGCCGGCCCCGGCCGCCCGGATCAGCTCGACCATCTGCTCGAACGAGTGGGGGAAGGCACCCCAATGCTCGAGGTCGATGGCGCGGCGCACCCGCTCGCCGAATCCCTTGAACAGCCTCGTCCAGGCGCCGGCGGCGACGGCGTCGTTCCACGACTCGAGGTTGTGGATCGCCTGCGGCAGGAAGATCGGCAGGGTGTCCGCGATGACCAGGTGCCGGACGTCCCCCGTCACCACGCCCTCGAGCCACTTCCACTCCTCGTCGTCGAACATCCGGCGCGGGCGCTCTCCCAGCACGCGGCCCTCGCGCGAGTCGAGCATCACCAGCCGCACGCCGCCGAGGTCGCGAGAGAGGCTCCAGCGCCTGCCGTTGCTGCCCCAGTCGACGTCGCGGGCCCACTCGTGGAGCGCGTGCCCGGAGTCCGGGTGCGACTTGAGGTGGTCGAGCAGCCCTCGCTCGGCGATCTCATCCGGCGAGAAGTTCCCGAGGGCCTGGTAGACCCAGTAGCTGGCGAGTCCGCCGGTGATTCTGCGGTCCCACCATGGTTTGGCCCGCATCTCCTCCAGCCACGAGATCGACGTGTTCCAGTCGTCGTGGATGTCGTGGTCGTCGAAGATCATCGCCGAGGGGACCGTGGAGAGCAGCCAGCGGATCGGCTCCTCTCCCCAGGTCTCGCGGTAGAGATGCGTGTACTCCTCGAAGTCCGCCACCTCGTCGCCGGGATCGCCATCGGTGCCCCGCCGCTCTCGAATGAACTCACGGGTTCTCGGCGCGTCCTCGTCCGCGTAGACCTGGTCGCCGATCATGAGCAGCAGGTCCGGCCACTCCTCGGTGGGCTGCTCCTTCATTCGGATCGCGAGGGCGTAGAGCGCGTCGATCTCCCGCCCGTGCTCCGGGTCCTCATCCTTGGTCAGGGTGTACGGAGGGATGTGCGGCACCGCGACCCGGCACGAGCCGAAGACGATGCGAAGCGGGGCGTCACGCTCGAGGGTTCGCAGGCGGCTCGGCGGGAAGCCGCTCTCGGCCGGCGGCCAGACGCGCTCGCCGTCCAGCTTCACCTCGTACTCGTAGGACGAGCCCGGCTCGAGGCCATCCAGGCAGACGAGGGCGTAGTGGTGCCCCTCGACGCAGAACGTCCGATCGCGCCGTCCCAGCACCTCCACCTCGCAGGGGCCGTCCGTCTCCACCCACACGGTCGCCTCCGTCTCGCCGACGTAGCGCAGCAAAGGCCCCAGAAGAAGTCCCGGCATGCTTGCGGCGTACCCGGCCCACCGTCTTTGGAACTCACCGTTTTCCGGTAATGGCCGACAGCTACGCTCATCCCATGCCGAAGTTCAAGCTCAATCCGGCCTACACGCCGACCGCGGACCAGCCGAAGGCGATCGAGGGGCTCGCGGAGGGAATCGAGGCCAAGGAGCGCTTTCAGACGCTGCTGGGCGCCACCGGCACGGGCAAGACGTTCACGATGGCGGCGACGATCGAGCGCGTGCAGCGCCCGGCCCTGGTGATCGCCCACAACAAGACGCTGGCGGCGCAGCTCTGCAACGAGTTCCGCGAGTTCTTCCCCGACAACGCCGTCGAGTACTTCGTCAGCTACTACGACTACTACCAGCCCGAGGCCTACGTCCCGGCGCAGGACCTCTACATCGAGAAGGACTCCTCGATCAACGACGAGATCGACCGCCTCCGGCACGCGGCGACCGCCTCGCTCTTCGCCCGCGACGACGTGATCATCGTGGCGTCCGTCTCCTGCATTTACGGGATCGGCTCGCCACAGCTCTACCGCGAGCAGATGCAGCTCTTCAAGGTCGGCGACTGGATCGACCGCCAAGACGTCTTCCGCAAGCTGGTCGGGATGCAGTACCGCCGCAACGACCAGAACCTGACCCGCGGCGCCTTCCGCGCGCGAGGCGAGGTGCTCGAGATCTACCCGGCGTACGCCGAGTCGGCGTACCGGATTCAGCTCTTCGGCGACGAGATCGAGGCGATCCAGCACTTCGACCCGCTCACCGGCGAGATCCTCGACGTGATCGACCACGTCTCGGTCTGGCCGGCGAGCCATTACGTGGTCAAGGAGGAGACGATGGAGCGCGCGGTCGACGAGATCGAGCGCGAGCTCCGCAACCAGGTGGCCCACTTCGAGGAGCACGGCAAACAGCTCGAGGCCCACCGTCTCCAGCAGCGCACCCGCTACGACATGGAGATGATGCGCGAGCTCGGCTTCTGCCCGGGCATCGAGAACTACTCGCGGATTCTCGACGGCCGGCCGCCGGGCAGCCCGCCCTACACGCTGATCGACTACTTCCCCGATGACTTCGTCCTGTTCGTCGACGAGTCGCACCAGACCATCCCGCAGCTCGGCGGGATGTACGAGGGCGACTACTCGCGCAAGTCGACGCTGGTGGACTTCGGTTTCCGCCTGCCGAGCGCTGTCGACAACCGCCCGCTCAAGTTCGACGAGTTCCTCGACCGGATCAACCAGATGGTGCTGGTCTCGGCGACGCCCGGGCCGTGGGAGAAGGCGGAGTCATCGCGGGTCGTCGAGCAGATCGTCCGGCCGACGGGGATCGTCGACCCAGACGTCGAGGTCCGCGAGACCAAGAACCAGATCGACGACCTGATGAATGAGGTGCGGGTGCGGGCGGAGAAGGACGAGCGCGTCCTGGTGACGACGCTGACCAAGAAGATGGCCGAGGACCTGACCGAGTACCTGCTCGAGCACGGCTTCCGGGTCCGCTACCTGCACTCCGAGATCGACACGCTCGAGCGGATCCAGATCATCCGCGAGCTCCGGCTCGGCGAGTACGACGTGCTGGTCGGCGTCAATCTGCTGCGCGAGGGCCTCGACCTGCCCGAGGTCTCGCTGGTCGCGATCCTCGACGCGGACAAGGAGGGCTTCCTCCGCGGCGAGACCAGCCTGATCCAGACGATCGGCCGAGCCGCCCGGAACGTCGACGGGCGGGTCCTGATGTACGCCGACAAGGAGACGGACGCGATGCGCAAGGCGATTTCGGAGACAGACCGCCGCCGCGCGATCCAGCTCGCCTACAACGAGGAGCACGGCATCACGGCCGCGACCGTCACCAAGGGCATCTCCGACATGGCCGAGTTCCTGGCGATGGAGTCGCAGGCGCCGCGCCGACGCCGGCGCCGCCGCGAGGAGACCGCGACCAAGACACCGGAGGAGCTCGAGAAGCTGGTCATCGAGTTGGAGGAGGAGATGCTTGCCGCGGCCGACGACCTCCGCTTCGAGGAGGCCGCCCGCATCCGCGACGAGCTCAAGGAGCTCAAGGCGGACCTCGACGCCATCCGCGCCTAGCCGGCGGTCGGCGCTCCATACGATCTATGGATGAGGATTGGAATCGTCGGGGCGGGCCGGATCGGCGGCAACTGCGCGGTGCAGTTCGCCAAGGGCGGTCATGACGTCAAGCTGAGCGGGCGCGACCCCTCGAAGCTGGAGCGGCTGGCGGCCGAGATCGGCGACGCGGCCAGCATCGGCACCCCGGCCGAGGCCGCGGAGTTCGGCGAGGTCGTGGTGTTCGCGGTTCCTTGGGACGGGTGCGATGACGCGGTTACCTCGGCCGGCTCGCTCGACGGAAAGATCGTGATCGACACGACCAACCAGTACGGCAGCTCCGAGATGCCCTCTGATGGTGAGACCGCCGCCACCTTCCACGCCGCTCGCGTGGGCGGGGCCCGCTACACGAAGAGCTTCAACACGCTTACGTCCGCGTTCCAGGCCGAGACCGCATTCCGACCGGAGGGCGACCGCGTCGTGCAGTGGGTCTGCGGCGACGACGACGAGGCGAAGAAGGTCGTCATGGGCCTGATCGCCGATGCCGGCTACGCGCCGGTCGACCTCGGATCGAACGCCGATGCCGCCGTGATGGAGGCGCCCCGCCGGCCAGGTGCCGTCTACGGCGAGGAGTACCGGCTGCCGGACGCCGAGAAGGTCGTCGAGGCGGTCGGGCGGGGGAGGAGATCCCTCCGACGCCCAGCTACGACTGAGCCGACCGGCCCTGGCTGGTGAGTAGTCGATCCCGACGAGGTCCTCCGGGCCGCCAGAGGCTGACCAGTCCGGCGACCAGGGTGACCAGGAAGATCTGGCCCATCAGCATCTCGAGCCCGGCGAACATCTTGCCCGGCTGCCCTGCCGGAACGAGGTTTCCGTAGCCGGTGGTGGTTAGCGTGGTGAAGCTGAAGAAGAGGAAGTCGCCCCCCTTGACGGAGACGCCGGTGCCGAAGAACGGTGTCGATTCCACCCGGTCCAGCGCCGCGTAGAGGAAGCTGTACAGCAGTCCCAGGATCGTGTAGACGCTGATCGCGCCCAGGATCGTGCGAAACCCCACCTCGGTCTCCATCAGGACGGCCCGCAGGATCGCCCCCGCCGCGAGCAGCAGCAGGCTGACGATCACGAACGAGCTGGCGCCCAGCAGGTGGAGGTTGTCGTCAAGCTCGGCGAGCACGGCGAGAATGACCGCCGCCAGCGCGAGGATCCCGGCCCCGCGGACGACGGTCGGGCGCACGCCCGATCCGGCGAGTCCCACGACGCCGGCCAGCGCGGCGACCAGGATGGTGAGCACCGCGGTCCAGCCATGGAACGCGGTCAGCGAGCCAAGGGCGTAGGTGGCAAGCACCAGGAGCAGGACCAGTCCGAAGGCGTTCGCGACCCTCTCTGCGAACTGTCCCAAGCGCTCGCCCGGCTGCCGGGACAGTCCGAGCTGCCGCCTCCTGTCTCGCCCCTCGCGGGCATCCTCGGGCCACTTCCGACCGTTCGGTCTGCCTGACGGCTTTCCTGCCGCTGGGCCGAACGGGTCAGGCAGGCTCGAGGGAGGAGGTGGGCAGCCTCCTGGTGAACCAGAGGGAAAGCAGCGCGATTGCCGCGACGGCGCCGATGGAGATTCGCAGCGCGTCGAGCTGGGCGTCGCCGTAATCGGCCGCCACGGCCTTGGCCTGGTCCTCCGAGAGGCCCTTCGAGAGCGCCAGTTGCTCGACCTGGGAGTCCGGCACGATGTCGATGCCCTCCTCTGTGTTGGCGGCGATCGCCTCGCGCGTCTGGGAGGGCACCCGCGGGTTGTCGGCGACGTTGTCGTTGAACCCGTTGATCAGGTTGAGGATCAGGATCGCGCCGATCAGGGCAGTGCCGATCGAGGCCCCGAGGTTGAGCGCCGTTCCCTGCAGGCCACCTGTCTCGCTGGCCTTGGACGGGTCGGTGGATGACATGATCACATTGCCGAGTTGCGAGGCGAGCAGGCCTCCACCGGCGCCGACCAGAACCATGGCGATCTTGAATCCGGTGTCGTTGAGATTCACGTCTAGCGTGGCGAGCATCACCACGGCCCCGGCGCTGATCAGGATCAGGCCCGCCTGCGCGACCGTCCTGGGCGAGCGCCTCCCGGCGATCTTGGGGCCGGCCATTGCCATGACCAGCATCGCGATCGAGAGCGGAAGCAGCCGCTTGCCCGTCTCGAACGCGTCGAGTCCGATCACGACCTGCAGGTAGACGGGAACGACGAAGAAGAGCCCCATCAGCACCAGCTGCTGGCCCATCAGCGTCGTCAGCCCGGCACGAAGCTGCGTGATCTTCAGCAGGGCCGTGTCAAGCAGGCGGTCGAGACCCAGCCGGTGCCTGCGCTCTTCCCAATGGACGAATCCGGCCAGGATTCCCAGCCCGGCGAGGACCATGAAGGGCACCACCGAAAAGCCGAGCGGGGTGATCTTGGTCCCATTGATGGTCAGCGCCCCGAGCGGCTTGACGAATCCCCACTTGCTGCCCATCAGGATCCCGAAGACGGCCAGTCCCAGGCCGGCGACCGAGAGCACCGACCCGATGACGTCCAGCTTCGGGGGGTGGTCGGTCTTCGGCGCCTGGGCGATCTGTCCCCGCAGCAGGATGATCACGGTCACGATCACCGTCTCTCCCGCGAACACGTAGCGCCAGCTGGCATTGGTCGTCACCCAGCCGCCGATCAGCGGGCCGACCGCGACCGCTACCGCAGTGATGCCGCCGATCAGCGCGTAGGCGAGCGCCCGGTCCTTGCCCTCGTAGTTGGCCGCGGTCAGAGCCGCGATTCCGGGGATCACCATGATCGCTCCGAGCCCCTCGATCCCGGACCAGCCGATGAGCAGCACCGGCAGACTCGGGCTGAGGGCCGTGGTCAGTGATCCGACGCCATAGACCGCGAGCCCGATGGCGAACATCCGGTTGCGGCCGTAGATGTCGCCGAGCTTGGCCCCCGTGAGCATCAGGGCGGCCATCACCAGCGCGTACAGGGTGATAGCCGCCTGCACTCCCTGGATCGAGGTGTTGAGGTCGGCGGTGATCTGGGAGATCGAGACGTTCATGACGCTCGTGTCGAGTGTCATCACGAACTGACCCGAGGCCAGGATGATGATCGGGATCCACTTGCGCATCGTCTAGGCCGACGCCTCGCTCTTGGCTGCGGCCGCGTCCTGGGCCGCGAATTCGGCGAGCATCCGGCGTTCCTCCTGGTTCTTGGGAAACAGGAAGAAGACGACGGCCGCACCGAGCAGGACCGCGATGATCCCGGCCAGATACGCAGCCTCATCGCCCTTGAGGAACGATGCCTTAGCGGCGGTGACGATGTCGTGCTGGATCGAGGGTGAGTACTGCTTGGCCGCGTCCGAGGCGCTCGAGAACGACTTCGTCAGCTCGCTCTGGACGTTGTCGGAGACGTTCTTGCCAGACGAGGCGATAGCCGCCGAGGCTGCGGCCGCGTAGCCGGCCGTCAGGAACGCCCCCATGATCGACTGCAGGATCGCGCCGCCCAGGTCGCGCTGGAGATCGGCGGTCCCCGATGCCATCCCGGCGCGGGTCACCGGGACCGAGCCGGTCAGGGAGTGCGACGCGGGGGTGCCGGCGAGCCCCACGCCGATCCCGACGAAGGCGTACCCTAGCGCCACCTTCCAGTACGGGATGCCCTGCTTCCAGAGGAGCAGCATGGTGAGGAAGCCGAGCAGTACGAAGACGTAGCCCAGGAGCAGGGTCGCCCTGGCCCCCCTGGACTCGACCAGGTTGGCCGAGCGGGGCGCCACGAGCACCATGCAGACGGCGGCCGGGAGGATCGCGGCTCCCGCGCCGACCGTCGAGTAGCCGAGGACGTTCTGGAGGAACTGCTGCCCGATGTACATCGATCCCATCAGCGAGCCGAAGACGATGATTCCCGCGACCGCGGCCACCCAGAAAGTGCGCCGGGACGCCACATGGAGGTCGTAGAGCGGATTGCCCGCGCGCCGCTCCCTGATGAAGAAGGCGATCAGGGCGGCCGCGGACACCGCGAACAACCCGATCGCGAGGGACCCCTTGCCCGGGACCACGACGAAGTTGATGCCCATGATGAAGGCGCCGACTAGGAAGATCGTGAGCACGCCGCCCGGATGGTCGACCGGCTCCGTGGTCTCGTTGACGTTGGCGGGAATGAACCTGAGCGCCATGAACAGGGCGAGCCCGGCGAATGGCAGGGTGAGCAGGAACGGGGACCCCCACGAGAAGTGCTGGAGCAGGACGCCCGCGAGCAGTGGGCCCAGCGCCGTGAGCGCGCCGCCGGTCGCCGCCCAGAGCGCGATCGACTTCGTCCTGGCCGGGCCTGACCAGAGCGCCGTGATCAGCGCCAGGGTGGTCGGGTAGGCCATCCCGGCCGCGAGACCGCCGACGATCCGCGCCGCGAAGAGCACGCCGATCGAGGGAGCGAAGGCCGCGACGAGGTCGGCCGGGATGGTGAGGGCCATGCCGACGAGCAGGATTCCCTTCCGGCCGTAGCGGTCGCCGACGGCGCCGAAGTAGAGAACGGAGCAGGCGAGCCCGAGGGAGTAGGCGATCGCCACCAGGTTGAGATCGGTCTGCGAGGCGTCGAAGTGCTGGCCGATGTCGGGCAGCGCGACGTTGGCGACCGCCAGGCCGAGGTTCGCGACGGTCGCGACCGCGATCAGCGATGCGAGGACCCAACCGGCGCGTGCCGGCGATGTGGAGGCGTGTGGATCGGACGCCTCGGGCTGTGGGTGGATGTCCGGCTTGGTCGAGGTCACAGTCGAAGGGTGACGCTGGCTCATCCCATGCCCACTACGCTTTCTACATGAGCGACGGACGACATGCCGACGACCTCGCCGCGAAGGCTGCCGAGACGGTTCGCCGGGTGGTCGCTGAGGCCGAGGATCGCGCGGCGGAGATCCTCCGCGAGGCGGAGGCCAAGGCGGGCAGCATCCGCGAGCAGGCGGAGGCAGAGGCGAAGCAGATCCGCGAGCGGGGCGAGGCTGATGCCCGGGCGCAGATCGAGGCCGCGAAGCGGGCGCTCGACGAGCTCGGCGGGACGCTGGTGGCCGCCGCCTCGGAGGCGATCCCAAAGTCCGAGACGCCGGAGCCGGAGCCGGAGCCGGAGCCCCAGGAGCCCGAACCCGAAGCTCCCGGTGCGCCCGAGGCGCCGGTGTCACCGCCGGCCGCGAATGGCGACGACGCCGCGGTGCGCCTGGTCGCCATGAAGCTCGCCGTCGAGGGAAAGGACTCGGCCGCAATCGAAGCCGAGCTGATCGAGAAGTTCGGTCCAGGCGACCGCTCGGAGCTGCTCCGGGACGTCGTCTCACGCGCCGGTCAGTAAGCCAAGCCCCCGCCAACCCGGGATACTCAGGGGTCCGATAGTTGCTTCGACTCGACTTCAGGAGGAAACCTGAATGGTTCTAGCTGACTTCACCTTCGGCCAGGCGTTGCTGACGGTGCTGGAGATCTTCGTTTTCGCCGCCTGGCTGATGGTTCTGTTCACGATCATCGGCGACCTGTTCCGCGATCACGGCATGTCCGGGTGGGGCAAGGCGCTCTGGATCATCTTTCTGATCTTCCTGCCGTTCCTCGGCACGCTGATCTACCTGATCGCCCGGGGCCACGGCATGCGCGATCGCGCGCTGGCGCAGCAGGCCGAGGCGCAGAAGCAGTTCGACGCCTACGTCAAGCAGACCGCGGGAGGCGGCTCCGCTGCGGACGAGCTGACCAAGCTCTCGAAGCTCCACGACGAGAATAAGCTCTCGGACGAGGAGTTCGAGAGGGCCAAGGCGAAGATCGTCGCTTAGGCGCTGGCGGTCTCGGCGGTCGCCGTTGCCGGCTCCTGCCGGAGGATGCTGACGTAGGCGATCGTCCCCGGAATCGTCGGCAGCCAGAACGAGAATGCGCGATAGGAGAGGACGGCGACGATCGCCAGGCCGCCCGGGACGTTGAAGGCGATCAGGGACCCGATCATGCCGCCCTCGACGCCGCCGATGCCTCCGGGCAGCGGCAGCAGGTTCGCGGTCATGCCGACGAAGTAGGACGCGATGATCACGCCGAAGGGCGGCGGGGTGCCGAAGGCGTGCATGCACGCCCACAGCACCGAGATGTCGAAGCCCCACCAGCCGATCGCCCAGAGCCCGCTGGCGGGGCGCTCCCGCAGGATGGCGATCGCCCCGCGGACTCCTCCCGCCAGCGTGTTGGGCACGGTCGCGAGCGCCGCGCGCCAGCGTTCCCGCCGGCTCGGGTGGCGCAACCGCTTGGTGGTCTCGCGCAGCTCGCCTCCGAAGTAGCCGATCAGGAGGCCGGCGGCGATGACCAGCGCGGCGACCACGGCCGGGATCAGGGTGAACGCGAGGGGGTTGGGGCCCGAGAGCACCCCGAACCAGAGGCCGAGGCCGGTGAGCACGACGGCCCCCATGTAGACCGTGTAGAGGAGGACGAGCATCGTCGCCATCCGCAGCGCGACGAGCGGGGCGGGGAGCCCGTCGCGGCGCAGGGCCCAGGCGGTGAGTGCGATGCCCCCGATCCCTCCCGCGGCGAGCAACCGGGTCGCGGCCAGGCTCGCGAGGCTGATGCGGTAGCTCTGCGCCCAGCCGATCCTCGCCTCGTGCCCGATCACTGCGCGAAACAGCGCCACGTAACAGAAGAACGATGCGATCTCGAGAACCAGAGCGGCGGTGAGCCAGCCCGGCTCTCCCTTGTCCAGGCGCCGCCAGGTGTCGCCGAGGCCGGCGATGTTGGGCAGCACGATGTAGAGGGCGCCGATGGAGACAGCCGCGAAGGCGAGCCCGATCAGCAGCTGCTTGCGGGTTGGGCCTCTTGGTGCCTCGTTCATCCGTCCCGAAAGGTTCCGGGGCCGCCCCCTGCGCGGGCGCCATCCGTGTAGGCGGCCATGTCCTGGCTCCAGAATTCGACCACGTTCCCGTCGGGGTCCGTGACGTAGATCGCCCGCCCCGGCCCGAGCTGAATCGGCCCCTCGACCTCGGCGCCGGCCCCCTCGATTCGCTGCTTGAGCCCGTCGATCTCGCCGTCGCCGACGTTGAACGCGTAGTGGACGTGCGCGCCGCCCCGGCCGCCGGCCAGCCCGACCTGCTCCGTCCAGAGCCCAAGCCTGGCCGTGTCGCCGACCAGGTACCAGTAGCGGCCCTCGGCGCCCTCGCCGTAGAGCGTCTCCTCGAAGCCGAGCACCTCGCGATAGAAGTGCCGCGCGGCGTCGAGGTCCTGGACCTCGAGGACGAGCTCCGAGATCCCACTCACCGGCAGCCTCCCATTCATCAGGCCGAGCTTAACCTGGGCCCGGATGTTCCCCGAGGCCTACAAGCGCGTCCTCGGCGCCAGCGGCGTCAAACAGCCCCTGATCGGCGTGGTCATTGGCCGTCTCGCCATTGCCGCTGAGCCGCTTTCGACCGTCCTGCTCGTGCACGGGGCCACGGGTACGTTCGCGGCCGCCGGGGCGGTGATGGGCGCCTACTCCATCGCCGCGGCGGTCGGCTTGCCGATCCAAGGCCGGCTGATGGACCGGGTCGGGCAAACAAGGGTCATTCCCGTCACAACCGTCCTCACGGCCATGGGCTTCATCACACTGATCCTGTTCGCCCACGGCGGCGCGTCGACAGCGGTGCTGTGCGCGGTCGCGGCGCTTGCCGGCCTGGGGACGATTCCCACCGGTACGGCAATGCGGACTCTCTGGTCCGACCTCGTCCCTGAGACCGAATTGAGACAGGCCGCCTTCGCGATCGACGCCGTGGCCATCGATGTCGCCTTCATCGCTGGCCCTCTGATCGCGGCGGCCGTCATCGCCTTGGCGTCGCCCACCGCCTCACTCGGCGTCTGCATCGCCCTCTCGGTGCTCGGCTCGGCCATATTCGTCTCGTCGCGCGCGTCCCGCGACTGGCGCGGGGCGCCCACCGAGCACCGGCGAATTGGGCCACTGCGCGCCAGGGGCGTCTGGGTGTTGATGGGCGCCGCGCTCGGTATCGGGATCGCGGTGGGAGCCGCCGAGCTCGCCGCGACCGCCTTCGCATCGGCGGAAGGGACAGCGGAGCTGGGCGGCACGCTGATCGCCGTGCAAGCCCTCGCCAGCACGGCGGGCGGCCTTTGGTACGGGGCACGGAACTGGACCTCCTCGCCTGGCGATCGGCTCCCAGGGGTTGCGCTGGTCTTTGCGGTCACGCTGGCACCGCTCGTGGCGGTGCCGTCGATCGGGGTCTCGTTCCCGCTGATGGCACTGAGCGGACTCGCTCTGGCCCCGGCGATCTCTCTCGTCTACCTGCTGCTCGACTCGCTCGCTCCCACCGGGACCGCAGCGGAGGCAACCGGCTGGGTGCTGACCGCGATCGTGGGGGGTGCTGCCATCGGGAATGCCGTCGCCGGGGTGGCTGTCGCCGAGGTGAGCCCGCACGCCGGGTTCGCCGTGGCCGTTGCCGGAGGGCTGGTCACCTTGGGCGCCGCCTGGACGGGACGCCGGCATCTGAGCGTGCCCGAGCGGGGAACGTCCGTTCGGCTCCTATCATCGACGTAGTGGCTCCATCCGACCGCATAGTCATCCGGGGAGCGCGCGAGCACAACCTCAAGGACATCGACCTCGAGCTGCCGCGCAACGCCCTGATCGTCATGACCGGGCTCTCAGGGTCCGGCAAGTCGAGCCTTGCCTTCGACACGATCTACGCCGAGGGCCAGCGCCGGTACGTCGAGTCGCTCTCGGCGTACGCTCGCCAATTCCTCGGCCTGATGGAGAAGCCCGACGTCGACTCGATCGACGGGCTCTCGCCTGCGATCTCGATCGACCAGAAGACGACCTCGCGCAACCCGCGCTCGACGGTCGGCACGGTCACCGAGGTCTACGACTACCTGCGCCTGCTCTGGGCCCGGATCGGACATCCGCACTGCCCCGAGTGCGGCGATCCGATCGAGGGTCAGTCCGTCGAGCAGATCACGGATCGGGTGATGACCCTCGAGGAGGGGACGCGGTTCATGGTCATGGCCCCCGTCGTGCGGGGCCGCAAGGGCGAGTTCGAGAAGCTGCTGGACCAGTTCCGGCAGGAGGGCTACAGCCGGGTTCGGGTCGACAACGAGCTGCGGCGCCTGGACGAGGAGATCAAGCTCGACAAGAAGTTCAACCACGACATCTCGGTCGTGGTCGACCGCCTCGTGATGAAGACGGACCTGCGACGGCGCCTCTCCGAGTCGATCGAGGCGGCCGCCGGCCTGGCCGGCGGGGTCGTCGAGATCGACGTGCTCGAGGCGGGGAGCTCGGGCGAGGCCGCGGTCCGCGAGGCCGGGGAGAACATCGGAGGCGTCAAGGGGGCGAAGGGGGCAGGGAAGCTCCCGGAGGGCATCGCCGACCGCCTCACCTTCTCCGAGCGCTTCGCCTGCCTCAACTGCGGCACCTCGATCCCGGAGCTCGAGCCGCGGATCTTCTCCTTCAACTCCCCGCACGGCGCCTGCGAGCGCTGCCACGGCCTCGGCTTCCAGCGCGTCGTCGACCCGGAGCTGGTCGTGCCGGACCCGACGCTCTCCCTGAGCGAGGGCGCTCTGCAGCCCTGGCGGGTCGGGCACTCGCGCTACTGGAAGCGGCTGGTCGAAGCGGTCGCGGACGACTACGAGATCGACATCGACACCCCGTGGCAGGACCTCTCCGGCGAGGACCGCGAGATCTTCCTCTACGGCACCGGCGGCGAGAGGCACAAGGTCAACTACACGAACCGGTTCGGCAGGCGGCGCTCCTACAGCGTCCGGTTCGAGGGCATCGTCAACAACCTGGAGCGGCGCTACGAGGAGACCGACTCGGAGGGGGTCCGCGAGCGCGTCGAGGGATACATGGCCGAGCAGCCCTGCCCGGACTGCAAGGGCGCCCGGCTGCGGCCGGAGAGCCTCGCCGTCAAGGTCGGCGGGATCTCGATCCACCAGTACACGGAGCTCTCGGCGAGGGCGGCGCTGCAGTGGATCAACGAACTCGAGATGAACGACACCGAGCGGGCGATCGCGCGGCTCCTGGTGCGAGAGATCACCGAGCGGCTCGCCTTCCTCGACAACGTCGGGGTCGGCTACCTCAACCTGGCCCGCTCGGCCCGGACGCTGTCGGGCGGTGAGGCGCAGCGGATCAGGCTCGCCACCCAGATCGGCTCGAGCCTGGTCGGCGTGCTCTACATCCTGGATGAGCCGTCGATCGGACTGCACCAGCGGGACAACGAGAAGCTGATCCAGACGCTGGAGCGCCTTCGGGGCCTCGGCAACACAGTGATCGTCGTCGAGCACGACGAGGGCACGATGCGCTCTGCGGACCACCTGGTGGACCTCGGCCCGGGGGCGGGCGAGCACGGCGGTCACGTCGTCTCGGAGGGGACCCCGAAGCAGGTCGAGGCGGACCCAGCCTCACTCACGGGCCAGTACCTCGCCGGCAAGCGCCAGATCGAGGTCCCCGAACAGCGGCGCGAGCCCAGCGGCGAGCTCGTCGTCCGTGGCGCCCGCCAGCACAACCTGAAGAAGGTCGACGTGCCGATCCCGCTGGGCGTCTTCTGCTGCGTCACCGGCGTCTCGGGGTCGGGCAAGTCGACGCTGATCAACGAGACGCTCTACCCGGCCGTCGCCAACCGGCTGCACCAGGCGAAGCTCCGGCCCGGGACCCATGACCGGATCGACGGGATCGAGCAGGTCGACAAGATCATCAACATCGACCAGTCGCCGATCGGCCGGACGCCGAGGTCCAACCCGGCGACCTACACCAACGTCTTCGACCACATCCGCCAGCTCTACGCCCAGACCCGAGAGGCGCGGGCGCGCGGCTACAAGCCGGGCAGGTTCAGCTTCAACGTCAAGGGCGGCCGCTGCGAGGTCTGCCGCGGCGACGGGCAGATCAAGATCGAGATGCACTTCCTGCCCGACGTCTACGTCCCGTGCGAGCAGTGCCACGGCAAGCGCTACAACCGCGAGACGCTCGAGGTCCGCTTCAAGGGCAAGTCGATCGCGGACGTGCTGGAGATGTCGGTCGCCGACGCCTGCGAGTTCTTCAAGGACATCCCGAAGATCTCGCGGCGGCTCGACACGCTGCGAGACGTCGGCCTCGACTACATCCGGCTGGGCCAGCCGGCGACGCAGCTCTCCGGCGGCGAGGCGCAGCGGGTGAAGCTGGCCACCGAGCTCTCCAAGGTCGCCACCGGCGACACGCTCTACATCCTCGACGAGCCCACCACCGGGCTCCACTTCGCAGACGTCCAGCGCCTGCTCGACGTGCTCGACCGGCTGGTCGAAGCCGGCAACACCGTGATCGTGATCGAGCACAACCTCGACGTGATCAAGACCGCGGACCGGATCATCGACCTCGGCCCGGAGGGCGGGGAGGAGGGCGGAAACGTGCTGGCGACGGGCACGCCCGAGGAGGTCGCCGCGACCACAGGCTCGTACACCGGCGAGTTCCTCTCAAGCCTGGTCGAGCCGAAGGTCAAGGTGACCCGGGCGCGCAAGCGCAAGACGGCCATCGCCGCCTGACGCCGCTCAAGGTTCCCGATAAGGGGCCGAGGGGTACGGCATGGCCAGGATGGCCTCAGTCGCCGTACTAGTCGCCGGCACCCTCACCCTCTGTCTCGCGATCCCAGCTGGGGCCTCTCCTACGTCGAGGACTCCCGCCCGCCGCACACCTTCATCAAACGGCTCCATTTCAATCGGGCCAAGGGGACGGTTACCCCGATGTTAAGCAGTGACGAGCCGTACACGACCTTCGAGTGCCACTGGACCCGCTGGGGCCGCTGTCTCCCGGGCCAGCGCACGTGGCACCTTCGCCCGGGGCGTCGCATCCTCCGAGTTCGGGCCCGCGACGCCGCCGGCAACGTCTATCCCACCCCGGCCATCAAGACCGTCACGTACAACCCGGTCGTCTGATCCGCAAGGCGCGATACTGGCCGGATGGGAGAGGGCCTGCTGGCGAGCTTCACGTTCGAGATCCACAGCGGCGCGACGCTGGACACCCAGGGTCAGCGCGCCGGCCTGGTCCTGCTCGCGGCGATGCTGCTCTCGTTCGGCTTCATCCGCTTCAGCACGCGGATGATCCGGGCTGAGGTCTCCTGGTGGCCAGGGAATGTGACCCCCGGCGGAATGCACATCCATCACCTGGTCTTCGGGATCGTGGCGATGATGCTCGCCGGCTTCCTCGGGTTCGCGCTCCAGCCGGGGGATCCCTGGCTCGAGGTCCTGGCCGCCCTCTTCGGCGTCGGCATGGGCCTGACCCTCGACGAGTTCGCGCTCTGGCTCTACCTGGAGGACGTGTACTGGTCCGAGGAGGGCCGCAGCTCGGTCGACGCCGTGATTTTCGCGGCGATCATCGGTGGCGGGCTGATCGTCGGGTTCGTGCCCCTCGACGCGGGCAACGGCGGCTCGACGCTGACCATCGTCAGCACGGTCGTGATCACGCTGGGCGTCTGCGCGATCGTCGCCCTGAAGGGCAAGATCAGCTCGGCGATCATCGGCATGTTCATCCCGCCCGTCGCCTGGGTCGCCGCGATCCGCCTGGGGCGGCCGAATTCCTGGTGGGCGAAGCGCCGCTACAAGCCCGGCAGCGGCAAGCTCGTCAAGGCGCAGGCACGCAAGGCGAAGCACGACCGGCGCGTGCGCAAGTGGCAGGACATGATCGGTGGGGCGCCGTCCCTGCCCAGCCCGCGATCGCCCGGTTCCGGCCGATCAGAGGAGTAGCTTCGCCGCGATACGGCCACCTAGGGGCGGCCGGCTATAGAGAGGAGACCCACATGAGAGGTGCGGGTCGAGTCGTGTTCGTGGCGATCCTGCTGCTGATGGTGGGCGTGCTCAACATCATCTACGGGATCGGCGCGATCTCAGACGCGAATTTCTATGCGAACGACACGAGGTACATCTTCACCAACCTGCACGCTATGGGGTGGTTCCTGGTGATCGTGGGCGTGATTCAGCTCACCGGCGGTTTCTCGCTGATGAGCGGCAACGCCTACGGCCGGGTGATCGGCATCATCGCCGGAAGCATCGGGGCGATCGACGCATTGCTCTCGATGGGCGGATCGCACCCGTTCTGGTCGCTGGCGATCTTCTTCCTGTGCGTATGGATCGTCTACGGAATCGTCGAGTTCGGCGAGGAAGAGCGGGCAGGAGTCTAGGTTCGGCGGACCCCGGGGCCCGGCCGGCGTGCCGGGCCCCGACGGTCCGTCTCAGGAGGACGAGGCTGCGGCTGCGACGGATTCTTACCTTTCCACCACAGATCGGAGGCTGAACAATGGTTGATCAAGCAATCGTGAGCGATGTCCGCGCGGCGACAGGTGGGTGGTGGCTGCTTCTCCTTGTTGGCGTCCTCAGCATCGCGGTGGGCGTGACGGTTCTCTTCAAGCCCGGCGACAGTCTGGCCACACTCGCGGTGCTCATCGGGATCTTCGTGCTGCTCGACGGCATTCTCGAGCTGGCCGCGTCGCTCATGCACAGCACCCAGAACCGTGGGGCGGTCGCCCTGCTCGGGGCCCTCACCTCGATCGTCGGTGTCCTGCTCATCCGCCATCCGGTCCAGGGGATCGTCTTCGTGGCGTTGCTGATCGGAATCTGGCTGATCGTGGTCGGCGTGATCCGCTTCGTCGCCGCCTTCGAGATGCTCGAGCATCGCGGCTGGAACATGATCGCCGGCCTTGTGGAGCTGATCGCCGGGATCGTGATCGTCTCCAATCCCAACATCGGCTACGCGACGCTCGCCGTGCTCGTCGGCATCGCCTTCATCGTCAACGGCATGGGCATGTTCGGGCTCGGATGGAACATGCACGCGCTCAGGCGCGCGGCTACGGCGCCTTGATCTCATGCCGGTCAGCACGGTCAGCTAACCGGATGCCCCCCTTGGCTTGATGTCCTAGCCGTCGACCAGCAGGGCTGCGCCGATCGCGCCGCCGAGGTCACCGAGCGCGGCCAGGCGCATCTCCGGCGGGCGATCGTCGACGAACAGATGAGGATGCATGCGCTGCGCGATCCGGTGGACGTACTTGTTCCCCATCCGCTCGCCGAGACCACCGCCGATGATCACGGCCTCCGGGTCGATCAGGTTGACCGACGAGGCGATCCCTACGCCGAGCGCCCTCACGGCGCGATCCATCAGCGTGGTGGCGAGGTCATCCCCGTGCTTGAGCGCGCGTTCCCAGATGCCGCTCGTGAGGCGGTCGCGGTTGTGCTCCTCCATGATCTTGAAGAGGTCGGTCTTGGCGCCCTTCTTGACCCGCTTTCGCGCCTCGATCTCCATCGCCAGCCGCCCCGCGTAGGCCTCCATGCAGCCGTTGCGCCCGCAGGTGCAGCGTGCCCCACCGCGCTTGACGACGACGTGGCCGATCTCGCCCGCCGCTCCGCGGCCCAGCCATTGTCTGCCGTCCAGGATCAGGCCGCCGCCGACGCCGGTTCCCCACCAGACGCCGAGGATGGTCTTGAACGGCTTGCCGGCGCCGAGCTCGAACTCCCCCTGCACGGCCACAGAGACGTCGTTGCCGATCCGGACCGGGACGCCGAGGTCCTTGGAGAGGGTCTCGCCGAGCGGAAACGAGCCGGTCCAGTTCGGCAGGTTACGGGCGTCGGAGACGACGCCGGTCTCCTCGTCCGCGTCACCGGGGGAGCCCATGCCTATCCCCTTCAGGTCGCGGGTGCCGAGCCCTGCCTCGGCAGCCGCCTCGCGCATAGCCGCCGCCACTTCGCGCGCCACGTCCTCCGGGCCGCCCGTCCCGGGCGTCGGCCGCCGCGACTGCCCGAGGACCTTGTTCTCCTCATCGACGATGACGGTCTGGATCTTGGTCCCGCCGAGATCGATCCCACCGCGCACGGCCTGCTTCGAATCGGGGCTCACGGCGGAGACCATATCCGGCTGCAACCGGGTCTTTTGCGAAGCTCCTGCCGTGGCCTCCTGGAAGCAATGGCGCACCTGGCGGGGCAAGCGACGCTGGTACGAGCGCAACAATCGCCGCTTCCGGCGGCGGCGGATCAACCGGCACGCGGCCGAGGGCGGCTTCTTCATCCGCTATCCGGTCGAGGGCGAGGTGCTCGAGGCGCTCGACTCGGGCCGCCTGGAGATAGGCGAGGGGACTCTGCTCGAGCCGGGCTGCTGGCTGACCCTCTCCGGCGACGCCCGGATCCGGATCGGGGAGGGCTGCTTCCTCAACAAGAACACGATGCTCGCGGCCCTCGAGCTGATCGAGATCGGCGACCACGTGATGTTCGCCAACAACTGCTTCGTCGGCGACGCGGACCACCGCTACGACGACCCGACCAAGCCGGTCACCTGGCAGGGCTTCGAGCCTCAGGGTCCGGTGCGGATCGGGTCCAACTGCTGGTTCGGGGTGGGCTGCGTGGTCACGGGCGGCGTCGAGATCGGAGAGCGCTGCGTGATTGGCGCGAACTCGGTGGTGACGCGTGACCTCCCGCCAAGGGTGGTCGCGGCCGGGGCGCCGGCGAAGGTGATCCGGGAGATCGAGTTCAAGGGCGGATAGCGGTCGCGTCCCGCGCCGTTCCTAGACTCGCCGCGTGCTCCGACTACGGCTCGCGATCGAGGACCACCGCGCTGACGTCGTCGCCGAGGCGCTCGAGGAGACGGGCGGGGTCCATCGGATCGTCGCGCTCACTCCCGAACGGACGGGGGGCGGCGTGGTGCTCGCCGCCGACGTGATGCCGTCCGTCGCTGACCGGGTGATGCAGCTGATTCGCGAGTGGGAGGTATCCGATGCCGACTACCTCCTCACGCGGCAGGAGGTGGTGGCGCCTAACCCGCCACACGGAAGGCTGTCGGGCGGCGAGGAGTTCGCCTGGATCGAGGTGATGGGCGAGGCTCGAACCCACTCACGCCCCCTGGGTCGCTACCTGGCGCTGATGTCGGTGGCCGGCATCCTCGGTGCGCTTGGAGTGATCACGGACAACCCGATTCTGGTCGTCGGCGCCATGGCGGTCAGCCCCGACATCCTGCCCATCTGCGCGGCCTGCGTCGGATTGGTCGCAGGGCGGCTCCGATTGGCCTGGCGCGCCACCATCACCCTGTTGCTCGGCATAGTGCTCACCTGGGCGGTCGCCGCGGCGCTCGCCTGGACTCTGCAGGCTGTGGACATCCTGAGCTCGAGCTTCCAGGTTCACGACAGCTCGCTTCACGGCCTCGCTCATGTCGACTATTCGACAGTTCTGGTGGCGCTCGCGGCGGGGGTGGCCGCGATGCTCTCCTTCGAGACACGAGCAGCGGCCGCGGTCGGAGTCGCCATCTCGGTGACCACCATTCCCGCCTCAGCTCTCTTCGGCGTTTCGCTCGGCCTCGGTGAGGTTGGCGTCAACTGGGGCGCCGCCGCGGTGCTGGCGGTCAACGTCACCTTGCTTCTGCTCTCGGGGACCGCCACGCTGGCGGCGCAGCGATGGCTGGTGGCGAGGTCGGGCCGGCGCGTCAGGACGTAGGAGCGCAGCGCATCAGGCGACGACCTGCACCACCACGGTCCGGTCCCGCGGCCGGTCGTCGAAGTCGATCAGGACCAGCTGCTGCCAGGTGCCGAGAGCAAGGCGGCCGCCGGTAACGGGCACCTGCTCGGAGGAACCGATCAGCGACGCGCGCTGATGCGCGTGCGAGTTGGTGTCGTGGTTCAGCCGGTTGTGCTCGTAGTCGCCCTCCACTGGGATCAGTCGGTCGAGCAGGTCCCGCAGGTCGGCGACACCGCCGGGCTCGAACTCCATCGTCGTGATCGCCGCCGTCGACCCCCGGACGAACGCGGTGACGAGCCCATCCGCCACCGATCCATCGGCGACGACCTGCTTGATATCCCCCGTGATGTCGATGACGTCGGCGTCGCCGCGCGTCGCGTAGGTCAGCTCTCCGCTGTGAACTGTCATGGCGCGCACGGTAACGAACGCGATATCACCCGTTTTGGGCGATGCATGCGCTGGGACACCTGAGAGAATCGCGCCCAATGCCGGGACGGAGCCAGTGAACGACGCCCCCACCCAACCTGCGGAGTCGAAGCATTCTCACCGCACCCTCGTGTGGGCTCTCGTCGTGCTCGCATCGATCGTGCTGGTCGTCTCGATGGTCGCGAACTGGATTCAGACCGAAGTCCTCGACTCCGGCCAGTTCTCCAACAACACCGAACAGATCCTCCAGAACAAGGACGTCCAGGAGCAGCTCAGCATCTTCGCGGTCGACCAGCTCTACGCCAACGTCGACGTCCAGGCCCAGATCGAGCAGAAGCTGCCGCCGCCCGCCCGCCCGCTCGCCGCACCAGTCACGGCGGCAACGAGACAGCTCGCTACCAACGTCGCGGAGACGGCGCTCGCCTCGCCTCGAGTTCAGCAACTCGTCGCCACCGCGATCGATGGGGCGCAGCAGCGGTTCGTCAGCCTGATCGAGAACAAGGGCCAGTTCGTCTCGACGCAGGGCGGCGATGTCACCCTCGAATACGGGAGCTTCGTCGCCGACGTTGCCACCCGCCTGGGCGTTGACCCCTCGACGATCTCCCAGATCCAGGGCTTCATCCAGCAGTCCTCGACGGAGCTCAAGCAGCGCCTGACCACGATCCAGAGCAAGATCGAGTCCACGCGAGCGACGCTCTCCCAGGCGCAGGCGGGCACGCTCACCCCGGAGGCGCAACAGAACCTTACGACTCTCGAAACGGATGCCGCCCAGCTCCGCACGACCGTCGCGAGCCTTCAGCAGAAGATCGCGGGCATACAGCCGAAGGCCCCCGCCCAGCTTCAGAGCCGGCTGTCCGACCTCCAGGGCCGCTTGACCAAGCTCGACATACGGTTGACGACCGTGCAGGGACAGGCCGCCGCGGTAATAAAGGTCCCGAGCCAGGCGAACATCCTCAAACTCGACCCCACGCTCGCCACGCTCCAGACGCGCGTCACCACCCTGCTCAACCGTCAGGCGATTCAGCACCCCGGCGAGGTCGTCATCATGAAGTCCGACGGACTGAGCGGTCTCCAGGACCTCGTCAAGGCGCTGCGCAATCTCGGTTTCGTACTGCCTGTGCTGGCTCTCGTCCTGTACCTGGCCGCCATCTACCTGGCGAAGAACTGGCGGCGCGAGGCACTGATCGCAGCCGGGGGCGGGATCGTGGGCGCGACGCTGCTCGTCCTGCTGGTGAGGCACGTGATCGGCAACGGGGTCATCGACTCGGTGGCGAGCTCCGACGCGGTCAAACCCGCCATCACCTCGGTCTGGGGCGTCATCTCCGCCGGCTTGCGGGAGCGGGCGCTGTTCGTGCTCGTAATCGGGCTGGGGTTCATCGTCGGGGGGCTCCTCGCCGGGCCCGGCCGGCATGAGGTCGCCGTGCGGCGCTTCCTGGCGCCGTACCTGCGCGAGCAGCCGGTCGTCGTCTATGCGGTCCTGGCGTTCATCTTCCTGCTCTGGCTGACGCTCCTTCCGACGATCAACAACCTCGGTCAGGTGCTCATCATCCTGGTACTCGCTGGGCTGGCGGTGCTGGGCGTCGAGATCCTGCGCCGCCAGACGGCGCGGGAGTTTCCGAACGCCTCAACAACTCCTGGCCCGACTTCGCGCCCGTAACCGGGCGTCGGCCGCTACCAGTCCCAGGGAGTGTCGGTGCCCACCAGCGCCTCCTGCTCCAGGTAGCGGGCGAACTCCTCCAGCTCCTCCTGCGGGATCGAGTAGGTGTGCTCATCCTCGTTCGGGAAGGTCCGGGCCCGGACCTCGTCGGTATAGGCGCGGACGCCCTTCAGCGACTCCTCACGGACCTCGGCGAAGCGCTTCACGAACTTCGGCTGGTGGCCGTCGTAGACGCCGAGCAGGTCGTGCAGGACCAGGACCTGGCCGTCGGTGGACGGGCCGGCGCCGATCCCGATCACCGGGATCTCCAGCTTCGGCATCAGCGCCTCCGTGACCGCGGACGGGATCGCCTCGAAGACGATCGCGAAGCAGCCGACCGACTGCAGGGCGAACGCCTCCTCCGTCAGCTTCGCGGCGGCCTCCGCGGTCCGGCCCTGGGCCTTGAAGCCGCCGAGCGCCGTTGCGGTCTGCGGGGTGAGCCCGACGTGGCCCATCACGGGAATGCCGGAGCGGACGATTGCCCTGGCCCGGTCGACAGAGGCGCCGCCGCGCTCAAGCTTGACGGCATCGCAGCCGGCCTCCTTGACGAAGCGCTGGGCGTTCTCGATCGCCTGCTCGTTCGACTTCTCGTAGGAGCCGAAGGGCATGTCGCCGATCAGCAGCGGCCGCTTCAGGCCGCGTCGGACGGCGCCGGCCATCATCAGCATCTCGTCCATGCCGACCGGCGTGGTCGCGTCGTATCCGAGAACGACCATGGCGGCCGTATCGCCTACCAGGACGATGTCGACGCCCGCCTCGTCGACGATCTGGGCCGAGGGGTAGTCGTAGGCCGTGATCATCACGATGGGCTCGCCGTCGCGCTTCATCTGGGCGAGGCGCGGCAGCGTTATGGGCTGTCCCTCTTCATTTGCGGGCTTCTGGGGCGGATGAGTGCTCACAGCAGTGCCTCCTGATCCGGATTGTCCGCCCCGAGCAGGACGCTGGGGTCGCTGTCGACGGCCGTGACCTCGTTGTCGTCGTTCACGTGGACCACCACAGGCGAGTAGCGATCGAGGTCCTTCTCGCCGAAGGCGCCGAAGCTGGCGACGATCACCTTGTCGCCGTTGCGGACGAGCCGCGCGGCGGCGCCGTTCACCTGGACGGTGTCGGAGCCCTCCGTAATCGTCGCTCGGTGGATCTTCGACTTGAGCATCTGACGCTGCATCAGGCCTCCCTGTTCGGAGTGATCAAGACGTTGTCGATGAGGCGGGCCCTGCCCACCCGGGCCGCGACCGCCACCAGCACGGGCCGCCCGTTCAGCTCGGCGACCGGGGAGAGGTCCTCCGCGGCGCGCGCCTCCACGTACTCCGGCTCGATTCCCGCCCTACGTAGTTCGTCCCTCGCGGCCTCCACCAGGGCATCCGTGGAGGTCTCGCCCTCCTGAGCCGCCCGCTCGGCCGCCCGCAGTGCCCGCGAAATCGCGGTCGCCTGCTCGCGCTGCTCCCCGGTGAGGTAGGCGTTCCGGGAGCTGAGCGCCAGGCCGTCCTCCTCGCGGACGGTGGGCAGCACGGCGATCTCGATGGGGAAGTCGAGGTCCAGGGTCATCCGCTCGATCACGAGGGCCTGCTGGGCGTCCTTGCGGCCGAAGTAGGCGATGTCGGGCTGGACCGCGTTGAAGAGCTTGGCGACGACGGTGGTGACGCCGCGGAAGTGGGAGGGCCCGCGGTGCTCGGGATCGCCCTCGAGGACGCCGGTGAGCGCGTTGCCGACCTCGACCGTGGTCGCGAATCCCTCCGGGTACATCTCGCCGGCCTCCGGCATCCAGAGCAGGTCGACTCCCTCCAGCGCGGCGAGCTCGGCGTCGCGGTCCGCGTCGCGCGGATAGGCGTCGAGGTCCTCGCCCGGGCCGAACTGGGTCGGATTGACGAACAGGCTCACCACGACGACGTCGCAGTCCCGGCGCGCCGCCCGCATCAGCGACAAATGACCGCCGTGGAAGTAGCCCATCGTCGGTACCAGCCCGATGCGCTTGCCCTCGCGGCGGGGCTCGGCCAGCACCTCGCGCAGCTCAGCCTTGGTGTGGACGACCCTCATGTCGATGCCTCGCTGATCGAGTCCGAAGCGATGGCCTTCGCACGCTCGGCCAGCGCGTCATATGCGGGAAGCAACTCGGGCGCGGTCTCGGCAAGCGCAGCGCGATGACTCTCCACGGTCTCGTTGTCGCCGCGGGCGATCGGGCCGGTCAGTGCCGCCGGCCCGCGCTCGGCCCAGTTCGCGGCGGTGCGCAGCACCAGGGGGGCGAGCAGCTCGCGCGCGTCCTCGATACCGAGCCGCTCGACGAGCTCGGCGGCCGACTCCTCCAGCGCGACCAGCAGATTCGAGGCCATCGCGGCGGCCGCGTGATAGGCGGCGCGGCTCTCCTCGGGGACCTCAAACGGCTTCATGCCGACCGCCCCCGCCAGTGCCCTGGCGTAGGCGAGCGCGGTCTCGTCGGATCCGGCGATCGCCGCGGGAGTGCCGGTGACCGGAGTCTCGTCGTCGGCGAAGGTCTGCAGCGGATGCAGCGAAAAGGTCGAGGCGCCGTGTTCCCGGGACGCCATCAGGTGGTCCAGGGTGCCGGCGCCGCTCACGTGGCCGACCAGCCGAGCGGCCGCGGCCACTCGTTCGCAGGTCGCGGCGATCGCATCGTCCGGGACACAGAGGAGGACAGCATCGGCTCCGTCGATCGGCTCGTCGCGGCTCACGAGCCTGACGTCGATCCCCGCGAGCTCGGCGGCCTTCGCGAGCGACCCGCCCACGCGGCCACGACCGACGACGACCAGCTTGGTGGCGTTCAGGGGGGAGGGGAGGTCATCCCGTTCCAGTTCCCGCATCGGAGATACCAGACGGCTTTCTTGGATGGACGAGGTGTCGGTGCGTGAAGTTGATTGGGTCCGCGCCAGTTGGGTCACGGCCCGCGGGCAAGTATAGAGAGGGAAATTGGCCACCCAGCCAGTTCAATCAGCGCTATTTGCGGCCCGAAACCCGCACCGGATGGTCGGGGGGCCGAACTACCATCAACCCGGTGCCGATCTACGAGTTCGCCTGTCAGTCCTGCGGTCTCCGCTTCGAGGAGCTGGTCGGCTCGCACGTCGGCCTGGATGTCGCCGACGTCGCCTGTCCGGAGTGCGGGTCGGCCGAGGTCGAGAGGCAGCTCTCGACCTCGTACGCGCCCCTCCAGCACCAGATGACGCCGAACCAGCGACGCCGCCTCGAGGACAAGCGGGGCACGAATCGCGACGGCGCCAAGGAGCGCTTCAAGCAGCAGCGCGCGGCCGAGAAGCGTGGAGGACGCTCGTGAGCGACGCCGAGTCCCGGCGCGAGGCGCTCGTCGAGGTCTACAACCAGGCGTCGATCTGCGAGCGCTGCCCGCTGTCGGAGACGAGGAACCGCGTGGTCTTCGGCTCCGGCAACGCCGACGCCGACCTGATGTTCGTGGGCGAGGCCCCCGGTGCCGAGGAGGACCGCCAGGGCCTGCCGTTCGTAGGCAGGGCCGGTGGCTTTCTCACCCAGCTGCTCGAGGGGATCGGGCTGAAGCGGGAGGACGTTTTCATCGCGAACGTCCTCAAGTGCCGGCCACCCGGCAATCGCGATCCGCAGCCCGGGGAGATCGACTCATGCCGGCCGTATCTCGAGAAGCAGGTCGAGCTGATCCAGCCCCGCGTGATCGGCACCCTCGGCAACTTCGCCACCAAGCTGCTCACCGCGAACCCGACGGGGATCACCAAGGTTCGCGGCGTCCCGCAGGAGCAGATGCTCGGCGGGCGGCACCTCTTCCTGCTGCCGCTCTTCCACCCGGCCGCCGGGTTGCGCACGCCGCGAGTCGCCGAGCAGCTTCGCGAGGACTTCAGGCAGATCCCGGACCTGCTGGACCAGCCTGTCCCGGAACCTGAGCCGCTGGTCGCACGTGAGCCCGAGCCCGATCAGATGGGCCTGTTCGGCGGCTGACCGAGCGGACCGACAGCGCGGCTCAGACCGAGGCCGTCGGCGAGCGCCTCGCCGCCGAGCTCGGGCCCGGTGACGTCGTGCTCGTCAGCGGCGACCTCGGCGCGGGCAAGACGACGCTCATCCGCGGCGCCTGCCGGGCCCTCGGGGTGAGCGAGCCGGTGACCTCGCCGACCTTCACGATCGGCCACACCTACTCAGGGCGCCTGCCCGTCTCCCATCTCGACCTCTACCGGCTGGCCGACCTGGGCCAGGAAGATCCGGCGCTGCTCGACGACTACCTCACGCCGGAGTCGATCGCGTTCATCGAATGGCCCGGCGCGGCCGAGCCGTGGCTCGAGCGCGTCACCCGGCGCGTGGCGATCGCACACGCCGGCGGCGACAGCAGGCAGATCGAGATCGGTTAGTCGTCCCCGACGGCCTCATCCCACTCCCGGACCTCCCAGAAGCTGACGACGCCGTTGACGACGAACGGATCGGACCTCGCGAACTCCTCGGCCGCCTCCCGCGACGTCATTGGCTGACTCGTAGAAGAGGACGTACCTCATCAGGCGCTAGTACCCGTACTGGCCGCCGTTCTGCTTCTGGTTCTGATTCTGGTTCTGCTGGATCTGCGTCTGAACGCTCTGCACCTGGCTCTGCACGCTCTGCGCCTGCTGCTGGGCGTTGGTGACGGACGTCGAGATCTGGCTCGCGACACTGCTCGCCTGCGACTGCACGCTGCTCGCCTGTGACTGGACGCTGTCGATGACGCTGTTGACGTTCTTGTTGCTGTCGCTGCCGCACCCGGCGACCGCGAAGCCCGCGCCGACGCCGAACACGGCGACGCCGAGCACGGCGGCGATCGTCGCCGGGCGCCGCGTGAGTCTGCTGGACTGCTCCTCCATGATCTGTCTCCTTCTCCCGAGTTGGATGGACGCCGATCCGGGCGGACTCTATTGATGGTCGTCCTCGGAGTCGACAGCGCGACCGCCGATGCGGTCGTCGGGGTGACGACGGACGGCGAGGTCGTCCGCGAGGCGCGGATCGATCCGGGACCGGACGGTCGCCCGCGCCACTCGCAGGTGCTGCTCGGGGAGATCGAGCGGAGCGTCGAGGAGGCGGGCGGATGGACGGCCATCGACCGCATCGCGGTGGGGGTGGGCCCAGGGTCCTTCACGGGCCTGCGGATCGGGATCGCAACCGCCAGGGCGCTGGCCCAGGCGAGGGGGATCTCGATCGCGCCGGTGAGCTCTCTTGCCGCGCTGGCCCGCGGGATCTCGGAAAGCGACGCGACGGCGCCCGCGCTGCCGCTGATCGACGCCAGGCGCGGCGAGGTCTTCGCGGCCCTGTACGACGCGGGTGGGGCCGAGGTGTGGCCTCCGTTCGTCGCGCCGCCGGCCGAGCTGGCGGATCGCCTGCAAACCATGGACTGGACGCCGCTGGCGGCCGGAGACGGGGCGCTACGATTCGGCGCAGAGCTGGAGGCCGCCGGCGCCACGGTTGCCCCGCCCGAGAACCCGATCCACCGAGTCGCCGCTAGGCACGTTTGCGCGGTGGGGGAGGCGGCGATCGAGGCGACGCCGGACCAGATTCAACCGCTGTATCTGAGACCGCCCGATGCGAAGAGATGGCTTGAGCGAGATCGCGGAATCCCCGGGGGATGAGCGGGGCGATCTGAAGCTGCGGCGGCTCGGCTACGGCGACCTGCCGTCGGTGATCTCGATCGAGCGCCGGTCGTTTCCGACGCCCTGGTCGCTCGCCATGTTCGTCCTGGAGCTCTCGAAGCCGTCGGGGATCTGCCTCGCCGCCGAGGACTCCGAGGGCCTGGTCGGCTACCTGGTCTGCGCCCGCTACGACGACGTCTGGCATCTGATGAACGTCGCCGTCCATCCCGAGCGCCGCCGGCGCGGCGTCGCCACCGACCTGATCGAGCGCCTCTTCGAGGAGGCGGGCGCCGGGTCGAGGTTCACGCTCGAGGTACGCGTCTCCAACGCGCCCGCGATCGAGATGTACCGGCGCTTCGGCTTCCGGTCCGCCGGCCGCCGCCGCCGCTACTACCACGACAACGGCGAGGACGCACTGATCATGTGGCTCGAGGCCGCCGAGGGCGCCTCGGTCGCTTGATCCTCGCGATCGAGACGTCCTGCGATGACACCTGCGCCGCCGTCGTCGACGGGGCGCGGATCCTCTCGAACGTCGTCTCCTCGCAGGCCTCCTTCCATGAGAGCTACGGCGGGGTCGTCCCGGAGGTCGCGTCACGCCATCACCTCGAGCTGGTCAACGCCGTGGTCGCGGCGGCGCTGGACGAGGCCGGGACGAGCCTCGAGGAGATCGAGTCGGTCGCGGTGACCCAGGGCCCAGGGCTGATCGGGGCGCTGCTCGTCGGCCTCAGCTCCGCGAAGGCGCTGGCGGCGGCGCACCGGAAGCCGCTCATCCCGGTCGATCACCTGCACGGGCACGTGGCCGCGAACTTCCTCGAGCCCGACCCGCTCGAGCCGCCCTTCCTCTGCCTGATCGCGAGCGGCGGCCACACGCTGCTGGCCGGCGTGCGCGAGCCCGAATCCTTCGAGAACCTCGGCTCAACGGTCGACGACGCGGCTGGCGAGGCCTTCGACAAGGGGGCCCGGCTGCTCGGGCTCGGCTATCCGGGCGGCCCCGCGATCCAGCGGGCGGCCGAGGGGGGGGATCCCGAGGCGTTCGAGTTCCCGGTGGCGATGAGCGAGCGCGGGCTCGACTTCAGCTTCAGCGGGCTGAAGACCTCGCTGGTCTACCGCGTCCGCGACCTGGGCCCCGAGGAGACCGAGCGCCGCCGCGCCGATCTCGCCGGCTCCTTTCAGCGCGCGATCGTCCACCAGCTGGTGGCGAAGCTCCGGCGAGCAGCCGAGACGAACGAATGGCCCGCGATCGCGCTGGGCGGGGGAGTGGCCGCGAACGCCGAGCTTCGCGAGCGCACCGAGTCGCTCTGCGACGAGCTTGGCCTCCGTCTCAAGCTCGTGCCGATCTCGCTCTGCACCGACAACGCGGCGATGATCGCCTCGGCCGCTCGACATTCCGAGGCGATCCCCTATCCCGACTATCTGGGCTTCGATGCCTTCGCCACCGATCGTCGTTCTGTACGGGCGGCCTGACTGCCACCTGTGCGACGAGGCGCGTGCCGGGCTCCAGGGTCTGCTGGCCGACGGCGCCTCGTTCGAGCTCGAGGAGATCGACATCGAGTCGGATGACGGCCTGCTGCGCCGCTACCTGGAGCGGATACCAGTCATCGAGCTGAACGGCGAGATCGTCTCGGAGCTCTTCCTGGACGCGGGCGGCCTGCGGGCGCGGCTCGATACCTTGTCCGCATGATCGAGGACGTGGCGGCCGAGACCGCTGAGCAGGCCTCGGAGTTCACGGACGGTGATCGCCTTTCTCTGGGGGTCGCTGCGAGGCTCTCCCGCTACCTGCAGGTGCTGACCCAGGCGCGGAAGATGGGGAAGGACACGATCTCCTCCCAGGAGCTCTCGGACTACACCCACATCAACTCGACCCAGATCCGCCGCGACCTCTCGGGCTTCGGCAAGTTCGGCAAGCGGGGGGTCGGCTACAAGGTCGACTCGCTCGTCTCGGAGATCCGCAAGATCCTCCGGACAGCGGGCCAGCACAACATCGCCCTGTTCGGCGCCGGCCACCTGGGCCAGGCGATCGCGAGCTCGGACATCTTCGCCGACCACGGCTTCCGGATCGTCGCGATGTTCGACGTCGACCCGGCCGTGATCGGCCGCCGCGTGGGCGGCCTCGAGGTCCGCTCCTTCGCCGACATCGATTCGGTGGTGGAGGGCGAGCAGGTCGTGGTCGGGGTGCTCGCCGTCCCGTCGGACGCAGCTCAGGAGGTCGCGGACCGCCTGGTGAAGGCCGGTGTCAAGATCATCTTCAACTACTCCGAGCGCCTCCTGCAGGTGCCGCCTGACGTCACCGTGCACACCTCGAGCCCGGCCGTCGACCTGCTCTACGCCCTCTACTTCTATCTGACGTAACCCGGGTCGCCGGTGACAACCGATCCTGAGCCCAATCACGACGGCCTGGACCTCGACGCGGTCCGAGAGACCTTCGATTCGTCGAGCGACTTCACGGTCGGGATCGAAGAGGAGTTCGCGATCCTCGATCCGGCGGTCCTCGACCTCGAGCATCGCTTCGAGGAGATGCACGATGCATGCGTCCGGGATCCGGAGCTCGTCCACGGCGTCAAGGGCGAGCTGATCGACACCGAGATCGAGATCCGCTCAGGCCGGGGGGAGACCTTCGCCGACGCCGCCGAGCGCCAGCGGACCCGTCGCGAGCGGCTGTTCGCGATCGCCGACGAGATGGGGCTGGCCCTGGCGGCGATGGGAACCCATCCCTGGGCGAACTACCTCGACCAGCACATCATTCAGACCGACCACTACCGCCGGCTGGAGGGCGACCTGCGCTGGGTCGCGCAGCGGAACAACACCTGGAGCCTCCACGTCCACGTCGGCGTCCGGGGGGCGGACCGCGCCGTCGCCGTCTCGGACCGGATGCGGGACCTGCTGCCGCCGCTGCTGGCGCTGTCGGCGAACTCACCCTTTCTCGACCACCGCGATACGGGCCTGCACTCGGTGCGGACCGAGATCTTCACGAGGACCTTCCCACGCTGCGGCGTCCACGAGCCGTTCGCCGACTGGGCGACCTACAGGGACTTCGTGCAGCTGCTCGAGGACACCGACTCGATCGTCGAGGCGACGCAGCTCTGGTGGAGCGTCCGGCCGCATCACTCCTTCGGCACGGTCGAGGTGCGGATCTGCGACGCCCAGACGCGGGGCGACGAGTCGCTCAACCTCGCCGCCCTGATCGCCGCGTGCGTGGCGCAGGCGGCGATCGACCTCGACGAGGGCGATGCGCCCGAGCCCCTCCGCCAGCGGGAGATCGAGGAGAACCTCTGGCGGGCGATTCGCTACGGGATGGACGGCGAGATGATCGACTTCCGCGAGCGGACCGTCGTGCCCACGCGCGCGGTCCTGGAGGGCATAGTGGCCTGGACGGAGCCCGCCCGAGAGGCGCTCGGCCTCGAGGTCGACCTTCCGGAGCGGAACGGTGCCCAGCGCGCCTATGCTCGGTTCGCGGAGGGGGCGCCGATCGAGGAGATCTACCGCCGCTCCGTGGAGGAGACCCGCAAGACCTACGCACCGGAGGGAGCCGTCAGTGGCCGATGAGGAACAGCAGCAGCCCGCGGAACAGCCGAGCGGCGAGCAGCTGAGCGAGGAGGAGGTCCGCGCCCAGCTCGAGGAGGAGATCCGCAAGGTCCGCGTCGAGGACGTCATCCTGCAGAGCGTCGTCAGCATCCTCAACCTCTCGGCCAGGCGGATCGCCAAGGACGACGAGCGCGACCTCGAGCAGGCGAAGGTCGGGATCGACGCCGCCCGCGCCCTGGTCGACATGGTCAGGCCCGAGGCGCAGGCCCAGCTTCGTCAGGCGATCTCCGAGCTTCAGGTCCTCTACGCCAAGCACGCGGGTGAGGGTCCCCCCTCCGGGGGTGACGAGGGCGGTGGAGAGGAGCCCCCGCCCCCCGAGCGTCCCAAGGGCGACTCGGGCCTGTGGACCCCGGGCTAAGCGGAGCACCCGCCGTAATCAGTAGACTGCCGCGCCGCTTTTCACGAGCGGCATTTCTTCGAACCCAACGCAGGAGCCTTCCTTGACTAAGTTCTTGACCGATTACGGAATCGTCGTCGCGCTCGGTTGTGCGGCCGCGGCGGTTGTGTACGGCCTGCTGGTCACCCAGCGGCTGCTCGCCAAGTCGCCCGGCAACGACCGGATGCAGGAGATCTCGGGCGCGGTCCAGGAGGGCGCCAGCGCCTACCTGAAGCGTCAGTACATGATCATCGCCGGCGTCGGCGTGGTCGTCGCGATCCTCCTGATCCCGCTGCAGAACGTGGAGACCGCGATCGGATTCGTGATCGGCGGCATCTTCTCGGGCGCGGCCGGCTTCATCGGGATGAACCTCTCCGTTCGAGCCAATGCGCGCGTGGCCGAGGCCGCTCGCGGTGGCATTCCGCCGGCGCTCGACATCGCCTTCAAGGGGGGCTCCGTGACCGGCCTGCTGGTCGTCGGCCTCGCGCTGCTGGGCGTCGCCGGTTACTTCGGCGCCCTGCTGATCTTCACCAACCTGAGCGACAAGGACTGCGTCGACGCCCTCGTCGGGCTCGGCTTCGGCGGCTCGCTGATCTCGGTGTTCGCGCGACTCGGCGGCGGCATCTTCACCAAGGCCGCTGACGTCGGCGCCGACCTGGTCGGCAAGATCGAGGCCGGGATCCCGGAGGACGACCCGCGCAACCCCGCCGTGATCGCGGACAACGTCGGCGATAACGTCGGCGACTGCGCCGGCATGGCTGCCGACCTCTTCGAGACCTACGCGGTCACCGCCGTGGCGGTGATGCTCCTCGGCGTGATCACGTTCACCGGCTTCACCCGCGAGGTGGCGATCTATCCGCTCGCGATCGGTGCGGTCGCGATCATCGCCTCGATCATCGGCGCCCTCTCGGTGCGCACCCGGACCGGGAACGTGGAGGCCGCGCTGTACCGAGGTCTGGCCGTCTCGGCCGTGCTCTCGGCCGCCGCCTTCTACCCGATCACCAAGTGGCTGATGAACGACCCCCTCTCTGGGAGCGCCCTCGGCAACACGACCGTCACCGACCTGTGGCTCTGCGGCCTGATCGGCGTCGGCGTCACCGCGCTGCTCTTCGTGCTCACCGACTACTACACGTCAACCCGTTTCCGGCCGGTGCGGACCATCTCCAGGGCCTCTGAGACGGGTCACGCGACCAACATCATCCAGGGCCTCGCGCAGGGCCTGCAGTCGACGGCGCTGCCCGTGCTGGTGATCGCCTTCGCGATCCTCGGCTCCTGGAAGCTCGCCGGCGGTGGCACCGCCGGCATCTACGGCATCGGCGTCGCGGTGATGGCGCAGCTCTCGCTGACCGGGCTGATCGTCGCCCTGGACGCGTTCGGCCCGATCACCGACAACGCGGGCGGCATCGCGGAGATGGCCGACCTGCCCCAGGACGTGCGCGACATCACCGACCCGCTCGACGCGGTCGGGAACACGACGAAGGCCGTCACCAAGGGCTATGCGATCGGCTCGGCCGCGCTCGCCGCGCTGGTGCTCTTCGACGCCTTCACCCACGAGCTCCAGACGGAGGCGAACGGCCATGCGCTGAGCTTCCAGATCTCCGATCCACCCGTGCTGATCGGCCTATTGATCGGCGGCATCATGGTCTACATGTTCGCGTCGCTGGCGATCGAGGCCGTTGGCCGCGCCGGCGGCCAGGTGGTCGAGGAGGTCCGCCGTCAGTTCCGCGAGAAGCCAGGGATCATGAAGGGCACGGAAAAGCCCGAATACGGCCACGCCGTGAGCCTCGTCACCGCCGCAGCTCAGCGCGAGATGATCCTCCCCTCGCTGATCCCGATCGTGGTGACGCTGATCGTGGGGCTGATCTCCTACCAGGCCCTCGGAGGGCTGCTGATCGGCGTGATCGTGGTCGGCATCTTCATGGCGATCTCGATGACCGCCGGAGGCGGAGCCTGGGACAACGCGAAGAAGCTGATCGAGGACGGGGAGTTCGGCGGCAAGGGCTCCGAGGCCCACGCGGCCGCGGTCACCGGCGACACGGTTGGCGATCCCTACAAGGACACGGCCGGGCCGGCGATCAACCCAATGATCAAGGTGGCGAACATCGTTGCCATCCTGATCATCCCGATCATCGGGGGGTTGCCCGGATAGTCCGGCGCCGGGCCTCCTCTATTCGGGGGGCCTTGGCCGGACGCATGAAGCCACCCTCGCCCGACGAGGGCTACCAGATGGCCGTGCGCATCTTCTCGGTGACGATCATCGGGTTCGGTGTGCTGATGCTGGTTCTCACCCTCGCGCGGGGTGGCGGGCCGCTGGCCGTCGGGTTCCTCTTCGGGCTGCTCTTCATCGCCCTCGGCGCCGGGAGGCTCTACCTGTCGATGCGCGGATGAGGGCCCCGGGGCGATGAGGGCGAAGCGCCTGCTCGGCGTCCCGTTCCTCTACTCGGCCGCGTCGGCCGCCGTCGGGTTCTCGATCTACTTCTCGATCGGGGTGGTCGCCGACCGCGGCCTCGGGCTGACGCCGACGGAGGTCGAGTACTCGACCATCCTGGTGTGCTGGGCGGGATCGGCGGGGCTCGCCCGGACGAGATCGGCGAGGTGACCGAGTACGTGCTGAAGCGGGCGCCGTGCCGGGTGCTGCTGACGGCGCCGCCCGAGGAGAGCTAGGCGGTTGCCTCGGCGCGCACCGCCGGCTGCTTCGGGGCCTTCCTGCCCCGGCGCCTGAGCCGGCTGGTGGAGCTGAGCTCGCGGGCCCGCTGGTTCCAGCTCGCGAGCCAGGCGGGCACCTCCCGGGCGGGGACCGGCGGCGAGATCAGGAAGCCCTGAGCCCGCTCGCACCCCATGCTGCGCAGCTGCTGCCAGGCCTCCGTGGTCTCCACGCCCTCGGCGACGACGGGCAGGCCGATCTGATGAGCGAGGTGGATGATGGCCCGGATCATCGTCCTGCACTCGTCATCGTCGAGCCGGCGAGTCAGGCTCGTGTCGATCTTGAGCTCGTCGATCGGGAGGGAGATGAGCTGGCGAAGGGAGAAGTGGCCGGTCCCGAAGTCGTCGATGGAGACCCCGCCCCCGACCGCGACGAAGCGAGCCACCCGTTCCGAGACCTGCTCGGGATCCACGAGGAGCGCGTCCTCCGTGACATCGAACCGGATGGCCTCGCCAGGGAGTGCGGCGGCGGCCAGCGAGTCCGCGACGAGGGCGGCGAGGTTCCAGTCACTTGACGAGATGGCGAGGGCGGGGAGGTTCACCGACAGCTGGAGACTCAGGCCCGACCGCCACCAGTCCCCGGCGGCGCGGGTCGAGATCTCGATAACGCGCTCGGTCAGCGACCGCATCAGCTCGTCCGATTCAACGGCGTGGATGAACTCCGCTGCCGGCAGCAGGCCCCGCTCGGGATGCTCCCAGCGAGCCAGGGCCTCGACGCCGATCACCCGGCCGCTGCGCAGATCCACCTTCGGCTGGAAATGGACGCCGATCTCACCGCGCTCCAGCGCTCCGCCGATGTCGAACTCATGCCGACTCGCGCTTCCATTCTGAGTGAGGTCCATAGCCATCCAATCGGCCCCCTGACGTGCATCCAGTCTGCTCGGCCTCCCCGGCGGCCACAAGGGGTCGAACTACGCCACGCTACTCAGTAGTTGCCCCGGATCGATTCACGCACGAGCCACGGATGGGTCGGGCACCGGGCAGGACTAACATCCGGCCCGAATGTTCGTTCTCATCGTCGGTTGCGGGAGGGTTGGGTCCTCCGTTGCGAGGAGCATGCTCCGAGAGGGGCATGAGGTGTCGTGTCTCGACGAGGACCCGGAGGCGCACGCGCGCCTCGAGGTCAACCTCGATCGCTCCTGGGAGGACTCCGGCGGGCAGTTCACCGTCGGGACCGGCCTCGAGGAGGAGGCGCTGACCGCCGCCGGCATCGAGCGGGCCGACGCCTTCATCGCCTCCACGGACGGCGACAACACCAACATCGTCATCGCTCAGATCGCGAAGCGGAAGTTCAACGTGCCCACGGTGATCGCGCGGATCCTCGATCCGCTGCGCGCGGAGTGGTACGAGAAGCAGGGGGTCAACACGATCTGCCCGACTCGAGTCGCGATCGAGATGCTCGAGAAGGAGGTCATGGAGGCCGCCGGGACGAGCTGATGGGCGAGGGCAGCGGCAAGTACATCATCATCGCGGGGGCGGGGAAGGTCGGCTGGAACCTGGCCAGGGAGCTCCTCGACAAGGGTCACGAGGTGACCGTGATCGAGGACAACCGCAACCGGTACACGACGGTCGAGCAGGAGCTCGAGCACAACATCCAGTACGGCGACGCGTCCGAGCTCTGGGTGCTGGAGCGGGCCGGGATCTCGCGCGCCGACATGGTGATCGCGGTGACCGGCGACGATGAGGACAACATGCTGATCTGCCAGGTCGCGAAGGAGAAGTACCTGGTCGATCGGATCATCGCCCGCGTCAACAATCCGCGAAACCGCCCCCATTTCGAGCTGCTGGGGATCAAGCCCTACGTCTCGGCCACGGATTTGATCCTGCGGCTGCTGGAGCACGAGGTGCCGGAGTACGGGCTCGTGCACCTCCTCGACCTGCCCGAGGAGCGCCTGGAGATCATCGAGATGTTGCTTGCGGACGACAGCCGGGTAGCAGGCATGCGTGTGGGCGATCTCAACATGCCAGAGGGCAGCCTCTTGATCTCGATCCTGCGCGAGGGCCAGGGCGGCTTCGTCCCGACACCGGACACGGTGCTCGAGGCGGGCGACGAGGTGCTGGCCGTGCTAGACCCTGGTCTCGAGGAGGAGCTCAAGGTGTTCTTCGGATCTGACGGTGCCTCAGCGGGTTGAGTACCTGCTGATCGGCGGGTTCGCCGCCGGCTACGCCGCCGCCGAGCTGCGCAAGCGCGGGGCGGACGGGGACATCCTGCTCGTCGGCCGCGAGCCGGAGCCGCCGTACGAGCGGCCGCCGCTCTCCAAGGAGTACCTGCGCGGCGAGGCGAAGCGCGAGGACGCCTACGTCAATCCCGAGTCCTGGTACGGGGAGAACGGGGTCGAGCTGCGCACCGGGACCAACGTGATGGCTCTCGACACCGAGGCGCGGACGGTCAAGCTGCAGGGTGGGGAGGAGGTCGAGTTCGAGAAGGTCCTGCTGGCGACGGGTGCGAACGTGAACCTGCTGCGGGTTGACGGCTCGGCCCTCGACCGGATTCACTACCTGCGCGCCTTCGGGAACTCGGACAACATCAGGGCCGACGCGGAGAAGGCGGACCGGGTGATCCTGGTCGGCGGCAGCTACATCGGGTGCGAGGTGGCGGCGTCGCTGAAGTCGAAGGGGACTGACTGCGCGATCGTGATGATGGAGGACGTCGCCCTCTCGCGGACCTTCGGCGAGGAGGCCGGCCGCTGGTTCCATGAACTGCTGGAGTCGAAGGGGATCGAGATCCACGGCGGGGAGACGCTCGCGGCGTTCGAGGGCGATGACCACGCGACCGCTGTCGTGACAGAGAGCGGCAAGACGATCGAGGGCGACATGGTCGTCGTCGGCGCGGGTGTGAAGCCGGACGTGATGGTCGCGCAGCGAGCCGGCCTGGAGATCGACGATGACGATGGCGGAATCCGCTGCGACGAGACCCTCCAGACCTCCGTCGAGGGGATCTACGCGGCCGGGGACGTCTGCTCGTACGACAGCCGGGTGCACGGGCGCCGGCTGCGGGTCGAGCACTGGGACGTGGCGATGCAGCAGGGCCAGCACGCCGCGCGCTCGATGCTGGGGGACGCCAAGCCGTACGAGGTCGTGCCGTACTTCTTCAGCGACCTGGCCGACTGGGCCGGCCTCGAGTACGTGGGCCCGGCGAGCGACTGGGACGAGGTGATCTGGCGCGGCGACCGGGATGCGGGCGAGTTCAGCGTCTTCTACCTGAAGGACGGCAAGGTCGCGGGGGCCCTGACCGTGGAGCGATCCGAGGAACTCGCGCACGCCCGGACGCTGCTGGCGGAGGGCGTCGACGTCGCCTCGGACGAGGCCAAGAAGCTGCTCGGCGACACCGACAGCGACCTGGGCGAACTCACATCAAGCTAGGCTTCCGGGCACGCGGTGGGCCCTGGTGTAATGGCAGCACGCCACGCTCTGGACGTGGTAGTCGGGGTTCAAATCCCTGGGGCCCAGCTCTTCGCCGCCGCGTCATAGGCGGCCCGGCTCCGTTTCACATCCTTGCTACCTTGCGCGGCCGTATGTGGCGTCCGAGGAACCTCATCGTCCTCGTCGCCGCGGTGGGCGCGGGGACAGTTCTCTCCGCCTGCGGCGGCGACAGCTCCCCGGAGACTCCGATCGTCGTCCCCACCGAGACGACCCAGCAGGCGACCAGCAAGACCCAGTTCATCACCCAGGCCGATTCGATCTGCGCGGAGGCCAACTCCTCGATCGAGCAGTTCGCCGCCGCCGGCCAGGGCGAGAGCGAGGCCGCCCAGATCGCTCAGCTTCGCCAGGGCGTCATCGACGACATCAAGCAGCTCAATCCGCCCACCGACGCCAACCTCGACGCCTTCCTGAAGGCGATGTCCGACCAGGTCTCGGCGGGGCAGAAGATCGGCCTGGCGGTGCAGCGGGGCGAGGACCCCAGCCAGTTCGAGACCGAGCTCGACAGCGCCAAGTCCGCCGCTTCGCAGGCCGCCTCCGCGTACGGGTTCAAGGACTGCGGCTCCGAGATCAACGCCTCCAGCTCGACCTCGAGCTCCGGCAGCTCGAGCAGCTCCAGCTCGAGCAGCAGCGGCGGCACGGTCACCCCGAGCGCGCCAAGCAGCTCGGGCGGGACCGCGGGCGGCACCCCCGGCAGCTCCGGGACTAGCGGCAGCAGCGGCACGTCCGGGTCATCGGGCTCCTCCGGCGGATCCAGCGGATCCGGCGGCATCGGCCCCGGCTAAGCCGCGGCCAGGTCCGCCCAGGTCCCGTAGAGCTCCGCGTAGCGGCCGCCGGCCGCGATCAGCTCGTCGTGCGTCCCGCTCTCGCGGATCCGCCCGTTCTCGAGCACGGCGATCCGATCCGCGCCCCGGATGGTGGAGAGGCGGTGAGCGATCACGATCGCCGTCCGGCCCTCGAGCAGGCGCTCCAGGCCGAGCTCGATAGTCCGCTCGGTGCGCACGTCCACGTTGGAGGTCGCCTCGTCGAGGATCAGGATCCGCGGCTCGGCCAGCAGGGCGCGAGCGAAGGCGATCAGCTGCCGCTGGCCCGCCGACAGGGACACGCCACGCTCGCCGACCTCCGAATCGAATCCGTCGGGCATGCGCCGGATGAACTCGCCGGCGCCGATCGCGTCGGCCGCGGCCTCGATTTCCTCGTCGGACGCATCGGGTCGTCCGAAGGCGATGTTCTCTCGCACCGAGCCCGAGAAGAGGAACCCCTCCTGCGGCACGATGCCGAGCTGGCTCCGCAAGCAGGTGGAGCTCAGATCGCGCAGGTCGTTGCCGTCGACCAGCACCCGGCCCCTCTGCGGGTCGTAGAAGCGCGAGACCAGCTTCGCGAAGGTCGACTTGCCGGCCCCGGTCTCGCCGACCAGCGCCAGCGTCTGCCCGGCGGGCACCTTGACCGAGACATCCTCGAGCGCCCACGCCGTGTCGTCGTCCTCCTCGTCGGAACCGCGCTCGATCTTCCCGCTGGACCGCTTCAGCCCGGCGGTTCGGTCCAACCCGTAGGAGAACCAGACGTGGTCCATCTCGATCTCGCCGCGGAGCGTCCCCGGATCGAGCGCGCCGGGCTTGTCGACCATGTCGGGCTCGGTGTCGAGCAGGTCGAAGATCTTGTCCAGCGCCGCCATTCCCTGCTGGTAGGTCGTGTACAGGTTGGAGAGCTGCTGGATCGGGTCGAAGAAGGTGGAGAGGTAGCCGACGAACGCCACGACGATCCCGATCTGCGCGTGGCGCGCTGCCTCCGTGCTCAGGTCGAGCGCCTGGTAGCCGCCGTACAGAATGATCACCGCGGTCCCGATCGCCGAGAGGAGCTCGACGGCGGGGAAGTACGAGGCGTTCAGGTAGACCGTCTTCAGGTTCGCCTGGCGGTTGAGCTCGTTGAGCTCGGCCATCCGCCCGACGTGGCGACGCTCCTGGGCGAAGCTGCGCACCACCCGCACGCCGCTGAGGGTCTCCTGCAGGTAGGCCGTGACCTCGGCGATCCGCTCACGGGTGATCCGGTAGGCGCTCGCCGCCACGATGCGGAAGATCAAGCTGGCGATGAACAGGACGGGCAGCGTCAGGAAGACCACCAGCGCCAGCTGGACGTCGGCGACCAGCATGATCACGACCACCCCGACCAGCGTCAGGGTGCTGGAGAAGAGTGTGACCACGCCGGAGCTGATCAGCTGGTCGAGCGCGTCGACGTCGTTGGTGATCCGCGAGATCAGTACCCCCGGCCGGTTGCGGGTGAAGAAGCCGATCGACATCTGCTGGAGGTGGGTGAAGATCCGGATCCGCAGGTCCTGCAGCGCCCGCTCGCCGACCCAGCCCACCAGGTAGGTCTGCACGTAGCTGGTTCCCCAGCCGACCAGCGCCGCGCCGAGGAAGCCGGCGACGATCAGCACGAGCGCCCTGGAGTCACCGTTCAGCGAGACCTGGATCGCCTTGCCGACCAGGAACGGCGGGGCCAGGGTCGCACCGGTGGCGAGCACGAGCGCCCCGAGCATCATCAGCACCTGGCGCCGGTACGGGCGCAGCAGGGAGAAGAGCCAGCGAACCTTCCGCCCGCGGCTGTCCTCGCCGCGGATCAACCGCCATAGCGAGCGGAAGAGGGCAAAGAAATTCTGGGCGCCGTTCGTCTCGTTCACAGCTTCGCCATCTCCTCGCGCTCCTCGAGGTCCCGCTGCAGGTAGACCGAGTCCTCCAGCCCCTTCTCGGCGATCTCTTCGTAGAGCGAGCAGCGCTCGAGCAGCTCCTCGTGGGTGCCGCGGTCGACGATCCTGCCTCGGTCGAGCACGACGATCTCGTCGGCCAGGGAGATGGTGGAGAGACGGTGGGCCACGATGAAGGTGGTCCGGCCCTCCATCGCCTCGCGAAGTCCCTGCTTGATCTGCGCCTCGGTTCGCGCGTCCACCGAGGAGGTGGCATCGTCGAGGATCAGGATGCGCGGCTCGGCGAGCAGGGCGCGCGCGATCGCGATCCGCTGGCGCTGCCCGCCGGAGAGCGTCAGGCCGCGCTCCCCGATCACCGTGTCGTAGCCCTCCGGGAGCCGCATGATGAAGTCGTGCGCCTGGGCCCGCTTGGCCGCCGCCTCGACCTGCTCGGGGGTCGCGTCCGGCCGCGCGTAGGCGATGTTGCCAGTCACCGTGTCCGAGAAGAGGAAGCTGTCGTCGGAGACGAAGGCGATCTCCGAGCGCAGCGAAGCCAGGTCCACGTCCCTGATGTCGGTGCCGTCGATCACTACGCGCCCCTCGCTCGGGTCGTAGAGCCGCGCCAGCAGCCCGACCAGGCTCGTCTTGCCGGCGGCCGTGGGCCCCACCAGCGCGACGGTGCGGCCCGGCTCGACCTCCAGGTCGATCCCGGTCAGCGCCGGCTCGGAGCCGTCGTAGCGGAGTGTGACTCGCTGCAGCGAGACCTGGCCTCGGCCCTCCGGCAGTGGAGGCGCACCCGGCGGGCTCTCCATCGACGGCTGCCGGTCGAGGATCTCGAACATCCGGTTGCCCGAGGCCACGGCGCGCTGAGCCATGCTCAGCGACATGCCGAGCCAGCGGACCGGGCCGGCGAGCATCACGACGTAGAGGTAGAAAGCGGTGAGGTGGCCGATGTTCGTGTGGCCGTTGATCACCTGCAGGCCGCCGACCAGGAGCACGGCCGCCAGGCCGATGTTCGGGAGGAAGCCCATCAGCGGCGTGTAGAACGCCTGCAGGCGGGTGGAGACCATGCTCTGCTCGAAGACCCGGTTGACGGAGTGGGTGAAGCGGCCGAGCACATGGCGCTCCCGGGCGAACGCCTTGACGATCCGGATTCCGGAGATGCTCTCCTCGGCGCTCGCGGTGACCTCGCCGACCCGCTGCTGCACCTCCTGCTCGGCCGGGCGGTTGCGGCGGCTGTAACGCGTCGCGGTCGCGACCAGGAACGGCACCGGCGCCAGGGCGAGCAGGGCGAGGACGGGATCCAGGATGAACATCGCCACCGCGGCGAACAGGATGGTCAGCGCGCTCTGGCTGACCCAGATCAGCCCGTAGCCGAGGAAGAAGCGGATGGACTGGAGGTCGACGGTCGCGCGGGACATCAGCTGCCCCGTCTGCTGCGTGTCGAAGAAGCCAAGCTCCAGCTTCTGCAGGTGTTCGTAGAAGACCTGGCGCAGGTCGAACTCGACCGCGAGGGAGACCTTCCCGGCGATCAGGCGGCGACCCACGGTCAGCCCGAGGCGCAGGATCCCGGCCGTGAGCAGCGCCAGGACGAGCGGCAGGATGTCGCCGCGGTGCTCGGCCTTGATCGCGTTGACCGCCGCGCCGGTCAGCAGCGGGATCAGCACCGTCATGCACATCGCCATCCAGGCGAGCAGCAGCGAGCCGATCAGCTGGCGGCGATATGGACGCAAGAAGCCGAGCAGGCGACGGAAAGTCGGCATATACCGACTATACAAAGTGAAGTATTAGTCTCCCTGGGGTGCTGCGGGAACTGATCACCTGGCCGATCTCGATGGCGCGCGCGGCGATCGAGCTGCCGCGCAGCATGGAGCGAAGCATCCGTGAGGCCAACGACCTGATGGAGGTCTCGCGCGAGCAGCTCGAGGTGATGCGCCGGCAGGCCGACCAGGCGCTGCAGCAGGCGGAGCGAATGAACGAGCTGCTCGGCCGGGTCGTCAAGCTCACCGAGCCGCTGGAGCGCGCTCAGCGCGGGGGCGAGTACTTCGCCGAGGGCCTGAAGCGGGCGATCTTCGGCGCGCAGCAGGCGGTCGAGCAGGCACAGACTGCAGCGATCGAGGCCGAGGCGGCCGTCGAGGAGGCGGAGGAGGCCGCCGAACGGGCAGGGGAAGCCGCCGACGAGCGGTGAGCGGTCCCGACGCCGGCCTCTGCGACCGCTGCCGCCATCAGCGTCTCATTCGCAACACACGCGGCTCGGTCTTCTCGCTCTGCGAGCGCTCCAGGACCGATCCTGAATTCCCCCGGTATCCCCGGCTTCCGGTGGCCAGCTGTCGCGGTTTCCAGCCCCGAGGCGAGGGTAATGGGGAACCAGAGGGTCACGCGTGATGTCGATGGGGAATCCGAGAGCCGCGGGGCTGGCGATTTCGCTCGCCTTGGCGGCGCTCGGCCTCGGGGCGTGCGGCTCCGGCGGCGGTGCTGCCACCGTGGCGAAGCCTCCATCCATCTCCGCCGAAACCGCAGGTCAGCTGGCGAAGCTCAGCGACCGGGTCGCGTCGGACCTCGACGCGGGTGAGACCTGCGACGCTGCGCACGCGGCCGACGATCTCCGGTCGGCGGTCGAGGCGGCGGACATGCCGGCCTCGATGCGCCCGGCGGTCGATGCGGTGACGGGGAGGCTGGTCGACGAGGTCAACTGCCCACCTCCACCACCGCCGCCCCAGCCCGAGAAGAAGAAGCCCTCGAAGCCGGACCAGCACGCGGGTGACCATCCCGGCGATCAGCAATTCGTTCCGCCGGGCCACGCGAAGCACGGCGGCATCGGCCCGCCCGGGCACGCCAAGCTGAAAGGAGAGCCGGAGTGAACCGCTACCTGAGCGGTGAGCGCTACGAGCTCACGGACCGCCTGGGACACGGCGGCATGGCGACGGTGTACAGCGCCCGCGACCTGAAGCTCGACCGCGACGTGGCGATCAAGCTGCTCGCGGACAACCTCGCGGGTGACGACGAGGTGCGCCGGCGCTTCTCACGCGAGGCCCGCCTGGCCGCCAAGCTCGACCATCCCAACATCGTCCAGGTGTTCGACGTCGGCGAGGACGACGGGCGTCCGTTCATCGTCATGGAGCAGGTGGACGGCGGAACGGTGGGCGACCGGCTCAACGGGCGGCGGCGACCGATCCCCCGCGGCGAGGCGCTCCGTCTGCTCAGCCAGCTCTGCGATGGACTCGGCCACGCCCACGCCAAGAAGCTCGTCCACCGCGACATCAAGCCCCAGAACCTGCTGCTGCGCACCTCGGACGGCTGCCTCAAGATCACCGACTTCGGAATCGCCCGGGCCGCTGAGGAGAACACCCGGCTGACCCAGGCGGGCAAGGTGATCGGGACCGAGCGCTACATGGCGCCCGAGCAGCTCGCCGACGGGAGGATCACCCCGGCCGCCGACGTGTACGCCTGCGGGGTCGTCGCTGACGAGCTCCTGCCCCAGTCGAGGCCGCCGGAGCTGCGGGAGATCGTCGAGCGCTGCCTCCGCGAGGATCCGTCCGACCGGTTCACCGACGCTCGCTCGCTCGGCGAGGCGCTCGCAACCGTCGACGGGGAGGGCGAGGCGGGGGCCGTCCGCCGGGTCCGCTCACAGGCTCGGCCGACACAGCCGCTGCCCGCGACAGGGCCGGCGACGAGCAGCTGGCCCGCTCCAGCCGAGATCGCCCGGCGCCACCGCACCACGGCGGCGCGCATCGCGGCGATTGCGGCGGTGCTCGCAATCGTCGCGGCCGGCGTCCTGATCGCCACCGGCTCGGACGGATCGGGAACGCCCACCAAGGCCGGGGGCAGCAGTCAGCGCCCGTCCCGCGCCGCCTCCGTTCCCACCTCGACAGACCCCGCGGAGCAGGCGCGGCAGCTCGCTGACTTCTTCCGCGCCCAGTCGCGCTGACTAGGGCGTCGTCTTCGGGACCGGAGCCGTGGGCGTGGGGGTCGTACGCGTCGGGGTCGGCGCCGTCGTCGTCGCGGGCGGCGTGGTCGTCGTGGCCACGGTGGTCGGCGGGTGAATGGGGGGCTCCGACTTCTCTCCGCAGCCCGACAGGACCACAGCGCCAAGCGCCCCCGCCGTCAGGGCAAGCGCCAGCAGCCGCCGTCTTCCCGCCTCGAGCCGCGCGATCACCGCGGGGACGGTAACGAAGGCGTTTTCAGGCTGCCTGGCGGGTACCACGCCTGCGGCAGATCCCGGCAAAAGCTGAGGGCGAAGTACTGATGCAACGCGCGCCCAATGTGTCGACCCTCCCTAATACCCAACCGGGTGGTCGCAGACTTGAAGCCGCTTCTCACAGCGCGCGCGGGGGCCAGGCGGCTGGATCCGGGGCTCGCCCCGGCGAACGACTAGCGGAACTCCACCTCGGCGAGCGGGCTGCGCGCCACCCACTCCTCGAGGTTGCCCGAGCCGCGGCCGAGGTCCTCCAGGATCCCGGCGATCACCTCGCGGCGCTCGGCCTCGTCGGTGATCGGCCGGGCGACCGCCGGCAGATCGGCCTGCGCGCTGCCCTTCAGGTGGAACGTGAACTTCGGCTCGGCCAGCAGGTTCGCGTACCAGTCACGGGTCCCCGGAGAACCGCTCAGGAACGTCCGGCCGTCGTAGCGGTAGCGCCAGATCTCGATCCGTCTCGGATCGCCGCTGGTGCGACCCGTGGTGGTGATGTCGACCGTGCGGTCGTTCTCGAGGGCCCGCTGGACGGTCTCGTCCAACTAGGCGGCCTCGGAGTACGCCGCGTCGTCGGGTTGCGGCATCTCCTCGGGCATCTCCTCGCCGAACTGCTCGGCGGCCTTGGCCTCCGGCTCGATCACCGTCGCGGCTACCGCGATGGCCGCCACGACCAGGCCCGCCGCCACCCAGAACGCGAGGTGGTAGCCGCTGGTCAGCGCCGAGGCCGTTGAGTGGCCCGTCGCCTCGAGGTCGTTGGAGCGCGAGGTCGCGAGGGTCGCGAGCACCGCGAGCCCGAGCGCGCCGCCGACCTGGGCCGAGGTGTTGACCAGCCCGGAGGCGAGCCCCGCATCGCTGCGGGTGGCGCCCGACATCGCGATCGTCATCAGCGCCGGGAAGCAGATCCCGATGCCCGTCCCGAGCAGAACCAGAACCGGCAGCACGTCGGTCACGTAGCTCGCGTTGACCGGAGCCCGCGTGAAGTAGACGAGGCCCAGGGCGACCAGGCCGAGCCCCGGGAAGAGCAGCCGGCGGGCGCCGAACCGCATGATCAGTGGCTCCGAGTAGCGGCCCGTCAGCGTCCCCATGATGATCGTCACCGGGAGGAAGGCCAGGCCGATCTGAAGCGCGTCGTAGCCCTGCACGAGCTGCAGGTAGAGGGAACCCATGAAGAACATGCCGAACATCCCCGCCACGGTCAGCACCTGGACGATGTTCGCCCCGCTGACGTTCCGCGAGCGGAAGATCCGCAGGGGGATCAACGGCGTGCCGGCCGTGGCCTCGCGGGCGATGAACAGCGCCAGCAGGACCAGCGAGCCCGCGCCCAGCAGCAGCGTCTCGGTGGCGCCCCAGCCCTGCTCGGCCGCCGGCTTCACGATCGTGTACACGCCGAGCATCAGCGACGTGGTGATCAGGAACGCGCCCAGCAGGTCCGCGCCTTGGCCGAAGCCGAGGCCCTCGTCGTCCTCGAGCAGGCGGATAGTCGCCACTGCGGTGACCACGCCGATCGGAGCGTTGATGAAGAAGATCCAGTGCCAGCTGATGATCTGCGTGATCACTCCGCCGAGCAGCAGGCCGACCGCGCCACCGGCGGAGGCGACGAACGCGTAGACGCCGATCGCCTTCGCCTGCTCCCTCTGCTCCGGGAACATCGTCACGATCATCCCGAGGATGACGGCCGAGGTCATCGCGCCGCCGATGCCCTGCAGCAGGCGGGCGCCGATCAGCATCCCCTCGCTCTGCGACGCCCCGCAGAGGATCGACGCCGCAACGAAGACGGCGAGACCGATCAGGAAGATCCTGCGGCGGCCGAGCAGGTCGCCGAGGCGACCGGCGAGCAACAGCAGGCCGCCGAAGGTGATCAGGTAGCCGTTCACGACCCAGGCGAGGCTCGACTGGCTGAAGCCCAGGTCGTCCTTGATCGAGGGCAGCGCGACGTTCACGACGGTGACGTCGAGAACGATCATCAGCATGCCCGCGCAGAGCACGTACAGAGCGATCCAGCGGGAGCGATCCGCCGATTGAGGATTGTCCTGTGCTGTTCCCACCTGTGCCTGCGTCATGCGGCCTCCTAGACCGAAAAGGGTCGTTTCCCGTTACGACCGGGCCACCCCTGGAAACTCATCGGTTGTTCTACAAGTTCGACCGCGCTCGAAGTCAAGAAAAGCGATCGAAAGCGGTCTCGCAGCTGAGACGAGGCCGCTGCCCGAGCAGTGACAGCTCGCTAATCCAAAGTAGCAGGCAGGCCGAACCGGTCGTAGGCCTTGGCCAGCTTCTCGTAGTCCGCCGGCTGCTCCGGCGTCCGCGCCTGGACCTCGGGGTCCGGGTCCTGCGAGCCCCGCAGGATGAACGCGTCGATTTCCTTGATCTTGTCGCCCTCGAAGGTCAGTACGTTGACCGCGAAGGGCACGCGCGCCTGCTTCTCTTCGTCCCAGCTGTAGAACGCGAGCGCGGGCTGGCCGTTGGCGGTCGTCGGGATCGACTTCCAGCCCCAATCGGGCAGCATCGACCACATCGACAGGAACCCTCGGATCCCGTCGTGTCCGTGGAACCAGCGCGACATCGGCGGCATGGTGAAGGCCGCGTCCTCGGCGAGCAGGTCGACCACCGTGTCGACGTCGTTCCGCTCCCACGCATCGGCGTACTGCTCGACGATCTCGCGCAGCTTCTCGTCGCCGAGGGCCTTGAGGGTCTCCTGCTGGCTCTGCTCCGGCAGGCGCTTCTCGATCGTCGCGCGGGCGCGCTGTAGCGCGCTGTTGACCGAGGCGACGCTCGTGTCCAGCGTGTCCGCGGTCTCCTGGGCGGAGAAGCCCAGGACCTCACGGAGGATGAGCACGGCGCGCTGGTTGGCCGGCAGGAGCTGGAGCGCGGCGATGAAGGCGAGCTCGACCGACTCGCGCTGCTCGTAGCGAGCGTCGGGCGAGGCGTAGCCGTCCTCGATGCCGAGGGTCTCGTCCGGGAAGGGCTCGATCCAGACCGACTCGACGAGCGGCTCGCCGACGCCACCGTGCGGGTCGGCCGGGGGGCCGTAGTCGATCGGCAGGATCCGCTTCGGCCGCTTTTCGATCGCGTCGAGCGAGGTGTTCGTCGCGATCCGGTAGAGCCATGAGCGCAGGGAGCTGCGGCCCTCGAACTTGTCGAGTCCCTTCCAGGCGCGGACGAGCGCTTCCTGCAGCGCGTCCTCGGCGTCCTGGACCGAGCCCAGCATCCGGTAGCAGTGGGCCTGCAGCTCCGACCGGTGCGGCTCGACCAGCCGGGCGTAGGCATCCTCGCTCCCTTTGCGGGCGGTCTCGAGGAGTTGACGCTGCTCCACCTCTGTAGGCGTCGTGCTCATCCCGTCTCTGGAGAGTAGACCGGCCGGAGCACCGGAACTCATCGGCGACCGATGAATTTCGAGCGCTCGACCGGTCTCTGTGGCAAGGGAATGAACTCGCGCGACGGTAATCCCGTGATCCACCTGGAGCTCCATACCGGGGACCAGCCCGCCGCAGTCGCGTTCTACATGCAGCTCTTCGGCTGGCGCCCGGAGCGCATCCATGCCGGGAACGGCTCCTACCTCTCGCTCGGGATGGGCAACGGAGTGGGAGGAGGGGTGGTCCAGTGCGAGGAGGCGGAGCACCCCCTCTGGCTGCCGTACGTGGCCGTTCCCGACGTCGGGCTGACGACGGAGCAGGCCCGCGAGCTCGGGGGCGACGTGCTGCTCGGGCCGCGAGAGGGCCCGGACGGCTGGCGCAGCGTGGTCTCGACGCCCGAGGGCGGCGAGATCGCCTTCTGGCAGTCGAAGAACGGCCGGCGCTCGTCACGGCGAACTACGTAGTCCACCCAGGGCGGAAGCACGGATGCGGTCCCCTCTGCGCAGGAGGACGATCCGGGCATGGCTGTCAGCGAACGGCCCGAGATCACGGTTCGAGGAGAGCTGCTGGGCGCAGCGCCATCACGGCTGCGCCGGGCCTGGCTGCGGTACCTGCTCCCGGCTGCCGCGTTCGTCGTCGTCGCCGGGGCGGCGGGAATGGCCGCGTTCTCGACCGACACGACGGAGTCCTTCTGGGACGGGGTGTGGTGGTCCATCTCGCTCATGACCACGGTCGGCTGGTCCGGCCAGGTGCCGCATACCCTGATCGGTCACCTGATCGCGACCGTGACGATGATCACCGGCTTCATGCTGCTGGCCTTCACCACGGCGGTCGTGGCCTCGCTGCTCGTGCGCGAAGACGAGGGACCGCTGGAACAGGCCGAGCTGCGAGCCGACCGGGAGATCCTCACCGAGGTACGTGCGCTCCGGGCTGAGCTCGAAGAGCTGCGGTCGGCCTCGCGGCCGTCCGATCGCTGAGTACCCTCAAGCAAGGCGCTATCCTGCGGTGGACTAACTACAGAAATTGGACCGTGCCATGACCTTTCTTCTGATCCCACTTGATGAAGCGATCGTCTTCCCGGGCGTCACGGCCACGTTGCCGATCGACACTGGGGACGAGGAACGTGTCTTCCTGTTGCCGCGCCAGGACGGCGAATTCGGCCGGATCGGCGTCGTTGCCGAGGTGATCGAGCGCGCCCAGCTGCCGAGGGGCGGATGGGCCGCGACGGTCGTCGGCCTGCACCGTGGGCTGGCCGGCCAGGCGCAGCCCGGCGACGGCGATCACCTGCGCGTCGACGTGCAGGAGATCCACGATGGCAATCCCGAGGATGAGCGCAGTCTCGAGCTGGCGCGCGAGTACCGCGCCGTCGTCGAGGAGATCCTGGAGCTGCGAGGCGCCGACGAGCGCATCGGCGCCTTCCTGCGTTCAATCGAGGAGCCCGGCGCTCTGGCGGACACCACGGCGTTCAGCCCCGACCTGACGCGCGAGCAGAAGCTGAAGCTGCTCGAAACCCTGGACGTCACCAGCCGGCTCGAGCTCGCCGTCGAGATGCAGCGCGAGCGCCTGGCCGAGCTTCAGGTCCGGCGCAAGATCCGCGACGACGTCGACTCCGGCGCCCAGAAGCAGCAGCGCGAGTACTTCCTGCGCAAGCAGATGGAGTCGATCCGCAAGGAGCTCGGCGAGGATGAGGGCGACCTGATCGGCGAGTACGAGAAGAAGTTCGCTGAGGCGGGGATGCCCGAGGAGGTCGCCGAGCAGGCGGAGCGCGAGCTGCGCCGTCTCGAGCGCCAGGGCGAGCAGTCGCCCGAGTCCTCGATGATTCGCAGCTACCTCGACTGGCTGCTGGCGGTGCCGTGGTCGAAGCGCTCCGAGGAGAAGCTCCACCCGCAGCACACGCGCGAGGTCCTCGACGAGGACCACGCCGGCCTCGAGGACGTGAAGCGGCGCATCACCGAGTTCATTTCGGTGCGCAAGCTGCGCGAGGAGCGCGGGGTGGAGGACGACTCCCGCGCCAACGGCGCGATTCTGACGCTCGTCGGCCCTCCGGGCACCGGTAAGACATCGATCGGCGAGTCCGTGGCCCGCTCGCTGGGCCGCGAGTTCGTCCGCCTCTCGCTGGGCGGCGTCCACGACGAGGCCGAGATCCGGGGCCACCGGCGCACCTACATCGGCGCGCTGCCGGGCCGCATCATCCGGGCCCTCCGGGACGCGGAGACGATGAACCCGGTGATCCTGCTGGACGAGGTCGACAAGGTCGGCGCGGACTGGCGCGGAGATCCGTCCGCGGCGCTGCTCGAGGTCCTCGACCCGGCGCAGAACCACTCCTTCCGCGACCACTACCTCGACGTCGAGGTCGACCTCTCCGAGGTCGTCTTCCTGGCGACCGCCAACGTGGTCGACACGATCCCGGCGCCGCTGCTGGACCGGATGGAGGTCATCTCCTTCGACGGCTACACGACCGAGGAGAAGCTCGCGATCGCCCGCGGCTACCTCTGGCCGCGCCAGGTGAAGCGCAACGGCCTGCGTGACGAAGAGGTCGAGGCCTCCGACGCGATCCTCCGCAAGGTGATCACGGAGTACACCCGCGAGGCCGGCGTCCGGCAGCTCGAGCGCGAGCTCGGCAAGCTGCTCCGCCGCGAGGCGACGCGGATCGCGTCCGGCGAGGCGGAGGCTCCGATCACGATCGAAGCCGATGAGGTCGTCGACGCCCTTGGCCGGCAGAAGTTCTTCCAGGAGTCGGTCGAGCGCACGGCGATCCCGGGCGTGGCCACCGGACTGGCGGTCACCGGCACCGGCGGCGACGTCCTCTTCATCGAGGCGACCGCGATGGAGGGCGACAAGGGCCTGGTCCTGACCGGGCAGCTGGGCGACGTGATGAAGGAGTCGGCTCGGATCGCGCTCTCCTACGTCAGCTCGCACGCCGACGAGCTGGGCATCGACGGCGACGCGTTCGGCCGCGAGTTCCACGTGCACGTCCCCGCCGGGGCGATCCCTAAGGACGGCCCGAGCGCGGGCACCGCGATGACGACCGCTCTGGCGTCGCTGCTCAGCGGGCGTCCCGTCAAGCACACAGTCGGGATGACCGGCGAGGTCACCCTCCAGGGCCGCGTCCTGCCGATCGGCGGGCTGAAGCAGAAGGTCCTCGCGGCTCACGCCGCCGGGCTGACCGAGGTGATCCTGCCGGAGCGAAATCGCGGCGACCTCGAGGAGGTCCCCGAAGAGGTCCGGGAGCAGATGACCTTCCACCCGGTGATGAGCATCGACGAGGTCCTCGAGCACGCCCTCGAGCCGGCCGAGCGGGGAGCGGATGTCGCCCAGGTGTCGTAGCTGCGCGCCGGTCCCCTCCGAGGTCCGCTCCGTGGCGGCCCTGCTGGAGCGCCGCTGGACGCTGGGCACCATCTACGCCTGCTCCAGCGGCGCTCAGCGCTTCAACGAATTCCGGCAGTCATTGCCGGGCATCTCGCCGACGACGCTCTCCGACCGGCTCGACCAGCTCGAGGCGGCCGGGATCGTCGAGCGGCGCCTGATCCCGGGCCGCCCGCCGCATGCCGAGTACCGGCTGACGGCGACCGGCAGGCGGCTGGCCCAGGCGGTCTCGGGGCTGCTCCGGCAGCCGGCCTAGCCGATCAGGACGTCGAGCAGATCGCCCACTTCGTGTTCTTCCGCCAGGGGGTGGGGGAGCGGCAGCTTGGTCTTGACCTGATACCGGTTCCTTCGACCCTGCCGTTCGCGTACCACGTAGCCCTCGTCGACCAGCTCGGAGACGATGCGATGGGCCGCACGCTCCGTGATCCCGACGGCGGCGGCTATATCGCGCAGCCGGATGCCCGGGTCACGGGCGACGCAGACCAGGACGTGCGCGTGGTTCGTCAGGAAGTCCCAGTGGGGGGCAACGGACTGCAAGTCCTTCGGTTGCATACCGGAAAAGTATTTCATGAATTCGTGATACTGTGTCCATATGGCCAGGAACCTCACCTCAATCCCTCCAGCGTCGCCGATCCCGGCCGCATCGCCGATCCCGGCGGCTTCGCCGATTCCGGGCCCGATATCCGTTCCCGTGGGATCGCCGGGAACGGAGACGGCGAAGTGAGCACCGCCACCGTCAAGCAGCCCGTTCCGGGTTACGACGGCCTCAAGACCAAGAACGTGGTCGCATCGCTCTCCAGTCGATCCCAGGTCGAGCTTGCGGAGATCGAGAGCTACGAGCGGGCCCACGAGAATCGCAGGGTGGTTTTCGACAAGCTGCGCTGGCTGCGCCAGGATGAGCCGCTTCCCGGCTACGACGCGCTCAGCGATGAGGAGGTCGTAGCGGCGCTCGACGAAGTCGACGTCACCACGATCAAGCGGGTGCGGGGCTACGAGCGGAAGTTCGCCGCCCGCCGGGTGGTCCTCGACGAAGTCACCCGCCTGCATCGAAAGCGGCGGCTGCCTCTCGTTTCGCGCGACACCAACCGCCGATAGGAAGGAACAAGCTTATGCCCACGATCATCGTCTTGAGCAACCAGAGGTCTTGAGCAACCAGAGCGCCGATCAAGACTCGGCGGTGGTGCTCTCGGAGAACATCCAACCCGAGCACCTGGCCGGCCATCACCATGCCGCACAACTGATCGAGCGCGTGGGGTGGGCGGTGACCGACGCGAAGGAAGCCGAGGAGGTCGGGCGATGACCCGCCCGCCTCGGTTGGAGGACCTGAGAGTCCAGGCCCGCTACCACCGCGACCGCCGTGACCTCTACCGGGCCAAGACGCACGGTGTGCGGGCGACCAGCCCCGCCCGGCTGAGGGAGCTGGAACGTTCTTTCGCTCTGGCCGATTCCCGCCTCCGGCGAGCCGAGCGGGATGCGCGCTCGCCAGAGCCCGCAGCCAGCTAGCATCGACAGAGCCGCCGCTCGGCGGCCTCAGGGGGAAGAAAAGGAAGCGCGAATGCGCTGGCATTGGGATCGAAGAAGGCATCAGGCCGATCAAGCGGCCTCCGGCGCCGATCAGACCACGGCCGACCACGATCAGATCGCCTCGGACGCTGACCAGAGCGCGTCCGATCGTGACCAGGTTCAGGCGGACGCCGACCAGCGTGCCTCGGAGCGAGATCAGGCCGCCTCGGATCGCGATCTGGCCGGCCGACCTTCCGGCGATGCGCAGATCGAGCGCACACATGAGCTCTCGCGCACCGAGCGCGCCCAGGCCACCCTCGACCGGCACGCGGCGACGCTCGTGCGGTCCCAGGTGTCCTCCGAGCGTGACGGCCAGGCCAACAGGCGCGATCAGATCGCCCTGGACCGGGACCGTGTGGCGGAGGAACGTGACCGACTCGCTGAAGTCCACGACCTGGAGATGAGGCGCATGGGCGAGGAGCTGGACAGCGCTGGTCCCCGAGCCACGCAAGCCCTGGCGGCGCTCGCGGAGATGCGCGACAAGGCGGCTGCCCAGCGCATGCAGGCGGGCGCGGACCGCGCGCGAGCGGCCAAAGACCGCGCGGATGCGGCGGCTGACCGCGACCACCTCCTCGCGGAGCTGGAGCGGGCGCACCTGGACGACCTCACCGGTGCCTACCGGCGCGGCATGGGGGAGATCGCGGTCATCAACGAGATCGAGCGTTCCCGCCGCTCGGACCAAGCTCTGGTGCTCGCCTACATCGACTGCGACGACCTCAAGGGCGTGAACGATCGTGAAGGCCACGCCGCGGGTGATGCGCTGCTCCGCGATTTGGTCGCCGTGCTGCACTCGAAGCTGCGCCCCTACGACCCCGTGGTGCGATGGGGCGGGGACGAATTCATCTGCACGATCTCCAATGCCGACCTGGACGAAGGCCGTAGCCGCTTCAAGGAGATCCGCTTGGCTCTCTCCGAGAGGGGGCGAGCACCCGTGTCGTTCGGGCTGGCAGCTCTCGAAGAGGCCGACACGCTGGAGGCACTGGTCGAGCGCGCTGACGCTGCCCTTCTGGCATCCCGACGGCGGCGCTGACGATCATCCGCTCCGCCTGATCGGTTCCGCCTGATCGGTTCCGCCTGACCGGCTGTGCGGCCTAGCCTGTCGGACATGAGCGAAACCGTTGTCTACGAGCCGCTGCGCGGTGAGCTCCACCGGCATGGCTCGCTGACGCACTCCCACCCGCACGCCGGGCCGCACATCCACGAACCCGAGCCCGCTCACCATCACCACCACGATCACGGAGACGGGCACGGCCACTCCCATGGCCTGATCGACCCGACGATCAAGCGCTCACGCGAGGGGATCAGGGCGGTTGCGCTCTCACTGCTGGTCCTCGGCCTGGCGGCCGGGGCCCAGACGGCGATCTTCGCCCTCACCTCGAGCGTCGCCCTTCTCGCCGACCTGATCCACAACTTCGGGGACGCCGCGACCGCCTTTCCCCTGGCGGTTGCCTTCGCGCTCAGATCCGTCCGCGTGGAGCGGTGGGCCGGGCTGGCGGTGGTCTTCGCGATCGCCGTCAGCGCCGCCGTCGCGGGCTTCGAGGCAATCGACCGGTTGATCAACCCGCAAGACGTGCATCACCTCGGCGCGCTCGCCATCGGCGGCGGAATCGGCTACGCGGGGAACTGGGTCGCGGCCCGGATCCGGACCCGGGCCGGCGAGCGGCTCAACAGCCCGGCCCTGATCGCCGACGGCAATCACGCCAGGGCTGACGCGTACGTCAGCCTCGCGGTGGTGGCGAGCGCCATCGCGGTCGCGCTGGGCGCGCAGCTCCTCGATCCGCTGATCGGGCTGGGCATCACGCTGGTGATCCTGCGGATCACCTGGCACTCGTGGCAGACGGTGCGCGCCTATGACTGATTCAGTCGCACGGCCGCGCGAATCAATTCCTTGAAGGCGCCCTCGTCGATCGCCTCGCCCTCGCGGATGTCGATCGCTCGCCGGACCCTGCCCTCGAGGCTGGAGTTGAAGAGGCCCGCGGGATCCTCGAGCGATGCGCCCTTGGCGAAGGTCAGCTTCACGACGCTCTTGTAGGTCTCGCCGGTGCAGATCATCCCGTCGTGTGACCAGACCGGGACCCCGTCGGGTTGAGATGACTTCTTCCACTTCGCCTCCTCGACCACCTCGGGGTCGGCCTCCTTGATCAGGGCCCGGAGCCGGGAAAGCATCTCGCCGCGCCAGTCGTCCTTCTCTGCCATCAGCGCACCGCCTTCCTCACGAGGGCGGCGATCTTCTTCTCCTCGGCGGGGGTGAGTTCCTTGAGCGCGTAGGAGGTCGGCCACATCGCCCCCTTGTCCAGGTTGGCCTTGTCGCTGAATCCGACCGTCGCGTACCTCGACTTGAACTTCGCCGCGCTCTGGAAGAAGCAGACGACCTTGCCGTCCTTGGCGTACGCCGGCATCCCGTACCAGGTCCTCGGCGCCAGGGCCGGGGCGGTGGACCTGACCAGGGCGTGGAGCCGCTCCGCCATGACGCGATCCGAGTCCGGCATCTCGGCGATCTTGGCGAGTACGTCGCCCTCGCCGTCGGCCTTGCCGGCCTTCGCCTCCCGGGCGCGCTCCTTCATCGCGGCCCGCTCCTCCTTCGTGAACCCACCGGCCATTCCCAGCACCTCCATGGTTGCGTCCTTGGAGAATAGTGTGTAGCACAAATTATTGACGCAACGCATTAAATCTGGGAAGATCGCGGAATGGAGAGCGCAACGTCCAGCGACATGGAGATCGCCGAGTTCGCCGGCCAGCTCTTCTTCCGGCTCTGGCGCGCTTCGCACACCCGCGTGACTGACGCGCTGGCGACCATCGGCCTGACCCCCGCGCTCTTCGGGGTCCTCAACGTCCTCGGGGCGAGGGACGGGGCGATCCAGCAGGAGCTCGGCTCGGCGATGGGCATCGACCCGAGCACGATGGTCTCGCTGATCGACGAGCTCGAGAGCGCGGGCCTGGCCAAGAGGCGGCCACATCCCGAGGACCGGCGTGCCCGCCAGGTCTCGATCACCCCAAAGGGCCGCCGGCGGCTCGCGCGAGCCAGGGAGCTGGCGTCCGAGGCGGAGGACGAGGTGCTCGGCGGTCTCAGCGCCACCGAGCGCCGCGACCTGCTCAGGCTGCTTCGGAGAGCCTTCACCTCGGCGCCGCCACAGCCGATGTGGAGCGCGGCGGAGGGGGACTAGCGCAGAGAGGACTCTGTCCTCGCCGACTCCCCGCTTTCGCGTGGTAGCTACCTGGCCGTGGGGTAGTCAAGGGGATTCGCGGCATGCAGCGGCGAGGGGTTGGACGAGTTCTTCGGGGTCTGGCGGCCCTGACGAAGTGACGGCGATTCGCACAACCGTGCTCGTCGTCGCCGAATTGCCGGAGTTAGGCGTTGATCAGGCTGGAAGCCGAACACCTATTGGGCCGAATCGCCCTTCCGATGGAGAGGCGGGCCCCGGCTCCGTGAGCCGGGGCCCGCTAGCTCCAACGGTCTGGACGACTGGTCAGTCGACCAGCAGCTGAATCAGCCCGCCGACGTTCTGGACCACGTTGTCCGCGCCCGCGAGGGTGTGGACGTTGAGGTGGTCGGTCGTGTCCGCGTGCTTGACCGAGACGGCCGTGGCCAGTCCGGTCACATCGGCACCAGAGCCGTTGCCCTGGACATTGATGTTGTCGACGCCGTTCGTGCCGCTGACGTCCACGCTGTCGACCGCGCCGTCGGGGGTGGCGCCGCCGAACGCTCCGGCGAGGTCGATGTTGGTCTGCGTGACGTCGGTGCCGGTCAGGTCATTGACCGTGACTGTGTCGGCGCCGCCGATGGCGTTGTCATCGACGATCTCGACGCCGTCGGTGTTCATCGTGACGTTGCCCTGGACGCGGAAGAAGTTCAGCCTTCCTCCGTTCGCCGACATCGTCACGTTCTCGGCGACAGGGGCGCCGTTGAACAGCAGCGTGTCGGTGCCGTCCTGGCCCTCGATCACGTCCGAGCCCTCGCCGTTGTCCCAGCGGAAGGTGTCGTTTCCGCTGCCAAGGTAGGCGGTGTCGTTGCCCTTGCCGCCGTCGACGAGGTCGTTGCCATCGCCGCCCTTGAACGTCTCGTTCTCGGCCGCGACCTGCGTCTGGCCGCCTTCGAGCGTGTCGTTGCCGTCGCCGCCCTTGAGCGTGGTCGGGATGGTGTTGGTGAAGGCGCCGTTGGCGTCGTCGATGCGCGCCGAGTCGTTGCCGTCGCCCATCTTCACCCTTATCGCCTGGACATCCGGGCGGTCGAAGGAGAAGTCGGCCGAGCCGTTGTCGCCGGCGTCGACCTGGATCGTCTGCGGGTCGCCGGCCTTCAGGCGAAGTGCAACCTGCTGACCGCCGTCGCTGCCAGTGACATTGAGCGTGCCGTGCTTGACCGCGGCCCGGACGCCTTCGACCTTGCCGTTGGCGCTCGCGGACGCGGGCGCAGCGACGACAAGGCTCGAGAGGGCCAGTGCCACGACCGCTGCGGGCAGGTGGAATCGCCGCTTGGGCCGCCGGTTCGTGTTGTCTTCAGGGGATGTCATCTCTTCACTTTCGTTGGGGAGTGTGGGGGTGTCGCTACTCCCAAAGACGTCCCCGGCCGCGTCCTATTCCCAGGCCCGTGGAATCCCCCGGCCGCAGGAGCGTCTTCATGCCCGAGAGGACAGATGAGCGGAGAAAACTCACACAAGGAGCCGCCTGACGAGCGCACCCGGCGCGAACTCGCGGCCGTCGGAGGGGCGGGCCCCGGCTATGCGGCCGGGGCCCTCGAGCTCCGACGTGCTGTGCTCCTCCCACACAAGGACGTGTGAGGGCGCGATCTATTCCCCGCCAATGACTTGCCGCCGGGCAGGCAGCCGGCTAGTCGGCTGCGCCGGCGAGGACGTCGGGAAGCTGACGCCGAGACGAGATGTCGAGCTTGCGAAACGCTCGTCCGAGGTGCGTCTCCACGGTCTTCTCGGTGACGAACAGGGTTTGGGCGATCTGGCGGTTCGTGTCGCCCGTCGCGGCGAGCTCGGCCACGCGGCGCTCGCTCGGTGTCAGCGAGTCCTCCCCGCTGCGCTCGGTGGTGCGCGGCCGGACGCCGATCGCCGCGAGCTCCGCGCGTGCCCGGCGCTCAAGGGCGAGAGCACCGCATCGGGCGGCCAGCGCAAGCCCGTCTAGCAGTGGCTCTCGAGCGGCCGTCCGCTGTCCGGCCGCCCGAAGCGTCGCGCCGAGGTCAACCAGCACGCGCGCACGCTCCAGCCGCGCAGGCGACGACTCCAGCACCGCAAGCGCGGCTGACAGCGTCTCCGACCGCTCGGCTGGGGGACCGACCAGCGCTTGGGCGCGCAGAGCGATGCCAGTCGCCCGCGGCGCGCCGAACGACCGGGCGCGACGCAGCTCGTCGGCGGCCAACTCGCGCGCCTCGTCGTTGCGGCCGAGCTCGGCGAGCGACAGCGCTGCCGCCGATCGCCACGGCACCCAGGCGGGGTTCTCGCCTCCGAACATCGGATGGTCCAGCTCGCAGCCGCGCAGCTCTTCGATCGCCGCTTCGTGGTTGCCAGCGGCTGCTCGGAGCACTCCCGACGCGTGGCGCATTAGGCCGCGAGCCATGAACTCCGTACCCTCGCGAGCGCCGGTGCTGTCGAGAATCCGCCGCAGGGAGTCGGGCGTCGCATCGCGGTCGAGCCCCGCCAGTACCGCCTCGGGCCCGGCCAGGACGAATACGAACTCGGAGCCCACCAGGTCGGACGCGAGTGCGATCGCCGCCTGGGTATCTGCCTCGGCTGAGATCAGGTCGCCGCGGCGAACGTCGATGAGCGCTCGATGCGCCAGGACGGTCGCGACCGTGAGCGCAGCGCCGCGCTCCCGGGCCTCGGCGAGAATCTCGTCCGCGCCCCTCCGGGCCGCGTCGAGGCGGTCCGCAACCGCGAGGACCACCAGCGCCAGGCCCGACCAGGCGTGATGGGGGTTGACCGGGAGGCCGGCCCCAAGCGCGCGCTCCGCAAGGTCACCGGCCGTGGCCGCCGAACCCACGTTCACCATCTCGTCCATCGCGAGCGTGACGAGCGTTGCCGCCGGTAGTGCGCCGCGCGCCGTCGGACCCGGCTTCTGCCGGTCGATGATCGCCGCCTTGGCCTCGCTGTGTGCTGACGACGAGGTGTAGTAGATGCCCAGCAGCGTGACCTCGAGCGGCTCGCGCGCAGGGTCTCGGCCCGGGATCCGTGCCAGGGCGCGGTGCAGAATCGCGGCCGCTTCGGCGGCGCGGCCGCCGAAGAACATCATGCCGCTGAGCTCGATCGCCGCTCCGGCGATCGCTGCCGCGTCCTCGCCGCGCTCGACGATCTCGGTCAGCGGTTCGATCGCCTCTGGTGCGCCGGCGCGGGCGAGCGCCTGCCCGAGCTCGAACAGGACCGCTTCGCGATCACCCTCGGCAGGAGGCTCGTCGAGTGCGCGAGCCAATAGAGCGGCCGCGCTGGTTGCATCGCCCAGGGCCATCGCGCTACGAGCTGCCTCCCGCAGCAGCGCCACCGCATCGGGGTCGGCGGCCGGCTCCGTGTACATGACGTGAGCCGCGACCTGACCTGCCGGCGCTCCGCGCTCGCGCAGGATCGTCGCCGCGACCCGATGGAGCCGCTCACGTTCGACCGGCGACAGGTCGCCGTAGATCGCCGAGCGCAGGATCGGGTGGGCGAACCGCAACGTGCCGCCGGGCTCCATGACGCCCGCAGCTATGAGAGCCGCGATCGCCGCCTCGACGTCGGCGTCGGCCATGCCGGCCAATCGAGCGGCGTCGCCGATCTGGGCGCCGTCGCCCAGTGCGCTCAGCACGCGGGCGAGCGCAGCGGCCGGGGCCGGGAGTCGGGTCAGACGGAGCAAGACCGCATTCGCGACGCCGCGGGGGACCATGTCGCTGACCTGAGTCGCGGCTGCAGCAGTGGGCTCAAGCTGGAGTGCGGCCGCCTCATCTAGCAGCTCGCCGAGGAGGAATGGATTGCCGCCGGTCACCTCGAAGCATGCTCGGACGAACCGGTCGGCGGGCGGGTCGGACAGCCGGGCGGCGACCATTGAGCGGACGGACGCCTCCGTCAGGGGGGACGGGCGCAGTAGCTCGACGGCGGGATCGGCCACCAGCGCCGCCGCCTCAGGCGTCATCGCGGGATCGAGCGGACGCGTGGCGGCGATGAACGCGAGCGGTTGTCCCTCGATCCGACGTGCAATGAAGGCGAGCGTTCTCGCAGAAGGCCCGTCGCACCACTGGAGATCGTCAACGACGAGCGCGAGTGGCGAATCGGTGGAGAGGTTGGAAACGAGCCAGTAGAGGCCGTGTTGCAGCGCGTACCCATGATCGCTGGCGGATGGGTCTGGCGGCGCGCGGGAGGCTGATGGGGGCGCTCCGGTCAGCACGTCAGCGGCCAGCGCGGCGGCTCCCGACAGCCAGCGGTCGCGCTCGACGGTGTCGGCCTCGAGGAGTGGCCGCTCGAACAGCTGGCGGACGACCCCGAACGGGAACCCCTGCTCGAGCTCCGTCGCCCGAGCGTTGAGGACGTCAATGCCGAGATCCGGGGCGCATGCCCGCACCTCCTCGAGCAGCCGTGACTTCCCGATCCCGGGCGCGCCCTCGATCACCAGGGCTCCTCCGGCTCGACGGCCCGCCGCTTGCAGGAATCCTCGAAGGCGCTCGACCTCAGGCTCGCGCTCCAACAGCGGGGCCGGCTGGGCAAGAGCGGGCTCGTCCATGCGGGTCAATCGTAGGCGTGGGATCGGGAACGGCGCAATGTTCGGGGGTCGATGTCAGGGGGTCTGCCCGATGTGCGATCTCCCGCTCACGCCCAAGATGGCGGCTGCATCAACGGTTCCCGACAAGGAGCACAAACGTGCCGCTCATCCAGGTCAAGGTCATCAAGGGCGTCTTCACTGCGCCGCAGAAACAGGAAATCGTCGAACGCCTCACCGAAGCGATGGTCGAGGTCGAGGGCGAGAACCTGCGCCAGATGACGTGGTGCGTGCTCGAGGAAGTCGCGAACGGCGAGTGGGGAATCGGCGGCCAAATCCTGTTGGCCGATGACATCAGGGCTCTGGCACGGGCCGAGGCCGTGGCCGAACAACCAAAGGCGACCCGGGACGCCGACAGCAGCGGCGACCCGAGTGATGACGACGTCAATGTCTAGCCTCCTGGCGCCAGACGCAACCCTGACGAACGGGCGCTACGAGCTTCCCCGCTCAGCGCGCGGCGTGCTCGTTCTCGCCGATCCGCCGGAGGCGGGATGGCAGCTGCGAAGGCGAATCGACGATCAAGCCGCGGCCGATGATGAGCTGCGCGCGTCGCCCGGCCGGGAGTGCGCCGGCAAGCAGACGCGTGATTCGTGCGTCCACGAGGACGGCGTCCAGGTATGAGCGCCCCCGTCATGGAGGAGATGCCGGAGCGCGTGCTCGATCCAGAGACGCTGGGCGACCATGTCGACCGGCTCTTTCGCGCCGCCTGGGCTCTATGCCGCTCGCGGGAGGACGCCGAGGACCTCGTGCAGGAAACCTACGCACGCGTTCTCGCTCGGCCTCGTCTGCTGCGAAACGACGACGACCTCGGCTATCTGCTGCGGGTGCTGCGAAACACTTTCATCTCCCGGCACCGCGCCGCCGCCCGGCGCCCTGCCGCCGCGGCCGTAGATTTCGAGACGCTGGAGCTGCCGGACCGGGTTTACCCCGGGCCGGCAGTCGCGGCACAGACGCGCGAGGTCTTCGTTGCGATCGACGCGCTACCTGTTGAGTTCCGCGACGTGCTCTTGGCCGTCGATGTCGTCGGCCTCTCCTACCGTGAGGCCGCCAAGGCGCTGCGTGTGCGCGGGGGCACCATTGCCAGCCGCCTGTTCCGGGCCCGCGATCAGGTCGCGAAGTCGCTTTCCAGTCAAGCCCAGGAACGTCCCGACACCCACGGGAATAAGTCGGGGCCGCGGACGTCATTGGAAGGGAGCGACCCAATCACGCCTCTCATCCCCATCGCCAGAACGTAAGGGCGAGGAAAGGACACCAGATGTCTACCCAGCAAGCAAGAGCATCCCGCCGGGCCAGGTCGAAACGAGTGATCCGCAAGTCACCACTGGTGGTGACGGCCGTAGCACTGCTCGCCGCGCTCGCAATCGCCGCTGCGGGCTGCGGCGGCGGATACAGCAGCAGCCCCGCACCCGCCGCATCGGCATCGCCGCCGCCGGCCTCCTCAGCGCAGGACAAGGCGGGCGGCAATACGAACGGCGGCCACGGCGCCTCCGACGCCCCGGCCGCGCCCAGCTCGTCGACCGGCATCCCGCAGAACAACGGCGGCGACCACGACGCCGACAACAACGGCGGACCGAGCGATGGCGACGGCAACGTCTAGCCGTCCCTGGCTCGCGATCGTCGCCGCGCTCGCGCTCGCGAGCGCGGCGGCCCTCGTGGCCTGTGGCTCCGACGCTCCAGCGCCGGCGAGCAACGCTCAAGCGTTTGGCTGGCTTCGTCCCTCGCCGCCGCCGCACGGGTGGCAGGAGAGCCGGTTGCCGGACGGCTCGGCCCGACTTGCCTATCCGCGTCGCTGGACCTCGATCAGATCCGACCCGGGCACCGTCACGGCCGCCCTCCGGACTGGGGCTGGAGAGATCCGCGGCTATCTGAACGCTACGCCGCAGCAGGGGGAAGAGACCCTGGCGAACTGGGCAAGCTTCAGGGTCGACCACAATCGCGATGAGGGCGACGTCAACGTGGCACCTGTCGCCTCCGCGACCAACCTGCGCTTCCCGGGTGCGCGGGGTTCCTGCGTCATCGACACCTACACGTCCTCGACCGGGCACAGCTATCGCGAGATCGCCTGCATCGTCGCCGGAGGGACCGCGACGACCGTGGTTGTGGGCGCGGCGCCGCCGCAGCAATGGCCGCGGCAGGGGCCGGCGATCGAGCGCGCCATATCGAGCTTCCTCACATGAACCGCAACCCGATCAAGAAAGGACCCACGATGCTCGCAACAATGAAGGCCCGAATGGCAGCGGCCCTCGCCGTTCTCGGGATCGCCGCAGCTGGCGTCGCCGTACCCGCCGCGATGGCGGGACACCACCATCACCACCACCACGGCATCCCGCAGCACAACGGCGGCGACCACGACGCCGACAACAACGGCGGTCCGAGCGATGGCGACGGCGGCATCTAGCAGTCGTGCGCAGGCGATCCCGCCGCGCTCGCGTCCCGCGGGCGCGGCGGCGAAGCCGACACGCAAAGGAACACGAATGAACGTCCTAGACAAAACGCTTACGAACGGACGCTGGGAGCTTCCCCGCTCTGCCCGCGGCGTGCTCGTTCTCGCCGACCCACCCGAAGCGGGCTGGCGGCTGCAGCCTGCGGACGAACCGTCCACGGCCGACTGCAATCCCGGCAAGTCCAGTACTCGCATTCGATCGTCTTGACTGACTGATGCGACGCGCAGAGGAAATCCTGGAGATCGCTGAGATCCTCGACGAGACCGCGGACAAGCTCGCGACGGTTCTCGAGCGGTCCGGCGCGGACAAGCTGCACCCGCCGCAGACCCTCCGCGAGATAGCCCGCTACGAGCTGGAGCTAGCCGTTGTCGATGTTGCCTGCCTCACGTTCGGCACGGAGATCCGAGGGGGCTCGAGATGGGGTTCACGATGAGAGTCCTTGGCCTCAGAAACCTGTTCGCTGCCGTGCTCTCACTCGGCGTGCTCGCGGCGCTGCCATTGACCGTGGGCGCCTCGCCGGCAGGAGCGTCGGTGACGATCGGTCAAGTGGCAGATCCGAACGCGGGCAACTGCGATGCCGGGACCGAGTTCGTCCCGCTGGGCGCGAGCTCGGGCAACCCCTACGTAGTGCCCGGCATCGGTGCGATCACATCGTGGACCGTGCAAGCCGGAGAACCACCCTCTGGGGAGCTGACGATGAAGGTCTTTCGCAAGCTCGCTGATCCGGCGCGCTTCCAGGTCGTTGGCCACGCTGGTCCGCAGAGGGTGACGCCGGGCGGCACGGCTGGGAACACATTCCCGGCGAACGTCCGGGTGAGGCCGGGTGACCTGCTCGGACTCCAGGCAACGTCATTTACTCCCTGTGCGTTCAAGGATCCACTGGGTCAGTTTGCGACTTTCTCCGGGGACCTGGCAGATGGAGCCGCCGCGGACTTCGTGCCCGAGACCGGAATCAGCCTGGATATCCAGGCGGTGTTCGTCCCGGATAACACCTTCAACCTCGGCGGGACCATACGCAACAAGAAGAAAGGCACCGCCGCCCTCAAGGTCAACATTCCCAACTCAGGCGAGCTCACCGGCTCGGGCAAGGACCTGAAGGTCACCGGCGCCGCCGTGATCAGCAGGACCGTGACAGCGCCGGGCGACGTGAAGCTGACCATCCGGGCGAAGGGGAGGAACCTGCGGAAGCTGAACGACACGGGCAAGGTCGAGGTCACGCCCAAGATCACGTACACCCCGACGGGCGGCGACCCCAGCACCCAGTCGAGGAAGTTGAAGCTCGAGAAGGAGCGCTAGCCCGCGTTGTTGCGGCTCACCCGACGCCCCCCGCGTCCCACGGTGGAGCCGGAGACGCGCGCCGCCCTGCCGATGATCGTCGGCTGCAGGACATAGTTCTCGATCTGCTGGTAGACAACGATCATGAAGGCGATCAGCGCCCCGACGCACGAGAAGGTCACCTCAGTTCGGCCGAAAGTCCCGAGTGGGTGCACGGTTGGGTGCACGCTCGTGTCGGAAGAAGAAGCGACGAAGGTCCGCTAGCTGATACCGCGACACTCGTCGGTGCAGCCGTCGCCGCTCGAGTGGGGAGGGACTCCGGCGGGCAATGCTGCGCCTCGGGTTGTAATACTCGGCGCGCTCGCCGGACCTCCCCAGATGAAGATTCCATCGAACATCCAGAGCTTCATCGAAAAGCAGGCGGACGAGGCCCCCGCCAAGTACGACGACCTGCGGGCGGTGATCTTCAACGGGACGCTCAAGCGCTCGCCTGAGCCGAGTCACACCGAGGCGTTGCTCTCAATCCCCCAGACGATCATGAGCCGCGTGGGGGTCAAGGTCGACATCGTCCGCACCGTTGACCACGTGATTCCGCCCGGCGTGTGGCCCGACATGACCGAGCACGGCTACGAGCAGGACGACTTCCCGAAGATTTATCGCGAGCTGGTCGTGCCGGCCGACATCCTGATGATCGCGGGCCCGATCTGGCTTGGCGACCAGGCCTCGCCCACGCGGTTGATCATCGAGCGGCTCTACGCCTACTCAGGAGACGTGAATGACGCCGGCCAGTGGTCTTACTACGGCAAGGTCGGCGGCGCGGTAACCACCGGCAATGAGGACGGCGGCAAGCATGTCTCCGCGCAGGTCCTCTACGCCTTGCAGCACATCGGCGTCACCGTGCCTCCTCAGACCGACTCCTATTGGAACGGCGAGGCGGGTCCCGGAGACTCCTACGCCGACCCGATGAGCGGCGGGCCGGAGAACGCCTGGACCAGCCGCAACACCACCTTCATGACCTGGAACATCCTTCACTTCGCGCGGATCCTCAAAGACGCGGGCGGTGTCCCGGCCTACGGCAATTCCACCTACGACTGGGATCTCTCGATGCCCGACCATCCGAACCCCGAGTACCGCGCCCCCAGCGAGCCGTCTTCGACTCCCTAAGAACTCCGCGAGCAGCTCACTTCACGTATTCGATGAAGCGGCCAAGGTCCCGGAAACCGAGCGCGGTGTAGACGCCTTCCGCGATCTCCGTCGACTGCAGGCTGGCGGTCGTGCAGCCGCGCTCGCGCGCCTGGTACAGGAGCAGCCCCGTCAGAGCGGTGCCCAACCCATGGCGCCGGGCGTGCGGGAGAGTCCCCACGTTGTAGATGCCGCAGTCGCCGTCGTGGTCGTAGGCCATGCCCGGTGCCGCGTTCTCTCCTGCCAGCTGGGCCACTAGGACGTGGAAGTGGCTTGGATCGACGCCGGCGAGCAGCCCGTCTGGAACTTCGATGATCCGTAGGTACTCGTTCCAGTCCGGCGGTCCCAGTTCGATCTCCGGACGCGGCAGGGTGATCTCGTCGAGCGACATCGCCATAGCCCGCGTCGTTGTGTCGACCCGGAATCCGCGGCTGCTCAGCTCAGTGTTTGCCGCCTGCTCCGACTCGTGCGCCCAGATGGCATAGCGATCGACCCCGGCGCCCTCGTAGGCCCGAACGATGGCACCCGCAGCCTCCCGGGCCTGCGACCGATTGAGGGCCTGCACAAGCACCGCGTTGTTGTAGAAGAGCCGCTCAGGACCGGCCGGAAACACGGCGACCGTGGCGCCAGGGACACGCTCGACCGAGGCTCCCTCAGTCCCCTCCGCAATGCTCGTCCACGAGCCGATCAGGATCACGGGACCGAACAGAAATCCGATCGTGCCCGACCCGCGCCGCTGGATGAAGAAGAGGGCGAGCAGAATCACAACCGAAATCGGCAGCACGAGGTGAGCGAGCTGCGGCTCGATCACCTTCAGGCCCTGAACCGAGCCGAGGACCGAGATCGCGGGCGTGATGATCCCGTCGCCGAAGAACAGCGCGGCGCCGAAGATGCCGAGGGTCACCAGCGTCGCCACGCGGGTGGCCTTGTGACGCTGGAGGAGGGAGGCCAGCGCCATGATGCCGCCGTCCCCACGGTTGTGGGCGCGCATGATGAACCCCGCGTACTTGATTGAGACGATGATCGTCAGGGCCCAGAAGATCAGCGAGACGACCCCGTAGACGCCAGCCGTCGTCGCATGCGCGGCGGCTGGTGGGTCGTGAAGATGACCTGCTCGGTGTACAGCGGGCTCGTCCCGATGTCGCCGTAGACGACGCCGAGGGCGCCAAGTGCGAGCACGGCCTTGCTGGCGTCGGTGATTACGTCCCGCTTGGTGTCCTTCAGCGCTTCGAAGCGCTTGCGAACGGCCTCCGCGTCCTCTTCCTTATCGCCTCCGCAGTATCTCTCGGCGGAGTACTGCTTTCCATGCTCGAGGCGAAGACGGCGGCCGAGGCGACCCCGAGACAATCACGACCCTCTGCGCCCGGGAAATCCTCCCGACGAACGTGCCTCTCGTCCCGGAAGCCTTCGGGGCGACTTAGGAAGCCGGAGTAAGCTGGTTGGGCTGGCGCTGCGGTCAGATCATTTTCCTCGGTGCCCGCAACTTCGCTCGTTTGGGTCATCCCTCTTCCTTCCGTGCGACCCGCTACAGAGGGCACGAAAGGTTCGATGTCTTATGACCCCCAGCACGCTGTCCCAACGAGCAGCGCGACGGCGCGGCGAGTTCGATCACGCCGACGGCGACCGTCGTGTCGCCCTAGCGCTCGAAGCACACCGCCACCTCAGCACCTCCGGCTCGGGCCGGGCCCTATCCAGTGCTGAGAGGGGGAGACGGTGGCATGACCGAAACGACTCCCTAGCTCTCTGAGATCCTCGAGTCGGAGCGGCCGCGTTCTCAGCAGCGCCGCTTGGTGTTGGCTGTCGCAGCTCGTAATCACAAGGACGCGAAGCCCGGGTGGCCCTTCGAGACAGTCGATGTATCTAGGGGCACCCCGAGTCGGCACTCTGCTGAACCAAAGGGGGTGGTGAGATTGCGGAGGGAAGCTCCTCCGAAGCCGACTGCCGCCGAGCGCGAGGTGGCTGATCTGCTGCGGATCGAGGCCGATCCCGAGGCGGCCAGAGCCGTCCTGGATCGCGTCCCCCTCTGGTTCCACACCTTCTCGCTCGAGCGCTCCGACCAGCTCTACACGCCCGGCGTCGCCCGCAACCACCGCTACCGGATCCCCGCCCTTCCCGAAGACTTCAGCGGCATGAGCGTGCTCGACGTCGGCACCTTTGACGGCTTCTACGCGTTCCTCGCCGAAGCCCGCGGCGCGCGGCGAGTCGTCGCGGTGGACAACGAGCAGTACAGGGCGTGGGTCCGGGCGCGCTGGGGTGTCGAGCTTGAGGGGGGCGAGGGGTTCACGGCGATCCGGGAGTTGCTCCATTCGACAGTCGAGTACCGTCGTCTTAACGCCTTCGATCTCGACCAGCTCGAGGAGACGTTCGACTTCATCCTCTGCTTCGGGATCCTGCACCGGGTAGACGACCCGATGGGACTGCTCAAGGTGCTTCGACGGTGCCTCTCGGCAGAAGGCCGGGTGCTTCTCGAGACCTACGGCTCAGCGGATCGGACGCTCGACGCCCCGGCGGCCATCCACGCCTATGAGCCAGGCGAGGTCTACGCTCGCGATGACTTCGTGTTCTGGGGCTTCACCCCCGCAGGTTTGGACGCGATGGCCTGCCATGCGGACTTCGAGGGCTTCGAGCTGATCGACGCGCCGGTCATCGACGGTCATCCGCGCGTCATCGGAACGCTGCGCGGCCCCGCCATGCGTCGCCCCTAGATCGAATCGGAAGCCCCGATATGTTGCGCGCCACGACGCACGGATAGTCGAACGAACTCGTCTTCCTGCGTAACGGGGAGGGCGGTGTCGCTTCGCGCGAGAAGCGAGCGCCGGGTCGAAGAGCGCTCCTTTCCATGCAAAGCAGCACCCCTGCTTCTCGTTCAAAGCGGCTATCAGGATCGGCCCAAATCGGCGAGGGGCGGCCTGCCAAGGGAGGCCATCGAATGTGTGCGGTCGCACGTGCGACCTCGAACGGTGTCGTCTGCGAGCTTGACCTCGGCGTACCGTACGTGGGAAGCCCTATGGAGGTGACGCATGTTCAGGATGAACACGATCGTTCTGGCTCTGGACGGCTCGGAGGCGGCCAAGCGGGCAATCCCGTTCGCCCGCGGGCTCGCGCGAGAGAGCAAATCGAGAATCGTGATCGCCCACGTCGACGAACGGATGGGAACCAGGGGCCGAGCCCCGATCGATACTGAGGAGGAGGGAATCCAGACAGAGATTCAGACCCTCCTCAAGGACCTGGCCGACGAGGGGATCGAGGCGAGGTTCGAGACAGGCGAGATGATTTCGAGGGGAGCCGAGATCGCCCATGCGATCGCGGACATCGCTGAGAAGTCGAAAGCGGACCTGATCGTCACGGGAACTCGCGGCCATTCCGAGATCCCGGGGCTGTTCGTGGGCAGCGTCACTCAGCGGCTGCTCCATATCTGCAAACAGCCCGTGCTGGCCGTTCCCGGCTCCGCTGAGTTCACACGAGGCGAGGCCCCCTTCAAGACGATTGTTCTGGCCCTGGACGGTTCGGAGGGATCGAAGCGGGCGATTCCAGTCGCCCGTGAGCTGGCCCGTCTCGGCGGGGCGAAGATCGTGATCGCTCACATCGAGGAGAGGACGATCGGCAAGGGCGGTGGTCCCATCCATCCGGACGAGGAGGAGATCCGCGCTGAGATCGACAAGCTGGCGGAGGAGCTCTCGAACGAGGGGACCGAGACCAAGGTCAGGGCCGCCGACGTGATGGTGGGCGGACCGGCCCATGTGATCGCCTCGATCGCCGACGAGTCCGGAGCGGGCCTGATCGTCACCGGAACCCGCGGACACACAGCGGTGAGCGGCCTGCTCCTGGGCGGCGTCACCCTCCGGCTGCTGCACATCGCGCGTAAGCCCGTGCTGGCGGTCCCCGAGGAGCGCTGAGCGGGGGGAAGCCCCAGGTGAACCCGCCCGCTCAGGCTCTGCCGCGGCCCGCGGGTGCGATAGCTCCCCGCAGCAGGGTCAGAGACTTCTGCTTTCCATGCAAAGCAGCGGTCCGGCATGACACCAAGTCGAGGGGTGCCCGCTGCCGCGGTCCAGGAAGGGATGATGCGCGGAAGACGAGGGCGTGTGTGCCCGTCGTCGATCCCTAGGGCCGTTTGGTCGTGCCCTTCGCGCGGGACGAGCCGCTCTTTGCACGGGTCCTGGTGGCCTTTGCGCGGGTCGGCCGAGCCTTTGCACGGGCGGTCTTGCCCTTTGTGCTGGGGGTAGCGCCCTTCGTCCGGGCGGGCGGCTCCTCGGTCAGCGCTCTTTGAAGCCTGCGCAGGTCGGCCGAGAGCGCGCGGTTCAGCTTGCCCAAATCGCGGCGCTGATTCTTCACCAGCTGCTGCAGGTTGCGGATCATGTCGTGCCTACCCCGTCCCAGGTCCTTCTGTAGGTCGGACAGCGCCTGCTGGGCCTCGTCGAGCGAACCGCCTGCACGTTTCAGCGCGGCCTCCGCGCGCCTCTTAGTGGCATCTGCCGACGCACGTGTGCGCTCAGGCGTCTTCTTTGCTGCTGGCATGGACGCTCCTTATCTCGGGAACGAGGCGATTCTACGGCGGCGGGACAAGTTCGGCGGAGCGTCATCCGAGTAGGTGCTCCTTTGCATGGAAAGCAGCAGTTTGAGACAGCACCTTCCTGGCCCCCGCTGCCCGCGGCAGCCCACGCCTGCCCCACCCCGCTTGTCGGTAGCCAGGGTTCGTGAAAGGCTTGCGGTGTGAAGCGCCTACTGCTCGTGCTGGCCGCGCTCGTGGCCCTGGTTGTGGCCTCGCCGGCGCACGCCACCGTCACGCTCGGGCAGCTTCCGCAAGGGACCGACACCCCGCAGAACTGCGGACCGAGCTCGGGTGCCTACCTCCAGGCCAGCGTCACCTCGGGCAGCTCATACGTCGTCCCCGCCGCCGGCAAGATCAGGTCGTGGAGCACCCGCGCGCTCGGCACCGTGGGTCAGCAGGTCGCTCTGTTCATCTTCCGCCCGCTCGGCGGAAGCACCTATCAGACCGTCACCCACGACGGGCCGTATCCGCTCACCGCCTCCACGCTAAACACGTTCCAGGTGAGCCTCGCCGTCAAGGCCGGGGACGTCCTCGGCCTCAATCCCGGCACCGGCACGTCCTTCCCGACCGCGTGCGGATTCGCGGTGCCGGGGGAGACAGGGGAATTCACCACCTTCCCGAACCCGCCGCCAGCCGACGGCCAGTCGGGAACCGTCAACCCAAATCCGGGGAACCGGCTGAACACCTCGGCCGAGTTCGACCCGTCCAACGACTTCGGCTTCGCGGGACTGACAAAGAACAAGAAGAAGGGTCAGGCGACGGTCACGGTCAACCTGCCGGGGCCTGGCTCGGCGACGCTCACCGGCAACGGCGTGAAGGGCCAATCAGCGTCGTTCGGGACCGCCGCCGGCGGGACGCTCGCCCTCAAGGTGGTTCCGAAGGGGAAGCTCGCCAAGAAGCTCAAGGGTGGGGGCAAGGCGGGCGTGACCGTGGACGTCACGTTCACCCCCACGGGCGGCAGTGGCGGCACGAAGTCGGAGAGGCTGAAGCTGGTGAAGAAGAAGGGCTAGCCGGCCGCTGGAGCCCGCCCTCGTATTGTGCCCCGCTCGACACGGCCGAGGGCACGGCCGACTTCAGACTGGAGCCTCTCGCCGAAGTTCAAGAAATAGCCGGAGCTGCGTCGGAACGCATTTCCGATTCGCCGACGCCAGTGAATCGGAGTCCGGTGTGGTTATGGATCGACTGTCAGACGCCCCTAGCTGCTTGGACGAGAAGCGGCGCTTTGCATGGAAAGCAGTACTCCGTCGAGAGATACTGCGTGGGCGATGTCGGAGGAGAACGTCGAGCCGCGGCCCTGACTACAACCGACCGAAGGAGGTCGCGATGAAGGACTACCGAGCGTTGATCTCGATCCCCATTCAGGCCGAGTCAGATGACGAAGCGATCCGCGTCGCCGAGGAGCGGGCGGCTTCGGTTCATTACCCCGACGGCGAGGTGGCCGCTCACGTCGAGCTGGTAGGCAAGACGCACGGCGACCTCTTGGAGATCGATCGTCTCGTTTTCAGCGACGCGCTGTTCCTGCTCCAGCTGCCGTCCGACTGGAAGCCGTGACCGGGCTGCGGGAGTAGAAATGCCGCTTTGGACGAAAAGCGGCGCTTGCATGGAAAGCAGCACTTGACTGCGCCGGGGCCTCGGGTCAGTTCTACTTCTGCTTCTTCTTGCATTTCTTCTTCTTGGCCTCGGCTGCGCGGTGCTTCTTCTTTTTCTTGCACTTCTTCTTGGCGGGAGCCGCCGGTTCCGGGTACTGAACGTCGGCGCTGAGCAAGACCTCGCCGCCGAAGTCGCTGTCGCTGGCCTTTGTCGAACCGTCGAGGAGTGCCGGAACCCACCTCAGGTAGGTCGATCCGTTTGCGTTCTCGGCCGCGACTGCCGCGCCGTCGGAGATGTCGACGCCGATCAGGTCTCCGCTCTGGATCGGCAGGTTCGCCGCGAACGTGTGGACGCCGGGGCTCGCCACGCTCTGGGCCGCCCTGCCGACACCCGTGTACTGGCTGCTACCGGCTGGGCGCAGGACGCGGAGCGCGAACTGCCCGCTTGTGATGGTCGTGACGTGCCACGTCGTGATGGTCCCATTGACCGGGGAGCTCGCATGCGCGTCCGGCTCGGCGAGAAGGACGTTGGCGGCCGTGGTGTTGGTACCGCTTGCCCCGTACTGGGAGTTGAACGCGCTTAGCGGGCTACCGACGGTCACCGTCGCCCCCTCGGCAGCCGACGCCGGCGATATGGCCAGGCCAGCCGCCACCGCGGCCACTGACAAGATTGGCAGCCGGCTCCCTAACCTCACGGCGCTACAGCGATCCCCCCGAGAATTGAGACCGCTCCTCCCCGGTTCATGGTGCGACCTTAAGCCGCTGCTCAGCGTCGGCGCAATCTCAATAGTGGGTGGCCGCCCAGCGTACTTTGGACGAAAAGCAGCAGTCCCGCTTTGCATGGAAAGCAGCACTCCATCGCGAGATACTGCGTGGGCGATGTCGGAGGAGAACGTCGAGGTCGTGCGCGCGAGCACATCGAGGCGTATCGTCGAGATGACGTGTCGTTCGAAGCAGAAGGGAAGAGAGCATGCTTTGGTACTGCCGCTATGAATGGCAGCCAGGGACCAGCGTCGAGGAGGTCCGTCAGCGAATCGTGTCTTCGCACGACGCTGGCCTTAACCAGCCCGAGAAGATCCGCGGCTGGTACAACCTCGCGGGTGGTGGGGCCGGTTTCCTGCTGGTCGAAACCGAGGACCCGCGTGAGTTGACGGCTCTGCTGCAGCCGTATATGGACCTCATCAATTGGAACGTGCACGCGGTCTACGAGCAACCGTATGACGAGGCGGTCGAGCGGTTCCGCCAGGAGACGGCCTGACGCCCAACGAAGGCGCGGCAGGAGAGGCCCACTAGGACTCTCCTGCTCGTCCCCCTACCCCGCGAGATACTGCGTGGGCGATGTCGGAGGAGAACGTAAAGGTCATCTTGAGAGGGGGCGAGGCCGCGAGTACACCACGCGAGGCGACGGTTGGAAGTCGCCGGGCTACCGGAGTAGCGTCGAGGCAATGACTTGCAAGCCGCGCCAAGAAGGAGACAAGGATGTTCGACACGATCGTATTGGCCTTGGACGGGTCAGACGCAGCGCGGAACGCGATCCCCGTCGCGACTGAGTTGGCCGAGAAGGAGGAGGCGAAGCTCGTGCTTGCTCACGTGACCGGATACCCCTACGCGAAGGGCGGGGAGGTTCCGCCACCGGGCGAGGATGAGCTCCGCGCTGAGATCAAGGAGCAGGCTGAGGACCTGTCCCAGCGAGGCATCCCGGTCGAGGTCGAGTTCGCCGAAACTGTCCTGGGTGGACCGGCACATGCGATCGTCGACATCGCCGAGCGCACTGGCGCCGATTTGATCGTGGCCGGCACTCGCGGACACACGTCGGTTACAGGCGTGCTGCTCGGCAGCGTGACCCACCGGCTGTTGCATATCGCGAAGCGCCCGGTCCTAGCCGTGCCCGCCTAGGCCGAGAGGAAGCCCTCGAAGCCGCCGAGCTGTCGGAGTAGCTGCTTTGGACGAAAAGCGGCGCTTTGCACGAAAGCAGTACTCGACGGCTCCGCCCGAGATGGCGGGAACCGCCGAAACTCGGGGGCGCCGGGCCCGAGGTGCCCGTCGGCGAGCCCGACGCCCTGTGACGCTCAGCCGATCACGTGGAAGACGAAGTCGAACTTCGTCCCTTGCGGATTGTGGTATTTGAGCTCCATCTCGCCGCGAGCGTTGCGGTACGCGCCCGTCCCGCCAGTGATCGCAAGCACCGTGTTGCCCGTGTCGCTGAACGGGCCTTCGACGGTGATCTGGCCGGATGGCAGGAACGTCGTCCACGTGCACTCCCAGGAGCTGCCCACGACAATGCGGATACAGGATCCCTGGTCGGTACCGACCTTGTGCGTGTCGGCCGCGTCGAAGACATCGTTCCCGAACGTGAGAATGTTGCCGACGACGTCGTTGTTGGGGTCTCCGTTGGTGACGGCATCGGTGTCCGCGTGTTCGACCACCGTGATCGTCTTACCAGCGGGATGGTGTCCCTTGCCCTTGCCCGCGCTTGAGTTGACCGCGACCGCGAGCACAGCCGCGGCCACCAGGAGCGTGGCGGCGATTACCCGCTTCATCTCGACCTCCTTGTCGTCGAGCCGGTGGGAGCCAAGCCCTCGCGAACCACCCATCTCACGCCGGCTCTGCTTTGGATTCACAGGCGGCCAACAAGTCTCGAGGACCTGGCGCGACGCTAACACTCCCCGGCAACACCAAGGGCTCCTCCTTCGAGGGCCGTTGCCTATAGCTGGGGCGCGATTCGGTTTCTCGCTACCACGCGAGACGCCTTTGGGAGCGCACTTGAACCCACGCCGGTCAGTTAGGCGCTTCTGACCTAGACCGCAGCGAGGCACGACGGTAGGCTCGGATGATCGCTCAGAGGGTCTCTACTGAGATGTTCGATCAGTTCACCGAGCGGTTCGAGTGCTGGAACCGCGGCGAGCTCGACCAGATGCAGGCCATGTATGCGGAGGACGCCGTGTTCGACGTCTCCGCTGTCTTCACCGACGTGTCGCCCAAGCGCGGTCACGCGGCCATGCGCCGCCACTGGGACGAAGCGTGGGAGGTTTGGGGCGGCCTGCGCATGGATCCGGTCGAGGCGTTCGACATGGGCGACGGGCGCTACGTAGTAGATGTGCGCCTCTGGGGGAAGGGCAAGCAAAGCGGCGTAGAGGTCGATCAGCGTTTTGCCTTCCTCTACACGGTCCGTCCGGAAGACGAGAAGATCCTGAGCGCCCAGCTCTTTCCGGACGTGGCGGCGGCGGTCTCCGCGTCCGAGTCTTCCGCCTCGCATCCCGTCTGATCCCGCGACGCCACGAAGTAGCCGCTTTGGGCGAGAAGCGGCGCTTTGCATGGAAAGCAG
>CAVUSJ010000004.1:0-837816 GCA_963744105.1 uncultured Solirubrobacterales bacterium | reverse complement strand
CTCCCATTGCGCCGGCGACACCTCCAGCGCGAGCGCGCCGCCGATGGGCCTGCGCCTGCGCCTCTCCGCCGGCTACGACATCTCCGGCATCACCGGGCCGGCCCACGCGATCGCCGCGGCGATGAAGCAGTACGGGCTGATCGTCGCGGACAACGGCTCCAACTGGTTCATCTCCGGCACCTCGGACCGCCGTTGGTCCGATGAGAACCTGGATCAGCTCAAGTCGATCCCCGGTTCAGCCTTCCAGGCAGTGCAAAGCGCCGCAGCCATTCACCGCTGCTGAGGCCCTCCGCCGGGGCGCTCACCATCCGCACGCCGATCAGGGCGAGGACCAGGCCCGCGACGGCGCCGACGCCGAGCGGCTGACCGAGGATCGGCACTCCGGCGATCGCCGTAGTGGCCGGCACCAGGTACGCCGAAGCTGGTCGCCTCGCCGCTCTTCTCGTTGCGGAGCAGCCAGAAGAAGAGCATCACCGCGCCGATCGAGAGGCCGAAGATGAGCCAGGCGGTACGGCGCCAGCGCCCCGGCGCCCAGGCTGAATCCCTGGGTGAACGCGGTCAGTGGGGCGATCACAGCCGTGGCGGTCAGCGACTGGATCGTGTTGGCCACCTTCGGGTCGACGTTCGACCCATGGGCCCGCTGCACGGGGGCCCGCCGACCAGCCCGGCGAGGCCGATCAGCGCGAACACGAAGCCGAGCGCCGAGCCGCCGCCGTCGAGCTCCTCGGCCACCGCGAGCACGACGCCGGCGACCCCGATCGCGGAGCCCAGCCACTGCACGGGATCGAGGTGCTCGTCGAGCAGGAAGGTGGCGAAGACCGCCACGAGCATCGGGCTCGATCCCGCCAGCAGCGCAACCAGGCCGGCGGCGACCCCGTGCTGCAGGGCGAGGAAGATCCCGACGAACTGCCCAGCCTGCCAGAAGCAGCCCGACCACCACCATCCGGACGATGGCACCGCGGTCCCGCGAGCAGGGCGCTCTCAGCGCCATGGCGATCGCAGCCATGACGAGGGCCGCGATGCTCATGCGCCAGAAGAGGATCGAGAGGCCCGGCGCGTGTCGCACCGCGAGCGTCCCGACGATGAAGCCGCTGCTCCACACCGGGACCATCACGGCCTTGGCGAGTCGAAGCCTCGGTCGCTTGCTCATCGCTAGCCCTTTCTCGCGCTGGGTTCACCGATCAAACGTCAGCGGCCGGGGGCCTGTGGTGCGAACTGATAGAGCTTCGCGGATGAGGTTCCTTCCAGACGAGCGGCTCTACTGGGACGCTGGCCACTGCCTGCGCTTCCTGCGCGAGCTCGAGACGCCCGACCACGGCGGCGTGGCCGGAGAGCGCTTCCACGCCTACTGGCAGGGGCCGTTCACCGCGAAGCAGGCCTTCTGGGTCAAGTCCATCCTCGCCACCCAGACCAATGCGGAGGTCTGGCTCTGGCTCGACGCGGACAACGAGATGCCGCCCACGAATCGAACCCGCTGCTTCGATCGCTCCCCCCTGAGGTCTCGATACGGCCCCTCGACGCCGCAGTCGAATCCCAGGGGACGCCGCTCGAGGGGCGATCCGAGCTGTACGGCGACGTCGATTCAGTCGAGCAGTCCGACCTCGTCCGGCTGGTCGCGCTCCATCACCACGGAGGCGTCTATCTCGATCTGGACATGATGCTGCTGCGGGATCTGGGGGAGCTGTTCGATCAGCCCTTCATGACCGAGGAGTTCTGCTACCGCTGGTCGGCCGACCAGCCGTACGCGAACAACGCCTTCCTGCGCCTGCGCCAGGGGTCGGAGACGGCGCAGGACCTGCTCGCTCGCGCCGCGGAGGTGGGCTCATGCCGGCCGACGGAGATTCTTCGGTTCGACGACAGCGAGATACCCGGCTTGACCATCCTTCCCTGCGCCTTCTTCGATCCCCTCTGGCCGCACGCCGACGGGAAGAGCCGGCTCGAAGGAGCGCCATACGACGGCTTCGACGGCTTCTTCCGCAAGTTCGGCTGGCGCCTTCGCCAGAGGCGGGAGATCGGCTCCTACCGCGATTTCTTCCGCGGGGCGTTCGCCGCCTACCACTGGCACAACCTCTGGGACGCGCCCGAGCACGAGCGCTCGTACTACGGCCTGTTCGAGCGGGAGATCGACGGAGAGCTGGAGGGCGGCCGGTCCACCGCGGCGCTCACCGCCGCGTAACGGCAGCTAACCGCGGGCGGCGGAGACCAGGGCCGGCGGCGGCACGATCGTCTTCTCGAGCTCGAACGTGTCGGCAGCCTTCTGCACGCTGATCGGTGCGGGCTTGGGGATCCCCGCTGGGAGTGATCGCGAAGCTGCCCGTGATCCCGTCGGTGACCCGGGTCTTGAAGAGGGTGTGGATCGTCCCGGCGCGCGTCTTGCCGACCCCGATCGCGTTGAGCAGCACCTCCGCCGCCTGGCCGCTGTATGGCGAGGGCACCGATCGGCTGGTCGCCGATCTGGGAGCGGAGCTCCTTGACGAACGCGGAGCCCTCGCCGCCGAGGCTGCCGGGGACCTTGCCCGGCAGGCTCACGAACATCCCGGCCGAGGCGGAGCCCGCCTGATCGATCGTGTTCTGCTGCGCGAAGCCGTCCGGTGCCAGCAGCTTGACCGCCCCGTCGTTCGGCCCGAGGACCGAGACCTTGTCCTTGATCAACTGGGCGCCGTTCTCCTCGAGGATCGCGCCGAGGAAGATGGCGTCCGCGCCGGCGGCCTTCGCCTTCTTCATCAGGTCCGTGTAGCTGCTCGCCTTCGGGTCGTAGTGCTCGACGCCGGCGATGTTCATGCCGAGCGACTTCGCCGCCCCCTCAAAGGTCCGCCCCTGTCCCTCGCTCGTCGGATCGTCGGAGGCGATCAGGATGAAGGGCTTCCGGATCCCCTGCTGGTTCGCGAAGCTCGCCATCCCCGCGCCCTGGACGGCGTCGTTCGGCACGACGCGGATGTAGTTGCGGGTGCCTGACGGGAAGTACTTCTGCGGCTCATCCGGCTTGCAGAGGGTCGGGCTCGGCTCGGTCAGGCAGACGAAGGTGTTGCCCGGCGAGACCATTGGGACTCCTCCTCCCGGAGCCCTGTTCAGGATCGGCATCTCGATCGCGGCGCAGCCCGAGTTGTACGTGCCGATCACCCCGATGACGTCCGGATTGGCGGCGTACTTCTGGGCGTTGGCGCGGCAGAGGTTCTCGTCCCACTCCCCCGTCGAGGCCAGGGAGTCATCACAGGCCTGGAAGGCGACCTCAGTGTTGCGGTTGAGCCAGCCCTTGCGCGCCATCTCCTGGACGATCGCGTCGTTCATCTGCTTGGAGCGCTCGGCGGAGTCGCCATGCAGGGGCAGGTCGGAGACGATCAGCTTCTCCGCCTTGCCGCTGCCGGAGTACTGGAGGTCCCCGCAGTTCGCATCCACCGGGGTGATGCCGCTGACCTTCTCCTTGTCGCTGGCGCCGCAGGCGGTGATGCCAAGCGCAGTCGCGATCGCGGCAAGGGCAAGCAGGGCGGGGACGAGACGCCGGGGCACTGCGCGTGACCCTATTGGTTCAGGCGGCCTTGGCGGCCTGGCGCTCGGGAGCGATCCGGACCACGTCCCAGGCGAGGCCGAGCTTCTCGAGCGACCAGATCACCGCCGCCGAGGGGTCGATCTGCCGCTTCTTCATCCCGTGCACGGCCGAGGTCGGGAAGGCGTGGTGGCTGTTGTGCCAGGCCTCGCCGAACGTCGGGATCGCCAGCCAGGCCAGGTTCCGCGACTCGTCGGTCGTCTCGAAGTCGCGCTTGCCGAACATGTGGCAGAGCGAGTTGATCGAGTAGGTGACGTGGTGGAGGACGAAGATCCGGACCACGCCGCCAGAGCAATCCCGTCACGCCGGCCATCGCCGTCCCGCCGATCGCAACGCCGAGCCCGAACGGAACAGCGAGCCCAACCATCGCCCAGAGCAGGAAGGTCTTGTCGATGAAACGGGCCACCGGGTCCTCATCAGGTCCGGGGCGAACCGCGTCTTGGATCCCCGCTGGGTATGGATGAAGAGCCAGCCCAGATGCGCGTGGAAGAAGCCCTTGAACTGCGCCCAGACGCCCTCACCGTGCCCGACGTGCGGGCTGTGGGGATCGCCCTCCTTGTCCGAGAAGGCGTGGTGCTTGCGGTGGTCGGCGACCCAGGAGATCATCGGGCCCTCGATCGCTGCGAGCCGAGCGCGCCGATGATGGCGCGGAGGGTTGGGCCCGTCTTCAAGCTTCGGTGGGTGAAGAGGCGATGGAAGCCGGACCATGATCCCGTGGCCGTTGGGATGTAGATCAGTGCGAAGACGACGAGGTCGCTCCAGTGCAGCGCGGCTTCCCGCGACTGCCAGACGACGAAACCCAGCATCAGGAAAGGAACGACGGTGAGAATCCCTGTGATGATACGGTCGCGCGTCTCGTGCGCGACCGGTTGGACGTCGTCTGCAAGAGGAACGCGCGGACGCGGAGCGGATTTGGACGGCTCCGCCAGATACGGACGGGCCGGTCGGGCGGCTGCTGTCACTCCAGCGGCAACGTCCGACATGTGGTTCTCCTTTGGTTGGTCCTGATCGAGTCAATCCGACTCTCGTCGTCGCGACTCGAGTCCCAAGGCAACGGACCCTAGCGGGATTCCTTAAGCGAATGGTGAGTATTTCGGCTTCCCTAACAGGAGGTGAATCTCGTGCCCCGCTCAGGGTCGGGGTATGCCGACCGAGCCCCTCGTCAAGGAGATTGAGCGCGCCTTCCCTGAGCGCCCGTTCACCATCGAGCTCTGGGACGGATCGAAGGTCCCGGCGACGAACGGAGGCAGCGGCTCCACCTTCAAAGCCCGCTCGCAAAACGCCCTCGCCTATGCGGTGGCGGCCCCCGGCCAGCTCGGCCTCGGCAGGGCCTACGTCTCCGGTGAGATCGAGATCGACGACATGGATGGCGTGATCGCCCTCCTCAACGAGTGGAAGCCGCCGCCCGTCGGGGCGGCTACCAAGGCCCGCCTGATCGCGGCGGCGGTGCGCGCCGCCGGGGTACGCCGTCCACCGCCACCGCCGAAGGCCGAGCTCCACCTCCGCCGGCGGAGCGCCCCACCGAGCGCGACCGCGAGGCCGTCCGCCACCACTACGACGTCGGCAACGAGTTCTTCTCGCTCTTCCTGGACGAGTCGATGACCTACTCCTGCGCGTTCTTCTCCCGCGTGCAGGAGGGATCCGCGCGAGCCGCCGACGCTTGCCGAGGCCCAGGACGCGAAGCGGGAGCTCGTCTGCACCAAGCTCGGCCTCGAGCCCGGCCAGCGGATCCTCGACGTCGGCTGCGGCTGGGGGAGCTTCGTGATCCACGCGGCGCAGCGGCACGGGGTCGAGGCGGTCGGGATCACGCTATCGGAGCCGCAGGCCGAGCTGGCTCGCCGGAAGGTCGAGGAGGCGGGCGTCTCCGACGAGGTCGAATCCGCGTGCAGGACTACCGCGAGCTCGCCGGTGAGAACTACGACGCCGTCGCCTCGATCGGGATGGTCGAGCACGTCGGCGAATCGCAGATCGACGTCTACGCCGAGCAGCTCGCGTCGATGCTGCGGCCGGGCGGGCGCCTCCTCGATCACGGCATCTCTCGTCTGCGGCACGGCAACATCGAGGGCGGTGCATTCTCCGAGCGCTACGTCTTCCCGGACGGCGAGACGACCCACGTGTCCCGGGTGATCCTCGCCCTCGAGCGGGCGGGCTTCGTCGTCCAGCACGTCGAGGAGTTCGGCTCGGACTACGCCGAGACGCTCCGCCACTGGATCCGCAACCTCGACGAGAACCTGGCGCGAGCCGAGGAGCTGGCGGGCCCCCGAGCGGCTCCGGGTCTGGCGCCTCTACATGCGCGCGGCCCGCAACGGCTTCGAGATCGACTTCACGTCGGTGTACCAAGTGCTCTGCCGGCTCGGCGACGCTTAGCAGGTTCCCCTCCGCGGCAACCTGGTTGCGGGTTCCGTCCTCCAGGCTGCTACCGTCCCGCGCGTTAGGCCGGGTTCACCGGCAAAGGATGTGCGTAGCGCTCGCGTTGTTGCTTCTCGGCTTCCTCGCGTTCGCAGCACAGTAAGAGGAGGCGAGATGCCTACCGGAACCGTTAAGTGGTTCAGCAATGACAAGGGCTACGGGTTCATCACACCCGACGATGGCTCCAACGACGTGTTCGTCCATTTCAGCTCGATCGAGGGGGACGGCTACCGTTCGCTCGAAGAGGGCGCGAAGGTCGAGTACGAGACCGAGCAGGGCCCGAAGGGTCCGGCCGCGACCGGCGTCAAGCAGGTCGCGTAAGGGAGCCCCAAGCTTCTGAACCGTCTGGAGAGCGGCCCCGCGAGGGGCCGCTTTCTTTGCCCGAGGCCGGTTGCGCGTGGTAGGAATGCGCACGTGGCCACCTTCTGCCTGATCCACGGTGCATGGCACGAGCCCTCCTGCTGGGATGAGCTGACGCCTCTGCTGATGGAGCGCGGCCATCGGGTCCTGATCCCCGATCTGCCGCTGCAGGATCCCGCGGCCGGCTTCGACGAGCGCATTGCACCCGCCCTGGAGGCGATCGAGGGCGCCGACGATCCGCTCGTGATCGTCGGCCATTCCCAGGGGACCTCCTACTCCTGCCTGGTCGCGGCGGCCAATCCGGAGGCTCTGCTGGTCCACCTCTGCCCGAGGCTGGGCGGATTCGAGCCGCCGCCTGGAGCGCCCGATCCGTTCCAGGAGGGCATCCCTTGGCCCGAGAGCCGACCCGACGGCACCACCGCCTGGGACGAAGAGGCCGCGCTCGAGTTCATGTACTCGCGGGTACCGCAGCCGAGGGCGAGCATGCTGGCAGGACGGCTGCGGCCGATGGCGATGCCGCGGGGCGACTACCCGCTCGACGCCCCGCCGGTCAACCGGACCGTGCTCATCTACGCCGCCGAGGATGACTTCTTCCGGCCGGACTTCGAGCGGTTCATGGCGCGTGACCTGTTCGGCATCGAGCCCATCGAGATCCCCGGCGGCCACTTCCCGATGGCGGAAGACCCCGAGGCGCTCGCCGAACTCCTCGACCGGGTGGCGTCGAGCTAGGAGCGCTTCGAGCCCGGCCGCGGGCGGATGCGGCCGCCGTACATCGGTAGCTCCGGGCCGTCGCCGTCGAGCGAGTCGAGCTGCTCCCACATGCGGGAGACGCCGGCCACGCCGAAGCGCCGGACCCGCTCGACGGCCTCGAGGTCGAGGACGTCGGTGAGCAGCTCCTCCCCCTCCCCGGCCTGCGCCCGGACGATTCCCTCCGGATCGACGATCAGGCTGCGCCCCAGCGCCGCCGGCTGCGAGGCGTTCACGTTGACCACGTAGAGCTGGTTGAAGATCGCGTTGGCGCGGGCGGCGACCACCTCGGCCTCGCGGTCGCGAGGTGGTCGTGAGGGTCGGCTGGATCACGACCTCCGCGCCGAGCCAGGCGAGCTGGCGGATCACCTCGGGGAAGAAGCCGTCGTAACAGATGGCGAGGCCGATGCGGCCGACGTCCGGGATGTCGAAGGTGACGAAGCCGTCGCCGGGGACGGTGTGCTCGGTCGGCCGCCAGGGGAAGACCTTCCGGTAGCGGGCGAACAGCCCGCCGTCCGGGCTGATCACGAGCGCGGTGTTGTGGATCCGGTCGTCCTCGCCGCGCTCGTACACCGAGCCGGCGACGAGCCAGAGCTTCGCCTGGCGAGCGATGTCGCCAAGTCGGTCGGTGAGCGTGTCCGGTAGACGCACCGCGACCGACTCGGCATACCCATCGCCCTCATCCAGCAGGCCGGGTACGGCCGCCAGATGAAGCTCGGGAAGGACGAGCAGCTGCGCATGCGGGACCGCCGCGCGCACAGCGGGGGCACGTTCCGCAAGCCGCTCGAGCGTCGCCTCCGGGTCGCGCGCGACCGGCGCCGTCTGCAGTGCGGCGATCGAGAGCGTCCTCATCGCCGCCTCAGCCGGTGATGACCTGCTCGAAGGCCTTGGTGATCCGGTCGCCCATCGGGCCGGCGAGCACGGGCTCGTAGGTGCAGTTCTTCGTGTACTCCGTGCTCGGGAAGATCAGCGGGTCGTTGGCGAGCTCCGGGTCGGTCTTCTCGAAGATCTGCTTGACCCCCGCGACCGGCGTCACGTAGTTCACCCAGCGGGCGATCTGCGCCTGGTTCTGCGGGTCGTAGACGTAGTTCATGAACTTCTCGGCGGCCTGCGGGTCCGGCGCGCCCTGGGGGATCTCCATGCTGGTCGACCAGAACATGCAGCCCTCCTTGGGCATCACGAACTTGATGTTCGGGTTGTCGGCCTGGAGCTGGACCGCGTCGCCGGACCAGCCGAGAGCGATCGCGATGTCCCCGTTGGAGAGGCCGCGGATGTAGTCGTTGCCGGTGAAGGCGCGGATCTGGCCGGAGTCCTTCTCCTGCTTGATCTTGTCGACGGCCGACATCCACTGCTCCTCGGTCGCCTTTTCCGGATCGATGCCCATGCACTTCAGGGTCATCGGGACCGAGTCGCGGAGCTCGGTCAGCATCGTCACCTTGCCCTTGTACTTCGGGTCGAAGAGGTCGCAGATAGAGGTGACGTCCGGGGCCAGGTCGGTGTTCACGATCAGCCCGGTCATGCCGGCCTGCCAGGGCACGGTGAAGTCGCGGTTCGGATCGGCGGGTGGGTGGCGCAGCTGCGGGATCAGGTTCTTCTCGACGTTCGGGATCGCCGACTTGTCGAGCTTGTAGAGGTAGCCGAGGTCGTACATCCGCTTCGCCAGCCAGTCACTGACGGTGATCATGTCCCGGCCGCCGGTCTGCCCCTGGGCGAGCAGCGGCTGGATCTTGGCGAAGAACTCGGCGTTGTCGTTGATGTCCTCGATCCACTTGGTGTGGATCCCGGTCTCGTTCGAGAACTGGGCGACCGTGCCGTTCTTGCCGGGGTCGACATAGAGCGGCCACTGGGAGATGGTCAGCGAGTCGCCGGCGGGGCCGCTGGGCACGACGGGGGCATTGGACGAGGTGGTGCTCCCCTCGATTCCGTTGCCGCCGCACGCGGCGATTCCGGCGGCAAGAGCCAGAACGGCCACCACGAGGGAGACGAGGCGTGTCAGTTCTTTGAACTGGATTCGAAGAACTTACACGAAATGGGTGTGACAAGGCGTACAAAGTGGCTCGCGGGATTCATCGAGTTCGTCGGATACCGTTCAGGCAATGAGGCCTCGACGCCAGGACGCCCGCCGCCGCCAGCTCACCGAGGCCGCGCGGCGCGTGCTGCTCGAGCGCGGGGCCGTCGGGCTGCGGGTCAAGGACGTGGCCGAGCGCACCGGGCTCGCCCCCTCCACGGTTCTGTACTACTACCCGGAGATCGCCGATCTGCTGATGGAGGTCGGGAGCGCGGCGATGAGCCGTTATGCCGAACGCCGGGCTGAGGCCGTGCGGGCGGTCTCAGAGCCGGCAGGGCGGCTGCGGCTGGCGATCCACCTGGGCATTCCGAGCGGACCCGACGACGAGGAGAGCCGGCTGCTCTACGAGATCGACGCGCTCACCGGGACCAGCTCGGCCTTCGACGCCCTCAGCGCAGGCTTCTTCGACCGCCAGGTCGCCCTGTACGAGGGAATCCTCGAGGCCGGCACGGCCTCGGGTGCCTTCGAGCTGGACGCGCCTCCCCCGCGGCTTGCGCGCGGCCTGGTCGCGATGGAGGACGGGCTCGGGCTGCAGGTCGTGATCGGCCACCCGGCGATCGGTTCCGAAGACGCCGAGCGGATCCTGCTCGACTACGCGAGCTCGGCGACCGGCGCGGACCTCGGCTTGGTGGACTTGCCGGTGACCGAAGCGGTCGGATAAGCGACGAACGCGGGCCTCGGCTCCCGCGATCTTCCTGCCACCGAGGCCCGCGTCGTCCAGCTCCCTGCCCGTCCCCTCCCCCGGGACGGCGAATTTAGGGACGGATCCGGGCACCCGCATCAGTAGAAAGCCGCGCTGAGGGCCGCGAAATCGTCAGCGCGCTGACAATCGGGGCGCTAGCGGTGCTTGACCCCCTCTTGGACGAAGTTCGCCCGGCGCGGCTCGGTGATCGCCACGCCCTCGAGCGCCTCGTCGATCGCGTCGAGAGTGTCCTGGGAGAGCTCGACCCCGGCGGCCTCGGCATTCGAGAAGACCTGCTCGGGCCGTGACGCGCCGATGATCACCGAGGCGAGGTTCTCCTGGCGCAGGCACCAGGCGAGGGCCATCGTCGCCATGCTGAGCCCCGCCTTCTCGGCGACCGGCACGAGCCCCTGCACCGCCTCGAGGATCTCGTCCGACATGTAGCGGCTCATCGCCCAGTTCATCTCGTCGGAGGCCATCCGGGAGTCCTCGGGTATTCCCTCGCCCGGCTTGTACTTGCCGGTCAGCACGCCCTGGGCGAGCGGCGACCAGACGATCTGGGAGATGCCGTGGGCCTCGCAGAAGGGGATCAGCTCCGCCTCGGGCGGGCGCCAGATCATGTTGTACTGCGGCTGCGAGGAGACCCAGTCCCTGGTGTCCGGCACGTCGAGACCGGCCTGGATCTGCTCGACGGTCCACTCGCTGAAGCCGATCTCGCGCGCCTTGCCGGCATCGCAGACCTCGGTGAGGGCCTCCATCGTCTCCTCGATCGGCGTCTCCGAATCGGGGCGGTGGCACTGATAGAGATCGACGTAGTCGGTTTGGAGCCTCTCCAGCGACTTGTCGATCTGCTTGTGGATCTGCTCACGCGAGAGCCCGCGATCGGTCTCGGACATCGGGAAGAAGACCTTGGTGGCGAGGACGTAGTCCTCGCGCTTGTAGTCCTTGAGGATCTCTCCCCACGCCGACTCCGCCGCGCCCTGGCCGTAGACGTTGGCGGTGTCGAAGAAGTTGATGCCGGCGTCGAAGGCGGCCTTGGTGCAGGCCTCGGTGTGCTCGCGCTCCACCCCGACGCCGTAGGTCAGCCAGGAGCCGAGCGAGATCTCGGAGACCTCGATGTCCGAGCTGCCGAGGTTGCGGAAGCGCATCGCGATTCACCCTACCCAAGCGGTCTATCCGGCAATCGGCGCCAACGCGTAAACCGCCGCGATCCGGGCATGCGTTGGGTAAGCCAGTCAGCGGATCCAAGGAGGGATCATGCAAGAGGACGAGGACCACGGAGCAGAGGAACCGGGCCGGGACCTCGACGAGTTCGCCATGAGGAACGTCAGTGAGTTCTTCTACGCGGGACGCCCCGCCGTGATCGTGAGAACGACCCAGCTGCAGGGCTCCGACGAAGAGCGCCGCGTATGCGGTGGCCCACGGCGCGTGACGCGCGAAGGTGCCACTGCGGGACCCCGGCCCTGACGTGTCCAGAGCGCTCGGCGGCGCTCAGGAATTCGTTCCCGGCTGCCGATAATCAGCCCATGCGACAGCACTGCGTCCAATGCTTGACTGAGGTCTTCTCCAACGGCAAGCGATCGCCCGCCGGCGAGACGCTCTGCGCGCCGTGCCACTCCGCTCTCTGGGGCCCCGAGACGACCGATGAGTTCCGCGGCATGGTCGCGCTGCACATGGGCCGGCCGATTCCCGTCGGTGTGGCCGCCAAGCTGGCCCGCTAGGGCGCGTTGCGCTCCGAGGGGAGAACTTTCGCCGCCGCCCACTTAGAGGCGGCAGTGAGTCCCTCCCGTCCAAGCAGGTCCTCCGCGGGTGCCAGGCGGCCCAACCCGAAGGTCGTCCTGGCGCCCGCGGACAAGCTCAAGCGCGAGATCCAGGCGGCCCTCACGGGCGAGCTCGGCCAGGAGGGGTACCGCAGCGGCTTCGGGCGGTTCGACGGATTCGCCTATGTCGCCGCCGAGGCCTACTTCCACCTCGCCGGCGGCTACGACTCCGGCCTCCACCCCATGCAGCGGAAGCGCCGCGGGAAGAGCCACTGGTGGCTGGTGGACGCGGACGGCCGGGTCATCGACCTGACGCTCGGCCCGCGCGAGAGCTCGGACTTCCCGTACAACCGCGGCCAGCGCCGGCCGTTCCGCTACACCCCGGCGGGGATCTCGCGGCGGGCGCAGGCGATCGTGGAGCGGGTCCAAGCGAGGCGTGCCTGATCCTGACCTCTGCCCGCGGCAGCTGATCAGTCCGGCGATCCGACCGCCCGCTCCGCCATGGTGAGCCGGTGACCCACCGGGGCGAGAACCTGGCGCAGACCTCTTTCCCGGAGATGGAGGAAGCGAAGGCGGCGCTGCACGGGCTGGAGGGAATCGAGTCCGATCTCGCCGAGAGCCGGCGCGTCTACGACGGCCCGCCGGACCCGGACGCGCTGCTGGCGCATCTCGGCTACGACGGCTTCCGTCCCGGGCAGCGAGAGCCCGTTGAGGCGGCGCTCGCCGGCCGCGACTCGCTGGTCGTCATGCCCACCGGCGGTGGCAAGTCGCTCTGCTACCAGCTGCCCGGCCTCGCCAGCGGCAAGCTCACGATCGTGGTCAGCCCGCTGATCGCGCTGATGGCGGACCAGTGGCGGCGGCTGAGCGCCGACGGCCACCCCGCGGTGATGATCGCCTCGGGCCTGCCGGAGGATGTCGGCCGCGACGCGATGGCGCAGATCCGCGACGGCCGGGCCCGGATCGTCTACTGCTCCCCCGAGCGCTTCGCCCAGCCCGGCTTCATGAAGGCGGTCGGGCAACGCGAGGTCGACCTGCTCGCCGTCGACGAGGCCCACTGCATCTCGGAGTGGGGCCACGACTTCCGGCCCGACTACCTGCGCCTGCCGCGGGTGCTCGAGCGGCTCGGCCGCCCGACCGTGATGGCCTGCACCGCGACCGCGACCGCGGAGGTCTCGGATGAGATCGCGCAACGCCTCGGCCTGCGCGATCCGCTGATGATCCGGGCGGGCTTCGACCGCCCCAACCTCTCCTTCGACATCGTCGGCTTCGAGGGGAAGGGCTCGAAGGCCCGCAAGCTGGCGATGCTCCTGCACGGCCTGCGCGACGACTCCAACCGTCCGGCGATCGTCTACTGCGGCACCCGGCGGGACACCGAGGAGGTCGCCCAGTCGCTGCGCGAGGCGGGACTGAGCGCGGCCGGCTACCACGCGGGCATGGACCCGGACGAGCGGGCGTCCACCCAGCACCGCTTCATGACCGGCGACGCCGAGGTGATCACCGCAACCAACGCGTTCGGGATGGGAGTCGACAAGGCCGATGTGCGCTCCGTCTGGCACTGGGCCATCCCCACCAGCGTCGAGGCGTACTACCAGGAGGCCGGGCGGGCCGGGCGGGATGGCCTCCCCGCCCGCGCGGTGCTCCTTGCCGGGCGCTCCGACCTCGGTCGCCTCGTCCGCTTCATCCAGATGCGCGAGGTCGAGCCCGAATCCGTCTCCCTCTACGCCCAGCGGCTGAAGGCGGGATCGGACTCGGACGGGCTCCTCACCATCGACGCTCCCCGGGACGACGCCGATCGGGTTCGCCTGGCGATCGCGGAGCGGGCGGGCGCTTTCGAGGTGGAGCCGGCGCCCGGAGGCCGCCTCGAGCTCCGGTTCGATGGCCGGATCAACATGGCCGAGGCGCGCGCCGCCTGCCAGGCCGCCCGGGACCGCTCGTGGCGCGCCTACCGCGCGGTCGAGTCGTTCAGCTTCTCGGAGGGCTGCCGCCGGAGAAGGCTGCTCGACCACTTCGGCGACTCCACGCCGGGAGCGCCCGAGGGTCGCTGCTGCGACGTCTGCGATCCGGACTCCTGGCTGCCATCGCCCGACGAGCTGGAGGTGCAGGCGAAGCGCCGGAGCCGCAAGCCCGTGAAACCCGCGGCCGAGCTCACGGACGAGGACGAGGCGCTGCTGGAGGAGCTCCGCTCCTGGCGACTGCGGGCCGCGCGCGGCAAGCCTGCCTACACGGTCGCCAACAACCGCACGCTCGAGGGAATCGCCGCGTCGCGTCCCGGTGACGCGGATGCGCTCGCCCAGATCCACGGCGTCGGGCCGACCTTCCTGAAGCGCCACGCGGACGACGTGCTGGAGCTGGTCGCCGCCCGGCGCTAGCCCCCCACTCGCGCCTCCCTACCATGGCGCGCCCCATGCCCCGTCGCTCCGACCTCCGCAACGTCGCGATCATCGCCCACGTCGACCATGGGAAGACGACGCTGGTCGACGCCATGCTCTGGCAGTCGGGAGCCTTCCGCTCCGGCCAGGACGTCGCCGAGCGGGTCATGGACTCGATGGACCTCGAGCGGGAGAAGGGGATCACGATCCTCGCCAAGAACACCGCCGTTCGGTACGGGAAGACCAAGCTCAACATCATCGACACGCCCGGGCATGCGGACTTCGGTGGGGAGGTCGAGCGGGGGCTGACGATGGTCGACGGGGTGCTGCTCCTCGTAGACGCCTCCGAGGGGCCCCTCCCCCAGACTCGCTTCGTCCTCCGCAAGGCGCTCGAGGCGAAGCTGCCCGTGATCCTGGTGGTGAACAAGGTCGATCGGCCCGATGCCCGGATCGGCGAGGTGGTCGACGAGGTCTACGAGCTCTTCCTCGACCTCGACGCCGACGAGTCGCAGATCGACTTTCCGATCGTCTACACCAACGCCCGGGCCGGCTGGGCCTCGCTCGAGGAGGGTGTCGAGGGCACCGACCTCTCCCCCCTGCTCGACCTGGTGCTGGAGCGGATCCCGGCGCCCTCCTACGAAGAGGGCGCCCCGCTGCAGGCGCACGTCACCAACCTGGACGCCTCCCCATACGTGGGGCGGCTGGCTCTCTGCAGGGTGCGGAACGGGACGATCCGCTCGGGGCAGCGGATCGCCTGGTGCCGGGCCAACGGCGAGATCTCCAACGCGACCGTCAGCAACCTCTACGTCACCGAGGCCCTCGACCGGGTGGAGGCCACGGAGGCCGGGCCCGGCGAGATCATCGCCGTCGCCGGCCTGCCCGAGGTGACGATCGGGGAGACGCTCGCCGATCCCGACGACCCGCGGCCGCTGCCGGTGATCACGGTGGACGAGCCCTCGCTCTCGATCACGGTCGGGATCAACACCTCCCCCCTGGCGGGCAAGGAGGGCTCGCGGCTGACGGCACGGCAGATCCGCGACCGCCTCGACCAGGAGCTGGTCGGGAACGTCTCGATCCGGGTCCGAGACACCGAGCGCCCCGAAGTCTGGGAAATAGAGGGCCGCGGCGAGCTACAGCTGGTGGTGCTGCTGGAGCTGATGCGACGCGAGGGCTTCGAGCTGACCGCCGGTCAGCCGCAGGTGCTGACCCGCGAGGTCGACGGCAAGCTCTGCGAGCCGGTCGAGCTGCTCTCGATCGACGTGCCCGAGGACTTCGTCGGCGTCGTCACCCAGGCGCTCGCAGTGCGCAAGGGGCGGATGGAGCAGATGATCAACCACTCGACGGGCTGGGTTCGCCTCGAGTTCCTGGTGCCGGCGCGAGGGCTGATCGGCTTCAGAACGGAGTTCCTGACCGAGACCCGTGGCACCGGCCTGATGCATCACGTCTTCGACCGCTGGGAGCCCTGGGCCGGCGACCTGAGAATGCGTCCGACCGGCTCACTCGTCGCCGATCGACAGGGGAAGACCGCCGCCTTCGCGCTCTTCGGCCTGCAGGAGCGGGGCACGCTCTTCGTCGGGCCCGGTGAGGACGTCTACGAGGGGATGATCGTCGGCGAGAACTCGCGCACCGAGGACCTCGACGTAAACGCGATCAAGGAGAAGCAGCAGACCAACGTCCGAGCCGCTTCCGCCGACCAGCTGATCCGGCTGGTCCCGGCCAAGCGGCTCTCCCTGGAGGAGGCGATCGAGTTCATCCGCGCGGACGAGTGCGTCGAGATCACGCCTGACTCCGTGCGGCCGCGGAAGGTTCTGCTGGACCGGACGGGCAGAGTGAAGGCGGCCCGGCAGGCCGCGCGGGTGGGCTGAGCCCTACCAGTTCCGCTTGGTGCGGAAGAGCTCCTGGAAGTAGCCGACGACGGAGACCGGCGACATGAACAACTGGTAGAGCAGCAGGTAGCTGAAGAAGCCCTTGACGTTGCGCCGGACCTTGAGCCCGACCTCCTCGAATGAGTCCCGGCTGAGCTTGAACATGATTCCCGAGAGGATCATGTTGAGCGGCAGGACGAGCAGTGTGAGTGGGCCGACGATCGCGTAGTTCTGGAAACCGAGAGCGAGGATGATGCCCACGGGGAAGGCGATCGAATAGACCACGTCGACGTAGGGGAAGATGTAGTCGACGATCACCGAGTGGGCATAGGCGCGGCGGCCCTTGATCAGCGCCGGGCCGAACTCGCGTAGCCCCTCGATCATCCCTCGCGCCCAGCGGCGTCGCTGCTTGGCGAAGGCCTTCGCGGTCTCCGGAGCGTCGGTGAAGGCGACCGCGGTCTTCTCGTAGGTGACGCCCGCGCCCTTGTCCATCATCGCCCAGGTGAGGACGATGTCCTCGCCGATCGCGTCAGGCCAGCCTCCAACGTCCCTGACCGAATCGGTCTTGTAGACGCTGAACGCGCCCTGGGCGACCAGCGTGCCCTGGAAGAGCCCCTGCTGGCGCTTGATCGAGGCGATGCCGAGGAAGTAGTCCCACTCCTGAGCCTGGGTCAGCAGGTTCTTGCGGGAGTTGCGGACGAAGACGGCTCCGGCAACGGCGACCGTGCTCGGGGGCGAGACCATGAGGCGCGCGACGCAACGCTTGAGGGCCTCCGGCATCAGCAGGGTGTCGGCATCGACGGTGGCGGTGAGCGGGGTGTCCACCGTGGCGAGAGCGGAGTTCAGGGTGTGGGCTTTCCCGCCGTGGGTGAAGCTGCGGACCGAGATGCGCTCGTCGCGCTCGGCGTACTTGGCGGCCACGTCGACCGTCCTGTCGCTCGAACCGTCGTCAGCCACCAGGATGCGGAATTCGCCGGGGTAGTCCTGCCTGGTCGCGTAATCGAGGGTCTCCTCGATCACCTCCTCCTCGTTGAAGCAGGCGACGATCAGCGTGATCGCCGGGAAGTCGACGTCGAATCGCAGCGGCGGCGCCTTGTCGATCAAGAGCGAGCTGATGAGGTGCGCGTTGAGGTAGCCGGGGATGATCGCGATGCCGGCGATCAGTGCCGCGGCGAGCGGAACCGTGATCGACTTACCGAGCTCCTCGATCCACGGGATCGCGAGCCATAGCGAGAAGCCCACCCAAGCCAGGCTGAAGAAAGCGACCAGCAGCAGCTTGAGCTTGAGCGGGATGTAGAAGCGCCGGTGATGCTCGGGAAGCTTCTCGGCGGCCGGGAACCCATTTCCGTTCGTCGAGACGACGGGCAGCTCCTCATCCAGACGAGCCGGTTTGAGGAGTGTCCCTACCGCCCCAGTGCCGTTGGCGTTCTCACTGACGGTGGTGGTGTCGCGGGAGTCTTGAGGATCGAGCATGGGCTATTGCCCGCATCGGTCAGACCCCGCGCGATCACCTCCGTAGTTTTTGCCTACCTGGCCTTAGCTGGACGGATGGTCTAGCTGCGCCGAGAGCCCGACCGATGGCGTCGCCCTGGCCGGCGGCCGCCTCGCCCATTCCCGTTGAAGCTCTTGCCGCTCGCTGCTCCGTTGCCGGAATGCTGGCGAGCGGCGTGCTCGATGCCGGGGCCCGAATCGAACTCGCGATGCAGGCCGAGGTCCGTGGCAATCTTTCGCATCTCGCGATGCTGGTCGGGAACGATGAAGCTGGCCGCGAGACCCGAGGCGCCCGCGCGGCCGGTCCGGCCGGTGCGGTGCACGTAGGTGTCGCGATCCTCGGGAGCGTCGAAGTTGATCACGTGGGTGATCTCGTCGACATCGATCCCTCGGGAGGCGACGTCGGTGGCGACCAGGGTGTCGCACTTGCCGAGCTCGAAGTCGGCGAGCGCGCGACGGCGCTGGCTCTGGGACTTGTTGCCGTGCATGGCGACCGCCCTCACCTGCTCGCGCCCGAGCTTCTTGACGAGCCGGTCCGCGCCGCGCTTGGTGCGGACGAAGACCAGCGTGCGGCCGCGGTCGGTGTCGCGGAGCTCCGCGACCAGCGCGTCGACCTTGGCGTCGTGGCGCAGGTGGATGAAGCGGTGCGTGGTGGCGGCCTTCTCGGCCTTCGGCGCGTGGACATGCCTGCGCGCATTGTGCGTGTAGGACGCGGCCAGCTTGCCGGCCGCCCCCTCCAGCGTCGCCGAGAAGAACAGCGTCTGGCGATCGCGCGGCATTCTGGCGACGATCCGGTCGACGGCGGGCTTGAAGCCCATGTCGAGCATCCGGTCGGCCTCATCGAGGACGAGGAGCTGGATCTGCTTGAGGTTGAAGGCGCCGCGATCGAGGAGATCCTCGAGGCGGCCCGGGGTGGCGACGACGATGTGGGCCTGCGCCGCCTTCTTCGCCTGCGCCGGAATTGCGACGCCGCCGAAGACTGGGGCGATCTTCAAAGCTCTCGACTGCGCGATGGAGCGAAGCTCGTCGACGATCTGCTCTGCAAGCTCCCGGGTGGGCGCCAGAACGAGGGCCGCGGGGCGGCGCGCATCGGCCTGGACGCGCTCGACCATCGGGATGCCGAAGGCGAGGGTCTTGCCAGATCCAGTCGGGGACTGAACGAGGACGTCCTCACCTGCGAGGACGTCAGCGATGCAAAGTCTCTGCACCGCGAACGGTTCTGAGATGCCGCGCTTGGCGAGTGCGCCCAGCACTGGGCGAGACACGCCGAGATCGGCGAATGATTCGGATGACATGTGGTGCTTCTCCTTATGTGCGTTGCGTTGGAGATCCTGTGACCCCAACTAAACGCGCATTCGGAGCGCATGGAGGGAGGAAACGGAACCTCTCGGGGACCCGGTTGGTCGACCCGACGCGGACCACGGTAGCAGGGTCCCCGGCCCATCCCGGCCGGTAGGCGTCAATCCGGGTTCTTCGGGCCCATCCCCAGACGCGCTCGCGCCTGGCGGACGGCGAAGGTGGAAGTGCCGCACGCCTTGGCGATCCGGTTGTCCTCGCGGGTCGGATCGCGCTTGATCTCGAATTCGATTCGCGCATGCGAGCGGATCTGGAGGCGCTTCTGGGAGGGGATGTCGTCGTCGACGCCCTCGAGCCCGGCGTCACCGGCCATGTCGCGGCGACAGCCGAGGCAGTAGAGCTCACCATCCTCCTCGGTCCAGGTGGCGGGCAAGCCCGTGTTCGCGAAGTCGGGGGCGAATGAGACCGTCACCTCGCAGCGGGTACAGGTCCAGGTGTTGGGCGCCGCGGAGGGGGAGTTCGTCACCGACCCAGTGTAGGGACCGCCCAGGAGGGCTAGTCTGGTCGCTCAATGAAACGACACCCTTGATCCGCGCGAGGGTGGCGGCGCTCCGCTCGACGGTTCGCCGACACCCCACGATGGTCAGCTTCGGCGGTGGAATGTTGGTGGCGGTCGCGCTCGTGATCGCTCTCGCAGGCCACGGCCACGACTTCATCGTCGCCCTCGGCTCCGCTCCCATTTGGGTCCTCGGCGCCGCCGTCGCGCTCCACGTCCTCTGGCTGCTCGTCCGCAGCGAGGCCTGGGGCGTCTGCATCGATGCGGCAGGCGGCACCGTCGGGCGCCGGCGGCTCTACCAAGCCTCGAGCCTCGGCTATCTGGGAAACATCTTCAACGGCCAGTTCGGGCTCGCCATTCGGATCGCTGCTCTCCGCCGGTCATCGCCGCGCGAGTGTCCGCGCGCGCCGGTGCTGCTGGCGGCCGAGCTGCCGATCGTCTTGATCGAGGCCGCACTCGCCGCCATCTGCTCGTTCACGCTGGTCGCTCCGCTGGGCATCTCCTGGTGGGTTCCGCTGGCCTGCTTCGCGGCAATGGCCGCGCTGATCGGAGGCATGCAGCGGGTTGCTCGTCACCGGCGCGAGGGGTTCTGGACCGGCATCGCCGTGCTGCGCGGCATGCGCGGCCGCAGCCGGATCCTCGCCCTTGTTTGCGTCGCGGTCGTGCTGCAGATCGCCCGCAACTGGCTGCTGCTCAACTGGAGCGGCGTCAACGCCTCGGTGTTCGACTCGACCGCTCTTCTGATCGGTCTCGCCGTGGTCGGGCTATTCCCGATCGGCCCGAGCCTCGGCGCCGCCACCGTTGTCCTCATCCTGGGCACGAACGGGGTGGCGGCCGAAGCCGCCGCCGGAGCGCTGCTGACGGCGACCGCTGCTGCCGGCGCACTCTGCTTCGCAAGCTGGGCGGTGGTGGACCGGCTCTGGATGCGTCCCGAGCCGGCCGCGGCCCGGGTTCTGGAGGTTCCGGCCGCTTAGGCGGCGGGTCGCCTCGACTGCAGGCCGAGACGGACGCGCGACTGCTGCACCGCCTTCACGGAGGTGTGACAGGCCTGGGCGATTCGGTTGTCCTGTCGCTCCGGGCGGCGCTTCATCTCGAAATCGATTCGAGCGCGTGACTCCACCTGATGGCGCCGCTCAGCTGACTCATCATCGAGCCCGACCAGCGCGGCCTCGCCCGCCATCTCGCGACGGCATCCCAGGCAGTAGAGCTCACCGTCCTGCTCGATCCAGGTCGTCGGCAGGGCCGGGCGCTCCACCTCCGCCATCCAGCTGACTGTCACTTCACAGCGAGCGCAGGTCCAATCGGGCGCTGGGGCAGTTGTCCTCTTGGGCATGTAGCTCCACCTTCCAACCCTCTGGATGGTTCGCACGAGGGAAGAGGGGAAGAGCCGCCGGGCGAATGCTCCCTTACCAGGATACTCGCCGCTCCCGGCGCTACGCGAGATTCGCCCTGCGCGGGTACACGACCTCCGGGTCGGTGAGCACGTTGACCAGCGCCGGCTTTCCTGAGGCGAAGGCCCTGTCGAGCGCCGGGCGGAGCTCGTCGGGCGAGCGGACCAGCTCGCCATGGCAGCCGAGCGCGGAGACGACCTCGTCGTAGCGAGTCTCGGGACGCAGCTCGGCGGCGAGCGAATACCCGTACAGGAACTTCATCGGGTGATGCTCGAGGGCCCAGATGCCGTTGTTTCCCATCACGGCGACGATCGGGAGGTTGTGCCGGGCCATGGTGTCGAACTCCATCCCGGAGAACCCGAAGGCGCCATCGCCGAGCAGGAGGCAGACCTGGCGCTCCGGATGGGCGAGCTTCGCGCCGATCGCCTGGCCCGGGCCGGCGCCGAGGCATCCGTAGGGGCCCGGATCCATCCAGGTACCCGGCTCCCAGGTCTCCCAGACGCGGCCGGCGAAGCTGACGAAGTCCCCGCCGTCGCCGACCACGATGGCGTCGCGGTCGAGGAAGTCACCCAGCTCGCGATAGATACGCATCGGGTGCATCGGCGAGCGGTCGTCGTCGAGCAGCTCCTGCTCCTCCGCCCGCTTCTCGGCCTCGACCCGGCGAAGCTCCTCGATCCAGCCGGCGGTCCGCTTGGGATCTCCGGCGGCCGCCTCGCGAATCTCGGTGAGCGTCGCGCCGATGTCCCCGGCCAGGGCCAGGTCGGGAAGGCGCGTCTTCTCGAGCTTCGAGGGGGTGAAGTCGAGCTGGATCACCGTCGCGTCCTCCGCGATCGAGGCACCGAAGCCGAGCCGGAAGTCGAGCGGCACCCCGATGACCAGGCAGACGTCGCAGCCGCCGAGCCCGGCGCCCCGCGCGCGCGAGAAGTACAGCTCGTGGTCGGGCGCCAGGCAGCCGCGGCCGAGGCCGTTGAGAAAGACGGGGATGCCGAGCGCCTCGGCCAGCTCCCGCAGCTCTCGCTCCGCGAACGCCCAGTACAGGTTGGAGCCGGCCATGATCGCGGGGCGCTCCGCCTCGGAGAGCATCTTCGCGACTCGGCCCGCGCCCTCGGCGGGGCGGTCCGACTGCGCCGGCGGGTCGGGAATCTCCGTATCGGCCTCGGAGAAGACCACGTCGAGCGGGTAGTCGACGAAGGTCGGCCCGAGGGGCGCGGTCGTGGCCGTGTCGATCGCCTCTGCCGTGGTCCGCGCGATCTTCCCCGGGTCCTTGACCGTCTGAGCGGACTTCACCAGCGGCTCCACGAAGGGCAGGTGGTCGATCTCCTGGAGCGAGCCGCTGCCCCACCTCATCTCCGGCGCTCGGCCTCCCAGGGTGACCAGCGGCACGCCGTCGGCCTGCGCCGAGGCGATCGCGCTCATCCCGTTGGTGACGCCGCACCCGGCTGTAAGCGCGCAGATCCCGGGCTCGCGCGTCGCCTTCGCCCAGCCGATCGCCGCGAACGCGGCCGACTGCTCGTGGCGCGTGTCGATGACGTCGATTCCCTCTTCCTTGCAGCCGTCATAGATCGAGAAGAGGTGTCCCCCGGAGAGACTGAAGAGCTTGGAAGCCCCGCGGCTGCGCATCGCCTGAGCGACCAGCCGCCCGCCGTGCACCGGCCCGGCGTTCTCATGCGCCTCGGCGCCCTCGGCTGTCTCCTCCACCCGCTCGGCCATCTCGTGGCGAGACTACTGACTCAGGACAGGACCCACGTGTCCTTGGCGCCCCCGCCCTGCGTGCTGTTGACGACGAGGGAGCCGCGCTCGAGCGCCACTCGCGTGAGGCCGCCGGGGGCGATTTCGTCGCCGTAGGCGAAGGCGCGCAGATCGATGTGGCGAGACTCGAAAGATCCGCCGCAGTAGGTCGGGTGGGTCGAGAGCTGGATCGCCTCCTGCGCGACGAAGTCCTCCGGGGTCTCCCGCACGAGGCGCATCACCTCCTCACGGTCCTCGACGCTCGACTGGGTCCCGATCACGACGCCCCTCCCGCCCAGCTCGGCGCGAGGCTTCACGACCATCTCGTCGATCCGCTCGAAGACCTCCTCGCGCTGGTCGTCGACGGCCATGTCGTAGGTCCGGACCGTGGGGATGATCGGCTCCTCACCGAGGTAGAACCGGATCAGCTCCTCGGAGTAGGCATGGGTGAGCTTGTCGTCGCCGACGCCCGACCCGAAGGCGCTCACCGTGCCGAGATTCCCGCTGCGGACCGGCCCGAGCAGCGCGTGCTGCCACGTCGGCGTTCCCTCCTCGTCGCGGAGCTTGGCAACGGCGTCGCGCAGGTAGATGACGTCCAGCTCTACGGGGCGCCCTCCTGCGGACGCTCCGTACAGCCGGTCACCGCGGACCTCGAGGTCGTCGGGGTGGATGATCGGGATGCCGAGCCGTTCCGCCAGCGCCTCGTGCTCGTACCACGCGCCATTCTCCTCGCCTTCGGAGATCAGGGCGATCGACGGGTCGGACACTGCGTCCGGCGCGGCTTCGGCGATCACCTTGGCGAGCAACTCCACCGCGTAGGCGATGTCGCGGCGCTCGGCCGGAGGCTGCAAGGGGACGAACGCGTCCACCGCGGTCCTGGCCGCCAGCGCATACGCGATTCCCGATGGGTTCATGCAGTTGTCCTCCAGGATCTGGAAGGCGCCGTCCTCCCCGCGGACGACGTCGAAGCCGATCACCGGGGCATACGGACCGCGGACCTCCACCCCCACCATCTCGGCCTCGAAGTTCTCGGACGTCTCGATCAGCCGCGCGGGGACGGTGCCCTCGCGGACGATCAGCTGCTCGCTGTAGGCGTCGCGGACGAAGGCGTTGAGGGCCGCGGCGCGCTGGCGAAGGCCCCCCTCCAGCTCCTTCCATTCCGATGCCTCGAGCAGTCGCGGGACGAGGTCGAGCGTGAACTCCTCGGGTCCCTCGTCTCCCTTGAAGTCGACCCCCTGCGCGCGCAGGTGGTCGCGAATCCCTACGGCGGCCTGCTCGAGGTCGAGTCCATCGAGCCCAGCCAGCAGCCCCGCGTAGTGCCCGCGAGCCTCGCCCTCGGCGTCGATCGCCTCGTCGAAGCGCTCAGGTGTGTATGGCGTCCGTGCCATCGTCCCGCCCTCCATTTCCCCGGTCATTCCCCGGGGCATCTCTTTTCAGTCCCTACAACTCATCCAGCTCGCGGCGAGCGGCATGTGCGTCGAGCTCGGTCCCATGAACCCGGCGCTCCGCTTCCTCGACCCGATCGCGAGCGCGCTGGAGGGCAGCGCGCTCTCGCCCGAGCCGCTTCTCCGCCGAGGCCAGCTTGCGCTCGGCCGCCTGGCGGCGCTTGGCCTGCTGGCGACGGGCGCGCTGCTCGGCGGCGCTGCGCTCCGACGCCTTGCCGCGCTTCGACCCTGCAGTGGCCGGCGCCGCCGTGCCGATCAGCCCGACCGACGCGGCCCTCTGCTCCCGGGTGAGCCGACCCCGCTCGATGGCGGCGGCCACCGCGGGGTCGCCTGCCGCCGCCTGCAGCGTCTCGGTCACGCGGGTCAGGATCTGCGCTCCGGCCCCGTGTTCGCGGCCGAGCGCCTCTGCCGCGCGCGCAAGCGAATCCACCTTCTGCTGCTCGCGCCGTGCCGTGTCACGCAGCCTGGCGCGGTCCGGGGACCCAGCCAGCATCTCCTCCTGCGCCGCGCGCAGCTCGCTCCCCAGAGCGAGGAGGTCGGCCACTTCGCCCGCCCTGCGCGCGGCCAGCTGGTTGATGAGCCATGCCGCGCGGCTCGGCTTCCGGAGCCCCTTCACCCAGTCCGCCGCGGACGACTTGCCGCCGGCCCGCAGGTCCTTCCCCCAGTCGTTCCGGCCGGTGGTGAACTCCTCGAGCGGCCCACGGTAGAGCTCGTCGAGAGCCTTGGGATCGACCCCCTTCGGCGGTTCGAGCGGGTTCGAGTCTCCGGCCATGCCCCAGAGTCTTACCCACGCGGGAATTACCGAATTGCGAGGTAGCGAACTCCAGCCCAACTCGTCAATAGTCGATGGGCGGCCGGGGGGATCAGGGACGTAGGGGGTTAGTGGGTCGCCGCCTCCCGGATGGGCGGCGGCCCACTGACTTGGTCTCCCGGCCGCCTGCCTCCGTCCTCACCGCGTAGGCCCGGGTCCGTGATCTCCCGAAAGCTGGGTAGCAAGGTCCCCCCCTAAAACCGCCGATAAATTTGGGAACAGGGGTCCTAGGGGACCACAGGAGGTCGTCAGATCGACGTACTGGGCTCTGGAGACGACGTGATCGACTCCACGGACCGTGCGCGCTGCGGAATCGGGAACGACAGGGCGATCGCCGACCCGGTCGACCGGCTGACGGGCTGCGAGCGCGTGATCTTCCGCTAGGACCCGGGCAGGGTGTGCGTGCCGCCGAGGCCGCGGTCGCTGCTGGTTCCTGCCCGCCCGACGCCGGGGCCCGGCCGGGCGCGTCGGCCGAGGCCGGCTCCCCGGACCGGTGCGCGCCCGAGCCCGCCCACCACCGGCTCGCCGAGCGGGTCGTTCACGTCCGTACCGGGTCCGGTGCTGACGGCGATCGGGACCACCGGCGCGAACAGCTCCACCTTCCGGTCGTAGCCCCGGATCTCCCGCTCGCCCCGGGGCTGCACCTCGACCGTCTCGGAGAGCAGCGCACGGGTCTCGCCCGTGATCAGGACCGGATCGCCGGTGTCCCGAGTGGCGGCCTCGACCCGCGAGCAGAGGTTGACGGCGTCGCCGATCACGCTGAAGGAGAGGCGGCCGGCGCCGCCGATCGCCCCCGCGACGACGTTCCCTGAGTTGACCCCGATGCCCACCTCGAATCCGCCGGGCCGCCGGCTGTTGATGGTCCGCGCCAGCTCGACCGCGCACTGCACGGCGCGGTCGGCGTGCTGCGGGATCCGCTCCGGTGCGCCGAACACGGCCAGCACCGCGTCCCCGATGAACTGGTCGATGTGGCCTCGATGGCGAGCCACGATCGGAACGATGCACTCGAAGAGCTCGTTGAGCCGCGCGACCAGCTCCGGCGCGTCGGCCTCCGCGGCCTCCGTGGTGAAGTCGCGCACGTCGCAGAAGACGAGCGAGACCTCGACCTCCTCGCCATGCGGCTCGAAGTCCTCGTTGATCAGGTGGGCCGCGACCTCTTCGTCCAGATAGGTGCCGAACGCCTCGCGCAGTCGCTCCCGCTCCGCCAGTCCGTCGACCATCTGGTTGAACGCCGAGGAGAGCTCACCGAACTCATCCGATGTCGTGACGGGGACGTGCTCGTCGAAGCGGCCCTGGCGGATCCGCTCGGTCGCGGCCTCGAGGTCCTCGATGGGCCGCAGGATCGAGCGCGTCAGCAGCACCGTGAGCTCGAAGCTGATCGTGAAGGAGACGAAGAGCGCGACCAGCACATTGATGCCGAGCGCATCCGTGCCGCCGCCATCCGAGGTGAGCGCCGCCACCACGAGGCCGGTGATCACGTTGATCAGCGGCAGCGAGCCGAGCAGCTTCACCCGCAGCGGCACGACGGGCCGGTCGATCCGCACCGGCACCTCGAGCTCGTCGTTGATGTCGAAGAGGATCGGCCGCATCGCGAGCTCGAGGGCGAGGTAGTGCAGGGTCGCCGCATACGCCACCGTGAGCAGCGCCGCGAGCGTGATCGGGAAGAACGCCGGCCAGCTCAGCCCCAGGACCACCATCGAGGCGATCACGGCGACGACGGTGACGATGATCGGCGCGAGGAAGTCGCGGCGGATCAGGGTCATCGGCATGTTTACCGCGAGCTGCCACGCCTCCGCGGTCTGCTCGGCTGAGCGCTCGCCGCCGATCCATGCCTTCAACGGCCGCAGCCGCCTCAGCACTTTCGCCAGGACGATCGCCAGCGCGACTGCGGTCAGCCCGAGCGTGATCGCGAGGACCTTGACGAAGTCCGCACTCGAGACGGAGTAGTAGAAGCTGAACAGGGCGACGGCACCCGTGGCGATCAGGAACGCGGTCTGCAGCTCGACCGTGATGAAGACGGCCGGGTAGTGGCGCCCGAGCCTGCGGTACAGCCAGGTGAGAGGGTGGGGATGGGACATGGTCAGCCCCGAATTGTTCCCTACAGCGCGGCGATGGCCTCCGCGACGGGTGTTTCGCCCCCGACCAGGTCGAACGCCTTGCCGATCGTGTTGTCCGCCCGCAGCACCTCCGCGAGCACGAGCGCCACGTCGTCGCGCGCGACCTTGCCGCCCGGCAGGTCCTCGCCGAGGCTCACCGTGCCCGTGCCGGCGTCATCAGTGAGCCCGCCGGGGCGCACGATCGTGTAGTCGAGGCCGGTCTCGGCGACGAACTTGTCCGCGTCGGCCTTCGCCTCGTAATAGGGCTTCATCTCATCCGACCAGCTCTCGGGGTGGTTGGCCCCGATCGCGCTCACGATCACGAACCGGCGGATCTCCTTGGCGATCGCGGCGTCGACCGACTTGACGGCTCCTCCGTAATCGACGGTCAGCTTGCGCGCCGGCCCGCTCCCGGCTCCCGCGCCGGCGGCGAAGACCACTGCGTCGGCGCCCGCGAAGCCATCGTCGATGTCGTCGACGTTCTCGATGTCGAGAACGATCGGCTCGGCGCCGATCTTCTCGAGGTCGTCGGCCTGCTCGGTCTTGCGCACGATCCCGCGCGGGCTGTCGCCCCGCTCGGCGAGGATCTTCTCCAGCCGCATGGCGACCTTGCCGTGGCCGCCGACGATCACGACGTTCATGCGGCGACGATACCCGCATTTGGGAGCGATCCTCCTCCCATCGTGAGACGCCCGGCGATACTTGGCCCATGGCAACCGCGGATCTGACCGTGATCGGACTCGGGAGATCGGACCCGAGCGCCGGCGAGTACATCGCCGAGATCCAGCAGCGGCTGGCCGCCCAGGACAGGGTGCGCTACAGGCTGCACGCGATGGGAACCTCGCTGGAGGGCTCCACCGAGGACATCCTCGCGGTGGTCGGCGAGCTCCATCGGGTGCCGTTCGAGATGGGGCTGCCCCGCGTCTACTCGGTCCTCAAGCTCGACGAGCGCCGCGACAAGGAGCAGACGCTCGACGACAAGGTGCGGTCGGTGGAGAACCGCCTGGTGGACCGCCAGGACCCCGACCGCTGGCGAACGTCCTAAGCCTGGAGAAGATGCCCGGGGCGGGACTCGAACCCGCAACGCCCCGAAGGGCAGCGCGTTTTAAGCGCGCTGACTTTGCCAGTTTGTCTACCCGGGCGCGTCGATCGTAGCTTCGGTTGTAAGTCCGAATCGGCTACGAAAATGCGCACATGCAGGGATCTACGGAGCAGACGAGGGAAGAGGCACTCGCTCCTGCGGAGCTCGCGTCCTACGCCTATCTGTTGGGGCTCTATCTCGGCGACGGTCACATCTCTGCCCACCATCGGGGCGTCTTTCAGCTGGTGATCTCGATGGACTCCCGCTATCCCGGCGTTGCCAATGAAGCGAAGGAGGCCATCGAGGCTGTCTTACCGGGCAATTGCGCCAACGTCAGGAAGCGGCCGCGCTACAACGTCTTCCTCGTCAGCTGCTCGTCCAAGTCACTGCCGATTCTCTTTCCGCAGCACGGCCCTGGCCCGAAGCACGATCGCCGTATTTTCCTCGCGCAGTGGCAGCGTTCGATCACGTTCGTTCACACGGAGGAATTCATTCGCGGGCTCATTCACTCAGATGGCTCTCGCTTCATTGCGAACCAGCGGTCGAACCATCGAATCTACAGATATCCGCGCTACTGCTTCAGCAACAGATCCAGCGACATCATGCGTGTGTTTTGCGAGCACCTGGATCTGCTCGAAGTGGAGTGGACGCTGGCTCGATCCGACGTAGCTCAGATCGCACGCGCTGACTCGGTCGCGCTCCTGGACACCGTCGTCGGCCCGAAGACCTAGATCGCCAGCGAGTGGTCCTCGAGCGCCTTCGCTAAGAGCTCGCGGAGCTGATCCCGCTCGCCCTGGCTGAGGTTGCCCAGGACATCGTCCTCGATGGTCTCCAGCTGGCGCTCGGCCTTCTCGAGGGCCCGCTGACGTGATCGCGACGATGTGCCGGCGGCGGTCCTCAGGATCCCGGGTCCGCTCGATCAGGCGATTCAGCTCTCCGCCGCCATCGGCCTGGCGGCGCTCGGGACGATCGCCACCGATCGGAGCAACGCGCTCCGCTCGGCGGGCGATGGCGTCGCGCAGGCGCTCAGCGGTGGCTACCACCTCGCCTTCCTGATCGGCGCCGGAGCGGCGGCGGTGGGGCTGCTGCTCGCGATCTTCGCCCTGCGCACACCGAGCGCTCAGGAGATCGAGGACGAGGCCGAGGAGGACCTCCCCGTCCCGATCGAGGCCGAGCCGGCTGAGCGGCTGGCGGCTTAGGCCTCCCTTAGACCGATCGGCGATCATCACGGTGTCTCGAGGAGAGATCTCCCGCAAATAGCGGGTAAATCGTGGGTCTAACAGGCACATTTCGGGGGCATTAAGCCCCCGCAGAGCGCAACAGACCCGCTGCTACGGTGTTTCCGGTGGGCAAGGAGAGCAGCTTCGTAATCCCCCACCCCCTGGTTTGGAAGCCTCAACTCTCACACACGCACAGCGACGCGGGCTATTTGCCCGGCGATCGCCCCTTCTCCGCCTCCAGGCCGACGAGAACCTCGTCGCGCTGACCCGCAAGGGCCACCAGCACGCCTTCGACGCCCTCGTGGAGCGCTACCAGTCGCGCCTCCTTGGCTTCTGCCGCCAGATGCTGGGCTCGACCGAGGACGCCGAGGACGTGCTCCAGGAGGTCTTCGTCGCCGCCTACAACGCGATGGTCGCCGACGGGCGCCCGATCGCGGTGCGCCCGTGGTTCTACCGGATCGCCCGCAACCGCTGCCTCAACCACCTTCGCAAGCCGACCGCGGACGGCCAGGACACGATGGACACGCACCCCCATATGAACGGGGTCACCACCCTCGAGCGGGTCCAGAACCGCGAGGAGTTCCGCAACCTCCTCGAGGACGTCTCCCATCTCCCGGAGACCCAGCGCTCGGCACTCCTCCTCCGCGAGATCGACGCGATGAGCTACGAGGAGATCGCCCAGGCCATGGACACCACCGTCCCGGGCGTCAAGAGCCTGCTCGTGCGAGCCCGGATCGCGCTCGCCGAGTCGAGCCAGGCCCGCCAACTCACCTGTGACGACGTCCGCCTCGAGCTCGCCGAGGCCGCCGAGGGCATCGCCAAGGCCTCGGGGCCGGTCAGGCGCCATCTGAAGTCCTGCGACCCGTGCCGCGAGTTCCGTGCACAGCTTCGCTCCGACACCAAGGCTTTCGCCGCGATCTTCCCCGCCGGCCCGCTGCTGCTCCTCAAGGGAGCGCTGGTTGCCAAGCTCAGCGGCCTCTTCGGCGGCGGCGGTGGCGGCGCGGCCGCGGGCGCCGGCGGCAGTGGCGCCGCTGCCGGTACCGGCGCAGGTGCGGGTGCAGCGGGCGCCGGCGCAGCGGGTGCCGGCGCGGGTGCGGCCGGAGCAGGGGCTGCGGGAGCCGGAGCAGCTGGAGCCGGAGCCGCCGCCGCGGGCAGCACGGCGGCGATCGGCAGTGCCGCCGCAGCCGGCGGAGCCGCCGCGGGCAGCGGGGCTGTGACCGCGGCGGGTGGAGCCGCTGCCGCGATCGGCACCAAGGCCGCCGCAGGCATCGCGACCGCCGCGATCATCGCCGGCGGCGCGGCCGAGATCCAGAACGTCTCCGACCATCCCTCCAGGCCCGCCCCCGCCAAGCACAGGGTCGTCGACCGCGGCAAGGTGACGAAGATCGGCATCCCGCCGAAGACCGACGCGACTGCACAGGACGCCGTCGCGGCCCAGACACCTCCGACCGCCGCGGCTGCCGCGACCACGCCGCCCAACACCGTCACGGTCCCGCCGCAGCCAGCCGATCCGGCCACAGCGACCGGCGCGCAGACCGGCGGCACCACGGCCGCAACTACGACGGGCAAGCACCGTCACCACAAGAACGCCGTCGCCAACAGCGATTCCCAGCCGAAGACCCCGGCCCAGACCGGACCGGTCACGACCGGCGTGGAGCCCGCCACCTGCGACGCGGACGGCGACGGGGTCACAGACGCGGGCGCGCCGAGCAGCTGCACCTCGCCGCCGCCTCCTCCCCCCGCTCCGACCGACATAGGCGCAAGCGGCGCGATTCAGAGCGGCAGCGTGAAGCCGCTCTCCTACTCGGCCCCCAAGAAGCAGCGCAAGGCGGCGCCGAGAAAGCGCCACAGGGGTCAGGCTTAAGCCTGACCCCTGACCGTCGCCAGGTCAGGCGCTAGCGGGCACCAGCCCGATGACCTTCAGCCGCCGGGTCAGGGCCTGGGCGGCGAAGGCGTGAGTCTCCTCGCGCGTCGCGCCGAAGAGCTCGGTGTTGTCCTCCTCCTCGGGCCACGGCGGGTCGATCACCTTGTCCGCGACCGGTAGGGCCTGCTCGAGCATCTTCTGGATGACCCCCCGGTAGCGGTCGTCCTCCTTCACGCAGTCGGTCAGGAACCGGACGCCGAACGCGATATGCCGGTGCTCGTCGCGCGCGACGTTGGAGAAGCCCTCGACGAAGCCCGGCAGTGTCCCCACCCGCTCGTTGTAGTCGATGATGAAGTGCTGCCCGGTCAGGGCCAGCATCCCCTCGATGACCATGTGGTAGAGCGTCACGGCCTCCACGAGGGCATCGCGATCGTCGGGCTCCTGCGCGAGCCGGTCGACCCGGCTCTTCAGCAGATCGTCGAAGAGCGTGTGGAAGGCGTCGTTGAGGTGCACGTCGAGCGCCTCGAGCCGTTGTGAGAGATCGTCGGATCCCTCGAGCACGCCGACCTCGCTGAAGAAACAATCGAAGAACCGGACGTGCCGGGCCTCATCGGCGATCTGCGTGCAGAGGAAGATTCGCTGGGCCTCGGTCGGTGCCGCCCTCATGATCGGGCCGAGCTCGTCGGCCACCTTCTGCTCGCCGATGAAGAAGCTGGAGAGGCCGTACATGCGCTGGAAGCGCTCCTCCTCCGGGATGCGCTCGTGCCAGTCGACCCGGTCCTGCGAGAAGTCGAGGTCCTGGGTCAGCCACTGCTGCTTCTCCCAGAGGTTGTAGAGCTGGGTGTAGTCGAGGAGCTTGACGTCTGAGCGGCCACCCTCCTGGAGGGCCGGGTCGGACGTGGCGCGGAAGTCCTCGCGACTCGCTCTGGAGGGCCCGCTCTGGGTGGCTTCCTTTGCCTCCACTGGCCTGCACCCTAGCGCAAGGACTGGCTGGCTGGCCAGTTTCGACCGGCGCATTCGTCTGCGCAGGAGATCACCATCCGATTACCGAATCTTGTGCTGATCAGCACGACGGTGCGATCCGATGAGGAACTCAGACCGATGAAGCCCTGGAAACTCGGAAACCGGATCGTGGGCATCGACCCGGAGCTGCGACGGCTCTGGATCGGCGGCCAGCGCCTTCATCACGGGCTCACCGGGATCGCGGTCGCCAGCGCGGGGCTGGCGCAGCTTGCGGCGCGCCGTTCCGAGGCGCGCCATCGCCTGGACCCTGGCGGGCGGCGTGCTGATGGCGCACGACTGGAAGGACCGCTCGGTGTGGTTTCGGCGCGGTCCGCAGACTGACTAGCTCGAGCCGTTCTTGCTGAGGTGCTTCTTCAGGAACGAGGTCGTGCGCTCCCAGGCCTTTGCCGCGTGGGCCTGGTCGTAGGTACCCAGCCGGTTGTGATCGTTGGCGAACGCGTGGCCGCCGCCCTCGTAGTACTCGAAGGCCGCGTCGACTCCGGCGGCCTGCAGTTCCTGTTCGAGCGCCTTGGCGTCGTCCACCGAGATGAAGTCGTCACTGGTTCCGAAGTGGCCCAGGACCGGCGCCTTGATGTTCGAGAAGTCCGGCTTGCCGTGGGGCATGACGTAGTAGTACGTGACCGCCGCGCCGATCTGCGGGTTCGACGCGGCCGCCCAGACTGAGAGCCCGCCACCTGCGCAGAACCCGACGGAGCCGACCTCGCCGTTGCACTTAGGTTGGTCCAGGACGTACTTGACCGCGCCCCGCATGTCCTTCTCGGCCTCCTCCATGTTCATCGCCATCAACTGCTTCTGAGCCTCGTCGGGCTCCTCCGTCGTATTTCCGCCATAGAGGTCCGGCGCAAGCGCCACGAAGCCTTCCTTGGCAAAGCTGTCGGCGATGCCGCGGACGTTGTCATCCAGGCCCCACCACTCCCCCAGCACCACCAGCCCGGGACCCTCGCTCTCGGGCTCCGCCAGGTAGCCCTTTGCGGTACCCCCGTTGGCCTCGAATTCGACGTCTGGCATTGGATCTACTCCTCCTCTTGCTTGGCGAGCCTCTCCGCGAGCGCCCACCCTACTGCGACGCCCACCATCATTCCCATTCGGGCCTCCTCGGCGAGCAGAGTGCGCACCGCGGTCAGCCGCTCCTGCTCGTCCGGCACGGTTGCGGCCTTGAGCGTCTCGGCGTCGTGGGACTCGCCGAACCAGCCGCCGGCTCCGAGCGCCTCGGCGAGGATCTTCTGGAGGCGCGGCGCCGCCCGAGCCACCTGGCGCTCGGTCTCCTTGAAGACCTCCGGGTCGGAGATGGCGTCGATCGCGGAGTCGATCTGCTCGTCGCTGTACGGCCCTCGCGCCACGGGCGCACCCTACTTCCGCCGCTCCCACATCTGCAGCTCGCCATAGTCGGCGTAGCCGAGCTTGACGTAGATCGGGTAGCCGAGCTTGGTCGCCTGCAGCGTGGTCGTCTCGAGGCCCTGCTCCGCCGCGTCGGCAAGCGCCCGAGCCATCAGGCGACCCGAGATGCCTCGCCCGCGGCCCTCGGGCAGAACGGCGACGAAGACGATTTCGCAGTCCCCGCCATTGGCGAACGCTCCCGCGCACGCCACCGTCTCTCCGTCGATCCAGCCCAGGTAGGTCCGGAGGCCGGAGAGGTCTCCCCTCATCACGGGGAACTCGCCCGGGGCGAACCCGTAAGCGACCTCGTTGATGCTCGAAACCAGCTCGTAGTCGGGCTCCTCGCGGATCTCGAGCTCCGGGTCAGACTTCGGCGCCGCCAGCCCACCGATGGGCATCGCCATGGCCCGGGGCGTCGCGTCGAGCCTGTGCCCGGCGGCCCCGAGCGCCTCCGCGACCTCCGTGTCGGCCTCCGGGACCCACACCGTCCAGGCCTCCACCCCCGCCTCCGAATAGAGGTCCGCGAGCTCGCCGATCGTCTCCGCCACTGGCTCCGGATCCGTGTAGATGACCGAATTGAAGAATGAGCGCTTCGGCGAGTCCGGTACGACCGCGGCGGTGATGCCATCGCGGCGCCAGACGCTTCCCCCCGTGCTCTCGGCGAGGAGGGACCAGAAGGGCGGCATCGAGGAGCGGATGAGCCCGAGCCAGCCGGCGTCGTCCGACGGAGCCGCCACCTCGCCGCCTAGTGCTTGCGCACCAGGGTCACGCCGTCGGCGAAGCCGACCAGGGCGGCGTCGACGCGATCGTCCTTCGCCAGCCGGTCGTTGAGCTCGGCCGTGACCCGCGCGGCTTCCGAGTCGCCGGGGTCGAGGACGGAGCCGTTGCGCAGGGTGTTGTCGAGCATGATCAGGCCGTTCGGCCGCATGCGGGTGAGGGTCTCCTCGAAGTAGTCGATGTACTCGGTCTTGTCCGCGTCGACGAACGCGAAGTCGAACTGCTCGGAGGCGTCCATGGCCCGGAGGCTCTCCAGTGCCGGCCCGATCCGGAAGTCCACCCTGTCGGCGAGCCCCGCCTTCTCGAGGTGCTCGCGCGCGCGGCCGGCATAACCCTCGTCGAGCTCGCAGCAGACAAGCCGGCCTCCCTCCGGCAGCCCGCGAGCGATCGCGATGGCGCCGTAGCCGAGGAAGGTGCCGATCTCAAGCGCGTCGCGCGCCCCGATCGCCGCGACGACGATCGTCATGAACGCGGCCTGATCGCCCGCGATCTGCATCGCCGCAAGGTCCCCCATGTCCTCCCCCGCCTGCTCGACCTCCGGGACGACGCCGTCGCGGAAGGAGCTGTGCGCCACGGCGTAGCGGTGGAGCTCCGGGGTGATCGAGATGAACTTGTCGGCGGCCAAGGCGGTGCAGGCTAGCCGGGATGACGCTCCCGGCGGGCGTACGCCGCGACGAGCCCGCAGGCGGCCCCGACCACGGCGCCACCGAGCCCAGCGAAGACGTTGGCGAAGTCGTCGACGAGGGGCAGCAGGATCAGGACCGCTGCGGCCACCGCCGCGCCGATCACCTCGACGTGCTCACCGGGCTGAAAGCGAACCTCGGCGCCGCGGATCACGGCCCAGCAGGCGAGGAGCCCGAGGGCGATCCCGTTACCGCCGGCGGCGTAGAGCACGTCGTTGCTCGGCGCGAAGGCCGTCTCCATGCCGTCGGCCGCCAGCATGCCGAGCGCGCCGCACGCCACGATCAGGATCGCCGTTGGGATCGTGCCGAGCCGCTGCTCCACGGGAATCCCGAACAAGGCGATGCCGACCGAGGCGACGAAGAGGTAGCCGATGTCGGGATAGATGAACGGCGCCGCGAGGTAGCGCCACCAGTCCGCACCGACCGGCCCGAGGATCCCCCCGAGGCCGAAGGTATCGAGGGAGGGGCTCGCCACCCGCAGCAGCACGATCGCGGCCGGGACCAGGATCGCCGCAAGCACCGCGTAGGGGCGATCCGCCACGCGGTCCATGCGCTGCGCCCGCGCGAGGCGCCGACGCGCCCGGCGGGACTGGTGGGGGGTGATTTCGTCGCCGCGCAGCTCGAGCTTCGGGGCCCGCTTGCGCAGCCGGGTGCCGCAGTACGGGCACTCCGTGACGTAGGGGCTGACCTCCTCACCGCAGCTCCGGCAGATGACGCTTAACTCAGGCGAGCTCACTCCGCGAGGATAGTGCGAGGGCGCGCCGATTAGGCGCGACCCGTTTTGTCAGGTTGCTCGGCCCATCGGTTGAGCTCGTAGAGCAGACGGGCGAGCTCGCGCCCCCTGCCGCTGAGGCGGTACCGTCGGCCGCTGTCCCTCTCCAGCACTCCGGCTTCGACCAGCTCCCCGAGTCGCGCCGAGAGGACCGATGGGCTGATCCCGGTCCGCGTGCGAAGCTCGGAGAACGTCAGGGTGCTGCGCCGCAGCTCCCAGACCAGGCGCAGGGCCCATCGCCTGCCGAGCAGCTCAAGTGTGCGTTCGATCGGCTTGGCCGTGGCCATTGATACGGAATCCGTATTTCACGCCGCAAAAAAACGGTAGTTCGCTACTGAAATCGTACCAACGATCCCGGTGGCGGTTCGCTTACGGCCGATTCTTCATGCGTCCGGATCGCTGGCGGCGACGATCTGGCGCATCAGGGCCCCCACCTCGCCGTGGTCCGACAGCCAGTTGAGCTGGCGACGGGCCCCGGTTCCGTTCTCCGTCAGGTCACCGAGGATGGCGAGCTCCGCCTCGCAGCCGAGTTCGCTCGCGTGCTCCCTGAGGTCGTCGATCACGCCGCGAGCCATGGTCTTGCCGGGGACCTCGAGGCCGTGATCGAAGTCGATCAGCTTCCCCTCGATCCCGACCACCGCCGCCCTGACCTTGTTGTCGTCAATCAGCTCGTGGGGGTGCTCGATGCTCGGCACCCCCTCGTCGTAGTCGTCGGCGAGGCGGTGCGCCAGAGCCTGCGCGAGTGCGGCGAAGCCGATGGTGTGCTCGATGTGGGTCTGCTGGTCGAAGACCCGCAGCTCGACGGTCCCGAGGTTCGGATGCGGGCGGACGTCCCACCACAGGTACGTGTAGTCCGGGATCGCCCCGCCGCGCATCATCTGCTCGACCCGGTGCGAGTAGATGTCCCAGGTCCCGTAGTAGGGCGGGATGCCGACCCTCGGAAAGGCGCGAAAGACCGGCGTGCGGGACGACATCATGCCCGTCGTCTTCCCCCGCCAAAGCGGCGAGTTCGACGACATCCCGAGCAGGAGCGGCAGATAGCCGCGCATGCCGTCGGCGACGTAGATCGCCTTCTCGGCGTCGTCGATGCCGACGTGGACGTGGGTGCCGAAGATGAGCTCCTGCTCGGCGATCCAGCTCAGCTCGGCCGCCAGCTCCTTGTAGCGCGGGCGATCGACGATCAGCTGGTCCTCGTACAGAGCGGCGGGATGGGTTCCGGCCGCCCCGATCGCGAGCCCGTTGTTCTCCGCCACCCGGCGAACGATTCGGCGGAGCTCCCGCAGTTGCTCGCCCGCCTCGGCGACGTCTCCGCAGGGGAGCGTCGCCACTTCGAGGACGGACTGCATCAGCTCGGGCTTCACCTCCCCGGCGATGCCGTCGGGCAGGTCGCCGAGGATCACCTCGATCGACTGCGACAGCTCGAGGCTTTCGGCGTCGCAGATCATCAGCTCTTCCTCGATCCCGAGGGTGAACGGCGTCCCGCTGAAGTTGTGCTCCAGCACGGCCGGGACCATGACAGCCCCGGGGGATGAAGTTTGGCCCGGCCGGGCGTAGGCCAGAATCCCCCCGGATGGTGCTCGAGGAGATCCAGCACCCGATCGTCCTGGCGCCCCTCGCCGGCGGCGCGTCGACCGCCGAGCTGGCGGCCGCCGTCAGCGAGGCCGGCGGCCTCGGCTTCCTGGCGTCCGGCTACCTCACCCCGGAGGTTCTCGAGGAGCGAATGGTCTCGGTGCGCGAGCGGACCGAGACTCCCTTCGGCGTCAACCTCTTCGTCCCGGGCGATCCGCAGGTGGAGACCCCCGGCCTGGAGGACTACCTGCAGAGCGTCGCCCCGGAGGCCGGCCGGTACGGCGCGGGGCTCGGCGACGCCCGGTATGACGACGACGGCTACGCGCAGAAGCTGGCGCTCGTCGAGACGCTCCGTCCCGCCGTCGCCTCATTCACCTTCGGCTGCCCGGAGCCGGACCGGATCGCGCAGCTTCGCGAAGCGGGGGTCGAGGTCTGGGTCACGGCCACCACCCCGCGAGAGGCGGCGCTGGCTGCCGAGGCGGGCGCGGACGCGATCGTGCTGCAGGGCTCGGAGGCCGACGGCCATCGTGCCTCGTTCGCCGATCTCGACGACGAGCCCCTGAGCACTCTGGTCCTCCTGCGTCTGGTCGCCCGTCACGCCAGGTTGCCGCTGATCGCGGCGGGTGGGTTGACCGATGGACCGGCCGTCGCCGCGGCACTGGCGGCCGGGGCCGCCGCGGCGCAGCTGGGCACTGCCTTCCTGAGGGCGGACGAGGCCGGCTATCGCGACGCCCTCGCGTCGCGGACGCCCACCGCACTGACGCGCGCCTTCAGCGGCCGCCGGGCGCCATCGTCAACCGCTTCATAACCGAGCACTCCGCAAACGCTCCCTCCGCCTATCCGCAGATCCACTACGCGACGGCTCCGCTGCGGGCAGCCGCGCGGAAGCGCGGAGATCCGGACGGGTTCAACCTCTGGGCGGGGCAGGCGCACGAGCTCGGGCAGAGCGGGCCGGCCGCTGAGATCCTCCGCTCGATCATCGATGACGCCCGCAAGTCGCTCGAGGCGGCCGCCAACCGGACCCTCTGAGCCCCGTCCGCGACTGCGGCCTCCGGAGGAGATCGGCGATACTGGCCGTCAAGGCCCAACTCAGGAGGTAGTGGAGAAGATGGAAGTGAAGTCGATCACCGAGCAGAAGTCGCTGCTCGCAACGCTCTCGCCCGGCAAGCGCGCGCGGCTGCGCCGGCTGCTCTTCGACTACGGCCCCGGCAACGGGACCCTGATGCTGCTCCCGATCGACCAGGGGATCGAGCACGGCCCCCGCGACTTCTTCCCGAACCCCGCCTCCAAGGACCCGGAGTACCAGTTCAGCCTCGCGGCCGAGGCGGGCTACTCGGCGATCGCCTGCCAGATCGGCCTGGCGAGCCGCTACTACCCGGACTACGCGGGCCAGGTCCCGCTGATCCTCAAGGTGAACGGCAAGACCGACGTCCCCTCGTCGGACAACGCGCTCTCGACCCTCAACTCGTCGGTGGAGGACGCCGTTCGCCTGGGCGCCGACGCGGTCGGCTACACGATGTACGTCGGCTCGCCCCGCCAGGACGAGGACCTGCTTCAACTCAAGGGCGTGCGCGAGGACTGCGAGCGCTACGGCATGCCCCTGATCGTCTGGTCGTACCCGAGGGGCTCCGCGATCGACTCCAAGGGCGGAGCCAACTCGTTCTACGCGATCGACTACGCCGCCCGGATGGCGATGGAGATGGGCGCCGACGTGGTCAAGCTCAACTTCCCGAAGTTCGATCCCGAGAAGGACAAGGCCCAGCCCGCCCCCTACGACGAGATGGAGGTCTCGCCCGAGGAGGCGGTGCGCCAGATCGTCGAGTCCGCGGGACGCTCCCTGGTCGTGCTCTCCGGCGGATCGAAGACCGACGACGAGACGGTGCTCTCCCACACCCGCACGATCATGGAGGCGGGCGGCTCAGGCGTGATCTTCGGCCGCAACGTCTGGCAGCGCGAGAAGAGCGAGGCACTCGAGATCATCGGCCAGATCAAGGAGACGCTGCTCAACAACGTGCGGCGGATTCCGTAGCCGCCTAGTTCTTCCGGCCCGGCCCTCAACGAGGGATGGCGCATCGCCGCGGCGCCCTGAGCGCCCCCCTCTTCATTGCCGCAGTTCTCGTCGCCGTCTCCCTGTCGCGCTGCGGCAGCGGCAGCAACTCCTCCGAGCCCTCCGGCCCGCTGACCGCCCGCGTCACTCACGTCGTCGACGGCGACACGATCGACGTGCGGCTCGCGGACGGCGACGAGGAGACCGTCCGCTACATCGGCATCGACACACCCGAGACCGTCAAGCCCGGCACGCCGGTCCAGTGCGGCGGCCCGAGGGCGCACGAGGTGAACGATCGCCTCGTCTACGGAAGAACCGTCACGCTCCGGTTCGACGCCGAGCGCCGCGACGTCTACGGCCGCCTGCTCGCTTACGTCTACCTGCCGCGCCCCGGCCGTCACCCGCTGTTCGTCAACGCGGAGCTCGCCCGCCGCGGCCTGGCGCGAACGCTGATCATCCCGCCCAACGACTCCTTCGCCCCCCTCTTCGCCCGCCTGGCGGGCCGTGCCGGCGTGCGTGGCCGCGGCCTATGGGGGAGGTGCCCTCTATAGTCGAAGGTGACCCGATGGGGCGGCTGCCGCGTTTGGGCGGTTTGGCTCATGCAAAATCCCTTTGCTAGCTTGCACGGCCGCCCTGGGGGCAGTTGCGATGGCTCAGATGCGAATGCGACAGAGCATGGCTCAGATCGAGCTGGCGTTCGAGCAGGAGATGGCGCTCGAGCGACGCCGGCGCGATCAGCTGCGCAAGCGCGCGGTCAACCGCTCGCGCGCCCGGCGCATCACCCGCAACGAGTCCCGGGGCAAGGTCCGGTTCAGCGTTCTTCTCGTCTGCCTGACGATCACGGTCGTGACCGTGGTCGTCTCGATGTTCGAGACGCTGGCCTGGCTGATGGGCTAAGCAGCCACCAGGCTGCTGGCTATTGGAGCGGAGGGCGCAGCCCGGAGCGACTTATGTGGGGCAGCCGCTTGTGGCTGCGACCTGATGGCGAAGCCGTCTACCGCTGCGACAGTCGCTGCAGCGCGTTCGCGACGGCCTCGTTCGTGCCCGGGTCCTCATCCCCGGCGGTGCTGCCCTCGCCCTCACTCTCGCTCTCGATCCGGTCGTAGACCTCGTCCCTGAAGATCGAGACGTCTCGCGGGGCGGTGATGCCCAGACGCACCTTCTCGCCGGCCACCGAGAGAACCTGCACTTCGACGCCATCGCCGATCATGATGCTCTGGCCCGGCTTCCGTGTCAGCACCAGCATCGTTGCCTCCTACCGATCGTTGCCCACCCCCCCAGGCACCGGCCGTTGTCGGGTACCTAGAAATAGGTAGCGTACAGGGTTCCGCCCCGCCTGCCAAGGCACAAACGCCGAATCATCTAGAGTCCGCCGCCGTGGCCCGTAAGTCCCTGCGACCACAGCTAAATCAGATCCGAGCCTGGGTGCGCCAGGGGCGCACCGATGCCTGGATCGCCCATCAGCTCGGCGTGCCTGCGTCACAGCTCCGCGACTTCCGGAGCCGCCACGACCTGACGGCCGAGGGCGAGGAGCCGGCCACCGACATCGACCTCCGCGACGAGATCGAGGCGGAGATCGAGGCGGAGCTCGGCGAGCCGGAGCCCGAGGAGGAAGAGGGCTCGACCGACGAGGGCGAGGGCGACGCGGACTCCGAGGATGGCGACGGCGATGATGGCGGTGAGGGCGGCGGACGCCGGCGGCGGCGCAGACGTCGCGGGAGGCGCGGCCGCGGACGGCGCCGTCCGCTCGAGGCGACCTTCGACCAGGGCGAGGAAGAGGGCTACGGAATCTGGCTGGATCCGTCGATCAAGGACGACCCGACCTACGCCGAGCACTGGCAGGGACGCAAGGCGCTGAGGGTGACGATCGAGCCGGAGCGGATCGTCCTCGAACGCGTCGAGGACTGACCCTCAGTCCTGCGCCGCGATGACGCGGCCGCCCGAGTAGTCGTAGGCGCCGCGCAGGTACCCGAAGAACGCCCCGTCGACGATCGCCTGGGGATCCAGGTCGACCGCCGCCATCGGGGCGGCCTGGCGGGCCGCCTCCAGGCACCAATCGGTGCCATGGCCGTAGAGATCCGCGAGCTCCTGGGCCGAGAAGGTGGGGCCGATCCTGCGGCGGAGCTCGTCTCGGATCGCTTCGACGGAGCGGCGGGCGTTGCGCGAGGCGCGCGGGTCGGAGTCGAGATCCCTCAGGCGCCTGGCGCCCTCCTCCCACTGGAAGAGGGCGTTGTCGAGCGGATAGGGCACTCCTACTTGGTAGCAGGCGGAAGCTTCTTGCCCGGGGTGGCCACACAGGCCTCCGGGGCGAGCGGGCCGGTGATCCTCCAGACGTCGACCAAGCCCGCGCCCGCGACGTGCTGGATGTTCTGGGCGCGGGAGATCCAGGCGCGCTGGGCCGGCGCCGTGTCGGCGGCGGGATCGTCCTGGTGGAAGGTCGGGGTGGTGACGACGTAGTCGTAGTCGCCGTCGTTCAGGGCCGCGATCCACTCTGGGCACTGCGTGATCTCGTCGAAGGATCCGCGCGGCCCGTGCTGGCCGATGTAGGTGACGGAGTTACTCGAATCGCCACCCCAGAGCGGGTACTGGAACATCGCGCCCATCGTCCCGGAGAGGGCAACTCGCTGGTCACGGGTGCCGCGGGCCCAGTCGTACGCGGCGCCGAGGCCCTGGTTCAGCTCGATCGCCGGCTGCTCGGTCTTCGGGTAGTCGGGCGCCGTCGAGGAGTACCGCTCGTCCAGGTAGTGGGTCTGCGCCATGCGGCCGAAGACCGCGAGAAGGAGCAACGCCGCCAGGCCGATGCCGGCGAGCGGCACCGGGGAGAGGCCGCGGCGCGAGAGGAAGACGAGCAGGAGAGGCAGAGCGACGACGGCCAATGCCAACGCCAGCGTGCCCGGGATGCGCCCGGTGTCGATCGCACCGATCGCGCCGGAGCTGACCACGATGAGCACGGCGAAGAGGACGAGCGCCCCGCAGCGCCACACCTGCGCCCTTGTCCCGAGGCGCCAGACGCGCTGCTCGCCGGCGAAGGGCGGCGGGATCGCCAGCAGCGTCAGGGCGAGCACCAGCCCCGGCGCCAGGTAGCGGATGTTGAGCCGGAACCCGATCGGCATGCCCTCAGGGCCCGAGGCACCGAGCGGCGTCAGCAGGTACGCGATGGCGGCCAGCAGCGCGACGATGCCGAGCATCCGCTCCATGCGCCCCCCGCGCCAGAGAACGAGCAGCACGGCGACCACCGCGAGCGCCAGGTAGGCGGGCCAGAGCTCGCCAAGGCGCTCGTGGAGGGCCGGGGTGAAGTAGCGACCCCAGACGCTCGTGTCGGTCGCGTAGTGCGCGATCGAATACGGATGACGGCCCTGCAGCGCCTCGGCGTGATGGATCGGGCCGATGTCCTGCCACGGGAACGGGTTGCCGGAGACGACCAGGTTGCGCCAGTACCAGTAGCCGCCGCCCACGATGAGCGCGCCGATCCACTCCGCCGAGGCGCGGAGCCGGTAGCCGGCGCCGCTGATCCAGATCACGCCGACGGTCAGGGCGAGAACCGGCGGGACGACGGTGAGCTTCGTGCCCAGGGCCAGGCCGGCCGCCAGGCCCGCGACCAGCAGGGCTCCGGAGGGAGGTCCGGATGAGGGGCCCTCTCCGGAGCCTGGACGCGCCGGCCAGCGAACGTTGAGCAGCACGGCGACGGAGGAGAGGAAGAGGGCGATCGCGACGACGTCGTTGTTGGCGTTGCCGGGCTGGCGCGAGAAGAGCAGGTTCGCCGCCATCACCGAGGCGACCGCCGCGAGGCCGACGGGGCCGGTCCCGTACGGGCGTCCGATGCAATACCCGGCGAACAGGGCCAGGCCGAGCCAGGCCATGTTGATCAGCGGCGAGAGGAAGTCGTTGCCGAACAGCAGGATGCCGCCGGCGTGGAGCAGCTCCGAGACCTGCGGGTAGAACCAGTTCAGGTAGAGCGGGTCCGTGTAGAGCAGCCCGGTGACCGAGCCGGTACCCGCGATGTGCGCCGCGAGCGGGAGGTGGTACCAGAGGGAATCTCCGCCGTAGATCCCCCGGTCGAGCGCCAGCAGAGTCGGTCCCGCCCACTGGGCGGCGGCGATCAGCGCGAGGACGATCCCGGCACCCATCTCGACACGGCCGATCGGCGGCGCCGAGCGCAGGTCGGTCTCCTTGCCCTTGCCCCACTGCGCCACCCGCGCGCCCGCGCGGATCAGCATCGGCTCGAGGCGAAGCGCGCCGCCGCCGACGATCAGGGCGGCGACCACGAGCAGGACACCGTCGAGGATCCCGAAGATCCCGAGCACCTCGGCGACGAGCACGAGGATGCCGATCGCCAGCACGGCGTCGGCCAGCAGCGCCGGCGTGCCCGTCCAGGCCGGGAGCGCGGCGCGGCGTGCCGTCCTCCCGGCGATCGCCATCGAGAGGACGACGGCCACCAGGCCGATCACGCCGAGGATGTAGTCGCCCACGCTGCTCACTTCTTGCTCGTGGCTGATCCTCCCGGTTGGCTCGCCGCGCCGCGCCGGTTCGCCTGCACGTGGCAGCCGGCCGGGTCGAGCTGTCCGTTGATCCGGAAGACCGAGACGCGGCCGGAGTGGATGATCTCGGTGACCGCGGGATCGCCCGACACCCAGCCCCGCTCGGGTGAGGGGCTGGCCCTCGACGGATCGTTGAGGTCGAGCTCAGGCGTGGTGATCAGGTAGTCGAAGTTCCCGTCGTTGACGGCCCTGCGGAATGCCGGGCAGCTCTCGATCGAGCGGAAGTCCGCCTCGGGGAGGTGTCGGCCGACGTACTGGACGTAGTTGTCGAGGTCGTCGCCGTAGAAGCCGTACTGGTTGTAGGCGCCGCTGGTCCCCGCGACACCGATCCGCAGGTCCGACGTCGGCTTCGCCCAGAGGACGGCCTTGTCGAGCTCGAAGCGGAAGTCGGCGGCGCGGGCGTAGCGGTGGTCGAAGTAGCTGTCCTGCTTGGCCCAGCCGACCGCCGCGACGGCGAGCACCAGAACCGCCCCGGCGCCGATCGCGAGCAGGGCGCGGCGCTTCGCCAGCAGGGCGAGACCGACCGGCGCGCCGATCAGCACCACGCCGATCACGACCGCCCACGGGATCGAGGCGAAGTCACCCGTCCAGGCGACGTTCGCGTCGGAGTAGTGGGAGGTCAGGAAGAGGGCGACGAGGCCTCCGGCGAGGAGCGGCACGCGCCAGCGAGCCGGCGTGATCCGCGGCTCGAGCGGCAGCAGGGCGAGGCCGAGCGCGAAGCCGGGGATCAGGTAGCGGAGGTTGATGCCGAACGCGAGCGGATGACCGGCCGGTCCGGCGGCCGTCAGGGGCGTGAAGGCGTAGGCGATCGCCGCCACGATCGTCATGGCGCCCGCGAGGCGAACCGCGAGCGAGCGGGGCCGCCAGATGGCGACGATGGCACCGGCCGATGCGCCGCCGAGGACCAGGAACCAGAGCGGGCCGAGCAGGTTCTCGATCGGGTTCAGGAAATAGGCGTGCCAGAGCGAGGTGCTCGGGTCACTGAAGATGTAGTGGGCGACGGTGAAGTCGTGCCGGCCCTCCAGCCCGCGGTTCGGCCCGGGCAGGTCGATCGGGCCGATGTGCCGGATCCAGGGCAGCGGGTTGCCGGCGTGGATCAGGTTGCGGAGGAACCAGAATCCCGCAGTGATCGCGACACCGCCGACGAAGGCCCCGAATGCGCGGCGGCGGAGTCCGGGCGGGGCGATCAGGATCACGCCGACCGCCATCGCGGCGGTGACCCCGGCGATGGTCAGCTTCGAGCCGAGGGCGAGGCCCATGGCCAACCCCGCGATCAGCAGCGCCGGGAGCGGCGCGGCGCGCGGCAGGGTCCGATCCTCGCTCCGGGAGCGCAGCGCCCAGGCATTGATCAGGATCGCCATGGCGGCGAGCAGGAGCGCCACGGGAGCGGTGTCGGTGGCGGCCGTTCCGGCCTCCCGGGGCACCATCGGGCCGGTGTCCATCGCGATGCAGACTGCGACCAGGCTGAGCGGCGCAACGCCGTAGGGCCGGCCGATGCACCACGCGGCCAGCAGGGTGACGCCGAGCCAGCCGAAGTTCACCAGTGGGCTGGCGATGTCCCGGTTGAAGAGCACGATGCCCGCGGCGTGCAGGAGCTCGGAGTTCTCCGGGTAGAACCAGTTCAGGTAGCGGGGATCGATGAAGTGCATCCCCCAGACCGAGCCGGTATCGGCGATCCGCGCCGCGAAGGGGCCGTGGTACCAGAGCGTGTCGAAGGTGGGCATTCCGCGCGCCCAGACGTCCTGAAGGCCCGTCGCCCAGTGGGCGGCGACGAAGGCGGCCGCGAGGAGGGCCAGAGCCGTCTGGAGGCGCGGAATCTCCGGGACGGGTGGCGTCTCTCCGTCACCGGTCGTTCGAAGCCATGGGCCGAACCAAAGGCCGAGGCCGACCGCGAGCGCCGCGACGATCAGGACGGCCGGGATGAGGATTCCGAAGGCGCCGAGCAGCTGGAGCAGGACGGTGAACAGGGCGACGCCGAGGACCGTCTCGGCGAGCCGGGCCGGTGCCCCTCCCCAGCCGGGCAGTAGACGAGCGCGCAACCGCACCGCCGCGAGAGCCATAGGGATCGCGACCGCCGCGAGGCCGATGACCCCGAAGAAATAGTCGCCGAAGCTCACGTAGCGGATGCGGGCGGCTTTGGCTTCTGCGAGACGCAGGCCCCCGGATCAAGCGGACGATCGATCCTGAAGACCGAGACGTCGTCGTTGGTTTCGACCCGGGTGCCGCCAGCCTGCGTCGTCCACAGCGCCTCGACCGGCGCAACCGACTGTGTTCGCTGGTCGGGACCGATCACGGCGTACTGGTAGTCGCCGTCGTTGAGAGCCTGCACCCACTCGCGACACTGGGCGATGAAGGCCGGCCCCCGCTGCAGGTGCTGTGACGCCTCGCTCGCGATCGGCAGATAGGCGCCGTGCGGGCCGTGCTTCGCCACGTACTGCACGTGGTTGGAGAGATCGTCGCCGTAGAAGACGTACTGCTTGAACCCCGGACGCCCGCCGACCACCGCGATCCGGGAGTCGTGCGGATTGGCGCTGTTGAACCAGGCGAGCGCCGACTTCATGCCGACGGGGAAGTCGTGCGGCGCCGTGGAGGCCTGGTAGCGGTTCCTGACGTAGTCCCTGCTGTTGGGCCAGCCGATCGCGATCACCAGGGCCAGCGCGACGGCTATCCCCGCGCCGAGGGTCCAGGGATCCCAGCCCCGCCGCCCGAGCAGCGCCAGGCCGACCGGCACGACGATCAGGAAGAACGCGAGCCCGATCGCGCCGAGCAGGAAGTGGCGCGTCCAGAGATGGCCATGGAGATCCCAGATCGGGACCGCCTGGACGAGCAGGAGGATGACCAGCGCGCCGAGCAGCCAGGGCTGCACACGCGGCTTGAGCAGGCCCGCGTCGACCCCGAGCAGCATCGCCCCCAGAGCGATCGCCGGCGACGCGTAGCGCAGATTCGTGGTGAAGGCGGTCGGGTCGCCCTCGGGGCCGGCCGCGGTCAGCGGCGTGAACAGGTATGCGATGCCGCTGAGCAGGGCGACGATCCCGAGCATCCGGATCATCGGCGTGCGGCCGCGGAACATGGCGAGCAGGAAGCCGCCGATCACGACAACCAGCACGAGTGGCCACAGGTCGCCGAAGCTGTCGTGGAGGCCCGGGATCAGGTGGTGACGGATCACGCCCCCGTCCGGCGGCACCAGGTAGTGGGCGACGTTCGCCGGGTGGCGGATGTTGATGTCGGCCTGGTCCGGCCCGGTCAGCGGACCCGCATTGATCCAGGGCAGCGGATTCCCAGCGTTGACCAGGTTGCGCGCGAACCAGAAGCCGCCGGTGACGAGGGAGCTGACGACCCAGATCCAGGTGGCGCGCCACCGGTAGCCGGCGCTGACCGCGATCACGCCGAGGGTGAGCAGGCCGAAGGGCGCCAGCAGGTTGAGCTTGGTCCCGAGCGCCAGTCCGGCGGCGAGCCCGGCGACGATCAGGGCGCCATCGTTCAGCCGAGCCTCGAGCCCTGGCCCCCCGGAATGGAGCGTTCGCGCCGAACCGGCGGCCGCGCGCCTCTGCGCATCGGCGTTGACCAGGATCGCCGCCGACGCGAGGAAGAAGAACAGCCCCATCGTGTCGTTCTTGGCGTCCCCCGGCTGGTAGAGCAGCAGCATGTTCGCGTCGAGCACGAGCGCCATCGCCAGGACGGCGATCGGCCCTCCGCCATAGACCCGGGCGAACGCCCACGCTGCGAGCAGGCAGAGCGAAGCCCAGCCGATGTTGAGCAGCGGCGAGAGGAAGTCGTTGCCGAGGAAGAGGATCCCGGCCGAGTGGAGGAGCTCCGAGTTCTGCGGATAGAACCAGACGGTCAGGTTGAGGACCTCGGTGAAGTGCAGGGCCCCGACCTGGTGGTCCTGGACGAAGCGGGCGGCGAACGGCGCGTTCTGCCAGGTCGTGTTCGGCAGGTACATGCCGATGTCGAGGCCGGTCTGGGTGGGCATCGCCCAGTGGGCGATCACCAGCACGGCGGCCGCGACGGCGAGGCCAAGCGCGTACGGGAGGATCGCGGGCGAGGGCAGCGGCGGACCCTGCCGCGCCGGGCGCAGCGCGAAACCGATCCCCAGGCCGACGAGCAGCGAGGCGAGCAGCACCCAGCCGGGCCGGTAGAGGCCGACCACCCCGACCAGCTCGAGCGTGACGACGAGCAGCGAAAGCCCGAGGACCACCTCGGCGAGCCGGGCGGATGCGCCCGAGAAGCCCGGCAGCAGGCGCCCGCGCAGCCCGACGGCGGCGAAGCCCATCGCGGCCGCGACGGCGATCAGCTCGATCGAGCCGGCGACGTAGTGACCGAAGCTCATGTGTGCGCCGTCGGCCCCAGCTTCGCGCATGCCGCCGGATCGAGCGGCCCGGTGATCTTGTAGACGGCCGCCGGGCCGGTCTGGATCACGGTCTTCACGTTCTTGTCGGTCTCGGTCCAGTGCGCCTCAGGCGGAGCGCTCACCTCGAGCGCGCCGATCTTCGGCGTCGTGACGATGTAGTCGTAGCGACCGTCGTTGACGGCACGCCGCCAGGCCGCGCAGCTGACGATCGGCCTGAAGGTGCCGCGATTCAGCTCCTGGCCGACGTACTGGACGTGGTTGGAGAGGTCGGTCCCGTAGAAGAAGTACTGGCCGAAGGCGGAAGCGCGGCCGACTACGCCGATCCGCTGGTGACTCTGCTTGCGGCCCCAGTCCTGCAGCGGCTGCCACTGGGGCGTTGAGCGGAAGCCTCCCTCGAGCGGCGGTCTCGACGCGGTCACGTAGCGATGGTCGAGGTAGTAGTTCTCGCGCACGCGCCCGAGCGCGACCGCGGTGATCGCCATCACCAGCCCGAACACGGCTAGGGGCAGCACAGGGACTCGCCTGCGCGCTCCCGCCACCAGCAAGGCTGGGACGCCGACGATCAGGAAGGCCAGCGCGACGGAAGCCAGGTGGTGCTCGAACTTCCAGTTCGCCTGGGTGACGGTCCCTTGGATGAGCAGGATCGCGAAGAGCGCAATCAGGATCCAGGGCCGGTTCCCGTGCCGGAACCACGGGATCAGCGGCAGCAGGAGGAACCCGACCATCAGCACCGGGGAGACGTAGCGCAGGTTCGCGTCGAAGCCGGCAGGGTCGCCCAGGCTGCCCGAGGCGGTCAGGGGCGTGAAGACGTAGGCGATTCCCGCGACCATCCCGGTCACGGCCAGGATCCGCATCAGCGCGCTCCCTCCCCGGAAGAACGCCCAGACCAGCGCCACGACGACAACCGCCAGGATCACCGGCCAGAGCGGGCCGAGACGGTCGTGCAGAACCGGAAAGAGCTTGTCGCGCCAGACGCTCGTGTCGTTGTAGTACTCGCTCAGGGAGTGAGGCTGCCGCGGATAGAGGGGCAGCTGGTCGGGACCGGGCAAATGGATCGGCCCGAGCTTGTGGACCTGCGGGAAGGGATTCAGGGCCTCGACGAAGTTGCGGCCGTACCAGAACCCCGAGGTGATCACCATGCCTCCGAGCCAGATGCCGAGCGCCTTCAGCCAGTGGCGTCGGCCGCCGAGCACCGCCACGCCGATCGTGAGAGCGGCGATCGTCGCCAGCAGGGTGATCTTGGTCCCGATGCCCAGCCCGGCCGCCAGGCCGGCCATGAACAGAGGTCCCGCTCCGACCGTGGCGAGCACGCTGGGGTCGCCCTCCACCGGCACGTCCTCGACCACACCGGTCTCGAGCTCGCCCTCGGGAGTTGCGTTCCAGTCCTTCGTTCGCGCCTGCGAGCGTGCGTGTGCCGACGCCGCTCCGTCCACGAGGAATGCGAGGGCCGTCATCAAGAAGAACAGGCCCGCCACGTCATTCGGCCCCTGCCCCGCCTGGGAGCCGACCAGCATCTCCGAGTCGAGGACCACGGCGGCACCGAGCACCGTGACCCCGCCGATCGCGTACGGCCGCCCCACGCACCAGGCCGCGAGCAGGCAGAGCGCCACCCACATCAGGTTCATCAGCGGCGAGAGGAAGTCCGTCTTCAGGAAGACGATCCCGATCCCGTGGATCAGCTCCGAGTTCTGCGGATAGAACCAGGCCGCCAGCTTGAGTGGATCGGTGAAGTGGAGCGGCCCGACATGGCCCGTCTGCGCGAACCGAGCCGAGAAGGACATGTGGTACCAGGTGGTGTCCTGGTAGTACATCCCCTGGTCCACCGCCTGCCCCGTCGGGTGGGCCCAGTGGACGACCACGAGCGCGGCGGCGGCGATCCCGATCGCGACCATGATCGCGCTGGAGCGCGCCTCCTTCGTTTCGGGCGCATGCGGCAGCCCGCGGCGCCGGGCCCAGAACGTCACGCCGAGGCCCACCGCGACGAACCCGATCAGCAGGGGCACCTCCTTGAACAGCCCGAGCACGCCGAGGAGCTCTGAGACCAGGATCAGCATCGAAATCCCGATCACGATCTCCGCGAGGCGCGCCAGCGCCCCCGTCCAGGCGGGCGCGAGCAGGGCTCGCAGGTGGTAGGCGCCAAAGCCGAGAGCGGTGACGATCACCGCCAGCTCAGCCGCGCCGAGAAGGTACCGGCCTGTGCTCATCGGCTCATCGGCTCATTCACACAAAACGCGCACAGCCCAATGCCGCGCGCGCGAGGCGCGGATGATATCCGCGACCCCTTAAGAGGGGCTACTGGCCCAGCTTGACGACGTAGGCGTGCTCGCCGGGCTTCACCATGCCGAGGCGCCTGGCCTCTCGCTCGAGCGACGCCGGGCTTGAGGCGTCGCGGAGCTGCCTGGTCAGCTGGACCTTCTCCTGCTTGAGCTGGGCGAGCTCCTGGTCGCTCGACCTCGACCCCTGCCAGGCCTGCAGCAGGTTCACCATCGGGTTGAGGTAGGAGACCATCACCCCGAAGAGCACGAGCACCAGGGCGATCCGGCCGACCCGGTCCCAGCGAATCCGGCTCGGTCCCACGCGGCGCTGGACCCGCCGGCGCGGCGCCCGCCTGGGCGCGGCATATGCCCTGCTGCTCATGCCTCCCGATTCGCCGCGATAGGGTCGGTTCCCTGCACGCAGGAGAAGGAGGCAAGATGAGCGAGGTGTACTCGAGCGGTTCCTGGAAGGCGAAGGACGGCGAGGAGAAGGAGTTCGAGGCTGCCTGGACCGAGTTCGCGCAGTGGCTCAGCAACATGCCCGGCGCAGGCACCGCGCGGCTCGTCAAGGACATGAGCGACCCGGGTCGCTACATGAGCTTCGCTCCCTGGGAGAGCGTGGAGCAGATGCACGCCTGGAAGAGCGATCCGGCATTCAAGGAGAACATGGGCAAGGTGCAGGCGCACGTCTCCGAGTTCACGCCCAGCGAGATGGAGCTGGTCGCGGCGGTCTAGCGCTTGAAAACCGAGGCTCCGGGGAAGGCCGCCCGGTCGCCGAGCTCCTCCTCGATCCGCAGCAGGCGGTTGTACTTCGCCACGCGATCGGAGCGTGACGGCGCGCCTGTCTTGATCTGCCCGGCCCGCGTGCCCACCGCCAGGTCGGCGATCGTCGTGTCCTCGGTCTCGCCTGAGCGATGGGAGATCACCGTCGTGTAGCCGGCGTCACGCGCAACCTGAATCGCCTCGAGCGTCTCGGTGAGCGTGCCGATCTGGTTCACCTTGATCAGGATCGAGTTGCCGACCCCCATCTCGATCCCCCGCCGCAGGCGCTCGGGGTTGGTGACGAAGAGGTCGTCACCGACGAGCTGGCAGAGGTCGCCGATCTTCTCGGTCAGGGCCTTCCAGCCGTCCCAGTCCTCCTCGTCCATGCCGTCCTCGATCGAGACCACCGGGAAGCGGGAGCGGATGTCGTGCCAGTACTCCGCCATCTCATCCGGCGAGAGGGTCCTGCCCTCGTGCTCGAGCACGTACTTGCCGTCGTCGAAGAGCTCACTGGTGGCTGGGTCGAGGGCGATCATCACGTCGACGCCGGGGGCATAGCCCGCCTCCTCGATCGCGTCGATCAGGAAGTCGAGCGCGGCCCGGTTCGATTCGAGATCGGGTGCGAAGCCTCCCTCGTCGCCGCCGCCGGTGGAGAGGCCCTTCTTGTGAAGGATGCCCTTGAGCGAGTGGTAGACCTCGGCGCCGATCCGGAGGCAGCCGGTGAAGGTGTCCGCTCCGGCGGGAACCACCATGAACTCCTGGAAGTCGACCGCGTTGTCAGCGTGCGCACCGCCGTTCAGCACGTTCATCATCGGCACGGGAAGGAGGTCCGCCGCGCCGGCGTCCTTGGCCCCGGTGGCCGCGTAGAGCTCAGCGAAGTAGTCATAGAGGTGCTGGCCGGCGTCCGCGGCGGCGGCCTTGGCGACTGCCAGCGACGCGCCGAGGATCGCGTTGGCTCCCAGGCGTCCCTTGTTCGACGTCCCGTCGAGCTCGATCATCGTCCGGTCGAGCGCCGACTGCTCAGTGGCCCGCGCGCCGTTCAGGAGCTCCGCGAGCTCGCCGTTCACGTGGGAGACGGCCTTGCCGACGGCCTTGCCGCCGTACTCGTCACCGCCGTCGCGCAGCTCGACGGCCTCGTACTCGCCCGTGGAGGCGCCCGAGGGAACGGCTGCGAGGCCGCGGGCGCCCGACTCGAGCACGACCTCGACCTCGACCGTCGGGTTCCCCCGCGAGTCAAGGATCTGCCTGCCGTGCACGCTCTCGATCGTCGACATCGGGCGCGGAACGCTAGACGACTAGTCGAGAAGCCGCTGGGCCGTCTGCCGGAGGGCGAGCTCGGGGTCGACGCCGAGCCGGCGAGAGGCGGCGACCGCCTCCATCAGCAACGTCCCGACCAGGTGCTCGGCCTCCGCGCGGGTGGACGGATCCGATTGCGGGCCACCCGGCTTGTCCTCCCCTGCCGATCCCTCCGGGTCCACCCGGCGCAGCACCTTGCGCGCGTAGAGCAGCGCGGGCAGGTTCTCGGGCAGCTCCGAGGGCTCGCCCCTGCCCTCGACCTCGCGCTTGATGTCCTCCCACTGGGAGAGGACCTCGCCGGCGGTCTCGAGCTCACGGTCGCCGTAGACGTGCGGATGCCTGCGGATCAGCTTCGCGGCGCAGGACTCGGCGACCGCGGCCAGATCCCCCTCCCCCCTCTCCTCCAGCAGCAGGGACAGGAAGAACACCTGGAAGAGGACGTCACCCAGCTCGTCGACCATGGCCTCCGTGTCGTCCCGGTTGGCCGCGTCGGCCAGCTCATAGGCCTCCTCGACCGTGTGGGGAACGATCGAGCGGGCGTCCTGCTCACGGTCCCACGGGCACTCGCGGCGCAGCCGCCGCGTGACCTCGTCGAGGTGCCGGAGAGCGTCCAGGACCGGCTATCCGCCGGGCGTGAGGCCCGACAGGCCCGACGGCAGGCTCTGCGTCTGTGACGTGGCGGCGCCGGCCGGGTGCGGTCCCTGGGGAGTGCCGCCCGCCGCGCTCACGAAGGGCTTGACCGATCCGGGCTCGCCGGGCGTGGGGCCCGTGCCCGAGCACTGAAGCTGGCCGCTGCTGGGAGCGCCCTGGGTGCTCCCCCCCGCCTGGCAGAAGGCGAACACGGGCGCCGGGCAGCCCTGACTCGATTGACCGGGCTGGGAGGCGAGTTTGGAGGGATCGCAGGTCGGCGATGTGTTGTTGAAGTTGTCGCAGCCCGAGACGAGGTAGTCGCTCGCGCACTGGGTCAGGTTCGTCCAGTAGTCGCGGAAGTCCTGGCCGAAGGCGGAGAGAGCGTCCTGCTGCCGCTGGCTCTTGATCTGCTGCTTGATCTGGTCGCTGATCTTGCCTCCGGCGCCCCCGGCCGATGCGGGCGCGGTGGCGTCGAAGCCCTGGACCTGCTCCGGAGTCGCCGTGATCACCTCGAAGACGAAGTTGCCGGTCGGGGTGATGACGGGCCCCTGGATCTGGTGGAGCGGCGCCTTGAAGATGTCGTCGTCGAGTGGCTGCTGGAAGGAGCCCGGCACGACGTCGGTGCGCAGGCCGCCCTTGTCCTTCGAGGTCGGGTCGGTCGAGTACTGCGCCGCGACCTTCTTCCAGTTCGCGGGCGAGTCGTCGGTGCGAAGCGCCTGGTAGGCCAGGTTGATCTGGTGGGCGTCCTTGTTCTGGACGATCCGGATCGTGCGCTTCGCCGGCTGGGTGAACTGGGACTTGTTGGCGTCGTAGTACTTCTGCGCGTCGCCGGTTGAGACGTTGCCCACGCTGTCCTGGATCTTGCTTTGGATCTTGTTCTGGATCAGCTGGAGCTTCGCGCGCTGCAGAACGTCCGCGTCGGTGAGGCCGGCCTGGTCGCGGGCCTTCACGTACTCCGCCTGGGTCTTGAACTGAGACTTGATCTGCTGCAGCGACTGATTGACCTCGGTGTCCGTGTAGGTGATCCCCTGGCGGCTCGCCTCGCCCACGATCCAGGCGATCTGGAGCGCCGTCTGCATCGCCTGGTCCTTGAGCTGCTTGTAGGACGGGTCGCTGGGCTGCGGGACCGACTGGGCGCCGCTCTGCTTGGCGGTCTGCACGAGGAAGCGGTTGAAGTCCGTCTTCGAGATGTGGCCGTCCTGCACCAGGCCCGGGACGTTGATGCTGGCGTCGTCGATCACGGCGACGTCGTCCGAGGGGACGCTCGGGTGGCCGACGCCGACGGCCGCCGCGACGATCACGACCATCAGCACGAGGACCGCGCCGAAGAGAATCGCCAGGTTCCGCTTCGAGAAGAAACCGCTCTTCACAGGGGCGGCAGCATAACCGTCATCACCTAAGTGGGCGCTAAGCCTCACGGCCGATGAGCGTTGATGAGCGGCACCTTCTAGGGTGTCGAACGTGCCTCGCTCACCTCTGACGATCGCGGTTCTGAGCGTCACCGCCCTGCTCGCCGCGCCTGCGGCCGCGTACGCCGGGCCATCGGAGGCGGTCGTGACCCAGTCGGAGCTGTCCGTGAGTCCGAGCCCCGGTGACAACAGTCCGCACACGATCAACGTCTCCTTCGCCGGCGGCGCCTACACGGTCACCGACCCCGCCGGCGTGTCGGCGGGGGCCGGCTGCGCTCCCGTGAACGGGACCACCGCGTCCTGCGCGGAGATCAGCGGCGGGTTCCCCGTGATCTATGGCGTCGCCCTGGAGGGCGGGGGCGGCGACGACAAGCTGACGGTCTCGTCCGTCGGTCCCGCGGCGGGCAGCCCCGACAGCCCCTTCGGGAACAGCGTCTCCGGGATCTTCGGCGACGCCGGAAACGACACGCTCACGGGATCTCCCAAGACCGACGGCATCTACGGCGGAGACGGGAACGACCTGATGGACGGTGGTCTCGGCGCGGACGCCATGGACGGCAAGCGCGGCAACGACACGGTCACGTACGCGAACCGGCCCGCCTCCCAGCCGGTGTTCGTCGACATGAGGGTCCCGCTCAGCAGCGACTCGGCTCCACCGGCGGGCGCCAACGGGGGCGCCGAAGGAGACTTCATCGAGGCCGAGAACGTGATCGGGACCCCGGGACCCGACACGATCATCGGCTTCGGCGACGACGCGCTCATCCACAGCAGCAGCGCGGCCAACACCTTCACCGGGCTCGGCGGGAACGACAGGCTGCTCGGAGGGATCGGCGCCGACCACCTGCTCGGAGGAGCCGGGAACGACCGGCTGCTCGGGCAGGCCCAGAAGGACACTCTCGCCGGTGGGGGCGGCAGGGATGTCTGCAACGGCGGGTCCTCCAAGGACCACGCCAAGGGCTGCGAGCAGAAGCGCGCGATCCCCTAGCTACGCCGCGGCCGGGACGGCGAGCGCCGCCCCGAGGCCGTCGACCAGCGCAAGCAGCGCACCCAGCCGGGCGCCCGCCTCCGCGGGAACGGGCACCGCGACGGTCTTGTCCCGCCACTGATAGATCGCTTCGGGAACCCGCTCGTTCAGCGCCGTCACCTGGTCGGAATCGAGCTCGACCGGCGAGACGCGCAGGCGCCCGGCGCGGAACTCGACGTTGCGTGCCCCGGCGTCGCCCAGGGCAATCCGGACGCGCTGCAGGTCGAGGAGGTTCGCGACCGCCTCCGGAACCGGGCCGAAGCGGTCCTCGAGCTCCTCCCGCAGCGCGCGGAGCTCGCCGGGCTCCCGGGCTGCGGCGACCCGCCTGTGGACGTCGATCTTCGCGGCCTCGAAGGGGATGTAGTCGGCCGGGACGTAGGCGTCGACGTCCACCTCGATCCGCACCGGCTCCCTCGGCTCGGCGGGGAGCTCGGTGATTCCGGCCCGGAGCTCCTCGGCGGCGTCCTCCAGCATCTGGCAGTAGAGCTCGAAGCCGACCGCGGCGACGTGTCCCGACTGCTCGTCCCCGAGCAGGTTGCCGGCGCCGCGGATCTCGAGATCCCGCATGGCGACCCGGAATCCGGAGCCGAGCTCGGTGTTGTCCGAGAGCGTCGAGAGCCGCGCCGCGGCGTCCGGGGTGAGGGACTCGGCCGACGGATAGAGCAGATACGCGAAGGCGCGCTCACGGCTCCGGCCCACCCGCCCCCTGATCTGGTACGCCTGCGCCAGTCCGAGCTGGTCGGCCCGCTCGACCAGGAGCGTATTCGCGTTGGGGATGTCGAGCCCGGACTCGATGATCGTCGTCGCCACCAGGCAGTCGTGCTCGCCCCGGACGAACGCAAGCATCGTCGCCTCCAGCTCGAGCTCGTCCATCTGCCCGTGCGCCTCGGCGAAGCGGACCCCGGGGCAGAGCCCACGGAGGCGCTCGGCGGTCTCGTGCAGCGAGTCGATCCGGTTGTGGAGGAAGAAGACCTGTCCGCCGCGCTCCTTCTCGCGGATGATCGCCCGCTTCGCCAGGTCCTCGTCGTACGGGCCGACGTGGGTGCGGACCGGGCGCCGTCCCTCCGGCGGCGTCTCGATCACCGAGATGTCGCGCAGGCCGGCGAGCGACATCTGCAGCGTGCGCGGGATCGGCGTGGCCGAGAGCGAGAGGACGTCCACCTTGAGCTTGAGCTGGCGCAGCAGCTCCTTCTGCTTGACCCCGAATCGCTGCTCCTCGTCGACGACCATCAGGCCAAGGTCCTTGCCGCGCACGTCGCGCGAGAGCAGGCGATGCGTCCCGATCAGGATGTCGACCTTGCCCTCGCTGTAGCGCTTGAGTGCCTCCTTGATCTCCGCCGGCTTGCGCAGCCTGGAGACCATCTCGACGTTGAACGCGGTGTCCCCGAAGCGCTCGCGGAAGGTGCCGAAGTGCTGCTGCGCGAGGATCGTCGTCGGTACGAGCATCATCACCTGCTTGCCGTCGGCGACGGCCTTGTGCGCCGCGCGGAGCGCGATCTCGGTCTTGCCGTAGCCGACGTCACCGCAGATCAGGCGATCCATCGGGCGCTCGGACTCCATGTCCGCCTTGACGGCGTCGATCGCGTCCATCTGGTCGGCCGTCTCCCGATATGGGAAGGCGGCCTCGAATTCCATCTGCATCTCGCCGTCCGGCGGGAAGGTGTGACCGGTCCGGACCTGGCGCTCTGCGTAGAGGTTGATCAACTCGCCCGCCATCGCGCTGGCGGCGCGCCGCGCGCGGGACTTCATGTTCTGCCAGCGCTTCCCGCCGAGCGGGCTGAGGGCCGGCTCGTCGCCCTCCGCACCGATGTAGCGGCTGATCCGGGCAAGCTGGTCCGTGGGGGCGAAGACCCGGTCGCCGCCGCGGTACTCGAGCTCCAGGTAGTCACGGGTCACTCCCGCGAGGGTCTTCGTGTCGAAGCCCGAGAAGCGGGCCACGCCGTGGTCCTCGTGGACGACGTAGTCGCCGACGCGCAGCTCGATCGCGGCCGCGAGCCGGGCCCGAGCCGAGACAGGCGCCGCCGCCTTCCGGCGGTGCACGAGACGCCTCTGCGGGATGACCGCCAATTGCAGCTCTGGAGCCAGGAAACCCTCGCGGAGACGAGCCTCGGCGAACCTAACGCCGGCCTCCTCGGGAGGGTTCTCACCAAGGAAGGGCACGTCGATGCGGTTCAGGTTGAAGCGGGTGCGCTCCGCCTCGCCGCGGCCCTCGAAGGCGACCACGGTCCGGTAGCCGGAGCGGGTCAGCTTCTCGAGCTCGCCCTCCGCCTCGCCGAGCGTGCGCGACGGGAACTCGGCCCGCTGCGCCCTGAAGGAGTGCTCCTGCCCGGTGTCGGCTCCGAGCGAGAGCCCGGCCCGGGCCTGCAGGGGCTCGGCGACGTCGACGTAGAGCCGCCGAGCGTCCTCCTCCAGGATGGACCCGGTGACGTCCTCCCAGTGGTCGTGCAGCGCGCCGGGGATCTCCTCGGCGGCGGCGATCGCGACCAGTGCCTCCGCCGGGACCAGGTCGAGAGGCGCGAGGAAGTCGGCCGGGTCCACGGCGTCGCGGTGCTCGGCCGAGAGCTCCGCCGCCGGGGCGAGCTCGACCCGGTCGGCCTCCCCCAGCGACCGCTGGGTGAAGACCGAGAAGCGCCGCATCGAGTCGATCTCGTCGCCGAAGAGCTCGACCCGGATCGCCTGCTCCTCGGTCGCCGGGTAGACGTCGAGGATGCCGCCGCGGAGCGCGAACTGCCCGCGCTCCTCGACCTGATCGGTCCTCTCATAGCCCGCGTCCGCGAGCAGGAGGGTCACGTCGTCGAGGTCGACGCTCTCGCCCTTGTGGAGGGCGAGGGTCTCCGGCCGGAGCTTCGGGTCGGGGATCTTCTCGGCCAGCGCGATCGCGCTCGCCACGACGACGGCCGAGGGATCCGCCATCGCGTTCATCGCCGCGATCCGCAGGCCCGCGAGATGAGGCGGCGGGTCCAGGTGCGACTCGAAGGTCGTTCCCCGCGACGGGTAGATATGGACCGGCCGGGGCGAAAGGAAGGCCTTCAGGTCCCCGGCCAGATCGCGCGCGGAGCGGTCGTCAGCGGCGACGACCAGGACCGGCCCGGAAACCGCGTCGTCCTCACCCGCGATCAGCGCGGCGAGCAGGTAGGGCCGCATCGCCGCCGAGACGTAGGCGTCAACGGCCTCGCCGCCCGAGCCCAGCGCGGAGCGGAGCGCTCGGAGGCGCTCGTTCTGCTCGGCGATCTCGAGTAGCGGTCTCAGGCTCATGATTTGGGCACGACAAACGCCCGGATCGGCGATCCGGGTGGTCCGTCCGGGCATTGGCCCGGCCTCTTTCGAGCTTATCGAGACGCCCTATGCGGCTAGTGCCGCTTGTGCTTCCGGCACTTCCTCTTCGACTCCGCAGGCTTCTTCTTCGCCTTGTGCTTCTTGCAGTGCTTCGACGACGACGCCGGGCAACCGTTCAGCGATCCCGCACGCCCCGGACAGCCATCTTGCGTCTCGTCACCGAAGCCATCGTTGTCGGTGTCGGGTTCGATCCGGGCCTGCAGCAGGATCTCGCCGCCCGTGTCCGTTGCGCTGGTTGAGGAACCGTCCATTGGAAGGGCAGGTTGCGTCTCTGAGCGCGTCGTCCCCGCCACCCCCGAATAGGCAAAGACAGCGCCGAGCGGATCCGCGGCGGCATCCAGACCGATCAGATCCCCGGCAGCGATCGGAACACGGGCCCGGAAGCTGTCCGTGCCGTCCGTCGGCGTCGGCGTGACGTCGGGCGAGCTCGACCCCAGTCCCTGCCAGGTCGTCGGGCCGACCTGATGGACGACGCGCAGATGCACGGGAGGCCAGTGGTAGCCGCCCGCGACGCTGCTGTGCTTGATCTTCCAGCTGACGACGACCCCGCTGACGGGAGCCGCCGTGGAGTTGAGGGTGTCTGCGGCAAGAATCGAGCGGTTCCAATTCGAGCAGCCACTGGGGCAGGTGAAGCCGCCGGTGCTGGTGGCGCTCAGGTTGCTGCCGAAATCGACCGCCGCCTCGGCGCCGGCCGGCAGAATCAGCACCGCGGCGAGCGCCGCGGCGACCACGAGCCGGGCAGGCATGCCATCGACCCTACTGCGGCGGTGGATGCCGGTCAATTGCGGAACTCGCCGCGACGTACATCCATCGCGAGCGCCGGCTGACCGCAGGAAACGGCTGGCGAACACGGTCGCCCTTGCGGACCAGAACGAAGCAATGGCGTCTCACCGCCGGTCGCGATACGGCAAGCCCGGGCCGGTGCGCTGCCACTCGACCTGGCCGCGGCCCTCATCCGCAGTCCGCTCCACCACCCCGTCCCAGCGATGCAGCATCTGCTTGAGCTGGGCCACGGCCGCGGGCGGGTGAGCCGCCACCTCGGCGGCAAGGTCGAGCGCCGCGTCCTCGGTTCCTGCGGCCGGAGCGACGCGGTGGACCAGCCCCATGCGCAGCGCCTCATCGGCCCCGACGTTGCGCGCGGTGAGGAGCAGGTACTTGGCCGTCGCGAGGCCGCAGAGGGTGACCAGGCGGGCCGGCCCTACGGGGACGCCGAGCTCGGCGCCCGGGAACCGCATCCTCAGGTTGGAACCGCCGACCCGCAGGTCGCAGGCGACGGCGATCTCGGCGCCTCCCCCGACGACGGAGCCGTGGCATGCGGCCACGGTGGGCTTCGGGAACGCGGTCAGCTCGTCGTAGAGCTGGGCGAACAGCTCCATGCGGCGCACCCGGCCGTCCTCGTCGAGCTCCTCCTTCACGTCCGCGCCGGCGGAGAGGCCGAGGTGGTCGTTGGAGGAGAGCACCACGACCCGCGCCTCGTCATCCCCCTTCGCGCGGGCGAGATGCTCGAGCAGTTCCTCGAGAATCTGGGTGTTCATCGCGTTGCGCGCCTCCGCCCGCTCCAAGCGGATCAGCGCGACCCCCTTCTCGTCGACCGAGTAGCTGGTCAGCGCCATCAATCGATCTCCTCGACCAGTCGCTCCACCTCGTCGGCGGCCGAGTGGATCAGCATCTCGACCTCCTCACGGGGCTCTCGGAAGCGGGACAGCACATAGGAGGAGACGATTTCAGGATCGGTCGAGTCGGGTCGGCCGACACCTCCGCGCACCCGCCAGAAGTCCCTGCTCCCCAGCCCCTTGTCGAGGCTCTTCAGGCCGTTGTGCCCGGCCACCCCGCCGCCGAGCTTGCTGCGCACTTCGCCGAAGGGCAGGTCGATCTCATCGTGGATCGCGATCACGTGGTCGAGCGGGACACCCAGCTCTCCGCGCGCGGGCCCGGCGGCGGACCCGGATTCGTTCATGAACGTCTGGGGAAGCAGGATCGCGACGCGCGGGCCGCCCGGCCCGGTGCGGCCCTCGGCGATCAGCCCGCCGTAGCGCTTGCGCGGCTTCGACATCCCCCATCGCCGGGAGAGCTCCTCGGCGACCTCGAAGCCCAGGTTGTGACGTGTGCCGGCGTACTGGCTCCCCGGGTTCCCCAACCCGACGATCAGCGCGTCGGCCCGCGAATCGCGCGGCGACCGGCGGCGAAACAGGGACAGGGACTACTCCCCGCCGGACTCGTCGCCGCCGCCCTCGCCCTCGGACGGAGCCTCGCCCTCGCCCTCGGCGCCCTCGGCGGCCTCCTCGCCCTCTTCGCCCTCCTCGACCTCGCCGACGAGCTCGGCCTCCTCCTCGACCTCCGGCTCGGGCTCCTCCTCGACGCGCGGCGGGCTCAGGGTGGCGATTGTGATCTCCTCGGGCTCATCGGCCATCAACTTGACGCCGCTCGGGATCGAGACGGAGGCGAGATTGATCGTGTCGTTGATCTCCATCTCGGAGACGTCGACGGTGATCTGCTCGGGGATCTCGGTCGGAAGCGCCTCGACTGTGATCTCGCGCGTGACGTGCTCCAGCACGCCGCCCTCGCGGACACCGGGCGCGTTGTCGGCGCCCTCCAGCTCGATGGCGACCTCTGCCTGGATCTCCTCGTCGAGGCGGACCTCGAGGCAGTCGAGGTGGGTGACCTCACCCCGGACGGGGTGATGCTGCTGCTCCTTGATGACGACCGGCACCGCGGCTGAGCCGTCGACCTCCAGGTCGAGCAGCGTCTGGCCCTCCTGCAGCACGGTGCGCAGCTCGCGCGCCGGCACCTGGAAGGGACGAGCCTCGCCGCCCTGTCCGTAGACGACGCCGGGGACCAGGCCGTCCTTGCGCAGGCGGCGCGTGGCCCGCGACCCGAACGTGTCGCGCGGCGAAACCTTGAGTGTGGTGCGGCCCTGTGCCATTCGTGTGAGAGTACGCACCCGGCCTGGTGGATAGGCCAGCTACGCTCGGGCGCCAGGATAGAAAATGACGGGAGACCATGGGCAGCGACCAAGACAGAGATCGATCTGAGCAGGGGGACCGCCGGGAAAGCCAGAACTGGGCCATCCAGGTCCTGCGCGCGGACCTGAGCAACCGGCCGCGCGGCAAGCCCCAGGAGCCGGAGCAACAGGAGCGGAAGATCCCGCAGACGCGGATCGGGCGCTCCGCGAAGCTCGGCACGGCGATAGGCGGCCAGGCCACCCGCTATGCCGGAACCGCCGCGGCGAACGTGGTCCGCTCCGAGGAGAAGGCGCAGGAGCGGCTCGAGACCCGACACATCGAGAGCGCGCTCAAGATGGCCTCCGTCCTCGGCGAGATGAAGGGCGCCGCGATGAAGATCGGCCAGATGGCCTCCTTCATCGACGTCGACTTCCTGCCGCCGGAGTACCGCGAGATCTACCAGGAGCAGCTCGCCAAGCTGCGGACCAGCGCGCCGGCGATGCCCTGGGAGAAGGTCAGCGCCGTGCTCGAGGAGGAATACGGCGAGGAGCCCGAGAGGGTGTTCGGGTCGATCGAGCCGGAGGCCTTCGCGGCCGCCTCGATCGGCCAGGTCCACCGCGCCACCCTCCACGACGGCACGCCGGTCGCGGTCAAGATCCAGTACCCCGGGATCGCCGACGCTCTCGAGTCGGACGTCGCCAACGCGGGGATCCTGGTGCGCCTGGCGAGGGTCCTCGCCCCCGGCCTCGACGCCAAGGCCGTCGCCTCGGAGCTCCGCGAGCGCGTCCTCGAGGAGCTCGACTACGAGTTCGAGGCCCAGAACCAGCGCACCTTCGCCCGCGCCTACGACGGGCACCCCTTCATCTTCGTGCCGAAGGTCCACTCGCGGCTCTCGCGCCGCCGGGTGCTCGTCTCGGACTACGTCGAGGGCCGCGGCTTCGACGAGGTCAAGGAGCTGGAGCAGGACGAGCGCGACATCTTCGGCGAGATCGTCTTCCGCTTCTGCTTCGGCTCGATCTACCACCTGCAGCACTTCAACGCGGACACCCATCCGGGCAACTACCTGCTGATGGAGGACGGCCGGGTCGCGTTCCTCGACTTCGGGATGACCAAGCGCGTCAGCACCCAGCAGATCCAGCTGGAGCAGCGGGCGGTCGATGCCGCTGGGCGCGACGACCCGGAGGGGCTGCGGCAGGCGCTGCACGACCTGGGCTTCGTCAGCGACCCCACCCGCGTCGACGCCGAGCGGCTGATGGAGCACGTGAAGATGGTCGGCGGCTGGTATCTGGAGGACGGCGAGGTCCGCATCTCGCCGAAGCGGGTGATGAAGATGATCGAGGTGACCTCCGACCCGCGCTCGGACTTCTTCGACCTGGTGCGCAAGGAGAGCCTGCCCGCTGACGAGCTGATGGGCCGTCGTATGGAGACGGGCCTGCTCGCCGTCCTGGCCCAGCTGCGCGCCACGAACAACTGGCACCGGATCATGCGCGAATGGGTCTACGCCGACCCGCCCTCGACGGTGCTCGGAGAGGCTGAGTGGCGCTACTTCGAGGGCCGCGGCGTCATCCAGACGCCGGTGTCCCCGACGCGGGTCTAGTCCTGCTTCTCCAGATCCGGGTGCGGCTTGCCCTCGGCGACCTCGAAGAGCCGTGGGTCGTTCGAGCAGATGCCGTCCACGCCCATTGCGAGCAGCTCCCGCATGCGGGCGGCGTCGTCGACGGTCCAGGCCATCAGCTCGAGGCCGAGGTCGTGGGCGACCTCCACGGCCTTCGGAGTAATGATCGGGTGGTAGACCCAGACAGCGTTCACGTGGAGTTCGGGCCCCTGCTTCGCCAGGGTGCTCGGATAGCGGCGGCGCAGCGCGGATAGGCCGGCCTTCAGCGCCGGCTGGGCCCAGCCGTACTGGGTCCAATCCCGCTTCGTCTTCGGGTAGGTCCAGCCCAGTCGGAGATCGGGCTCGAGCTGGCGCAGCTTGCGGAGGCTGCCGATCTCCTGGGTCGAGACCATGGCGCGCTCGAGCAGCCCTCGCCCTTCCAGCACTCCGACGAGCTCGGCCTCGCGCCCGGCCAGCTTCAGATCGCAGTCGATCTCGACCTTGTCGAGGGGCGGCTCCAGGAACAGGTCGAGAGCCTCGGTGATGTCCATCGGCTGCCGGCGCAGCGCGTCATCGAAGTCGTGGGCGACGATCAGCCTCCCCTCCTGCTCTCGCAGGACGTCGAGCTCGATCATGTCGACGCCGTGCTCGACCGCAGCGTCGAAGCTCTCCGGCGTGTTGCCGGCGACGATCGCGTCGGCCCCCTTGTGACCGATCCGGCGGTACTCCGGGCTCTGGTTGACGGCCTGCTCGGTCGCCTCCTCGGGCGCCTCCTCCTTGTCCTTCTTCACTTCTTTGGGCTTGGAAGGCATGGCGGAGCACACTAGACGTTTGGTCCGGATGATTGACTCTGCCCGATGAGGCGCGCCTGGATCGCCGGATCAGTGGTCGCCGCCGTTCTCGCCGGCTGCGGCGGGGGCGGAACCAGCGGCCCCCAGAGCGCGAAAGAGGTCGCTCAGGCCTACGTCAGCGCCCGCAACTCGGGGGACGCCGCGAAGGTCTGCGAGCTCTATAGCCGACAGCTCATTCAGCAGCTGCGGACCGACAACTGCGTCGGCCTGGTCCGCGAGCAGACCTCCGGAACGGCCACCGACCTGACGGTGCTCCGCGTGTCGCAGCACGGCGACCGGGCCACGGCCACCATCCAAGCGCGAGTCGGCGGCAACATCGCGAACGCGATCGCGCCGATCGAGCTGCAGCTCGCCAAGGAGAACGGCGAGTGGCGAGTCTCGGGGATCGGTGGCCCAGGCTCGCAATAAGAGGTAGGTCGGCCGCGTGGGCATCGGCCGTTTCAGCACGCACACGATGTTCGGCCGCGGGGCCTCCGACTGCGGGGTGGTGCCCGTGCCGGGTTCGCAGCAGTTCGAGCTGCCGGCGGGCAAGGTGTTCCTGACCTACCAGGAGTCGAAGAAGTCCAAGATCGACGGCCACGAAGGGGCCCTCCTCGATGTCCGCTTTGCCGCTCCCCCCGCACTGCAGGTCAGCGTCACCCCGGCGAGCGGTGGTCCTGCGCTGGCGATCTCACCGAGCCTGGCGACCAACACGTCGACGAAGAAGGGGCTGAGCCGCGACGCGATCGGCAGCGTGGAGATCACGGCGTCCGGCACGTACACGCTTGCCGCCGGCCCGGACCTTCCCGACGCGGTCGAGCCTCAGATCCTGCTCGGAAGCTAGAAGAGCTGGTTCTTGACGGGGCGTGACGGTGGGTTACGCCGTGTAGCGTCCCGTCACCGTGGAGCTTCGTGACGGCTCGTATCGCCCCGTTGCAAAGCGTTCGTGACCATTCCGTGCCCACTCAGCGGCCGGGCACGCGGCCGTTCTTGTGAGACGCGCTACCCGGCCTGAGAGGCCCGGTGAGAGGGTCTCGCTACTCGCAGAGTCATCGAAAATCGGTAACGATTACGACGCGAGGGCCCCTCATCCGGGTGAGGGACCCCCGCTATATGAAAATCGGACCTACGGCACCGCGACTTGAATCGGGTACCGTTTTTTTGCGAGCCGCGCTAGATCCGGAAGTCCATCTTGTGGACGAGGCCGCAGTCGATCAGCTCAGACTTCGGCATGGAACACCCCCAAAGCGCATACCTCTTGCGTGTGGCGACCCACCTGGCGGTTGTCTGAGCGGTAAGTCTTCCGCTGGCACCCTCCCCTACCCCGCGGGATACTGCGTGGGCGATGTCGGAGGAGAATCTGGAGGCCCTCAAACGCCTGTACAGCAGATGGGCAGTGGGGGACTTCCGGCCCGAGCCTTCGCTCTATGACCCTCACTTCGTCGGAATAAGCCCGGATCCCTCGCCGGAGCCCCAGTACGGGTTGCAGGCGATGAGGAACTACATGCGCAGATTCCTCGAGAGTTGGGAACACGTGCGCTTTGAAGCGACGGGCTATCGCCAGGTGGGAGACACCGTCGTCGTGAACGTCCATCGCACCGGCATCGGCAAAGGAAGCGGCGCGAAGCTCGAGGACGATGTGTTCCACGTCTGGACCTTCCGAGGGGCGAAGGCCATTCGCACTGACTATTCGATGGTGAAGCTGAGGCGCTCCAAGCGGTCGGCCTTGAGGAGTAGGTGATGTCGGAGGAGAACGTCGAGGCAGTCCGGCGCGGGTACGAAGCCTTCAACCGAGGCGGAGTCGACGCCGTCATCAGTGAAGGCATCTGGTCGCCGGAGATCGTCTGGGATGCCACGCCGACCGGTATCCCGGGACTTGGGGTCTATCGCGGCCACGAAGAGGTCAAGTCGTTCTTCGAGGACGATTGGTTCAAAGCGTTCCCCTTCGACGAATGGGTGGTCGAGGTCGATGAGGTGATCGACCACGGGGATCAAGTGATCAGCATGTGCCGCCAGCGCGGACGCGGCGCGATTAGCGGAGCGGGCACAGAGCTTTTCCTCGCACAGGTCGGCACGTGGCGCGACGGACAGTGCGTGCGGGTTGACAACTATCTCGACCGGGCACAGGCCCTCGAAGCCGCCGGGCTCTCGGAGTAGGCGATGTCGGAGGAGAACGTCGAGGTGGTGCGGCGGTTCTGCGAACGGGACGACCAGACCAGCCTGGATTCCCTGATGGCGAGCCTGCACCCGGATATCGAATGGGTCCCGGTGCAATCCGACCCGGAGTACTCCGTACACCGCGGGCACGACGACGTTCGCGCGTGGTTGACGTCTTGGGCCGAGTCGTTTCCGGACCTGCGTTGGGAACTCGATCGCATCCTCGATGCTGGGAACGATCTCGTAGTCGCGTTCGTACGTATGGCGGGCCGCTCCGTCGCGACTGGTATCGACCTGGAAACCCCGTCCTACGCGGTGGTATTCACGCTCCGGGGCAAGAAGATCGCGCGGATCCATGAATACGTCGACAGCCAAGAGGCCCTCGAAGCCGCCGGGCTGTCGGAGTAGGCGATGTCGGAAGAGAACGTCGAGATCGTGCGTCGAGCGATCGATGCCTGGAACCGCCGGGACATCGATGACCTGATCGCGCTCAGCGATCCCGAAGGCGAATACGTCAATAACCCGACTGCTATCGAGCCGGGCACGAGGCGTGGCAGGGACGAAGTTACCGCGGTGATTCGAACGCAATGGGACCTGTTGACGGATGGGCGTTGGGAAATCGACCGGCTCTACAACCGCGGGGAAGAGATCATCGCCTTGGGGCGTTTGTCTCGTCGGATGCCCGGGAGCGATGCTCGGCTTGAGGACCGTTCCCTTGTCTCGTACAGGATCCGCCGCGGGAAAATCGTGCGAACTGAAGTGCTCGGCTTTGGCAGGGACGAGGTTCAAACAGCCCTCGAAGCCGCCGGGCTGTCGGAGTAGCCGTTCTCGTCGAGAGAGGCGCGGGTGACGATCGTCGCCGGCTGGGTGGGCCCGATCGTCTCTCCATTTCGCCTCGCTTGTGATCGTTTCGTGCCCACCAGGGGCGCAAACCGCATTGGAATGCGGGTACCCCTAAAAGAGCTGGTTCTCGCCGGCGAAGATCTCGGAGACCGAGTCGTCGGTGAAGATCCGGCGCATCGAGTCGGCGAGCGTCTGCGCGGCTGAGATCACCGTGATGTTCTCCGGCGCACCGGGGCGCTGCGGCATCGTGTCGGTGACGACGATCCGCTCGATCCCGGAGTTCTCCTGCGCCAGCCGCTCGTAGGCGGGGCCCGAGAAGACCCCATGCGTGGCGACAGCGATCACTCGCCTGGCCCCTTCATCCAGGACCGTCTGCGCAGCCGCCGTGAGCGTTCCGGCGGTGTCGATCATGTCGTCCACCAGGACTGCGGTCTTGTCCTTCACCTCACCGACCACGTAGCCGATCTCGGCGACCTGCTGGGCCGGGCGCTCCTTCTCCATGACGGCCCAGTGCGTGCCGATCTTGCGGGCGAAGTTGCGGGCCGTCTTCACGCGGCCGGCATCGGGGGAGACGATCACGAGCTCCTCGTCGAAGCCCATGTCCGAGACGTACTGGGCGAGCATCGGCATCGCGGTCATGTGGTCCAGGGGTACGTGGAAGAAGCCCTGGACCTGGCCGGCGTGGAGGTCCATGGTGAGGACGCGGTCGACGCCGACGCCCTCGAGGCACTTGGCGACGATGCGCGCCGAGATCGGCTCGCGCGGCGCCGACTTCTTGTCCTGGCGCGCGTAGCCGTACCACGGCATCACGGCGATGATCCGGTGGGCGGAGGCGCCCTGCGCGGCGTCGATCATCGCCAGCAGCTCCATCAGGGCGTCGTTCGGGGTCATCCCCTCGATCTCGTTGGCGGCGGTCGACTGGACGATGAACACGTCGGCGCCGCGGATCGACTCCTCGTAGCGGCAGTAGACCTCCCCGTTGGAGAAGGTCTTCAGGGTGACGTCGCCGAGGTCGACGGCCAGATGGCGGGCGATGTTGGAGGCGAGCTCGCCGGAGGCGCGGCCGCCGAAGACCATCAGGCGCTTGCGGTAGTCCTGGACGATCTCCGACATCGGGTGAGGCTGCTCGATAGTGCTCACGAGTCTTCTCCCTCGCTCGATTCCTTGTCCTTCTTCGCCGCGTAGCCCTTGACGTTCTTCTGGTCTTCCCTCGAGATTCCCAACGCACCGGGAGGAATGTCGTCGGTGATGACCGACCCGGCCCCAGTGTATGCGTCGTCGCCGACTTCTACGGGAGCGACGAACGTGGTGTCAACCCCGGTATGAACGTTCTTCCCGATCTTGGTGCGATATTTGTTTCGCCCGTCGTAGTTCGCGGTCACGGTGGTGGCCCCGAGGTTGGCTCCCTCCCCCACCTCGGCGTCGCCGATGTAGGAGAGGTGGGGCACCTTCGCGCCCGGTCCGATCTCCGAGTTCTTGATCTCGACGAAGGTGCCGGCCTTGGCGCCCTCGCCGATGCGGGCGTCCGGTCGCAGGTAGCTGAACGGACCGACCTTGGCGTCGTCGCCCACCTCGCAGGCGGTCAGGTAAGAGTGGATGACGGTGGCGCGCTCGCCGACCACCGAGTCGATCAGCGTCGTCATCGGGCCCACGGTGCTGCCGGACCCGATTGCCGTCTCGCCGCGCAGGAAGGTGCCGGGGAGAATCGTCGCATCGGGCTCGATCCGCACGTCGGCGTCGATCCAGGTCGACCCCGGGTCCTCGATCGTCACTCCGGCGCGCATGTGGGCCAGGTTGATCCTGCGGCGGGCCTCCTCGGTGACGCGGGCGAGGTCGGCGCGGTCGTTGATCCCGAGGTTGACGGAAGGGTCCCCGACCAGGTGGGCGATCACCCTGCCGCCCTGCTCGCGGATCAGCGGCAGCACGTCCGGTAGGTAGTACTCGCCCTGGGCGTTGTCGTTGGTGAGGCCATCGAGCGCCTGGGTCAGGGCCGGGCCGGAGAAGGCGTAGGTGCCCGCGTTCACCTCCTTCACCCGGAGCTCCTCCTCGGAGGCGTCGCCGGGCTTCTTGGCTTCGACGATCTTCTCGACGTCGCCCTCCGCCGTACGGATCACGCGGCCGAAGGTGCCCGGGTCCTCGAGCTCGGTGGTCATCATCGTCGCAGCCGCGCCGGCCTCGGCGTGGGCGGCGAGCAGGCCGCCTATCTCCTCGGCGCTGAGCAGCGGCGTGTCGCCGGAGAGGACCAGAACCGTGTCCGAGTCGCGGACGACGTCGGCGGCGGCTCGCAGCGCTCCGCCCGTGCCGTCTGCCACGGGCTGCGTGACCGTCTCGGTTCCCTCGGGCAACACGGAGGACAGATCGTGATCCGGGGAGACGATCAGGCAGATCCGGCCGGCGCCGGCCTCACGGGCGGCGAGGACGGGCCAGGCGATCATCGGTCGCCCGCAGACCTCGTGCAGGACCTTGGGCACGGCCGAACGCATCCGTGTGCCCTGCCCAGCGGCCATGATCAGCGCCGTGGTGGCCGGGGGATTCACAGCGGAATCGTAGTTGCAGGGACACCGCCGGCACGGCCGGGCGGCGCCACCTGGGAAGCACTACCCGGTGGGTGCCGCCTCCTGTGCCTGAAACGCGGCCGTGACCAGCTCGACGATCTCGGGCGGGGCCTTCTCGGGCGCGCCCGCGTCGTGCGGTGGCTGCGGGTCGTACTCGATCCCCAGCTGGACCGCCTGGGCCACCTCGGGGCCGTTGATCTTGGTGACGAGGGTGAGGGCCATGTCGATCCCGGACGAGACGCCGGCCGCGGTGACGATCTTGCCGTGCTCGACGACGCGGTCGGGCACCGGGTTGGCACCGAGTGCGGCGAGCACGTCGCGCGCCAGCCAGTGGGTGGTCGCGGGAGCGCCGTCGAGCAGCCCGGCGGCGGCGAGCAGCAACGATCCGGTGCAGACGGAGGTCGTCCACGTGCTCGTCTCGTGCACGCCGCGGATCCACTCGTGCAGCGGCTCGTGGTCGAGCAGCATCCTGTTGCCGAAGCCGCCGGGGACCACCACGATGTCGGGGCTCGTCACCTCCTCCAGTGAGGCGTCCGCGACCAGGGAGAGCGTGTCCGACTCGTTGCGGATCGGCCCGGCCTTCTCGGCGACGAAGACCGCCTCGTTGCCGGGTACCGAGTTGAAGACGTCGTGCGGGCCGGTGATGTCGAGGGCGGTGAAGCGGTCGTAGAGCAGGTAGGCGATCTGCATCGGGTTCTCCTCTCAGGCCCTCGCGGGCACGGGGTCGTTGACTGTGCGGAAGCGTCCGCGGTAAGCGGCCGGCGCGACGCCGACACGGCGCGAGAAGGCGCGTCGCATCGTCTCCGGCGTGCCGAAGCCGCAGCGGGCCGAGACCAGTTCCACCGGGTCGTCGCTCTCCTCGAGCAGCTGCCGGGCGCGCTCGACGCGGAGCTCCTCGACGTAGGCGGCCGGGGTCAAGCCGGTCTCGCGGCGGAAGAAGCGGGCGAAGTTGCGCGGGCTCATCGCGGCGCGCTCGGCCAGCGCTTCCACACGAAGGTCGGCGTTGAGGTTGTCCGCGATCCAGGACTGCAGCTCCCGCAGCGGGCGGCGCTCGGCGAGCTGCGCCGACAGGTGGGTGCTGAACTGGGCCTGGCCGCCGGGACGCTGCAGGAAGAGGACGAGCCAGCGGGCGATCTCGACGGCGATCTCGCGGCCGAGGTCCTCCTCCACCAGGGCGAGGGAGAGATCCATCCCGGAGGTGACGCCGGCGGAGGTCCAGACGTTCCCGTCGCGAACGAAGATCGGGTTGGGATCGACGGTGAGCTCCGGATGGCGGCGGGCGAGCTCGGCGGTCGAGGCCCAGTGGGTCGTGCAGGTCCGGCCCTCGAGCAGGCCGGCCCGCGCGAGGAGGAAGGCTCCGGAGCAGACGGAGGTCACTCGCCGCGAGCGGCGGGCGGCGCTCCGGATCCAGCGGATCAGCGCCGCGTCGCTCTCGGCCTTGGCGACGCCGAAGCCGCCGGCCACGACCAGCGTGTCGATCGGGCCGCGGCATCGCGCGGTGGTCGTCTTGGGAACGATCCCGTAGCCGCTAGAGCGGGTGGCGATCGGCTCGGCCTCCTTGGCGACCACCTCGACGGTGTAGGCGCCGCCGCCGGCCAGGGCGTCGGCGCCGGCGAAAACCTCGGCCGGGCCCACCAGGTCGAGCGGCTGCACGCCGGGAAAGGCGAGGATGACGATCCGCCGAGGGGTCTTGGTGGAGGCCACGGGTGAATCATGGCCGGATCGGCATCTGTCTGCAATGACCTATTACGGACGATTTCTGCCATCAGGCGGCCCGCTACCCGGATCGCCTGCGGTTCGGCCAGGTCTGTCGCGGAATCTGGACGCCATTGGGGTCGCTACCCTCCGCCACCGCGCGTTCGCGCTCGTACTGCCTTAGCCATTTCCGGATTGCGTTGTCGGAGACGCCGTACTTGCGGCCGACAGCCCGATATCCCACGGCGTGCACTTCTCTCAGGAGTTGTGTCCCGTTTGGCCGTTCGACCCTCCTGCGACTCGGTTGAGGAAGTCCGATCTCTTGACAAGCTCGCGATCCGCAGCTTCGAGAGCAGTACCGATGGTCCCAGTACTTCGGGGCAAATCTCCGATCGCAGAGAGCGCATCTGCGGAATGCGGGCAGCTTCGGCGAACCTCGCTTGTTCGCCCCGCAATGAGTTTCCAGAGTCGCAGCGCAGTTTGGACAGACGATCCGAAGATTCTCGATCCTGTTGTCGTTGCGGACGCCGTTGATGTGGTCAAGGATCAAGCTGATTCGCTTGCCGTACCAGAGCTCGCCTTGCCCGCACAGTTCGCACTGCTGCCTCTTGAGTCCCTCCTCATACAGGCGGCGCTTCAGATTGCTCCGACTGTAGATAGAACCCTCAACAAGAACCTGTGCCAGAGGGACCTTCGTGTTGTGTCTACGAAGTGCCTCAATGCGCGCAGCGTCTGGGTCAAAGTGCTCCACCGCAATACCCCACCGGTGTGCCCATTTCCTCAAGGTTCGCGGGTTGGCGCCGGTGTGGCAGTACCCAAGCCGGCGCAATGCTTCAGCCCAAGACGCTGACTCGGCGATTGCCCTCCGTGCCTCCTCCTCTGTGAACCGTGGCGTCACTTGACTACGAACATATGTTCGCAATCGAACCGGACGTAATCGGTCGGGAAAAACCAGGGTCTTCGCCCCTGAAGTGAAAGAGCGCACACGGGGCGCGCCCTTTCCAAAGCTCCCGGGCGAGGATTCCAACCTCGGCTGCCAGGACCAAAACCTGGAGTGCTAGCGCTACACCACCCGGGATCGAAGGCTGAGTCTAGGCCGCGTCTCTGATCCATGAGAGGGTCGTTGACGAATCACCTGCACTGCCCCGACCCTGGAGGAGAGATGACCAAGGAGTATGTGTTCCTGGACGAATGGGACGTCGACGCACCGCAGGAAGCGGTGTTCGAGGCCCTCGCGGACGCCCGCACCTATCCCGAGTGGTGGAAGCCCGTCTACATCGACGTCGAGGGTGAGGAGGCGCCCGGCGAGGGCGTCACCACCAAGCAGCACTTCAAGGGCAAGCTCCCCTACACGCTCAGGACCACATCGAAGATCGTCGCCTTCGATCCGCCGAACCACTTCCAGGTCGAGGTGATCGGCGACCTGACCGGCACCGGCAAGTGGACGCTGACCCCGAACGGCGACGGCGGGATCCACGTTCGCTTCGACTGGATCGTCCACGCCGACCGCCCCTTCCTCCGCTACCTGACGCCGATCATGCGGCCGATCTTCCGCTGGAACCACAACTGGTCGGCGGCGAGGGCGAAGCAGGGTCTCGAGCCCTACGCTCGAGCCAGGTAACGCCTACCCGGCTGAATAGTCTCTGCGGGGCATGCCCTCGCTCCAGTCGCGCTTCCCGCGAATCTCCTGGTACGGATTCCTCTCGGACTGCCACACCGGCGCCCTGGTCTCGCCCGAGGGGTCGGTGGAATGGCTCTGTCTCCCCCGCTTCGACTCCGAGAGCGTCTTCGGCTCACTGCTCGACCGCAGCGCCGGGTTCTGGCGGGTCGGCCCGCCCGGGCTGATCGCGCCCGTCAGCCGCCGCTACATCCCCGGCACCAACGTCCTCGAGACGACCTGGATGACCGGCTCCGGCTGGGTCGTCATCCGCGATGGGCTCACGCTCGGCGACTGGCGCCAGGACAACGACTTCGAGCCGCACCGACGGCCGCCGCCGGACGACGAGGCGGAGCACGTCCTGATCCGGCAGATCGAGTGCCTGCAGGGCGAGGTCGACATCGAGATGATCTGCCAGCCGGCCTTCGACTACGGAGCCACGCGCCTCGACTGGCACCGGCGCGGCGACGCCGGGACCGACGCCGAGGTCAAGCACAAGAACGTCCACCTGATCCTGACCGGGGACCTCCCCATCGGTGTCGACGGCACCGATGCGCGCGCCCGGCACCGGATGAAGATGGGCGAGGTCCGCTACAGCGCGATCAGCTGGGGTCCGGCGCCGGTACCGCCGAGCTCGGCCGAGGAGTGCGAGCAGCGCCTGCAGCGCACGATCGACTACTGGCGCCGATGGCTCGAGGGCGGCAGCTTCCCCGACCACCCCTGGCGCGACTTCCTGCAGCGCTCGGCCCTTGTCCTCAAGGGCCTGACCTACTCGCCCACCGGCGCGCTGATCGCCGCCCTCACGACCTCCCTGCCCGAGACGCCCGGCGGCGAGCGCAACTGGGACTACCGCTACACCTGGATCCGCGACGCGACCTTCGCGCTCTGGGGCATGCACACGCTCTCGTTCGACTACGAGGCGACCGACTTCATGGGCTGGCTCGCGGACGTCTACCGGGAGAGCCTCGATGACGGGCATCCCGGCCTGCAGATCATGTACGGGATCGACGGCAAGCGGGACCTGACGGAGACGACCCTCGACCACCTGAGCGGCTACGAGGGCGCCCAGCCGGTTCGCATCGGGAACGGCGCGTACAACCAGCGCCAGAACGACGTCTACGGAGCGCTGCTCGACTCGGTCTACATCCACGCCAAGGTCCAGGACCATCTGCCGCACGAGCTCTGGGAGGCGCTCTGCCGCCAGGTCGAGTCGGCGATCGCGGTCTGGCAGAAGCCCGACCAGGGGATCTGGGAGGCGCGCGGGGACCCCAAGCACTACGTCTCCTCCAAGCTGATGTGCTGGGTCGCGCTGGATCGCGGCTGCCGCCTCGCCGACCGGATCGGCGACGCGGACCGGCTGGCGCGCTGGAGCGAGGTCTCGAAGCAGATCCGTGACGACATCCTCGAGAACGGCGTCTCCGAACGCGGCGTCTTCCGCCAGCACTACGGGACCGACGCGCTCGACGCCTCCACCCTGCTCGTCCCGCTGGTTCGCTTCCTGCCGCCAGACGACGAGCGGGTCGTCAACACGGTCAAGGCGATCTCCGAGGAGCTGACCGAACATGGACTGGTGCTCCGCTATCGCGTCGAGGACACCGACGACGGCCTGCACGGCGAGGAGGCGAGCTTCCTGATCTGCTCCTTCTGGCTGGTCTCAGCCCTCTCCGAGATCGGGGAGCGCCAGCGCGCCCGGGAGATGTGCGAGAAGCTGCTCTCGATTGCGGGCCCGCTCGGCCTCTACGCGGAGGAGCTCGACGCCAAGACCGGCCGACACTGGGGGAACTTCCCGCAGGCGTTCACCCACCTGGCCCTGGTCAACGCGGTCAGCCACGTGATCTCCGACGACCGCGCTTCGGGGGACCGCCAGGTCACGGCGGTGCTCAGCGAGATGATCTCGCAGCAGACCGGGAGCTAGTCGGCCTCGGCCGGCGGGACCCGGCCCGCCTCAGTGCCCGGCTCGCCCGCCGGGCCCGTCGGAGAGGCGATGCCGAGCACCCGCATCGCCTTCAGCCCGAGGCCGAGCTTCTCGCGTCCCTCGGTCGAGGTGACGTCGTGCCCGCAGAGCTCGCGGGCCCGCTCGAGCCGGTAGCGGATGGTGTGCCGGTGGGTGTAGAGCTGCTGGGCCGTGGCGGCGACGTTTCCGTCGTTCTCGAGATAGGCCTCGACGGTCGTGACCAAATCGGTCTCGTACTGCTCGTCGTAGGCGACCAGCGGCTCGACCGTCTCCGAGTAGAACCGCTCCAGCTCGGCCGGGTCCTCGCTCATCGCCGGCAGGAGCAGGCGGTAGGCGCCCGTGTGCTCGAAGGCGAGCAGCCGGTTGCCCTCCGCCTCCCCCACGTTGGCCGCCAGGAGCGCCTCCTGGCCGGCGCGATAGAGGTCGACCGGGTCCAGGGCGACGCGGCTCTGCGAGACGCTCACCGTGAAGCCGCTGAGGCCCGCCTCGAGCTCCCTGGCGAGGGCCTCGGCCGCGCGGGCGAGCCTCGTTTCCTCGTCGGCCGGGACGAGCGCGATCACCTCCGCCCCCTCGGCATCCTGGTTGCCCTCGGCGCCGAGCGCCCCAGGGCTGATCGCCCGGACCGCGCGAAGGGCGATCGCCAGCACCCGGGCACGCCATTCCCCCGTCTGCGTCACGTGTGGAATCGCGCGAGCGATCAGGACTCCGGCCCCGCTTCCCAGGTCGGTGCCGAGCTCGGCCGCCCATGCCCCGATGTCGCCGCGGTCGGTGATCTTCCGGCCCAGCAGGGCGCGGACGAAGTCTGCTGCCGCCTCCTCGGTCGCCCACTCCGGCGAGCGGGAGCGCTCGAGCTCGAGTCCCACCAGCGTGGCGACCATCCGCATCAGCGCCGCATCGGGCTCGTCGTCGCCCCGAGAGCGCCAGCGCAGCTCACCGACGGAGCTGTCGGCGACGCGCAGGTCAACGGTCTCCACCCCGCTGCCGCCGGCGAGCAGCTTGCGCTCCTCGTCGGGCGAGGCGGCGGCGACCGCAAGCACGTTGCTGGCGCGGTCGATCAGTGCAACGCTCGCGTCAAGCGCCCGGCCGGCGGCGCGGGCGACGGCCGGCATGCCCGCCCCGGCCTCGATTGCGGCCGAGAGCTCCTCGAGGCTGCCGGGGTCGGCATGTCGCTCGCGTGAAGTCTCCTTGGCGTTCATCTAGACATTTTGACGGCTTCGCCATCAGGCGGGGGCGCTTGCGGCCGCCGTTCACAAGTCGCTACGGGCTTCGCCCTTCGCTCCAAGGTGGAGCGGCCTTGCGCCCCCTAGATCCAGGTCGAGATCTTGTCCCAGTTGAGGAAGATCACGACCCCCAGCACGAGCCCGACCAGCACGAGCGCCGCGAGCACGAAGAGCGAGAGGAAGCCGGCCACGAGCTTCTCCCAGGCGCGGCCGTAGGAGCCGAGGGCCGGCGCGAGGATCAGCCCGATGAAGACTGATACCGAGAGCAGCCCGGCGATGCCGAAGAGGTAGTACTCAGTTCCCAGCGCCAGCACCGGCGCCAGGATCGAGCTGAGAGGCCCGTTCATGACGCCGGGGATTGTGGCGGATGTAGGAGTAGATCAGCGCGACGATGGCGGCCGCCGAGAAGCAGGAGAGACCGAGGGCCCACCCCGAGGTCACGTCGCTCATCCAGTGGACCCGCAGGTAGACGCGGGTGAGCCCGACCAGAGCCGCCAGCACGATGCCCGCCGTGATCATCAGGCTGCGCTTGGTGACGTCCGGCGCCAGTCGCAGGGCCAGCGTCACCGAGAGCCAGACGTAGAGGGTCGAGTAGGCCGCGTGGCCGCTGGGGAAGGCCGACCCTGAGGCCGAGACGAGCGGATCCGGCGGACGGGGGCGGTCGGTCCAGCCCTTGATCCCGTGGACGAGCAGGATCGTCAACGTCATCCCCGCGACCAGGACCCAGAACTCCGGCCACCGCCTCGTCGCGGCAAGAGCGACGGCCGCCAGGGCGGCCAGCGGCCAGGTCACCCAGCCCGAGCCGAGGTGGGTGAACTCCTTGGCGGCCGTGGTGAGCCAGGAGGCCTGCAGGTCGTGGGCGACGTTGAGCGCCGTCTGGTCCCCGGGCGTCGGCCCAGGATCGCCCGAGACCACACCCCAGTACGCGATCACGACGAAGAGGCCCACCGAGAGCGCCGCGAGCAAGGTGGTGAGCTCGAGACCGAGGCCGCCAGGTGTCAGGCGGCGGCCGACGAAGGCGAACTGCGGCCTCAGTCGCCGCCCCAGCACCAGCAACGGCCGCAGCACCCGGCGCTTCTCCATCTCGGCCGCGAGCTTCCTGCGGTTCTCCGGCGCCCGCAGGTAGCGGTAGCCGACGTAGACGCCGACGATCACCCCGATGACGATCGCGAACACGAACAGCCCCTTGCCGACGTCCTTGGTGACGGTGTCGAGGCTCTGTGCGAAGAAGTAGCCGGCCAGGATCAGCCCGGTCGACCAGAGGCCGGTGCCCAGGATGCTGAACGGCGCGAAGGCTCGGTACGGCATCTTGCTGCTCCCCGCGATGAACGGAGCGAGGGCGCGGACCAGCCCGATGAAGCGGCCGATCAGGATCGTGCGCCCGCCGTAGCGGGAGAAATAGCTCTCCACCTGCTCGAGGCGCTCCTCCGTGATCCGCACCCGCTGGCCGTGCCTGATCAGGAAGTCCCGGCCGAGCCGCGCGCCGAGCAGGAAGCTGACGGAGTCCCCGGCGAAGGCGCAGGCCCAGGTGATCGCCAGGATCACCGGAAGGGAGATGTCCCCCTGGCCCGCCACAGCGCCGCCGAGCATCACGGTGAACTCGCCCGGCGCGATCAGCCCGACGAAAGCTCCCGTCTCGAGGAAGGCGAGCGCTCCGACAAGCAGATAGGTCCAGGCGCCGAGTCCCTCGGAGAGGTCCTGGATCGCACCCTCCAGGTCGATGTGCGGCAGATCGCCGCGGAACACGAAGAAGGCCACGATCGCGGCCACCAGCAGGCCCCGCCGCACCCACTCCCAGCTGATCCGGGAGCCCTTCATCCGGCCAGCGGAGCGGTCGCGACCGCACTGGGGAAGCTCTCGCTGAGCGTCTTCGCCGCGGCGACCGCCTCATCGACTGTCGGATAAAGGCCGAACGCCGTGGGCCCGGAACCGGTCACCATCGCGTGGGCGGCACCCGCCAGCTCGAGCGCGCTCAGCGCGCTCTCGATCTCGGGCCGCAGGGAGATCGCCGCCGGCTGCAGGTCGTTGATGAGGTGCTCTCGGTAGTCGAGCGGCGAGCCGCCTTGGTCCACGGCGTCGCGGAGCTGCCGCCGGATCGCCTCCAGCTCGTTCTCGCCTCGCGGCGTCCCGAGACGATCGGCCTCGGCGTAGACCGCTGCGGTCGCGAGGCCCTCCTCCTGCGGGATCAGAACCACGCCGTGCTCGGCGGGCGGCGGAGCGGGCTCGATCACCTCGCCGGCTCCGGCGACGAGGCAGGCGCGGGGCTGAAGCTGCGATGGAACATCGGCGCCTATCCGCGCCGCGATCGAGCGCAGCCCTTCGATCTCGCCCCGGGCGAGCCGCAGGACCGCCGCCGCGTCAGCGCTCCCGCCGCCCAGCCCCGCGGCCACCGGGACCCGCTTCGTCACCTCGATGCGGAGCGGTGGCCCCTGCCAGCCGTTCTCCCGCAGGGCGGCAAGAGCCCTGGCGGTCAGGTCCGTGCCCTCGATCCCCTCGATGATCACCTCGTCGGCCGCGGCCTCCGTCAGCTTCAGCTCGTCCGCGAGCTCGAGCGGCTCGAACAGGGAGCGAATCTCGTGCAGGCCGTCGTCGCGGGTCGGGCCGACGTAGAGGCAGAGGTTGAGCTTCGCCGGGGCCAGCATGGTCCCGGGCATCTCCGCCACACTCATGTGGCGCTCCGTTCTCCGAGGGCCTCGGCGAAGCGGGTGAACTCCTCGGGCGAGAGCGTCTCAGCCCGGGCGTCCGCCGGCTTTCCGATCGACTCCAGCGCGCTTCGCGCCGGTTCCAGGCTGCCGGCTCGTGCGAGCTCCAGCGAGCGGGCGAGGGACTTTCGCCGGTGGGCGAACGCGAGGCGCACCAGGGCCGCGAGCTCCTCCGACGCTCCCGGGCCCTTCCGAAGGAGCCGGAGAAGCGCCGACTCGACGCGCGGTCGGGGCACGAAGACGGCCGGATCCACGGTGCGGAGCATCGTCACCTCGCAGGCGAGCTGCACGAGCACGCTCGGCGATCCGTACTCGCGCGTACCCGGCTCGGCGCGGAGCCGGTCGGCGATCTCCCGCTGGACCATCACCAGCCAGGTCTCGATCGAGGGCAGCTCGGCGATCGTCCTGATCAGCAGGGGCGTGGCGATCGAATACGGAAGGTTGGCCACCATCTTGGTCGGCGCCGGAGCCAGCCGCCCGAGATCGGCCTTCATGGCGTCGGCCCAGACGAGGTCGATGCTGCCCAGCTCCCCTGCCAGCGGCTCGAGCTCGTCGCGCAGCCGCTCGTCGATCTCGATCACGTGCAGGCAGCGCACCTCCGGAGCGACCCGCTCGGTCAGAGCACCTCCCCCACCTCCGACCTCGAGCACCACATCCTCCGGGGTCAGGCTCGCCTCACGGACGATCGCGTCCAGGAGGTTGGGGTCGGCGAGGAAGTTCTGGCCGAGCCGGCGCGGCGAGCGTTCCGGCGGCCCGGCGCGACCGCTCACCACCCGAAGACTCTCGCGGCGTTCGCCTCCACGATCTCCTCGAGCTCACCGTACGGGACGCCGCGGATCTCAGCGAGCCTCTCCGCCGTCGCGACCACGTTCGCGGGCTGGTTCGGCTTGCCCCGGACCGGCTGCGGCGCCAGGAACGGAGAGTCGGTCTCCACCAAAAGGCGATCGTCGGGCACGATCCCAGCCGCCTCCCTGATCAGCTCGGACTTCGGGTAGGTCAGGTTGCCGGCGAACGAGCAGTACCAGCCCCGCTCGGCCGCGCGCTCGGCCCACCGCGGGTGCGCGGAGAAGCAATGCAGGATCACCTCGACGCCATCCGCCTCGCGGGAGAGCGTGTCGAATGCCTCCGAGACCGCATCCTCGGAGCCCTCGCGGTCGCGCAGGTGGATGACGAGCGCCTTCCCGGTGCGCTTCGCGATCCCGATCTGAGCCGAGAAGGCCCGCCGCTGATCCTCGGGGTCCGAGCGGTCGCGGAAGAAGTCCAGTCCCGTCTCGCCCACAGCCACGACGCCGGGGCGAGCGCAGACCTCCTCGATGGCCTCCGCGGCCCGGTCATCGAAGCCGCCGGCGCTGTTCGGGTGCCGGCCGACGGCGGCGAAGACCTCCTCGTTGGCCGCCGCTGAGGTCGCGGCGGCGGGATTCGAGTCCTCGCCGAGGCCGACCGTGAGGATGCGATTGACCCCGGCAGCCCGGGCCGCCGCGATCAGCTCGGCCTCCGCCGGCTCGCAGAGCCCGAGGTGAGCGTGGGTGTCTACCACGCGGCGAGTCTATGGGCCGAGATTGGCCTGGATGAAGTCGGTGTAGAGGGCGGAGCGAGTGTGGATCGACGGGTAGCCCTTCAGCCCGCAGATCACGAAGAAGAACGGGTTGCGCTTGGAGGGCGGCGCGGTGCTCGCCTCGGCCGTCCCGACCAGGCGGGGCCCGGCGGGAGTGTTCGCGACCAGCGGACCGCCGCTGTCACCCGAGCAGACGGCCGCCTTCACCGTCTGCCGCTTCACCGCTCCCCGCAGCCGCCTGAAGGCCCTCCCCACCCGGCGGCCGGAGTCACAGATCGCCCATACCGGCAGCGGGCAGAACTTGGAGGTGACGTTGGTCGCCGTCAGCACGCCGATGCGGGGTTTGCCGACGATCAGCGGGTTGCGATTCCCGTAGCCGGCCACCGCGAGCTGGGCGCCGGGCCGCGTGTAGGCGGCGTCCTCGGCTGCGCTCGCGACCTGGATCGGCGTGGTGCTGGTCGGCGTCCGGAGGGTCAGGATCGCGAGGTCGTTCTCGAAGCCGTGCGAGAACCCCGGCGCGTACGCGACGGACGAAACGGAGTGCACCTCGCCCCCGGCGAACGCCGAGGGCGACTGGGTCCTGATGGTCATCGTCGCCGGATCTCCGACGCAATGTCCGGCCGTGAGGACCTTGGTCGAGGAGATCACGGTGCCCGTGCAGAGCGTGGTCGGCGTCAGCACGGCCGCGGCGAACGGCCACTGGTCGACGCTCGCCGGGGTGCCGCCGATCACGCTCTTGCCGGCGCGCGGGCTCGCGTCCGCGATACCGGCGCCGAGCGCAGCGATCAGCGCGAGGGCGCAGGTCGCCACCACTCCCACCCTGGCGATACGAAAAAGCATCGCGGGCAGGGTAGAGGCTTATCTCTTCAGCTTGAAGGCGTGAGAGATCTTGTCGACCGCGCCCGTGGCCGGGTCGGTCGCCGTGACGTGGCTGACCAGCTTGTAGCGACCGGGGTTGGCCCGCATCAGCTTCTTCAGCGGCCCGCTCGGCTTGATGAAGTGAGCCGCCACCACACCGGCGTCCAGGGATGCCTGCTCAGTGTCCGAGCCCTTCACGAACGGGCCCTTGATCTTGAGCGTGGAGACGACGTCGCAGTTCACCGAGCAGACGAACGGGACGGAGATCTTCTTGGCGATCTTCAGCTTGCCGGTGGTCGTGTAGTTGACGATCGCGCCCGACTTGTGAGCCGTCGGCGCGGCGGACGCGCCGGCTGCCGGGAGCAGGAGCGCTCCGGTCACTGCGATGGCCGCGGCAATGCCCCCCGTTCGAGACTTCCTGCTCATCAAGCTGCCCTCCCTGTTCGACTTCCGGTTCAGTTGGGCCACCCTACCATCGGCGCTTCCGGCCTCCCGATCCCTAGGCGGGCGCGAGCTTCGGGAAGAGCGGGGCCAGCTCGCCGAGCTTCTGACCCCCGCCCCGGGAGCCGAAATCGGCCAGCTCGCGGGACGGCTCCTCGAGCGCTTCGAGCAGGCGGCCGGTCGTCTCCGGCATGTAGGCATGGAGCAGCAGGGTGGTGGTACGGAGGCCCTCGGCCAGGCCATAGAGCACGGAATCGAGGCGCTCCGCCGCCGACTCGTCCTTCGAGAGCTCCCACGGCTTCGTCTCCTCGACGTACTGGTTGAGCCGCCTGACCAGCTTCCAGATCTCCTCGAGAGCCTGGGTGAGCTCCGCGTCGTGGAGGAGGGCGCGCACCCGCTCCGGAGCACCCTCGAGATCGCCTGCGAGCTCGGGCTCCGCCCTGGCCTCCGGGACGACTCCGTCGCGGTAGCGACCGATCATCGAGAGCACGCGGTTCGCCAGGTTGCCGTACTGGTCGGCGAGCTCGGTCTCGTAGCGGGACTCGAAGCCGGCGGGCGAGATCTGCCCGTCCTGGCCGAAGGAGACTTCGCGGAAGCAGTAGAAGCGCAGCGCGTCGGCGCCGAACTTGGCGATCACCTGGTCGGGGTCGAGAACGTTGCCGAGCGACTTGGACATCTTGTGCCCCTCCATCAGCAGGAAGCCGTGGATGAACATCCCGGTGGGCAGCTCGATGTCCGCCGCCATCAGGAAGGCCGGCCAATAGACGGCATGGAACTTGAGGATGTCCTTGGCGAGGATGTGGAAGGGCGGCCAGAACTTCTCGGTCACGTCCTCCCCCTCGACCCCGTAGCCGAGCGCCGTGTAGTAGTTGAGCAGGGCGTCGAACCAGACGTAGATCACCTGATCGGAGTCCCAGGGGACCGGGACGCCCCACTTCAGGGTCTTCCGCGAGAGCGAGACGTCCTGCAGGCCCTGCTTGATGAAGGAGAGCGCCTCGTTCTTGCGGAACGCCGGGACCACGAAGTCCGGCCGCTCCTCATAGAGGCGCTCGAGCGGCTCCTGGAACGAGGAGAGCCGGAAGAACCAGTTCTTCTGCTCCTCTCTCGTCAGCGGGATCTTGTGGATCGGGCAGGTGTTGTCGGGCCCGATCTCCGACTCGGTCTTGAAGTCCGCGCAGCGCGGGCAGTACCAGCCCTCGTACATCCCCTCGTAGACGTGGCCGTTGTCGTAGACCCGCTGGACGATCTCCTGGACCCGCTCCATGTGGCCCTCGTCCGTGGTGCGGATGAAGAAGTCGTTGGAGGCGTTGATCTTGGCCGCCATCTCCTTGAATCGCGGAGCGAGGCGGTCGCCGAGCTCCCGCGGCGTGACGCCCTCGGCCTCGGCCTGCTGGGCGACCGGCTCGCCGTGCTCGTCGGTGCCGGTGAGGAAGAAGACGTCCTCTCCTCGCTGGCGGTGGTGCCGGGCGAGGATGTCGGCAGCGATCGTCGAGTAGGCGTGGCCCAGGTGGGGCTCGCCGTTGACGTAGTAGATCGGCGTGGTGACGTAGAAGCTCACGGGAAGTGAGCCTAACTACAGGAGCTTTTCCTGCCCCTTCGACCCGGCCGACGAGCGGCGCCGCCGCGGAATGCCCGCCGCCTCGGTCAACGCTTCCTCGACGTCGTTCAGGATCGCTCGCTCGGAGCGCGACGCGACGATCGGCTCGGCCATGTCGTCCACGTGCACGTAGGTGCGTCGCCCCTCCCCGCGGTCCTTCGGATCGAGCGGAACGAGGGCGTAGATGCGATCGGCCCGGGCGAATTTGCCGTAGCCGAGGGAGACCATGCGCGGCTCTCGTTTGGCCATCGTTAGTTCCAGCTTAGACAGGGGAATTACATCGCCCTTCGTGACTTTCTGGACAGAGCACCGGGCTGCGGCGATCGCCGGCATGGTCGGCTTCGTCGCGATCGTCGGATTCGTCGGCTGGCTCGTCTTCCACTCTCCGAGCAGCGCGAACGAACCGGCGACCACCAGCACGTCCAGGCCCGCCAGGTCGCCGGCCCCCCGCTCCACCGACTGGCCGACCTATGGGTTCGACCAGGCACGGACGCGCTACCTCGCCACCGATCGGGTGAAGCCCCCCTACAAGCTCGCCTGGAGCTACGACGCGGGTCACCTGATGGAGTACTCGCCGGTCGTCGCCGGCGGGACGCTCTACGGGATCGACAACAACGGCGAGGCGTTCGCGCTCAACGCGCGCAACGGCAAGCCCCGCTGGCGCCGCGACGTCGCCACCCTGAACGCCTCGGGTCCGACCTACTCGAACGGCCGCCTCTTCATCTCGAACCTAGAGCCCGGCCAGGTCCAGGCGCTCAACGCCGCGAACGGCAAGGTCGTCTGGAGGCATCCGCTGCCCGGCCGCACCGAGTCGACGCCGCTGGTGGTCGGCCACGAGGTGATCGCGGGCTGCGAGTGCGGCTCGGTCTACGCGCTCAACGCGCGAACCGGCAAGGAGCTCTGGAGCACCCCGGTGAGCGGCGCCGTGAAGGCATCCCCCGCCTACGACGCGGGGACGGTCTTCGTCGGCGACTACGGCGGCCAGATGACCGCCATGCGGGCGAGCAACGGAGCGATCCGCTGGACGGCGCACGCCGGCGACAGCATCTACGGCACCGCCGCGGTCGCGTTCGGGCGGGTCTACGCCGGAGACCTGAGCGGCGGCTTCCACGCCTGGGACGAGCGGACCGGCTCGGAGGACTGGAGCACCTCCACGAGCGGCTACGTGTACAGCGCCGCCACAGCCGCGAAGACGCCGGACACGCCGCCCAGCGTCTACTTCGGCTCCTACGACGGCACGGTCTACGCGCTCAACGCCCGCAACGGAAGCCAGCGCTGGTCGCGCTACGCCGCCGGCCCGGTCTCCGGCGCCGGCAGCATGGTCGGCGACATCTTCTACGCCGGAGACCTGAAGACGACCGAGACCTTCGGCTTCCGCGCCACCGACGGGAAGCCGGTCTTCCAGTCACGCGACGGCGCCTACAACCCGGTGATCTCGGACGGCCGGCGCCTCTACGTGACCGGGTACCAGGTGATCTACTCGCTCCACCCCGCGCACGGCGCCTCCGTGCACGGCTTCGTCAAGAAGAACCGGAACCTCGCGGGTTGACCTAGCGCCTGGGATCCCGCCCGGTGATCCCCTTGTAGAGATCGTTGGCCGGCACACCCGTCAGCGCGGAGACCACGCTCGCCGCGGCCCGCGGCCGTGCCCCGGCGCGGATCAGGCCGCGCAACGCGTCGGTGGCGAAGCCGATGTCCGCCGTGCCCCGCTCGGCCGCCGGCCCGATCACGACCACGATCTCCCCGCGGGCCTCGTCTCGGAAGCGCCGGGAGAGCTCGCCGAGCGTGCCGCGGGCGATCTCCTCGTGAAGCTTGGTCAGCTCACGGCAGACGGCCGCCGGGCGGTCCGGCGCGAGCTGGGCCAGCGCGCGCAGCGACTCGGGGAGGCGCCGCGGGGACTCGAAGGCGATCAGCGTCTCGGTCGACTGGAGGACGCGCTCGAGCTCCCCCGTCCTCCGAGGCAGGAAGCCCTGGAAGCGGAAGCGGTGGGTCGGCAGGCCGGAGACGACCAGCGCGGTGATGATCGAGGAAGGGCCCGGAAGCACCTCGATGTCGAGATCGCGGTCGATGCAGGCGCGGATCAGCCGGAAGCCCGGATCGGAGATCGCGGGGGTCCCGGCGTCCGAGACGAGAGCGACGTTGTCGCCTCGCTCGATCCGCTGGGCGAGCTCCCGGGCCCGTTCCGCCTCGTTCCCCTCGTGATAGGAGGCCAGGCGCATGGCCTGGATCTCGAGCCGCTCGAGGAGCAGGCCGGTGCGACGAGTGTCCTCGCAGGCGATCACGTCGGCCTCGTACAGGGCGCGGCGCACCCGCAGGGTGATGTCCTCGAGGTTCCCGATCGGCGTCGGGCAGACGACGAGCTTGCCGGGCATCGGTCAGCTCTCCTTATCCAGCTCGATCAGAGCCATCGCCGCAGCTCCGATCATCCCCGCCTCGGGCCCCAGCTCCGCGAGCTGCACCGGGGTCTTGTTCATCGGGGGCAGCGCGCGTGCCCTGAGCTCCTCGCGGGCGGGATCGAGCATCAGGTCGCCAACCACCGAGACGCCACCGCCGATCACGAACACGTCAGGGTTGAAGATGTTCGCCAGGCTCGCCAGCGCGACCCCCAGGTGCCGCCCGGCCTCGGCCACGACCGCGGCGGCGAGCGGATCTCCGTCCATCGCGAGCTGGGTCACCGTCTTGCCCGCGATCGGCCCTTCGGCGAGCGCCCTGCCGAGCGCCGAGTCCGGCTCTCGCTCGCCCGCCGCCTTGCCCTCACGCGCGATCGCCGTTCCCGATGCGTAGGTCTCGACGCAGCCGTGGTTGGGGCAGTTGCCCTGGCAGGGGAGCCCATCCTCGACGATCACGATGTGCCCGAGCTCGGCCGCCGCCCCGGTCGAGCCCCGGAAGATCTCGCCGTCGAGGATCAGGCCTCCGCCGATTCCCGTCCCGATGGTCAGCATCACCACGTTGCGCGCACCCCGGCCCGCTCCGAAGAGGAACTCCGCGAGAGCCGCGACGTTGGCGTCGTTGTCGATGTAGACGGGCAGCCCGACCCGCTCGCGCATCAGGTCGCGGAGCGGGACGTCGGAGATCTCGAGGTTGACGGCCTGGATCGCCACGCCGCGGTCGTGGTCGATGGTCGCCGGGATCCCGAGGCCGGCGCAGAGCACGTCCGGACGCGCCTGCTTGGCCTCGAGCAGCTCCTCGCCGAGGTCCTCGACGAGCTCATCCTCGGTCAGCCCGATCGAGGATTCCTTGCCCTCGTAGTGGATGTGCTGCTCGGAGTCGACGACGCCCACGGCCATCTTGGTCCCGCCCAGGTCGACGCCGATGGTCTCGCGAGGGCTCAAGAGGACCTAAAGGGAGGAGTCAAGAGGTAAAGGGGTCTGGCATCGGCATGCGTAAGTATTGATATCCCATGTCTCCTCAGGGAGATGATCGGCCGCCCAAGCGGCCCGGGGGCTCCAAAGGCGGCGGGAAGCCTGACGAGCCCAAGTCGCCTGGCTCGTCCGGGGCGAAAGGCACGCCCGGAAAAGGGAAGAAGCCGGACTACACCGTGTACGGCCGAGGGGGCCGCGGCGGCCAGAAGCGGTCCGCGCCGCAGCGCAAGAAGCCCGCGGCCGGCAAGGGCGAGAAGCCCCCGTACGCGGTCTACCGCTCACGGCCGAGCCTGCGCGACCGCATGCGCAAGCCGAACCTGGAGAGCATCCGCCGCGAATCCGGTCGCGGGGGGCGCGGAGGCATCCGCGGATTCTTCGGGAGGCTGACGGGCGGCAAGCGGCCGTGGCTGCGCTGGATCCTGATCTTCGCGGTCGGCTGGCTGCTGCTCAGCTTCATCACCTTCGCGATCTCGGCCCAGATCCAGAAGGGCAAGCTGCCCCAGTCGGCCAAGGACGCGCTCAAGGGCGGGCCGGCCGTGCTCGCCGGTCAGAACATCCTCATCCTCGGCGGCGACCGCCGCGGCAAGACGCAGCACAACGCGAGCGGTACGGAGGGCCAGGGGCCGCCGCGCGCCGACACGATCATGGTGCTGCACGCTTCGCTCACCTCGTTCAAGAAGCTCTCGATCCCGCGCGACAGCTACGCCGCCATCCCGAACTGCGGCTCGCAGAAGATCAACGCCTCGCTCGCCTGCAACACGCAGAGCACCAACGGCAACCCGGCCGAGACCATCAAGACCGTGGAGAACTTCCTCGGCATCGACATCAACCACATCGTCATCGTCGACTTCGACGGCTTCGCCAGCTTCATCAACACGCTCGGCGGCGTCACCATCAACGTGCCGGACACCAACGGGAAGAAGAACGGGCCCGTCGTCTGCGGCGACGTCGACGGCGGCAAGAAGCAGGGCGGCGTCTCGCTCAGGCTGCCGCCGGGGGACATCACCCTGCAGGGCGACAAGGCGCTCGCCTACGCGCGGATCCGGCACAACAACTGCAACCCAGCCGAGGACGATCGCGACCGGGCGGCCCGCCAGCAGGAGGTGCTGAATGCGATCAAGGGTCGCCTGACCAGCATCACCCGCTTCCCCTACAACTTCATCAAGGGCCCCTGGATCGGCTGGAACGCCCCGAAGGCCTTCATCAGCGACATGGGGGGGTTCACCCTGCCTCAGGTCGCGATGGCGGCCATCATCGGGGGCAGCGGGCAGACGAACGTGCTCGGTGAAAAAGACCGGACGTCGATCTCGACCAACTCAGATGGAAGCCTGAATATCCCCCAGAGCGACTGCATCAATGCAGTCAAGGAGCTGACGGGGAGCGATCCGCCGCACCACGCCGAGTGCTCACCCTAATGCGAGGGTGCTCCGAGCACAGCGAGGAGCAACCCGTTCAGTCGGAGGAGCTGGAGCTGGTGGCGGCCTTGTCGGAGCCGCTCGACTCGGACTTCGAGCCGGAGTCGCCGCTCGAGGAATCCGAGGACTCGCCCGAGGACGATCCGCCGTCGCCGCCCGACGAGGACTTCGACTTGCTCTTGTAGTCCGTCGTGTAGAAGCCGGATCCCTTGAAGTGCACGGCGACTGGGTGGAAGACCCGCTCGACCGGGGCGCCGCACTGCTCGCAGGTCTCGACGGGATCGTCGGACATGCTCTGGATCACCTCGAAGGTGTGACCGTTGGTGCAGCGGTATTCGTAGATCGGCATCGGAGGCAAGAGGGTAATGGGCGGCGTCGCCGGGCACCGCACGCGAGCCTCCGTTTAACTTGAGGCCCATGGGCGACCTGCGGCTCGAGGACATCGTCGCGCTCTGCAAGCGGCGCGGCTTCATCTTTCCGGCGTCAGAGATCTATGGCGGCTTCGCCAACACCTACGACTACGGGCACTACGGCGTGCTGCTCAAGAACAACGTGAAGGGCGAATGGTGGCGCGCGATGATCCAGGAGCGCGACGACATCGTCGCCCTCGACTCCGCGATCATCCAGAACCCGAAGGTCTGGGAGGCCTCCGGGCATCTCGCCGGGTTCACGGACCCGCTCGTGCAGTGCCTCGGGAAGTGCAAGAAGCGCTGGCGGGAGGACCACCTGCGCGAGGAGCAGCTCGGCGCCGAGGACGCGGAGGGAGAGATCGGCTGCCCGGAGTGCGGCGGCGAGCTCTCCGAGCCGCGGCAGTTCAACCTGATGTTCGAGACCTACGTCGGTCCGGTCCATGACGAGTCCAACCGGGCCTTCCTGCGCCCCGAGACGGCCCAGGGCATCTTCATCAACTTCAAGAACGTCCTCAGCTTCGCCCGGAGGAAGCCGCCGTTCGGGATCGCGCAGATCGGCAAGTCCTTCCGCAACGAGATCACGCCGGGGAATTTCATCTTCCGGACGCTGGAGTTCGAGCAGATGGAGATGGAGTTCTTCGTCCCGCCGGCCGAGGCAGCCGAGTGGCACGAGCGTTGGATGGAGGAACGGATGCGCTGGTACACCGGCCTCGGCATCCGGCCCGACCAGCTCCGCCTCCGCGCTCACGGCGCCGACGAGCTCTCCCACTACTCGAGCGCCACCTCGGACATCGAGTACCTCTTCCCGATGGGCTGGTCCGAGCTCGAGGGGATCGCCAACCGCGGCGACTTCGACCTCACCCAGCACGCCGAGCTCTCCGGCGAGAAGCTCGAGTACGTGGACTCCGGCTCGGGCGAGCGCTACGTGCCCCACGTGATCGAGCCGGCCGCCGGCGTCGACCGTGCGATGCTCTCCTTCATGGTCGACGCCTACGACGTCGAGGAGGTGGAGGGCCGCGAGCGGACGGTGCTCCGGCTCCACCCAAAGCTCGCGCCGGTGAAGGCCGCGGTGCTGCCGCTGGTCAACAAGGACGGCCAGCCCGAGAAGGCGCGCGAGATCTATGAGGAGCTGCGCAGGCTGATGTCCGCCGAGTACGACACCGGCGGCTCGATCGGCAAGCGCTACCGCCGCCAGGACGAGATCGGCACCCCCTGGGGCATCACGGTCGACCACCAGACCATGGACGACGACACGGTCACGCTGCGCGACCGCGATTCGCTCGACCAGTCGCGGATCGCGATCTCCGAGCTCGCCGAGGAGCTGACGCGCCGCCTCGGCGAACCCTGGACCTCGCCGAAGCTCGGCGCGGCGGCCTGATCGATGGAACGCCTCGTCCACTGGAAGCATCTGCCCGCCCTGGTCTTCGTCGTGCTCGTGCTCGTCGTTGCGCTCGCGGGCATCGCGCTGGGCGGTACGGGAGGCGGAAACACCAAGACGATCAAGAGGATCGCGGCGCAGCAGGTCCGAACGCTCGCGCCCGGTCTGTCGGTGGCCCACGCCGGGTCCGCGGACAACGCGACGAATGCCGGCAACGCCGCGAACGCCGCGAATGCCGCGAAGATCGGCGGAGCGGAAATCTGCTCCCGAAACTACGACGTGCCCGCGGACGCGGAGATCCACTCGCTCTGTGTCGCCGGGCCGCTCAGCGTCGCGGTGGCCTGCTTCAAGGCGAGCTCGACGACGGAGATCCTGATCAAGGTGGCCAGCGCCCAGGCGGAGTCGTGGGCCTTCGGGACCTCCACCGTTGGGGGCACGGTGTCGAGCGTGGACGTCCCCTTCCTGGATTCGTCCGGCCAGACCGTCGTGGACGCCACCGACAACAGCACCGCCCCAGCGACCGCCGCGGGAGGCGGTGCCTCGCTGTCGCTCGGTGCGCCCGACGGCTCGAGAATCGACGGCACCTTCAGCGCGCGAGCGGACCATACGGCCCCGAACCAGGGCACCTGCTTCGCGACGGCAGGAGCCGCGACGGGCTAGGTCACTAGTAGCTCACCTTGTAGCCGCGCAGCCGGCGAAGGATCGCTCGAACTTCATCGTCGCGCCGTCCCGCTCGACGATCTCGATCCAGGTCCCGGTCTCGGGGCTCGTGTATCGCTTGTGCAGCTCGAGCACGGCTCGACCGTATCCGGCCCCTCAGGTAGAAGGCAGGGCTGTGAGCGCCCGGCGCAGCATCGGCGTCTTCGTCATTGCCCTGGCGATCACGGGCTGGAACTGCGGCAACGTGGGCCCCGTCGTTGGGCCGCTGACGAAGGACTTCGACATCGGCCTGGGCGAGGTGGGACTTCTGTCGGGAGCCTTCTTCTTCGCCGGCTCCGCGGCCGGCAGCCTGATCGGCGCGGAGCTCGCGAGGCGGATCAGGATCCTGGTTGGGATCTGGGCGTGCTGCCTGCTCTCGATCCTCGGCAACGTGATCTTCGCCCTCGGGGACAGCGTCGCCGTGCTGGCGACGGGGCGCGTGTTCGCCGGGCTCGCCTTCGGCCTCGCGGCGGTCTTCGTGCCCTCGTACGCCCGTGTGATGGGCGGCGTCAAGATGCTCGGCCTGTTCGGCGCAGGGTTGACGCTCGGCGTCGCGGCCGCGCTCCTGCTCGGCAGCATCCTGCAGGGGGCGGGCGTCGATTGGCGCGTGGCGTTCTGGATCACCGCCGCGCTGGCGGCGATCTCGCTCCCGATCCTTCCGAACGAGCGGGTGGACGTGCAACGGGCTCCGTCGGAGGGTGAGGGCCTCGCTCGGGAGGCGCTCACCAACCAAGCCTGGTGGCGGGTCCAGCTGCTCGGGATCGCCACCCTCAACATCCCGCTGATCGTCGGGGCCTGGCTCGTCCACTTCCTGATTACCTCGGTCGGGCTCTCCGCGGCGGGCGCGGGAGGCCTGTCGTTCGCCCTCTTCGGCATCTCCGCCGTGATGCGCGACGTCGCCGGGCGTATGACGGCGGCAGGCGCCTCCGCCTCGATGCTCGTGATCGCCGGCCTGGGGATCGGAGCGGGAGGGCTCGTACTGCTCGGCGAGAGCGACTCGGCCGGCTGGGCGTTCGCGGCGATCGTGCTGATGGGCGTGGGCCTCTCGCTGCCCTACCCCCTCTACTACGACGAGGCGGAGCGGGTCCTTCCCGACCGGCCGATCGGCTCCCTCGGCCTCATGCAGGTCGGGGCGGGCATCTTCCCGATCCCCGTGATCCCCCTGTTCGGCGCCGCCCTCGCGAGCGGTGACGCCGATCTCGCCTTCGGCGCGCTGGCCGCCTTCGCTGTCCTCACCCTGCTGCTCAACGCGCGCCCGCCGGTCCCGCCGCGCCGGGCAGCCGAAGCTACTGCTGCCAGCGCTGCCCCTGGCTGATCCTCTCCTGGCCCACCCAGGCGAAGTCCATCGCCGCCTGGACGACCTCCTCCTTCGGGACCTTGCGATGGAGGTCCCACCAGTCCGCAAGCGACTGCATCGCCCCCACCATCTGCTGGGCGATCATCTCGACGAACTGCGGGAGCTTCGGGAAGTCGAGTCCCCGGCGCTGCGCCTCCTCGCTCATCAGCTGGACGATCGCGGCGGCGACCTCGTCACGGAGCCGGTCCAGGCGAAGGGCGACGTCCGGGTCACCGGCGTTCCGGAACATGATCCGCCAGGCTCCGCGTCGCTCCTCGACGAAGCCGAAGAAGGCCTCGAGGCCGGCGCGCATCCGGGCCTCGCCGGGCTCCGCCGCGGCCACGGCGCCGCTGATCCGCTCGACCAGCTCGTGGACGTGCATCTCGAGCATCGCGACGTAGAGCTCGCGCTTCGAGGAGAAGTGCTCGTAGAGCAGGGCCTTGGAAACCCCCGCCCGCTCGGCGACCGCGTCGAGCGAGGTCTCGTGGTAGCCGGTGTCCGCGAAGGCGGTGCGTGCCGCGTCGAGGATCGCCTCGCGGCGGTCGGCGGCGGTCATGCGCGAACGAGTCGCGGGCTTGACTTGTGTGCTCGATGTCACCGTACTAACTGACTGGTCAGTTAGTTACTATAGTCCACGAGGCAGCGGGAAACGAGAGGACCAGGAGGCACTCCATGTCGGTCGCACGGCACAGCATCGCCGGTCAAATCACCTACGACGACCTCTATCGCCGCTGGGAGGAGGGCAACTGGAAGGCGACCGAGCTCGACTTCTCCGAGGACCGCGTCGGCTGGGACTCCCTCAACGACATCCAGCGCAAGTCCGCGCTCTGGATCTACTCGATGTTCTTCTACGGCGAGGACGCGGTCGCCGACGGGCTCTCCCCCTACATCGAGGCTGCCCCCAAGGAGGAGCAGAAGTACTTCCTGGCCACCCAGCAGGTCGACGAGGTGCGCCACGCCGTCTTCTTCCACCGCTTCTTCAAGGAGGTGATCGGGGTCGAGGGGAGCATCCACGAGGCGCTCGACTTCACGATTCCGCAGCTCGGCTGGGGCTACCGCAACGTCTTCGGCCGCCTCGAGCGGATGGTCGAGGAGCTGCAGACCGACCGCTCCCTCCCCAAGTTCGCCCAGGCGATCACGCTCTACCACATGGTCATCGAGGCGACGATGGCCCAGCCGGGCCAGCACTTCATCGAGGATTTCTTCGCCAAGGCCGGGACGATGCCCGGCTTCAGCGCCGGGATGGAGAAGGTCTCGCGTGACGAGCAGCGCCACATCGGCTTCGGCGTCAAGGTCCTCTCCGAGCTCTTCGCCGAGTCGGACGAGTGCAAGGAGGCGGCAGCGGAGCTGCTCCGCGAGGTCCTGCCCTGGGTCACCGGCGTCTTCGTCCCGCCCGGCTGGGATGAGCGCTACACGACCGAGTACGGCTTCACCCTCGAGCAGATCTACGCCTTCGGAATGAAGTCGGTAGAGATGAAGTGGAAGGCGACCGGATACCCGCTCTCGGAGATGCCGGGCGTCTATCCCTTCGACCCCGAGATGCCCCATGACGAGCGCGCCAAGAACCAGATCAAGCTGCTCCGGGCCGGCGTGATGGGAGAGCCGAACGGCAAGCCGGAGGTCAACCCTGAGATCGAGGAGATCCTCTTTGACATCGTGGCCCGCTCCGCGCGGACCGACGCCATCGACCGGCCGGTGACGATCCAGTGGAAGTTCGAGGACGCCGAGCCCTGGCACGTCCACCTCGACAACGGCTCGACCCGATCGGCGCCGGGATTGGCGGACAAGCCCGACGTGACCCTGCGGACGACCTGGGCCGACTGGATCGACGTCTCGGTCCGCGGCCAGGACGCCCGTCGCGCGATGCTCCGGCGCAAGATCAAGCCGCGCGGCTCGCTGCGCCAGCTCGCGCGGATGCCGAAGATCTTCCCGCCCCGGCCGCAGCCGGTCGAGTAACCGGCGCTACTGCTCGCCCAGGAGCTTCCGCTTCTGGGCCTCGAACTCCGCGTCGGTGATCTTGCCGGCGTCGCGCTGCTGGTCGAGGTGGGCGATCTGATCGAGCGGGTCCTGCTTCGGAGGCGAGATCCCCCCGCCGAAGCCACCTGCATTCGGGACGTTCATCATCTGCCCGAGGATGCCCGCGATCTTCTGCTGCAGCCCGGGCAGGCTCGCCGCGTTGATCGTCTGGCCCTTCTCGTTCGGATCGATTCCCGACTCCCGGAGAGCCTGCTCGATCTGCTGGCGGGCGCCCGTGCCCCTCAGGTCGATCGTCTGGCTCGACTGCTCGACCTGAGCGCTCGACGGGTCGATCCCCAGCTGCTGGAGGGCCTCATGAGCCGAGTCGGGGTTGGTCCAGCCCGCCTCCCCCATCGAGACGCTCTTCGAGTCCGGCAGCGCCGAGCCCTGCACGGCCGCCTCGAACTCGGGCGACCCGGGCTGCGGTAACGCCTGCTCGTCCTTTCTCCTCAGGAAGCCGAAGAGCCCCACGGCCCGACTCTATCGCTCCGTCAGCCGACCACGAAGGTGTGCTGGCCCTTCACCTTCCGGAAGCGCGCGACGCCTCCCCTGCGCTTCACGTGGACGACCTTGCCGTCCATGGCGACCGTGTGCGCGTGCCTCGGAACGGGCACCTCGACCAGTCCCGACGTTCCCTTCGGTGCGACGACCGTGAGCTTGAACGAGTGTCCGCCGCGCTGCCAGCGCGACACGATCGCGCCGTGTGGCGTCGGCGCCTTCCCCTGGGCGAAGCGCAGATCGCCGGGCTGCGGGGCGACGATCCAGTGGCGGTATCCCGGCATCGTCGGCCGGATGCCGAGCACGTAGCCCGAGAGCGCAGGCACCGGACCACCGGCCCAGCCGTGCGCAAGCGAGATGCCGCCCGACTTCGGCAGGCCATTGAGCTGCATGGTCTCCCAGACCGTGCCGGGGCCCGCGGCGAGCATCTGACCCCAGGTGCGGCGCATCAGCTCGAGGGCGCCGTCCGCATCCCCCACCGAGAGACGCGCGAGCAGCTCGGTCGAGGACATGAACGGCGAGATGTACCTGCTCATGTAGGGATCGTCGGACTCCCCAGTGGCGACCCCGAAGGTCGTCATCAGGTGCCCATCGATGAAGTGGAGCGCCGACATAGACTGGGCCTGGGTGGTGACGCCGCCGAGGATCGACTCCACCTGCGCGTCCTCGGTGTGGTTCGTGCTCGGATCGTCGGTGTTCAGGCGGAAGGCTCCGGCCCGCGGATCCCAGAGCCGGGCCATCATGGCCGCCCGCAGGGCGCCGGATGCCTGCATGTACGCGGTCGCGGCCCGCTTCCCCCGTCCCACCTGGCGCTCCAGCTGGGCCCCTGCCTGCAGCGCCCGGAACAGCGAAGCGTTCGTATAGGTGTCGATGCCGCCGGCCGCGTCGAAGGGGTGCCAGTTGATCGTCAGGACCCGGGAGGGCGTCCGGTAGAGGCCGCCGTCGAGCCGGGCCAGGAAGTAGTCGAGCCCCCGCCGTACCACGGGCATCATGCGGTGAGCGAATCCCCGGTCGCCGGTGAGCAGGAGGTAGTCGCGTAAGGCGATCACCCAGGCCGCGGTGTACTGAGGGAGGCGGAGGTCGGGAGCGGCCGGCTGGGCGCTGGAGGGAAGGTGCGAGGCATCGGCGACTGGTGGCGGCGGATTGTTCGGACACTGCGTGGCGATCTGGGTGACCGGCGCCAGCTGGCCGTCGCCGTACTGGAGGCAGCTGAATGCCTGCAGCGACCCCCTCAGGATGGCCGGCGCCATCCGCAGCGAGTAGTTGCCGACCAGGTCCTCCATGTTCATGTCGCCCGCCCAGATCGCGCGATCGCGCTTCGCCCCGTCGCTCACGACCGGTCGGCTGAACGAATAGCCCGGGCGCAGGTCCCGAAACGAGTCCATCGCGAACGTGTACGCGCTCGAGTACCAGGCCCGGTTCAGCAGCCGGTCGTTGGAGAGGAAGTAGCCGCTGTACCCGCTGGGGCCCGGGTGCAGGTGCTCGGTCTCGACCCGCACGTAGTCGATCGTCACCGTGCCCGGTTGCTCGAGCTGCAGCGAGATGTAACGCTGCGCTCCGCGAATGCCCGGTGAGCGGAAGTGGACGGGCCCGGTCGTCTGGATCACGTCGGTCCGGGAGTCGGGGTCATCGGAGGCGCCGAACGAGAACTGCGGGCCGCCGGTGTCCCCGCCCGGCGTCAGCCAGTCGAGGCTCTCCGAATAGCCGAGGCGGATGGGCGCGCCGCTCGAGGACTGAATGCCCACCTCGACGTAGCCGCCGACGTTCACGCCGAGGTCCAGCACCAGGGCCGGGGAGCCGACCTGGTTCGCGCTCGGGGCTCCGCCGGTCAGCGTCATCACGCCGTGGCCCGGGCTCTTCAAATCGCGCGTGTCGTGGGCGTTCTGCGGCTGATCGCCGACGACGTAGACCGCCTTCGGGTAGGCGAACTTGCCCGGGTCGATCACGTACCGCTTCCAGGCGGAGCTCTCCCGCACGGGCGACTTCGACTGCCCCGCAACGGAGGCGTCCGCATTGGTGGCCACGACGGCCATTGCGCCGATGGCGCAGAGGACCATTCCCGCCAACCGGCTCCTTCTCCCCGGGCCGATCATGGGCGCGACCCTATCAACGGCTTCTGAAGATCCACCCGGGCCCTGCGCGCGGAGGCGCCTAGGCCCCCGGATCATCCTCCGGGTCCGAGGAGCCCGAGCCGAGCTCCACCCCCACCAGGTTCGCCGGCCGGCCCGGGAGGTACATCGACGAGCCGGTGGCGAGCGCCACCTGCTTGCCCTCGGAGTTCGTGATCTCGACGGCGGCGATCACGAGTGTCCGACCCCGGTGCAGGATCCTGGCGCGGGCGATCAGGTCCTTGCCGTCCGGGAAAACCGGGCGGAGGTAGTTGACCTTGAAGTCGAGCGGCGCGACGGCCGTGTCCGCCGCTGCGGTGCTGAAGGCCGCCGAGGTCATTGCGCTCTCGGCGAGCATCGCCGTGAAGCCGCCCTGGATCGTGCCGGCCGACGTCGAGAGCCACTTGCTGCACGGCAGGGCGGCTACCGTGCTGCCCTCCTCGACCTCGTCCAGGCGAAGCCCGGTGAGGTGATGAATCGGCGGGCGCGGCAGCTGCTCCGCAGCCAGCGCGCGGAGGATCTCGAGGCCGGTGCGATTCTCGAACTCGTCCTGCGGGAGGACCTCTCCCTGGACCGGCTCTCTCAGGGGGTCGTCGGGCGAGCTCCCCGGCACCGCGTCGCCGTATGGCGTCGCGTCGAGGTCGGGCGGCTCCGGGATCGGGTCGACCGGCGGGAAGACGCTGCACCGCGTCGTCCCGTGGGAGATCAGCTGGTCCTCGGAGTCGAAGAGGAAGGCCTCGGAGATCCCCATGGTGCGGCCGCGGTGGATCAGCTGCCCCGATCCGGTGACCGCCGCCCCCTCGCGCGGGACGACCGGGCGGAGGAACGACATCGAGAGCTCGGCGGTGGTCATGCCCTGCCCGGCCTCCACGGAGGAGTGGACGACCGATCCGAGCGCCGCATCGCCGATCACGGCGAGCATTCCCGCCGAGATCAGCCCCGAGGAGTTCGCGAACCAGGGCGAGGCGGGCATGGAGAAGGTCGAATGCCCCAGCGAGCCCTCGGTCATCTCGAGCTCGGTCAGGTAGCCCATCGGCGAGTACGGGATCAGCCCCCTCCTCCCCGCGCCCATGCGGTCGACTCCGGGCAGGCCCAGGAAGGAGCGGTTCGGATAGCCGCCCTTGGCGGGCTCCTGCCAGATCATGCGGGGCAGACTAGGCGTGCGCGGGCTCGGCGGGCCCGCTGGGCGGCTTCTGCTCCGGGACTCCACCCTCCAGCCCGACGTGCGGGAGCAGGCGGTCGAGCCAGCCGGGAAGCCACCAGTTCCACTTGCCGAGCAGCTGCATCGCCGCCGGCACCAGGATCAGCCTGACCAGCGTCGCGTCGATCGCGATCGCGACGGCGGTGCCGAGCCCGAGCTGCTTGATCGAGGGCACCCCGGTGAGCACGAAGACCGAGAAGACGCAGACCATGATCAGCGCAGCCGAGGTGATCACCGACGCGCTCGACGCAAGTCCCTCGGCGACCGCCTTCCTGTTGTCGCCGTGCTGGTCGTAGTGCTCCTTGATCCGCGAGAGCAGGAAGACCTCGTAGTCCATGGAGAGGCCGAAGACGACGGCGAGGACAAGCGGCGGCGTCAGCGTGTCGAGGGCGCCCAGGGACTGGAAGCCAGCGAAGCCGTCGAGCCAGCCCCATTGGAAGACCACGATCAGCACGCCGTACGCAGCTCCGATCGAGAGCAGGTTCATCAGAACCGCCTTCAACGGCAGCACGATCGAGCGCAGCATCACCAGCAGCACCAGGAAGGAGAACCCGAGGACGAACAGGATGATCTTCCACATCGAGCCGTTGATCTGATCGCGCGCGTCGATGACCCGCGCGGGCTCACCGCCGACGTCGACGGTCGCCACCGACGAGAGCGCGGCCGCCGGGACGATCTGCGTGCGCAGCCGGCTGACCAGGTCAAGAGATGCCTGGGATTCGGCGGCCTCCGCCTTGGTGCCGACGTTGATCAGCGTCTGGTTCCCGTTGCTGACCGGGGGCGCGACGGCCTCGACCTGGGGGTCCGCCAAGGCGCTTCGCGCGAACGCGCTGAGCGCCTTCGCGTTCGCGGGGTCGGTTGCCGTGCCGTGGTCGAACGTCGCGACGACCTTCACCGGGTCTGATCCGCCGCCGCTCGTACGCGCGGCGATCTCCGTGCCGACCCGCGCGTCGCTGCTCGGGTCGAACTGCTTGATGGCGCCGTTGCCGGTCTTGATGCTGAGCACCGGAATCGCCAGCACCAGCAGCAGCGACGCGACCGCGACCACCGAGACGACCGGCCGCCGCATTACCGCGTAGGTCCACTGCTGCCAGAAGGTCTCGCGGTCCGGCCGGGTCGAGCCGGGACGCCGGCGCTTCCGCCACACGCGCCGTACGGCGCTGAAAGCGTTCCAGGCGATCCCGCCCGCCTCGACGCGATGACCGAGGATCCGGATCAGGGCGGGCAGCAGCGTGGTCGCGACGAGGATCGCGATCGCGACCACGATCATCGCTCCGAGCGCCATCGAGCGCAGTGCCTGGTTGTGGACCATCCAGAGCCCGCCCAGGGAGATGATCACCGCGAGGCCGGAGAAGGTGACGGCGACGCCGGAGGTCGAGAGCGCCTCCGCCCGTGCCGCCGCCGCGCCGTTCCCCGCGCGGACCGATTCCCGGAAGCGGGCCAGGATGAAGAGGGAGTAGTCGACCGCGACGCCGATCCCCAGCATCGACGCCATGTTCGTGACGAACACCGACATCTCCATCTGCTGTGAGAGCAGATAGATGATCGCCCCGGTGACCGTCACGGCCACCGCCCCCAGCGCGAGCGGGAGAGAGGCGGCTGCGAGGGAGCCGAAGACCACGATCAGGATCAGCGCGACGATCGGGAAGCCCTCCCCCTCCGCCGTCTGCAGGTCCTTCTTCGAGATCTCGGAGAGCGCGGCCCACATCGCGGGCTGGCCGACCAGATAGGGCGTGACGCCGTCGACCTGGTCCCCCGGCGAGACCTCGTTACGCAGGTCGGTCGCGGTGTTCACCAGATCGTCAGCACTGCCGGTCGCCTGGACCGGGACGATCGCCGGCTTCCCTGCCGCCAGCTGCGCCTCGGCCTGAGCAGCCGCCTGCGGCGCGATCCGAGCGCCGTCGCCCGCGGCGGCGACCTGCGAGGAGGTGCGATGCACCGCCGCCGCGGCTTGCTCGGGGGTCGCATCCGGAGCGGGCTGGAGTACGACGGCGATGCGGCCGGCCTCGGTCGAGGCGAAGCGCTTCGTCACGGCGGTCTCGACCGCCTGCGACTGGCTGCCCGGGACGTCGAACCCTCCCCCGCTGAGATGCTCCGTCTGCTTCGCCGCCATCGGGGCGGCGATGATCAGCGTGACGAGCCAGGCTCCCACCACCCACCAGCGGCGGCGAGTGAGGAACGCCGAGAGCCTGACCATGAACGAGCGCACGGGACGATCCTAATTTGGCTGGCTGGCCAGTCTCTGTGAGCTGCCGCACTCGCGGCCGGGCGGCCGCTAGCCGGCGAGCAGGTGGCGGGCCGCCTCGGTGCCGGCGGCGATCACGTCGGCGTGATCGCGCTCGGGGTCCGAGAGCAGCTGCAGCGCGATGCCGTCGGCGAGCGCGAAGAGGAGCGCGACGACGGCATCGACGTCGAAGCGCGGCTTGATCACGCCCTCGCTCTGCTTGGCGCGCAGGACGTCCGCGACGTGCCCGCGGGTCCGGTTGAAGAGCTCCGCCACCTCGCGCTGGATCTCCGGGTTGCGGCGACCCGCGGTGAAGAGGTCGAAGAGGAGGACCCAGAACCCGGGGTCGTTCTGAATCGAGTCCTCGAGGTCGGCGACCAGGATCGCCAGCAGCTCGTCGGCCGAGCCCGCGTTGGCCAGCGGCTCGTCGAGGCGGGCGATCCGGTGCTCGGTGTCGCGCCTCACCACCTCGACCAGGAGCGCCTCCTTGGTCCCGAAGTAGTAGTGGAGGAGCCCGCGGCTGACTCCCGCCTCGCGCGCGACGTGCTCGAAGGTCGAGCCGGAGATGCCCCGCCGGGCGACGCTCGAGCGCATCGCCTCGACGATCCGCTGGGCCTTCTCCCCGCTCAGCTCACGTGTCTTGGTGGCCTCCACCGCCCGCAACTCTAGGCGTTTGGCTGGCTGGACAGCTTGCTCGGGCGGGCTGCTCTACCGGAGCTTCACGGGCGGGTTGTGGCCCGGGATCACGACCGCGGGATCGAGGTCGCGGATCCGCTTCCACTGCCTCAGGAGCTCGTCGCGCTCGGGACCGAAGTCCTCGGGCAGGTCCATCCGATCGAAGTACTCAGGTAGGGGCCCGACGCAGTCCGATGCGATCACGACGAGGCCCTCGTCGGTGTCGACCAGCAGCGAGATCAGCCCGTCGCAATGGCCGGGCGTGAGCATCCAGCGCAGGCCGGGCTCGATCTCCCCCTCCTCTCCCTCGAGGATCTCGAGGTTCGCCATCTCCATCACCCCGGACACGAGCTGCGCATAGGGCGCCTCGGTCTCGATCCTGTGCACGAAGGTGCGGCGCATCGGCCAGCCGGCGAGGCCCTCGGCGTGATCGAAGTGCAGGTGGGTGAGGATCACGTCCTTCACCTCGTTGGGATCGACGCCGAGCTCCTCCATCGCGCCGAGGACCGGCGCCCCCTGCATGATCAGCCCGGGATCGACCAGGTAGTCGCGCTCGCCCCGGACGAGCAGCGTGTTCGGAAAGGCGACCATCCCGGCGGTCCGCCCGCCCTGCTGAAGCGACTTGTAGCGCTCGAAGCCCTCGGCGGAGCTGTCGATCGTGGCCGCCTCCGCCTCGCCGTTGGAGACGGCGAAGACGTAGCGCTGAGCCGGAACCAGGACATGGACCGTCGCCATCGCCGTGACCCTACCCAAACGCCGAGGGCGCCCCGCAGGACGCCCTCGGCGAAAGAACCGGTGATGCGGCTCGTCAGGCGCTGGGGACGGTCTCGGTGTCCGGAGCCGGGGTGGTGGTCGAGGTGTACTCGAACTCCTCCTCCGCGCCGAACAGCTTGTCGAGCACGAGCTTGCGCGCGTCCTCGCTCAGGATGAGAACCAGAGCCGCGCCGAGGATGCCCACGAGCAGAGCCTTTCCAAGCCCGAACCGGCGGCCAGTGCTCCGTCCGCGCAGCTGCTGTGAAGCATCCCGAAGCGACTCCGCCGCCGTCCGCAGATCACGCTGAACCTTCTTGTCGTCCATCAGGGCCTTCGCTGGGCCCTTGCCATTCGACATCCGGGCGTATGCGCCCTTGGCCGCCTCGAAGGCGACGCGGATGTTCTCGCGGAGCTCCTCATCCTCGATGAGTCGCCGCACGTATGGATTGGACGCGACAGACCGGGCTGCATCTCCCGCTTTCGCGCTTCTGCTTTGTGCCCCCATGGGTCTCCTCGGATTCGTTTCCAGGGTGCAGGAGGACTCTACCCGCTCGGCGTCTTTCCATCCGGCTCGAGCGCGGTTTGCAGGACATCGCCGATGTCGTCGGCGTAGACGAAGTCGAGGCCCTCCCGTTCGTCCTCCGAGATCTCCAGGACGTCGCCCTCGTTTCGGTCCGGCACGATCACCTGCTTGATCCCGGCGCGCTGGGCGGCCAGCGACTTCTCCTTGAGGCCGCCGATCGGCAGCACCTGGCCGGTGAGCGTCACCTCGCCGGTCATCGCCACGTCGTTGCGAACGGGCCTGTTGCTGATCAGGGAGGCGAGCGCGGTCGTCATCGCGACGCCCGCGGAGGGGCCGTCCTTCGGGACCGCGCCGGCCGGGACGTGCACATGGATGTCGTGCTTCGCGAACCAGTCGTCCGGCAGGTCGGGGGCGATCTTCTTGCTGTGCCCCCTGACCCAGGTGAGCGCCGCCTGTGCGGACTCTCTCATCACATCGCCGAGCTGTCCCGTGATCGTCAGGTTGCCCGACCCGGGAACCGCGCTCGCCTCGATGAAGAGGACCTCACCGCCCACCGGGGTCCAGGCGAGACCGGTGGCGACTCCGGGGTCCTTGGTCCGGCGGCGGCTCTCTGAGAAGAACCTCCGCTTGCCGAGCAGCTCTCGAGCGCGCTTGGCCGAGATCCGCGCCTTCCCCTTGACCTTCCCCTCGGCGACCTCGCGGGCGACCTTGCGGCAGACCGTGCCGATCTCCCGCTCCAGGTTCCGCACGCCGGCCTCGCGCGTGTACTCCTCGATGATCGCGTTCAGGGCCGGATCTGCGAACTCGATCTGGGACGCCTTGAGCCCGTTGGCCGCGAGCTGCCGCGGGACGAGGTAGCGCTTCGCGATGTGGAGCTTCTCATCGACCGTGTACCCGGCGAGCTGGATCACCTCCATGCGGTCCTGGAGCGGCAGCGGGATCGTGTCGAGGACGTTCGCCGTCGCGATGAAGAGGACCTCGGAGAGGTCGAAGGGCAGGTCGAGGTAGTGGTCCCGGAAGGTCGCGTTCTGCGCCGGGTCGAGCACCTCCAGCATCGCGCTGGCCGGATCGCCCCTGAAGTCCGCGCCCATCTTGTCGATCTCGTCGATCATGAAGACGGGGTTGCGGGTGTCGGCATCGCGGAGCGCCCGGATGATCGTTCCCGGCAGGGCGCCGATGTAGGTGCGGCGATGGCCGCGGATCTCGGCTTCGTCCCGGACGCCGCCCACGGAGATCCGCTCGAACTCGCGGCCGAGGGCCTTGGCGATCGACTTGCCGAGGCTGGTCTTGCCGACGCCGGGCGGGCCGACGAAGCAGAGAATCGGCCCGGGCGAGTCCGGGTTGAGCTTGCGGACCGCGAGGTACTCCAGGATCCGGTCCTTGACGTCCTCGAGGTCGTAGTGGTCCTCGTCGAGGACCTTTCGCGCGTGCTTCATGTCGAGGTTGTCCTCGGTCTCCTTCGACCAGGGCAGGTCGACCATCCACTCGAGATAGGTGCGGATCACGCCGTACTCGGCGGCGACGGGGGGCAGCTTCTCCAGCCGGGAGAGCTCCCGCTCGGCCGCCTTCTGCGCCTCCTCGGGGAGCTCGGCGTCGGTGATCCGCTGGCGCAGCTCGTTGAGCTCGGCCTGCTGTTCGTCGGCCTCCCCCAGCTCCTCCTGGATCGCCTTCAGCTGCTGGCGCAGGAAGTACTCCCGTTGGCCCTTGTCGATCTCCGACTCGACCTGCGACTGGATCTTCGAGCCGAGCTGCACGACCTCGAGCTCGCGCGTGAGGATCTCCGACAGCCGCCGGAGGCGCTTCGTCACGTCGACGGTCTCCAGCAGCTCCTGCTTCTCCTCGGTGGAGATGCGCAGCGCCCCGGCGATCAGGTGGGAGAGCGCCGATGGCTCATCGAGGTTGGCGACCGCGAGCTGGAGCTCCTCGGGCAGATACGGGATCGCCTCGATGATCTCGCTGAAGGTGGTCTGGACGTTCCGGGTCAGGGCCTCGAGCTCGGTGGATGCCTCGATCACGTCGGGCATCTCCTCGATCTTCGCGACGAGGTAGGGCTCCTCGCTCACGTAGTCGAGGATCCGGATCCGCATGCCGCCCTGGACGAGGATGCGAAGCGTGCCGTCGGGCACCTTCATCATCCGGGCGACGGTGCCGGCGACGCCGACGCCGTAGAGGTCAGCGGGCCCCGGCCTGTCGAGCTCTGGGTCCTTCGAGGCGACCATCGCAAGCATCCGGTTGCCCGAGAGGACCTCGTTGACCAGCTTGATGGAGCGCTCCTGGCCGACGGCGAGCGGGGTGAGCGTGTCCGGGTAGGTGACCGTCTCCCGGAGGGGAAGGATCGGGAGGGCGTCCGGCAGCGGCTCCGTGCTGGCGAGCGCCTCCTCCACGTCAGGGATCTCGACGACCTCGAGCTGCGGGGTCTCGACGTCGGCCATGCTCAGCTCCTTTTCAGGAGGAAGATCGTTACTCGGCGCGCTCAATCGGTACCTGGCGCGCGGCCTGCGGCAACCTCGTCGGCAGCTCGACCCGGAGGATGCCGTCCTCGTAGGTGGCCTGGGCCTCCTCGGCGTTCACGTCCACCGAGAGCTCGACGACGCGCCGGAACGGCCCCGAGGGGAGCTCCACCTGCTGATAGGTGCGTCCCTCGGTGTCGCGAACCGGTCGCTCGCCGCTGATGATGAGCGTGCGGCCTCGGACCTCGAGATTGACGGCCTCGAGCTCGATGCCGGGGAGCTCGACCTTGACCACCGCCTTCTTGGGAGCGTCCTCACCGCAGTAGTAGACGTCGACGCGAGGCACGAAGGCCGCCACCTGGCGGCGCTGGCGGTAGCCGGCCTGGTCCCAGAAGTCACCGAGGAGCTCGTCCATCTCCCGTCGCATCCGGGCGAAGTCCGCGAAGGGGTCGCGCTGGCTCGTCATCGCAAAACAGCGTACCTAGACCTCATAGGTGGCTCCCTCGCGGGCGATCTCCACCGGGCCGCCGAAGCCCTTCTCCGCCTGCTCGCGTGCCCAGTCGTCACCGAGCTCGTCGGAGATGTGCGTGATGACCACACGCCTCGCCCCGGCCTCCCTGGCGTGCTCGCCGGCCTCCTCCGGGGTGAGATGTCCGCGCAGGCCGGTCCGTTCCGGCCGCGGCAGCGTCCCCTCGATGATCAGCACGTCGGCGCCCTGCGCCACCCCGACGATCTCCTCGCCTGGCCGGGTGTCCGCGCTGTAGGCGATCTCACCGCCCCCTCCATCGGAACCGATCCGGACGGCGAACGTCTCGACGAAGTGCGGGACCGGGTGGAAGCTCACCCAGATGTCGCCGACCTCGACCCGGTCGCCGGAGGAGTACTCCTCGATCCGGAAGGCGCTCTCGATCAGGTCGTCGTTGCCCCACGCGCCCACCACTTGGCGGAACGTCTCGACGGCGCCGGGAGGCGCGATCAGCCGGGGGTGGGCGGGGTCATCGGTCCCGTCCCAGATGTGCACCGGGACCGGCTGCTGCTTCGGCGCGTAGATCAGCGCGTACGAGAACGGAACGAGATCCAGGAAGTGGTCGGCGTGCAGATGGGAGATGACCACCGCGTCGACCTCGGTGTAATCCACCCGCTCGCGCAGCTTGCCGAACACCCCGTTGCCGCAGTCGAGCAGGACCTTCGTCTCGTCGGTCTCGATCAGGTAGCCGCTGCAAGCTCCGCCGGCGTCCTGCCAAGACGGCGACTTGCCGAGCACGGTGATCTTCAAGGCAGCAGTCCCATGGCCCCGCCGGGACTGTAACCGGGTTTGCCGGGCGACTAGGCCGCCTGCACGACAACCTGCGGCTCGGCGCGGTTGCCGCGGTCCCTCATCAGAAGCGCGGGCTGCCGGGGCGGGACCAGGCCCTCCGGGCTGTTGGGCCTGAACGTCGGACAGGGCTCGTCGAGGCCGAGGGCGCAGAGGCCGCGAGCACGGAAGAAGCAGTCCTCACATGTCACCGCAGCAGTGCGTGCTCGACCCTCAGCCAAGTTTGCCCCATCCCCTCATCTCGTCGGATTTCTCGCCCCGGTCTGTGACCCGCGACTTGGCTCGATGATGCCATTTGAGGCCCCACCCGTCAGGACCGTTTCCGCAAATGGCGCGCTTCTTTTTTCACGGGTTGGTCACGAGTCCCGCTATGACCGGGGAACCGCGGAGCCAGGCACGGGACGGGCTTTGAGTTAGGTGACCCTAACCGGACCGCGCCGCCGGACCTCCTCTCGCTAAGATCAGCGCCGATGGCACACGAGCGCACAGCCAGACTCGCCGACTCGCCGCCGATGTTCGAGAGCAAGTTCCTCGACTTCTTCTCACGCGTCCACCCGGCGGTGCCGGCCGTCGTCTTCCTCCCGGTCGTGGTCGGGGGCATCTGGCTCGGGATCGACCGCGGACTCTCCGTCGGCACGACCGCGCTCCTCTTCCTCGCCGGGATCGCCATCTGGACCCTGACCGAGTACTGGCTCCACCGGCTGGTCTTCCACTGGCAGCCGAGGTTCCCCGGCGGCGATCGCCTCCACTTCATCATCCACGGCGTCCACCACGACCACCCCAACGACGCCATGCGGCTGGTCATGCCGCCCGCGGTGAGCATCCCGCTCGCGGCTCTCTTCCTCGGCCTCTACGTCTTGATCTTCGGATCGACGGATGCCTTCCCGACCTTCTCGGGTTTCATCGCCGGCTACCTGACGTACGACTACATGCACTACCACGTCCACCACCACGTGCCGAAGACGAAGTTCGGGAAGCAGATCCGCACCCACCACATGCGGCACCACTTCCAGGACCATCGCTACGGCTACGGTGTCTCCTCCCCGATCTGGGACGCGGTGATGGGGACGATGCCGCGTTCTCGCAAGGCCGCGGCCCCCGACGACGCGGAAGAGCGCGACCCCACACCCTCCGCCTAAGCCACCCGGCCCGGCGGCTCCTCTCCCTCCAGCACCGCGATCACGTTGTCGGCGACCGCGTTCGCCATGCCGTCCCGCGACTGGATCGTCGCCGACCCGATGTGCGGCAACAGCACCGCGCGCGGGGCCTCCAGCAGCCGGGGGCTGATCTCCGGCTCGTTCTCGTAGACATCTAGGCCGGCGGCGCCGAGCGTCCCGCTCTCGAGCGCCGCCGCGACCGCCTCGGAGTCGACGAGCGGCCCGCGCGAGGTGTTGACCAGCACTCCCTCGGGGCCGATCAGCTCGATCTCGGCCGCGCCGATCAGGCCGTGGGTCTCCGGAGTCGAGGGCGCATGGACGCTGACCACGTCCGATGTCTCGAGCAGCTCCCGGAGCTCGAAACGGCGGGCGCCCAGCTCGCTCTCCGCCTCCGGCTTGGCCGACTGGCTCGTGTAGGCGATGCTCGCTCCGAGGCCGTGCGCGAGCCGGGCGTAGCGCGCGCCGATCCGCCCCATGCCGACGACCCCGACCGTCGCGCCCCGGATCTCGATGCCGCGGTAGGCCGCCGGATCCCAGCCGCGCCAGCGGCCGGCGCGCAGGTCGCGTTCCGCGTCGCTCATCCGGCGGGCCGCCGCGAAGGTGAGTGCCATGGCCAGCTCGGCCGTCGCCTCCGTGAGGACGTCGGGCGTGTTGGTGACGATCACTCCCCTCTCCCTGCACGCCTCCAGGTCGACATTGTCGTAACCCACCGCGAAGTTGGCCACCACCCGCAGGCTCTCCCCGGCCGTGTCCAGGACCTCGCCGTCCACCGGGACGCTCGGGTCGGGGACCAGTGCGGATGCGCCCGGCAGCATCGCCAGCAGCTCCTCTCGTGTCGCGTCGAGGCCGCCCTCGCGCAAGTCGAATCGCTCGGCCAGCCGGTCGCGGCCCGCCGGGAGAAGGACCCGGGCAATCACCACGACCTGACGTTCATCATTCATAGTTAGAGGTAACTAACCATTACGGTGAAGTAACTGTCAACGGGATAGAGAGGACTCGAAAGGACATGGCAACAGTCTCGAACACAGTCGATCAGGCAAGGACGCTACTCGAGCGCCGGCTCCGCGAGCTCGATGACGAGCGCAAGCAGGTCGAAGCAGCGCTCGCCGGACTGGGCAAGAGCACGAAGCGCGGGCCGGGCCGTCCCCGCAGGAGCCCCCGCCGGCGCCGCCGCAGCAGCACCCGTGCCGACCAGGCCGTGAAGATCATCAGCGACAACCCGGGAATCAAGGTCTCGGAGCTCGGCAAGAAGATGAAGCTCAACCACCCGAACTACCTGTACCGGGTGCTGCCGGACCTGGAGAAGGAAGGCAGGATCCGGCGCAAGGGCACCGGCTACCACCCCGGCTAGGGGCTACTGCCGTATCCGGTCTTTCCCGGATCCGCCCTTGAGGCGGTCCTTGCCGGGACCGCCGATCAGCCGGTCCTTCCCACCCTGACCGAAGAGGCGGTCGTTGCCCTTGCCGCCCTTGAGCTTGTCGGATCCCAGGCCGCCGCAGATCGTGTCCTTGCCGGCGAGTCCCGAGATGCGGTCGTTGCCGACGCCGCCGAGGATCACCTCCTTCCCCTTCGTCCCGGTGATCACATCGGAGGCCGGAGTGCCCGCGATCGTCGGGATCTTGCCTGCGCACCGCGGCACGCCCTCGTAGCGGGCCAGCGCCCAGCTGGGGGTCGCCTGCGGGCCGCTGTAGCCGCCCACGACGATCCGCTTGCTGACCGGGTCGATCGCTACGGCCTGTGCGGTGTCGCCGGCGGACCCGACGTCCACCCTGGTGATCCCACCTCCGGCGAACGCCGGATCCAGCTTGCCGTTGAAGGTGAAACGAGCCAGAGCGAACTCCGCCTGGTTCGGCACCGTCGCGGACGTTCCGGCGACGACGATGTTCCCGAGGTCGTCGCGAACGAGGCTTTCGGCTGAGTCGTTATCGGCGCCGAACCCCGTGTAGGCGGCGCCACCCGAGCCGAAGGTGATGTCCGGGCTTCCGTCGTTGCGCAGCTGCTCGACGGCGAATTCGAAGTCCGCTCCGGTCCTCTGCGCGTAGCCGGCCATCACGACGCCGTCACCGGGGGTCACGATCACGTCCTGCGCCGAATCGTTGACGGCGCTGCCGCTCTGAGAGGCGAGCTGGGAGATGATCCGTCCCGGCGTCGGATCCCCGCCGCTGAATGAGGTGTCGAGCTGGCCGGCGGATGTGAAGCGGGCCGCAGCGAAGTTGTCATCGCCGCCGCCCAGCTGCGTGGAGCCGGCGAGCACGATCCTGCCCTGGCTGTCGATGGCGACGCCACGCGCGAAATCGTTGCTGCCGACCGAGTTGACGTTGAGCTGCTCCCATCCGACGCCGCCGCCGAACCCCGGATCGAGGCCACCGCCCGTGGTCAGCCGCAGGACAAGGAAGTTTCGCGAGCCGGGGCCCCCGATCGCTCCCCCGGCCACCGGGCGACCAGACGAGTCGATCGCCAACCCGTCGAGGAGGTCGTTACTGCCGAGGTCCTGGGTGAAGACGCCGCCCGTTCCGAAGCCGGGGTCAGGTGCTCCGGAATCGGTGAGGCGGGCGACCGCGACGTTCGGGTCGCCACCGTTCGTCTCGCCGGCGAGGACGATGCGGCCCTGCGGGTCGAGGGCGATCTCGTTCGCCGCATCGAAGACTGTTCCGCCACCGGCATTCACGGTCGCGAGCCCGTCCCCGGAGAAGCTCGGGTCCGGCGAGCCGTTGGGTAGGAAGCGCGCGACCGCCATGTCGCTCGAATCCGCACCGGAGGGATCGACGGCTCCGGCCTCGAGGATCCTCCCCTGCGAATCGACCGCGACCGCCCTGGCGATGCCGTTCCCGGGGGTGAAGACGAGGCGCCCGTCCCCGCTGAAGGAAGAATCGAGGTCCCCCTCCGCAGCGAGCGCTGCGCCGGTGCAGGCGATCAGGGCGCCGGAGATCACCGCCGCGGCGATCCCTCCTCCCCTCGGTTGAGTTAAGCGCATCGCCTAGATCAACCCGAGCTGCTGCACGGCGTCGCGCTCCTCCTTGAGCTCGGCGACGCTCGCGTCGATCCGCTCCCGCGAGAAGTCGGTGATCTCGAGGCCCTCGACCCGCTTCCACTCGCCGCCCGAGCACTCGCAGGGGGCGCCGCAGATCAGGCCCTCCTCGATCTCGTAGGAGCCGTCGGAGACGACGGCCATCGAGGCCCAGTCGCCGTCGGGAGTGCCGAGGACCCAGTCGTGCACGTGGTCGATCGCGGCGTTGGCCGCCGATGCGGCACTGGAGGCCCCTCGCGCCTCGATGATCGCCGCGCCGCGCTTGCCCACGGTCGGGATGAACTCGTCCGCGATCCAGGCCTCGTCGTCGACCTGGTCCCAGGCGGGACTGCCGTCGACCAGGGCGTTGACGAGGTCGGGGTACATGGTCGGGGAGTGGTTGCCCCAGACGCTCATCCGCTTGATGTCGCTGACCGGCCGCTCGAGCTTGTTGGCGAGCTGGCCCACCGCGCGGTTGTGGTCGAGCCGCATCATCGCGGTGAAGCGCTCCGCCGGGATGTCGGGCGCGTGCGCCTTGGCGATCAGGCAGTTCGTGTTGGCCGGGTTGCCGACCACCAGGATCTTGACGTCGTCGGCCGCCTTCTCGTTGAGCGCCTCGCCCTGCGGCTTGAAGATGCCGCCGTTCGCCTCCAGCAGGTCCGCGCGCTCCATTCCCTTCGACCGCGGACGAGCGCCGACCAGCAGCGCGATGTTCGTGCCGTCGAAGGCCTCCTTCGGGTCGTCCGAGATGTCGATGGCCCTGAGCAGCGGGAAGGCGCAGTCGTCGAGCTCCATCGCGGTGCCCTCCGCCGCCGTTACGGCGTCGGGGATCTCCAGCAGCCGGAGGTTCACCTCGGTGTCCGGTCCGAGCATCTGCCCGGAGGCGATGCGGAAGAGGATCGCGTAGCCGATCTGGCCGGCCGCGCCGGTGACTGTGACGTTGACGGGGCTCAATTCATCTCCTTCTTCAGGTTCTCGTCGATGGCGGAGAGGAACTCCTGGGTCGTCAGGAACTCCTGGTCCGGTCCGATCAGAAGCGCAAGGTCCTTCGTCATCTTCCCGCTCTCGACCGTTTGCACGCAGACGCGCTCGAGGGTCTCCGCGAACTCGCTGACCTCGGGCGTGTCGTCCATGCGGCCCCGGGCCGCCAGGCCGCGCGTCCAGGCGAAGATCGAGGCGATCGGGTTGGTGGAGGTCGGCTTGCCCTCCTGGTGCTGGCGGAAGTGCCGGGTGACCGTGCCGTGGGCGGCCTCGGCCTCGACCGTCTTGCCGTCGGCGGTCATCAGCACGCTGGTCATCAGGCCTAGCGAGCCGAAGCCCTGGGCGACGGTGTCGGACTGCACGTCGCCGTCGTAGTTCTTGCAGGCCCAGACGTAGCCGCCCTCCCACTTGAGCGCCGCGGCGACCATGTCGTCGATCAGGCGGTGCTCGTAGGTGAGGCCGTTCTTCTCGAACTCCTCCTTGAACTCGGAGTCGTAGATCTCCTGGAAGAGGTCCTTGAAGCGGCCGTCGTAGCGCTTCAGGATCGTGTTCTTCGTCGACATGTAGACCGGGAAGCCGCGGTTGAGGCCGTAGCGCATCGAGGCGCGTGCGAAGTCCCGGATCGAGTCGTCGAGGTTGTACATCGCCATCGCCACGCCACCGCCGTCGGCGGGGAACTCGTAGACCTCGAGCTCGATCGGTCCCTCGCTCGAGGAGTTCGGCTGGAAGCTGAGCGTCAGCGTCCCGCCGCCCTCCGGAATCAGGGTGTCGGTGGCCCGGTACTGGTCGCCGAAGGCATGGCGGCCGATCACGATCGGCTTCGTCCAGCCCGGGACCAGGCGCGGCACGTTCGAGATCACGATCGGCTCGCGGAAGATGACCCCGCCGAGGATGTTGCGGATCGTCCCGTTCGGCGAGCGGTACATCTCCTTGAGGCCGAACTCCTTCACCCGGGCCTCGTCGGGGGTGATCGTCGCGCACTTCACGCCGACGCCGTGCTCCTTGATCGCGTTGGCGGCGTCGACCGTGATCTGGTCGGAGGTCTCGTCGCGCTTCTCGATCCCGAGGTCGAAGTAGATGAGCTCCAAGTCGAGGTAGGGCAGGATCAGCTGGTCCTTGATGAAGGCCCAGATGATCCGGGTCATCTCGTCGCCGTCGAGTTCGACGATGGGGTTATTGACCTTGATTTTCGGCATGCCGGAGCGCGCGATGGTATGCCAATCCCGGCGGCGGCGACCGCCGTTATCTTGGTCACATGAGCAGCTTGGGAGGAGAGCGCAAGATCGCGACGATGCTCTTCGCCGATCTGGTCGGCTCGACCGAGCTTGCGACCGAGCTCGATCCGGAGGACCTGCGGGGGCGCCTCGAGCCGTTCTTCGACGCGGCCCGGGATGCGCTCGAGCAGCACGGCGGCACCGTCGAGAAGTACATCGGCGACGCGGTGATGGCCGTCTTCGGCGCCCCCGTCGCCCACGGTGACGACCCCGATCGCGCCATCGCGGCCGGGCTCACGGTAATCGACCAGGTCTCGGCCATCGACGGCGACCTGGCGGTCCGGGTGGGGATCGAGACCGGCGAGGTCCTGGCCGTCCCCGAGAGCGGCGACCTGCGCGTCACCGGCGAGGCGGTCAACGCCGCCGCCCGCCTCCAGCAGGCCGCCTCGCCCGGAGAGGTTCTGGTTGGCGAGCGAACCGCGCGGGCCTGCCGGCGGGCCCAGCTGGAGCGGAACGGCAACGTCGACGCGAAGGGGATGGACGCCCCCCTGACGGCGTTCCGCGCCGTGGCGGTCTGCGACGAGGACGAGGTCACGGACGTACCCCTGGTGGGGCGCGAGGACGACCTCGCGATGCTCCGCCTGATCGCGCGCCGCGCGGCACGCGAGAAGGTGCCCCAGCTGGTGACCGTGATCGGCGAGGCCGGGATCGGCAAGACGCGCCTCGGCGCGGAGCTCTTCGCGGAGCTTCGCAACGAGGGCTGGCGGACGGTGGTCGGCCGCAGCCCGCCGTACGGCCACGGCATCGCGTTCTGGGCGCTCGGCGAGATCCTCCACGATGCCGCCGGGTACTCCACCGACGCCCGCTCGGACGAGGTCGAGCCCGCGCTCCGGGACGTGCTCGAGAAGCTGGGTGCCGACGACGCCGCGGAGCTGGCCGCGGCGCTGGTCGTGGCGATGCGCGGCGCCGAGGAGGGCACCGACGCCGAGGACGAGCTGAAGCGCGCCTGGCGCCGCTTCGTCGCGCTGCTCGCGGCCGACCGGCCGCTGGCGATCGGAGTCGACGACACGCACTGGGCGGACGAGGGAACCCTCAACCTGCTCGAGGAGGCCGCCTTCGGTCTCTCCCAGGCGCCGGTGATGATCCTCTGCACCTGCCGGCCCGAGCTGGCGGAGCGGCGCCCCGAGTTCGGCCGGGCCGCCCGGAACAACACCCAGCTCGAGCTGATGCCGCTGGACGGCGCGTCCGCCACTCGCCTCGCCGAGCTCCTCCTTCCCGAGGAACGCCGCGTCATCGCGGGGCGGATCGCGGATGCCGCCGGGGGCAACCCGTTCTTCACCGAGGAGGTCTCGCGGGCGATCCGCGACGAGCGGCAGGACGCGGTCCCCGAGCGGCTGCCCGACACCGTGCAGGCCGCGATCGCCGCCCGCATGGATCTCCTGCCGCCCGACGAGAAGCGGGCCCTCCAGTACGCGTCCGTCCTCGGGCACACCTTCGCGCAGGGACCCCTCGGCGACCTGCTCGGCGAGGATCCGAGCGATCCCCTCTGGGCGCTGCGCCGGAAGGCCCTCGTGGAGGAGCGCACCACCTCCGAGGCGGGCAGCTACGCGTTCCGCCACCAGCTGATCCGCGACGTCGCGTACAACTCGCTGCCGCGGTCCGACCGGGCCAGGCTGCACGAGGAGGCCGCGGAGTCGCTGATGCGGCGCGAGCCCTTCGCCGAGCGGGCTGAGCTCGTCGCGTACCACCTAGATCACGCGCTCGACCTCCAGCCGACCGACGAGCGCCGGAGCGCCGCCTGCGAGGCCGTCGCGCAGGCGGCTGCGAGCGCGGTCCGCCGCGGCGCGGCCGCCCGAGGCCAGGACCTCTACGAGCAGTCGGCCGAGCTCGCGCACGGGCCCGAGCGGATCGATGCGCTCTGGGCGGCCGCCGACGTGGCCCTGCGCCGCTGGCGCGGCGACCACGCCCTGCGGCTGTTCCGAGAGGCGGGCGAGGCGGGCGAGGAGATCGGGGACCCCCGCGCCGCGACGGCCTACGCGCGAGCCGTCGAGGTCGGCACTCGAATGAGCGGGATCAGCGGCAACCCCGATCCGGGTCAGCTGCACCCCATGCTGGAGCGCGGGCGGGAGCTGGTCGCGGACGGTGACACGGTCACCAAGGCTCGGCTTCTGCTCGACGAGGCGTGGCTCGCCTGGAAGGCCGATCAGACGCTGGAGATGGAGAGGCCCGCGTTGGGCGGGCTGGAGCTCGCCCGGCAGACCGACGACTTGGCGGTCCTTCAGTCCGCGCTGGACGCCGTGACGGCGAGCGACTGGCAGCAGGGGCGCCATCGCGCCGCCGTCGAGCACACCCGGGAACGCCTCGAGCTGCTCACGGATGCCCCGCGCACGGCCTCACTCGACGTGGAGCGAAGCGACGCGCTCCACATGATGATCGAGTCGCTGCTGCAGACCGGCGACTTCAAGGAGGCCGAGTCCTACGCACGCGAGGCGCGTGACCTCGACCTCTCCCGCGGCATCATCTATTCGGCCTGGCAGCGCGGCCTCTTGCCCGCCTTCTTCCTCGGTCGCTGGGACGAGGCGCTCGAGATGGCCCGGCAGGTGCGCGACGCCTGGATTGCGGCGGAGAGGCCGCCGCTCGGCGCCTTCGCCACCTCCATCGCCTGCGCCGGGGCGATCCAGGGCCTGCGCGGCGAGGGGGGCTGGAACGACTGGTTCGAGATCGCTGACGAGCTCTCCCAGGGGGCCCTGGGTAACAAGGCCGGCGTGGTCGTGATGCGAGCCGACATCGAGCTCCATCAGGGACTCGTCGAGCGTGCGGCCGAGCGCTTCGGTCCCGACATCGCCAGCACCTGGTTCCGCTCCCCATATCTCGCCGGACGGGCGGAGGCCTACGCGCGGCTGGGGCGGCCCGATGCCGACGACGCGATCCTGGTGGCCGAGGAGTACATCGGCGAGCACCGCTACGGGATGGGCATCCTCCTGCGAGCCAAGGGGATCCGGTCCGGCGACGAGGAGCTGACGCGGCAATCGTTCGAGCTCTTCAAGGAACTCGACTGTCCCTACCAGGTGGCGCGCACCGGCTGGCTGCTCGGCGGCGAGGCTCGTGACGAGGCGGCCGAGATCTTCGCCCGGCTGCGGACGACCGAGCCGGCGCTCTAGCGCTGTTCGGCCTCGCGGAGCCGCGCGGCCAGTGTCTCCAGCATCTGCCAGGCGACCTCGGGATGCTCCTCGACGAAGGGTCGGAACTCCCACGCGGTGAGACCCTGGCAGCGCAGATCGGTGGTGGCGACGATGGTCGCCGAGCGCGGGCCGCTGTCGATCAGGGCGATGTCGCCGAAGTAGTCGCCGGGCCCGAGCGTCCTGACGATCTCGCCGTCGATGCTGACGGTGGCGTTGCCGTCCTCGATGAGGAAGAAGCCGACCCCGCTCTTCCCCTCGGTGGTGATCTCATCGCCCTCGTTGAAGCTCCGCTCCTGCATGCGGTTCGCGAGCTTCTTCAGCTCCTTCGGCTTCACCCCCTGGAAGAGGGGGACCCCGCCGAGCGTCTCCACCACGTCCGCCATTGCGGCCGATCCTATCCACGGCCCTGGGTTGACGCAAAGAGTGAATCGTGGTTCACTTCTTGGCCTTGGCCTATCGCACCACCGAGCGCACCGAGGCCCGCCGAGCCGAGACCCGCGAGCGAATCGTGAATGCGGCGCTCGCGCTGATCGCGGAGGGCGGCTACGTGAACTCCCCGGTCGCCTCGGTTGCCGATCGCGCGGGGGTCGCCGTAGGCACCGTCTACCGCTACTTCCCCTCGAAGTCGGACCTCTTCGCCGAGGTATTCCGCCGCGCATCCCAGCGCGAGGTGGACGCGATGCGGAAGGCCGCGGCGGACACCCAGGACGGCTCCCCCATCGAGCGGATCGCCGCGGGCACCGAGACCTTCGCCCGCCGCGCGCTCGCCGGCCGGCGCCTCGCCTGGGCGCTGCTCGCCGAGCCCGTCGACCCCGCGGTCGAGGCCGAGCGACTTCACTTCCGCCACAGCTACCGCGACGTGATCGCCGAGATCGTCGCCGACGGCATCGCCTCGGGCGAGCTGCCTGAGCAGGACCCCGAGGTGACCGGCGCCGCCCTCGTCGGCGCCATCGGCGAGACCATGATCGGCCCGCTGTCCCCCACTTCAAATGGAGGCGACCCAAACGAACTGATCGCCTCCCTGATCGACTTCTGCACTCGCGCAATCGGAGAGGAGCCCACTCGTGTCAACCGCTGAGAAGTCCGCCGGAGTCAGGACCCACACCGTCGAGAACCAGCCACCACCGCTGGTCGACTACAACGTCTTCGAGTCCGACACCGTCATGAAGGAGGCGGTGAAGCGCGAGGGCGCCGACTGGGCGATCGACAGGATCTCCGAGGTCGGCGAGATCGCCGGTCGCGGCGACGTGATCGAGCTCGGCCGGCTCGCCAACGAGAACCCGCCGAAGCTGCGCACGCACGACCGCTACGGGAACCGGGTCGACATCCCCGAGTTCCACCCCTCGTGGCACGAGCTGATGCGGCTCGGAATCTCGCACGAGCTCCACTCCCTGCCCTGGCGCGAGCCACAGCCCGGCGCCCACGTCGCGCGCGCCGCGGCGTTCATGTGCTTCTCCCAGGCCGAGGCCGGCGTCGGCTGCCCGATCTCGATGACCTACTCGGTGGTGCCCGCGTTGCGAAAGCAGCCCGAGCTCGCCGAGGAGTGGGAGCCGCGGATCCTCTCCGACGTCTACGACCCGCGACAGATCCCCGCCTCCGAGAAGGAGGGCTCCCTGTTCGGCATGGGGATGACGGAGAAGCAGGGTGGATCCGACGTCCGCGCAAACACCACGGTGGCAAAGCCGATCAACGGCGGCGGGCCCGGCGCGGAGTACGAGATCACCGGCCACAAGTGGTTCCTCTCGGCCCCGCAGTGCGACGCGTTCCTGATCCTCGCTCAGGCGGACGCCGGCGTCTCCTGCTTCCTGATGCCGCGGCGGCTGCCGGACGGCGAGCTCAACCGCTTCCGCCTGCAGCAGCTCAAGGACAAGCTCGGGAATCGGTCCAACGCCTCGTCGGAGATCGAGTTCGACGGCGCCTGGACGAGGCTGGTCGGCGAAGAGGGCGCGGGCGTCCGGACCATCATCGAGATGGTCAACCACACCCGGCTCGACTGCGCGACCGGCAGCGCGACCGGGATGCGGGCCGGCGTCGCGCAGGCGATCAACCACGCATCGCACCGGGTCACCTTCGGCAAGGTGCTGGTCGAGCAGCCGCTGATGCAGAACGTCCTCGCCGACCTGGCGGTCGAGTCCGAGGCGGCGACGATCAGCTCGCTGCGCCTCGCCCGCGCCTACGACGAGGCGATCGCCGGCGATGACGAGGCGCAGGCGTTCAAGCGGATCGCCAACGCGGTGCTCAAGTACTGGATCTCCAAGCGCGCCCCCTGGCACGCCGTCGAGTGCCTCGAGTCCCTCGGCGGCAATGGCTACGTGGAGGAGTCGGGCATGCCTCGCCTCTATCGCGAGGCCCCTCTTGCCTCGATCTGGGAGGGCTCCGGGAACGTGCAGTGCCTCGACGTGATGCGCGCGATGGTCAAGAACCCCGAGTCGGTGGAGGCCTTCGCGAACGAGGTCGGCGAGGGGGCGGTGCTCGAGCCGCGGCTCGACCGCTTCGCCGCCGAGCTGCGGAAGGACCTGCAGTCCGACCCGACGACCCTCGAGGCCCGCGCGCGCTCGCTGGTCGAGCGAATGGCGCTCGCCCTCCAGGGCTCGGTGCTGGTCCGGTTCGGCGACGAGGCGGTCGCCGAGGCCTTCATCACCTCGCGGCTCGAGGGCGACTGGGGACATGCCTTCGGGACGCTGCCCGCCGGCACGGACTTCCAGCGGATCATCAACCGCCACCGCGCGGCCTAGCGGCCACCAGGCCGCTCTTCTTTGGAGCGAAGGGCGAAGCCCGCAGCGACTTGCGTTGGGCGGCCGCTCGTGGCCGCGATCTGATGGCGAAGCCGAGAGGAGAATCCATGGACTACGAGACCCTGCGCTACGAGCGCGACGGGCACGTCACCGTGCTCACCTACGACCGGCCCGAGGCGCGCAACGCCGTGAGCCGCCAGATGAACCGGGAGCTCCATCAGGCCTGGCAGCGCTTCCGCGACGCCGAGGACGAGTTCGTCCTGGTCATCACCGGCGAGGGCGACGCCTTCTGCGCCGGCTGGGACCTGGAGGACGCGGCCGAGCTCGGCGAGGGCGGGCAGCCCGACTGGGATGCGTTCAAGACCTCGATCTACAACACGCCCGGAGAGTGCGGCTACACGCGGAGGGTCGACGTCTTCAAGCCGGTGATCGCCGCGGTCAACGGCTGGGCCGTCGCGGCCGGGCTGGAGAACGCGCTGCTCGCCGACATTCGGATCGCCGACGAGAACGCCGTCTTCGGGGCGCTCGAGAGGCGCTGGAACATCGTCGGCGGCGACGGGATGAACGTCCGCCTCACCCTGGCGGTCGGCTACGGCCGCGCGATGGAGATGATCATCACCGGCCGGCCCGTGGACGCCGAGGAGGCGCTGCGGATCGGCCTGGTCAACGAGGTGGTGCCGGAGGGAAGGGCGCTCGAGCGGGCGGTGGAGCTCGCTCACCAGATCGCGGAGCTTCCCCAGGGCGCGATCCGCTCGGACAAGGAGACGATGGTGATGAACGTCGGGCGGACCTACGAGGAGCAGCTGCGCCGTGAGGCCGAGAACACCATCTCGATGTTCGCCCGCCGCGACTCACACGCCATCGGGGCCCGCGCCTTCAAGGAGAAGCGGACCCCCGAGTGGCCGAACCACGGGCTCTAGAGCGCGGATGGCTCAGCCGCGGGTGCGGTAGTGGAGATGGACCACGCCGCTGCCGAAGCGCCGCTGGTCCACCAGCTCGAGATCGACGTGGGCGTCATTCGGAAGCGCCGCCGTGCCGCCCCCCACGACGATCGGGTTGACCAACAGGTGGAACTCATCCACCAGACCGGCCCTGATCGCCTCCCCGGCTAGCCCTGGCCCGCCGACGCTGATGTCGCTCTCGGCCTCGGCCTTCAGCCGCTTGATCGCCTCGGCATCGAACTCCCGCTCGATTCTCGTCTTCGCGCTGGAGACCTGGTCGAGCTTTCGCGAGAAGACGATCTTCTCGGCGGCTCGCCAGATGTCGGCGTAGTCGCTGACCGGATCGCACTGATCGGGGGAGACCTCCGCCGTCTCCCAGAAGACCATCGTCTCGTACATGCGGCGCCCGTAGAGGTAGGTGCCGATCGGCCGCTCGAGGTCGTTGACGAAGGAATGCAGCTCGTCGTCCGGCCTGGCCCAGCTGAAGTTGCCGTCCTCGTCGGCGACGTAGCCGTCCAGCGAGCAGATCGCCGAGTAGATCAGCTTCGCCATCTAGCGGCGGCGGAGCTTGGCGATGCGAATCCGGACCTCGGCGCGGCGCTGCTGCTCGGCGCGATGGGCGTTACTGGCGGTGTGTGTGAAGTTGGGGCTCATTTGGGTCCTCCGGGTCGATGTGTACGTCAACTGAGACCGTGGAGCCCCGGAAAACTCATCGGTACGCTGAGCCCATGTGCAGAAACATCAGACAACTCCACAACTTCGAGCCGCCCGCGAGCGACGAGGAGGTCAACGACGCGGCGCTTCAGTTCGTCCGCAAGGTGAGCGGGTCGACGAAGCCGTCCAAGGCGAACGCCGAGGCGTTCGACCTGGCCGTCGCCGAGGTCACTGCGTCGACGCGGAAGCTGCTCGACTCGCTGGTCACCAACGCTCCCCCGAAGAACCGGGAGGAAGAGGCGGCCAAGCGGCGGGCGAAGTACGAAGAGCGCTTCGCGGCCTAGGTTCGAGACCAGGACTTGATGCTGTCGGGGAACTCCGGGTCCCCGGCGAGGTCAGGCGCCGGAATCGGCGTGCCAGTGCTCTGAGTCAGCGGTAGCTGTCCGGCCCAGTACGGCAGATCGAGATCGGCCTCCTCGTCGACCGGCGGCCCGGTCCGGACCTTGGCCGAGGCCTCCTCGATCGGGATCGACAGCACCCGGGTGGACTTCAGGTCGGTCTCGTCCGCGCCGCGGATCTCGTCCGCCCGGCCGGGTGCGATGTGCTCCACGACGGCGCGCAGTGCCTCCTCCTTCTCGTCGGGATCGGTGACCTCGCTCGCCGTCCCGAGCACCATCACCGAGCGGTAGTTGAGTGAGTGATGGAGAGCCGCGCGGGCGAGGACCAGCTCGTCCACCAGGGTGGCGGTCACACAGCACCGCGTCCCGTCGATCAGGTTCTTGAGCATCCGGTTCCCGCGGGCGCCATGAAGGAAGAGGGTCTCCCCCACCCTGGCGTGGATCGTGGGGATGACGTATGGCTGCCCGTCCTGGACGAAGCCGACGTGGCAGGTGAGGGCCTCGTCGAGGATCGAGTGGACGAGCTCGCGGTCGTAGCTGCCGCGTCCGGGCTTCCGGTAGATCCGGGTGCGCTCGGTCTGCTGATACTCCTCGGTCGCCATCTGACCGATGGTAGGCCGAGGCCGCCTGTCGGCGGAGAGAAATTCAGCGACGCTCGTGCGCCACTTCGGCGAACGTCAGCCGCCCAGCCACTTCTCGTCGAGCTTGCGGATCGCGGCCTCCGAGAGCCTGACCGCGTCCGCGACCGTCCCGTAGTCCACGCGGTCCGGCGTGTCCGTCTTCCAGTGGTAGTTCGACGGGTTCTTCCACTGGTTGCAGGAGGCGACCGACACGCACTGGTAGCCGGCCGCCAGCGGGAAGATGCCGTCGGTCGCGTTGCGCAGGCGAAGGTTCCTGAAGGGCATCTCGATCCCGAGCTCATCCGCGGTCGAATCGAATAGCTCGAGCGAGGCCGCCGGGTACTCGCGCAGCTTCAGCATCCCCTCCCCGCGCAGGACCAGCAGGTTGGGCGATCCGACCGTGTCGAGGCAGAGGAAGAAGGTTCGGTCGACCGGCAGCTCGGCGGCGTGACGCTCCATGAACAGGCCCATGCCCTCGCAGAGGGCCTCCTCCGAGGTGGAGAGGAAGAGGACTCGCGTGTTCTCAGGCGGGTTCTCGGCGAACGCGCGGGCGAGCGCCAACTGGGCGATGCATCCGGTGCCGTTGTCGTTCGCGCCCGGGACGACCTCGCCGGAGCCGATGTGGGCCATGAACGCCGCCGAGCCGGCGGAGACGACCGTTCCGAGGCCGGTCAGCTTCCGGCTGCCGAGTGCGGCGCCGGCCGCCACGATCGCCGGGCCGGCGACCGTCGGCCACATCAACGGCGGGCTCGTGTCGTTGTCCTCGAAGACCCAGGGGGCGTTCTCCCCCACCGTCTCGGTGATCGCGGGGTTGAAGAAGAAGGCCGTGTGGGCCGCGTCGTGGTGGCCCATGACGACGACGGTTCGCTCCGCGTCGGCCGGGCCCAGCTCGGCGAGCACGTGGTGGGCGCTCCGGTTGGGGAGCAGCCGGCGGAAGCGGCGCTGCCCGGGCGGCAGCTCGTCGGCGATCAGCGCAGCCGCCGCTGCGCCGGTCAGGGTCGCGAGAGCGCGCGCGGCGCGGCCGCCGCGCCGGGCGGCAAGCCCGGCGAAGGCCCCGGCGCCGGCGAGCAGCCCGATCGGCCACCAGAACGTGCCGTTCGCCCCCGCCTCCTCCTCGACCCGGACGTCGCGGGCGCCGGCTTCCCGGAGCTCGGCGGCGAGCCACTCGGCGGCGCGCCGCTCGCCCTCGGATGCCGAGCCGCGCTCCCACGAGCAGAGCTCGTCGAGCCTGGAGCGCATCCAATCTTCGTCCGGTGGGGCAGCGAGCCCGGCCGGTGCCTCGGTCGCCATGCCGGAAAGCTACCCATCGGCGTCTAACCTCCGATGCATGGCCGGCGGCGGCGTCACGCTGTTCCGCATTCGCGGCATCAGGATCGCGGTGGACTACTCCTGGTTCGTCGTCCTCTTCCTGATCATCTTCTGGCTCTCGGGCTTCTACAAGGACGTGCTCAACGAGCCACAGGGGTCGACGGCCCCCTACCTCCTCGCCGTGGCGAGCGCCACGCTCTTCTTCGCGTCGATCCTGCTGCACGAGCTCGGGCACGCCTTCGTCGCCCGCCGCCACAACATCGGCGTCTCGGGGATCACCCTCTGGATGTTCGGCGGCTTCGCGCGGCTGGAGAAGGACTCCGACACGCCCGGCACCGAGTTCAAGATCGCGATCGCCGGCCCGCTGGTCACCGCCGCGATCGTCGTCGCCTGCCTTGGAGCCGGCCTGCTCCTTGCCGGCGGCGAGGTCCGCAACGCCGCCCTCACCCAGTCGAATACCCAGACCTCTGGTGTCGCGGCGATGTTGGGCTGGCTCGGCGGCATCAACCTGTTCGTCTTGATCTTCAACCTGGTCCCCGCGTTCCCGCTGGACGGCGGCCGAATCGCACGCGCGATCGCCTGGTGGCGGACCGGCAGCCGGAACAGCGGCACGCGATTCGCCGCCACTTTGGGCGAGTGGTTCGGCCTCATCCTGATCGTCGGCGGCCTGGGGTACTTCGTCGCGTACCAGGGCAACCTCGTCGGCGGCATCTGGCTCGCCTTCATCGGCTTCATCCTCCGCGGCGCCGCCAAGGCCGCGCTCGCCCAGACGGAGGTGACCAGCCGGATCGAGGGCATTTCCGTCAGGGACGTGATGGAGCGCGACCCGGTGGCGATCCCCGAGGGCGCCTCGATCGAGCAGGCCCTCGACGAGTACTTCCTGCGCTACCGCTCGCCCTGGTTCCCGGTCGTCGACGCCGGCCGCCACTTCATCGGCCTGGTCGACCGCGGCGCCGCGGACAACGTCCCGGCCGTCGAGCGCGCCTCGTCGGTGGTCAGCGACGTGCTCGCGCACGACAGCGGCACGCTCACCGTCGGGGAGGACGAGCCGCTCGAGTCCGTGCTCGGGAACGAGGCGCTGCGGCGCCTCGGTGCCCTGATCGCCACGGATTCGGAAGGGCGCATCCGCGGGGTGCTGACGATCGACGCGATCGGCAAGGCCTTGAGGCCGATCGCGCCCGGCAGCGCGGACACGAGCCTGTAGCGCCCGCCTGCGCAGCGCTCGCCCAGGCGGTCTCTATAGGATCGGATTCGTGCCGGACCACGACGTACTGGTGATCGGGGCGGGCCTCGCGGGGCAGCGGGCCGCGCTTGCCGCTGCCGAGCAGGGCGTCTCGGTTGGGATCATGAGCAAGGTCCACCCCGTGCGCTCGCACTCGAACGCGGCGCAGGGCGGGATCAACGCCGCCCTCCAGGAGGACGACAGCTGGGAGTCGCACGCCTTCGACACGGTCAAGGGCTCCGACTACCTGGCAGACCAGGACGCCGTCGAGATCATGTGCAAGGCCGCGCCGGAGGAGCTTCTCCACCTCGAGCACCTCGGCGTCACGTTCCACCGCAACGAGGAGGGCAAGCTCGGGACGCGCGCGTTCGGCGGCGCTTCGGCGGCCCGGACCTACTACGTCGCCGACATCACAGGCCAGGCGATCATGCACGTCCTCTACGAGCAGCTCATGAAGTTCTCCGAGGACGTCGCGCGCTACGAGGAGTGGTTCACCACCGGCCTCGCCCTCGACGATGACGGCAGCTGCATCGGGGCGATCTGCAGGAACATCCGCGACGGCTCGATGGAGCACTTCGGCGCGAAGGCGGTGATCCTGGCCACCGGCGGCACCGGGCAGATCTGGCAGCCGACCACCAACGCCCTGATCTGCACCGGTGACGGCATGTCCCAGGCCTACGCGGCCGGGGCGAAGCTGATGGACATGGAGATGATCCAGTACCACCCGACGACGCTGGCGGGCAAGGGGTTCCTGATCACGGAGGGCGCCCGCGGCGAGGGCGCGCACCTGCTGAACGCGAAGGGCGAGCGCTTCATGGAGAAGTACGCGCCCAACAAGATGGAGCTCGCCTCGCGCGACGTGGTCTCCCGCGCGGAGCAGACCGAGATCAACGAGGGACGCGGCTTCCCCGACGGGACCGTCGCGCTCGACATCACGGTCGTGCCGCGCAAGCGTATCCACGAGGCGCTCCGGGAGATCGTCCTGGTCGGCCGCGACTTCGCCGGGGTCGACATCACCAAGGAGCCGATCCACATCAAGCCGGGCAACCACTACGCGATGGGCGGCGTCAAGACCGACAACGAGGGGCGCACGAACGTCCCGGGCCTCTACGCGGCCGGCGAGGTGGCCTGCGTCTCGGTTCACGGCGGCAACCGGCTCGGGGCCAACTCGCTCCTCGACACCCTGATCTTCGGACGCCGCTCCGGCGTCGACGCCGCGGACCGGGCCAAGGGCCGCGAGCAGAGCCGCCTCCCCAACACGCTCCTGCAGGACGAGGAGGCCCGGGTCGACGGGATCCTCTCCCGCGAGAAGGGCTCCGGACGCCGCGTGTCCGAGATCCGCAAGGAGCTCGGCGAGGCGATGGACTCGAAGGTCGCCGTCTTCCGCGACGCCGATGGCCTCAACGAGGCGCTCGAGATCGTGAAGCGCCTGAAGGAGGAGGCCGAGAGCGCCTACGTGGACGACAAGGGCGCCGTCTTCAACCAGGACATCCTCGGCGCCCTCGAGCTCAGCTACATGCTCGAGCTGGCGGAGTGCACCTGCGTCGGCGCGATCCACCGCACGGAGAGCCGGGGCGCGCAGTTCCGCACCGACTTCCCGGAGCGAAACGACGACGAATGGCTCAAGCACATCGATCTGGCCCGGACCGATGACGGCCCCGAGATCAGCTACTCGGACGTGACGATGACCCAGTGGCAGCCGCAGGAGCGGACCTACTAGATGAGTAGGGTGGAGAGAGATGGCTGAGTTCACAATCAAGGTGAGGCGCTTCCAACCAGAGGAGGCCGAGGGTCCCTATTGGGAGTCCTTCGACGTCGACCTCGACCCCACGCTCTCGGTCCTCGACGGACTCCTGCAGGCGAAGGACCGCGACGACGGCTCGCTCGCCGTCCGCTGCTCGTGCCGCGCCGCGATCTGCGGCTCCTGCGGGATGAAGATCAACGGGCAGTCCGGACTGGCCTGCAAGACGATGATCGGCGAGGCCCAAGAATTTGCCAATCGGGACAACGGCGGCGGCGAGCCCATCGTGGTCGAGCCGATGGGGAACATGCCGGTGATCAAGGACCTGGTCACGGACATGGAGTCCACCCACTGGACCAAGATCCGCCGGGTCACTCCGTGGCTGCTCCCCGAGGGCGACCCGCCGGAGCGCGAGTACATCGTGCCGCCGGAGTCGATGATCGACATCACCCAGTCGATGGCCTGCATCCAATGCGGCGCCTGCGTCTCCTCCTGCCTCTCGATGGAGGCCGACCCCGACTTCATCGGCCCGGCCGCGCTGGCGAAGGCCTACCGCTTCGTCGGCGACCCGCGCGACGCCGAGACCCAGGAGCGGCTCCACGACCTCTCCCAGGACCCGCACGGGATCTATGACTGCACCCACTGCTTCTCGTGCATCGACGCCTGCCCGAAGGGCGTCGCTCCGATGGACCAGATCATGCGGCTGCGCCGGGCGGCGGACGAAGAGGACATCCACGACCAGAACCACGGCCGGAACCACATGGAGGCCTTCACGAAGATCATCGAGGAGAAGGGCACCCTGGACGAGGCCCTGCTGCTGCAGGAGTCGCTCGCCCCGGGGATCAAGGGCAAGCTGATGCCGAAGCACGGGGCGATCAAGGGCCTGCTCGAATCGATCCCGACGGCGATCCGCGGCATCAGGACCGGCAAGATGCGCTCGGTCCCGAAGCTGATCCCGGGCGTCCACCCCAAGCTGCCCGGCGACGCGCAGAACCACGTCAAGCGGATCTACGCGCACACCGAGGAGCACCAGGTGGAGCTCAACCTCTACATCCGCGGCGAGGAGGCGGACGCCGACGAGAGCGTCCCCGAGGGCGAGGCCGTGCCCGAGGCCGAAGTCCAGCCCGAGCCCGACGAAGGAGAATCGTGAGCGACTTGAAGATGGCCTACTGGCCGGGCTGCGTGAGCCGCGGCTTCACCACGGAGCTGCATGGGTCGATGGGCCTGGTCGCCGAGAGGCTGGGCATCGAGCTGGTCGAGCTCGACCGCGCCAACTGCTGCGGCGCCGGCGTGATCGCCGAGCACAACCAGGAGCTCGCGGACACACTCAACGCCCGCACCTTCGCGCTCGCCCAGCAGACGGGGCTGCCGATGATGAACATCTGCTCGACCTGCCAGGGCGCCCAGTCCGAGTGCCAGCAGCGGCTCCGCGACTCGGAGTACCGCTCGCACATCAACGAGACCCTGGCCGAGGAGGGGCTCTCCTACGACCCGGAGGGCTTCTCGAACAAGAACTTCCTCTGGGTCCTGGTCGAGGACTACGGGCTCGACAAGCTGAAGGAGCAGGTGCAGCGCCCACTGGGCGGGCTGAAGGTCGGCCCCTTCTACGGCTGCTACATCCTGCGGCCGAGGCACCGCCTCGGCTACGAGGAGCACCCGGAGCGCGACCTCTACCTCGACCGCCTGATCGAGGCGCTCGGCGGCGAGGTGGTCCAGTACGACGGGGCCCGCAAGTGCTGCGGCTTCCCCATCATCACCATGGCCCGCGAGGTCTCCCTGCGGCAGGCCGGCACCCACATCGGTGACGCGATCGATGCGGAAGCCGACTGCCTGGTGACGCCCTGCCCGCTCTGCCACCTCAACCTCGACATGCAGCAGCCCGAGGCCGCCAAGGTGGTCAACCGGGATCTCGGCCTGGCCGTGCTGCATCTCCCCCAGCTGGTCGGCCTCGCCCTCGGCTTCTCGCCGAAGGAGCTGGGTATGAAGAGGCACATCTCCTCGACCAAGTGGGTCGAGGAGCGGCTGGAACCAGTAGCCGCGTAGCCCTCGACTGCGACCGGGCCCCCTCGTAAGGTCCAGGTCGTATGGCGTCGGCGTCGACTCAACCGCCGGAGATGCGGCACCGGGTCAAGGTCCGCATCCTCGTCATCCTCGCCTCGGTCCTCGCCTTCCTCGCGATCTTCACGAGCTGGATCGACCAGCAGCTGCTCGACACGAACGAGTGGGTCCACACGAGCGGGAGGCTGCTCGAGGACAAGGAGATCTCCGACGCCGTCGCGACCTATTCGGTCGACCAGCTCTACGCGAATGTCGACGTCACCCGGCTGATCAAGAATCGCCTGCCCGGCGACCTGCAGCAGCTTGCGTCGCCCGCCTCGGCGGGGATCCGCGAGATCGCCACTCGCGCGGCGATGCGAGCGTTCCAGTCGCAGCGAGTCCAGAACCTATGGCAGGACGCCAACCGGGTCGCGCACACACAGCTGGTCGCCATCCTCGAGGACAAGCACGCGGCGATCTCGAGCCAGAACGGGAAGGTGGTGCTCGACCTGAAGCCGATCGTCTACCAGCTCGCGGATCGGCTCGGCTTCAAGAAACAGGTCGCGAACGCGGTCTCCAAGGGAGAGCAGACCGGCACTCTGAAGCCCGGCTTCGGCCAGCTCGAGATCGCCGACTCGAAGGAGCTCGACACAGCGCGGACCGTCACCAAGATCCTCAAGGGACTCGCCTGGTTCTTCACGATCGGCTCGCTGGCCCTCTTCGTCCTGGCGATGTGGCTGGGCAAGGGCCGCGATTGGGTCATCGTCCTCGGCTACGGCCTCGGCCTGATCGCGGCGGGACTCGGGGCATTCGCGATACGAGCCATCCTCAAGGGCCCGTTCGTCGATTCGCTGGCGAAGACCGAGGACGCCCGCATCCCGGCACAGCACGCGTGGGACATCGGCACTTCGCTGCTCCACAGCATCGCCTCCAGCGTGATCATCTACGGGATCCTGTTCGTGATCGCCGCCTACCTCGCGTCGCCGCACAACGGAGCGGTCAGCATCCGCCAGGCTCTTGCGCCGACGCTGCGGGACCGGCCGGGCATCGTCTGGTCGGCCTTCGCGGCGGTTGCCCTGCTCGCCCTGATCATCTGGCCGCCCAACGGCACGCGGCAGCTGGTCCTGACCCTGCTCCTGATCGCGCTGGCCGGCGCCGGCATCGAGAAGCTGAGACGCTCGACGGGACGTGAGTTCCCGGACGCCAAGCGCGGCGACTGGGTTGGCGACATGCGCCTGCGCGCGCGGAAGGCGAGGAAGGAGGCCGGGCGCCGAATCGGCTCCGCGATGCGCGAGCTCGGCTCGGACGAGAAGCATCCCGACGACGCCAAGCTCGACCGCCTGGAGAAGCTTGGAGAGCTGAAGAAGAAGGGCGTGCTGACCGCGGCGGAGTTCCGCGAGGAGAAGAAGAAGATCCTCAGTTCGTAGCGCCGACACGGCGCTCGATCCACTTCGCCCCCAGCGTGTCGGTCGCGCCGTGGATCACGATCGAGGCGAGGATCACGAAGGCCGCGACCTCGAAGATCGTGTGGGCCTCCCCCACATCCGAGGTGAGGACCAGGTCAGCGAAGAGCATCGAGGCGACCCCCTTCGGTCCGAACCACGCGATGAAGCCACGGTGGGTCTTGGGCAGATCGACGCGGATGAACGCGAGCAGGATCGTCACCGGCCTCGCGATCAGGATGGCGAAGGCGATGAAGGCGACCAGCAGGGGGATGCTGCCGTGGTAGCCGGTGGCGACGATCAGCGCCCCGAAGGCGAAGAAGGTCAGCACCTGGAGGATCGAGCTGACGTTCTCGCTGAAGACCACGAAGTCATCGGCGATGTCGTGTTCGGCGACCGCCAGCGAGATCCCGCAGACGAAGGCGGCGATCAGGCCGTTGCCGAAGGTCACGTCGGCGATCCCGTAAGCGAGCAGGCCCAGGCCGAGCGCATAGATGCCCTCGTAGCGGCGGACGATCCCGCCGCCCGGCAGGTGGTGGGTGAGCCGTCCGCCCGCCTGGCCGAGGACGACTCCGATCAGCGCTCCGAAGGCCGCCTCCCCCAGCAGCTTCGCCGCCTCGGTCCCGGAGTTGCCGCCCGGCGAGGCGAGGACGATGAAGAAGAGGACGAACGGCAGGGCGAGCCCGTCGTTGAGGCCCGACTCGAGATTGAGCGCGTGCCGAACCGCCGCGGGCACCCGCTGCGAGGTCACCACCGCCGAGGTCACAACCGGGTCGGTCGCGGAGAGGACGGCGCCGAGCAGGAACGCCTCCGCCCAGCTCAGCTCGGAGAAGAGCAGCTTGGCGGCGACCGCGAGCAGCCCGAGCGTGAGCGGCATCGCGATCACCAGCGCCCGCACCACCGGGCCCCAGTGAACGACGAGCAGCTCGCGCTCGACGAAGAGCCCGTCAGAGAGCAGGGTGACGATCAGGGCGAGCAGGAAGAGGTGGATGACGGCCGAATCGGTCGCGTCCACGTGGATCGTGCCCGCCTCGGCCAGGATCACGCCGGCGGCGACCGAGAGGATCGAGATCGAGAGGACGGTCCCCCGCATGAGGCCGGAGAGCGCCGCCGCGATCGCGAGCAGCCCTCCGGCGAAGAGCAGCGCGGTGCCGAAGCCGACGTCCATGCCGGGCTTATACAGAGAAGGGACGCAACCCCCCGGCGGGGGGCGCCCAGCCGCTCACTTAGCTCAGGCTGGCGCCGGCCGGGACCCGGACGAGGTCCCGCTCGTGCAGCAGCTCGGCGACCTGGACGGCGTTGGTCGCCGCGCCCTTGCGGAGGTTGTCGCCCACCACCCAGAGGTTGAGGCAGCGCTCGTGCGAGGGATCGCGGCGGATCCGTCCGACCAGGACCTCGTCGCGGCCCGCGGCTGCGATCGGCACCGGGTAGATGGCGTCGGCGGGATCGTCGAGCACGACCAGCCCCGGGGCGTCCGGAGAGCAGCTCGCGGCACTCCTCCGGCGAGAGCTCCTTGGCGGTCTGCACGTTCACCGACTCGGAGTGCCCGGTGAATACCGGCACCCTGGCGCAGGTCGCCGAGATCCCCACGTCCTCGGAGAGGCCGAGGATCTTGCGAGTCTCCGCCATCACCTTGCGCTCCTCCGTCGTGTAGTCGTCGCCGTCCTTGAACGTCTCCGCCTGCGGGAAGACGTTGAATGCGACCTGGTGCGGGTAGACCTCGGCCTCGACCGTCTTGCCGTCGAGCACCGCCTTGGCCTGCTCGCGGAGCTCCTCGATCGCCTTGCGGCCGGTGCCCGAGACCGACTGGTAGGTGGAGACGATCAGCCGCTCGATCCCGGCGGCGTCGACGATCGGCTTGAGCGCGACCATCATCTGCATCGTCGTGCAGTTCGGGTTGGCGATCAGGCCGCTGTGGCCCTCGACGGCGTCGTCGTTGACGTCGGCGACCACCAGCGGTACGTCCTCGTGCATGCGCCAGTAGCTGGTGTTGTCGACCACCACGGCCCCGGCCTCGATCCACTTGGGCGCCCACTCGGAGCTCACGGTGCCCCCGGCGGACGAGAGGATCAGGTCGAGCCCCTGGATCGACTCGTCCGTCATCTCCTGCACCTCGAGCGCGGCGCCCGCGAAGGCGACCTGGCTCCCGGCGGAGCGCGACGAGGCGAGCGGCCTCACCTCGGAGGCGGGAAACTCGCGCTCGGCCAGCACCTCGAGGATGGTCGAGCCGACGGCGCCCGTGGCGCCGGCGACCCCGACTCGATATTCGCCCTTCGGACTCATGCCCAAAGGGTACGGATCAGGCGGCGGCTACTTCTTGTGCTTCTTGCATCAGCCCGAAACGGTCGGGCGATGCTCGGTGCCGGTCGGCTCTTCCTTGCGAATCGCGTCCTCGCCCAGCTCGAACGCGTCGTGCAGAGCCTCGACCGCCTGCGGCACCTGGTCTGCGCGGATCACGCAGGAGATCTTGATCGGCGAGGTGGAGATCATCTCGATGTTGATCTTGTTCTCGCCGAGGACGCGAAAGACCTTGGCGGCCACGCCTGGGTGACTTCGCATGCCGGCCCCGATGATCGAGACCTTGCCCATGTTCTGGTCGGTCTCAATGCCGATCTCGGAATCCTCGATCCGGATCGCCTCCTCGGCGGCCGCGAGCTCAGCGGCCTCCACCGTGAACGAGAGGTCGGCCCCGCCGTCGTGGGAGACCGGCTCATTCTGGATGATCATGTCGACGTTGATGTTGGCGTCGGCGAGCGCGCCGAAGATGCGGCCGGCGACGCCGGGCTCGTCGGGCACGCCCGTGAGCGTGACGCGGGCTTCGTCGGTCGAGTGGGTGACTGCTGTTACGGAAGGCTGTTCCATGGTCTCCTGCTCCGAGACGACGAGGGTACCGGTGCCCTCATCCGCGGAGCTTCGACAGTGGATCCGGACGCCATGGTTGCGGCCGTACTCGACCGCTCGCAGCTGCAGCACCCGGGCGCCCGATGACGCCATCTCGAGCATCTCCTCGTAGGAGAGGACCGAGAGCTTCTGCGCGTCCGAGACGATGCGCGGGTCGGCGGTGAAGACACCCGCGACGTCCGTGTAGATCTCGCATTCCTCCGCGCCGAGCGCCGCGGCCAGCGCAACGGCGGTCGTGTCAGACCCCCCGCGCCCCAGGGTCGTGACGTCGTGGCTGTCTGTCGAGACGCCCTGGAAGCCGGCGACCAGCACGATCGAGTCCTCCTCGAGGGCCTTGCGGATCCGGTCGGCGCGAACGTCGATGATGCGGGCCTTGGTGTGAGAGGAGTCCGTGACGATTCCGGCCTGCGACCCGGTCAGCGAGATCGCCCGGTGGCCGAGGTCATTGATTGCCATGGCGCAGAGCGCGCAGGATTCGCGCTCGCCGATCGAAAGCAGCATGTCCATCTCGCGCGGATCGGGGCGGGGCGAGATCTCGCGCGCCGCCTCCAGCAGCCGGTCTGTGGTCTTGCCGCGCGCCGAGAGCACGGCGACGACGCGCTGTCCCTGCTCGCGCGCGGCGACGATCCGCCTGGCGGCGCGCTTGAGCTCCTCGGTTCCCGCGACCGAGGTTCCGCCGAACTTCATCACCACGATTCCGTCTGTCTTGGTGGCGTTCATGGAGCGACTGAGGATAGGTCAGCTTTAGAGCCGGCTCTATGATCCTCCGCGTCCGGGATGGCAAGCGAAGCGGCAATCAGGGTGGAAGGCCTGCGGAAGGCCTACGGCGCGAACGAGGCGGTCAGGGGGATCGACTTCGAGGTGGCCCGCGGGGACGTCTTCGGCTTCCTCGGACCGAACGGCGCGGGCAAGACGACGACGATCGAGATCCTCGAGGGCTATCGGCCGCGGACCGCGGGCGAGGTCTCGGTCCTCGGCACCGACCCGGGCAAGCCGACGCGGGAGTGGCGGCAGCACATCGGTCTGGTGCTCCAGGAGTGCGAGCTCAGCCCACTGCTGACCGTCAAGGAGACGATGAACCTCTACTCGCGCTTCCTTCCCAAACCCGGAGCTGCTCTTCCTGGACGAGCCGACAACGGGCTTCGACCCCACCGCCCGGCGCGACGCCTGGAACATGATCGAGGGGCTGAAGAACCTCGGCACCACGATCGTCCTGACGACCCATTACATGGAGGAGGCTCAGCACCTGGCGGATCGCGTGGTCATCTTGCGCGAAGGGGAGATCGTGGCTCAGGGGCCGCCGGCGACCCTCGGCGATCAGCTCGGGCGCGAGACGATGATCCGCTTCCGGCTCACCGACGGCATCAGCCTCGACCGGATCGCATCGGCTCTCGGCCGCAAGCCGGAGGTCGCGGGCAACCAAGCGACGCTCGCAACCACTGACCTGCAGCGGGACCTGTACGGGCTGCTCCGTTGGGCCGAAGGTGAGGGCATCCCCCTCGTCGACCTGGAAGTCCGGCGGCCGAGCCTGGAGGACGTCTTCCTCGAGGTGACCGGGGGCGGCGCAGCGAACGGACCGCCGCGATGAGCGACGCCGGCCTCGTCGCGGTCCAGGCTCGCTACGCGATCCTGACCACGCTGCGCACCCCGAGGGCGATGATCTTCGGCGCGATCTTCCCGATCTTCTTCCTGCTGCTCTTCAACTCGATCTTCACGCAGGGCGGTCCCGACACGACCACGGTCGCCGGGCACACGGTGAGCATCCACTCCTACTTCACCGCGGGCCTAATCGCCTACGCGCTCGCCCTCTCTTGCTTCAGCACCCCGCTGATGGCGCTGACCGCACAGCGGGAGCGCGGTCAGCTGAAGAGGCTGCGCGGCATGCCGGTGCCGGCATGGACCTTCGTCGCCGCCCAGGTCCTGCGCTCGGTGGCGTTCGCGTTCACCGTCGGCGGGGTCATGATCGCGATCGGGATCGTCTTCTACGGAGTCGAGCTGCCCGCGCAGACCGTTCCCGGCTTCGTCATCTACCTCTTCCTCGGGACGGCCGCGCTCTCGGCCCTCGGCATCGCCGCCACGGCGCTCGCCAAGAACGAGGAGAGCGCCCAGCCGATCGGCGCCTTCACGGTGCTGATGCTCTCCTTCGTCTCCGGGATCTTCATTCCGATCGACACGCTGCCGAGTTGGCTCCAGGAGATCGGGCGCATCTTCCCCCTCTACCACCTGGCCCAGGGCCTGCAGACGACCGTCGCCAAGGATCCGACCGGCATCGGGCTGTCCGCCAACGACGTGGCGGTGCTCGCCATCTGGGGGCTGGCCGGCCTCCGGGTCGCCACGAAGCGGTTCCGCTGGGAGCCGCAGGGCCGCACGCACGAGTGACGCTCCCGAGCACGACGGGGCGGGCAGAGGGCCAATCGCGCTCTGCCCGCCCATCACGCGCCGCCAACTGCCCTAGTGACGATGCCCTTCGCCGTGGTGTTTATCCCCATCACCGTGGTGGTCTTTCCCATCACCGTGGCATGGTTGATGTTTCCCAACAGCCGTGCGGGTCTCGCTGTCACAGTTGTTGGTGGGGTTGCTGTCACCAGCCAGGTTCACGCACGCCGTGAACTCGACGGCGTCGCCCGCGGCTAGGGTGCCGTCCTGGGTCCACTCGAGCCGGAACCGGACACTCTTACCCGGCTTGATCGTCTTCGTGCCAGTCAGCGAGGAGACCGAGCCGTTCGGCGTCCCGTTGACGTTGACGACGGCGTCAATGTCGGTGGTGGGATCGACCGTGATCGGCGAGTCCCCCAGGTTGCTGACACGGAAGACGTACACCTTGCTGTCCTTCTTGGCCTGAACCGGGCCATTGACGATCACATCGCCCGCGGCGTCGATCCCCTCGGCGACCGGCGGCTGCACCGTGATCGTCACCGAATCGGTGTCGCAGAGTGGCTCCGGGTCACAGACCTGGAGGTCGAACGTCAGCGTGTCCGGCCCGGTCGGCGCCGTGAACGTCGGCATGACCGCGGTCGGATCACTGAGCGTCACCGTCGTTCCGCCCGTCTGGGTCCACTGATAGGTGAGCGGCTGGCCCTCCGGATCGGTCGATCCCGATCCATCGAGCGTCACCGACGCACCGGAAGCGACCGTCTGGTCGGGTCCGGCGTTCGCCATTGGTGCCTGGTTCGCGCCTTGGTCGTATGTGTAGTCGTTGCCGGTGCCGGCCGTGGAGCTGGTGGCCCCCGGCGTGGTCGCCGTGACGTCGACCGTGCTCCCGGCGGTGCCCGCCGGGGCGACGGCCGTGACCGTGGTCGCGTTGACGACGGTGACCCCGGTCGCCGCGTTGACACCGAAGTGGACCGCGGTGGTGCCGGTCAGGTTGGTGCCGGTGAGCGTCACCGTGTTGCCGCCCGCGGCCGCGCCGTGGGTCGGGCTCAGCGCCGTCACCGTCGGTGCCGGCGGGACGACCACGTCATAGGTGTAGTCGTTGCCGGTGCCGGCCGTGGAGCTGGTGCCCCCCGGCGTGGTCGCCGTGACGTCGACCGTGCTCCCGGCGGTGCCCGCCGGGGCGGTGGCCGTCACCGTCGTCCCGTTGATGACGGTGACCCCGGTCGCCGCGTTGGCGCCGAAGTGGACCGCGGTGGTGCCGGTCAGGTTGGTGCCGGTGAGCGTCACCGTGTTGCCGCCCGCGGCCGCGCCGTGGGTCGGGCTCAGCGCCGTCACCGTCGGTGCCGGCGGGACGACCACGTCATAGGTGTAGTCGTTGCCGGTGCCGGCCGTGGAGCTGGTGCCCCCCGGCGTGGTCGCCGTGACGTCGACCGTGCTCCCGGCGGTGCCCGCCGGGGCGGTGGCCGTCACCGTCGTCCCGTTGATGACGGTGACCCCGGTCGCCGCGTTGGCGCCGAAGTGGACCGCGGTGGTGCCGGTCAGGTCGGTGCCGGTGAGCGTCACCGTGTTGCCGCCCGCGGCCGCGCCGTGGGTCGGGCTCAGCGCCGTCACCGTCGGTGCCGGGATGACCTGGGCGATCTGGGTGCTGGCGAACGTCGCGGCCGGATCGGTGAGCACGATCGTGCTCGGATCCGCCGACTCGACCACAGTGCCCGGGTCACAGCCGAACCGGACAGTGATCACGCCGGCGACCACGGCCGTGATGTTGACGCCGGCGACCGAATTGGTGAACCCCGGCGGAATCGGTCCGCTGATCACCGTGTTCTCGCGGAAATTGATCGCGCCGCTTGCACCGGCGGTCCACGTCTCATTTGCGTAGGTGACGCTCAGCGTGCCCGCAGTAGCGGTCTCATCGCCGGTTCCCGGGATCCCGTTGGGATCTGTGATCGTCGTCGTCGCCGTCGTGGTCGCGTTGTTGGTGGTCTGCGTGCCCTGCACCGTGTTCGTGCCCGCGATCACCGTGTGGATGTTGGTGATCGGGATGTTGTTCACCCCGGTGGTCAGGACGCCGGCGTTGTAGCCGGCGATGAAGACCGCCGGTGGAATCGCCGCCTGCTGCGAGATGTTGCTCAAGGTGACCGTACCCCCGGGCGCCACCGGGTTCGGCGACGCGGTAGCGGTCATCGTTATCGGGATCAGGCTGGACTGCGTCGGGATCAGGCTGTTGACGCAGGCGTTGTCGAAGGTGGCGGCGCTGGCCGGGCTTGCAGGCAGCAAGAAGACGCTCGCTACCACTGCAAAGGCGGCAAGTACGGCTGTCCGGCGGCGCTTGATCATCGCTTCTCCTCTGTTCGCGATTCCCTTCGCGTTCTCCCTCGACTCGCCCGATCCCTTCCGATCATCCGAAGCCCTCTGAGGCTGCGGTGAAGCGATGTGGACCAAGGGCTAACACGTGGTTATAGAACGGCACGTTTATAGAACGCCCTGATTCATATACCCGAAAAACCGTAATGTCAAGGTCCACTACTGGAAATTGAAAAACACCAGGATTCTCGAATGCTCAGGCGGCTTCCAAGGCAACTCTCAGCGGCGTCGCCCTCGCAGCGTCGCTCCTCCCGGTGGTAATCGGCAGCGTCAGGGTCTTCAGCTTGAGGCCGCCTGATCTCCACAGGTGCGTACCACCGACGACGCGCTGGGAGAGTCGATCCTGGCCGGCGAAGGGCGGGGCTGGAGGCGACCAGCCCGGCGAGCAAGGCGAGCGCGCCCAGCGCTACACCTAAGGCAGTCCGGTGGGTCCCTCGACCGCCAAATACTGCCCTTCCGCGGCGCTAGTCATCGCTCCTCCTCGAGCAAGCAATGACTGCGCCGGACCTAGGCCCGGCGCAGTCATTTCCCTTGCTCAGTGGCGCTGCTCAGCTACCTCTAGTGGTGGTCGTCCTTGTGGCCGAGCTTGACATAGGTGAACTTGTCGCCAGCGGTCACTGGACTCGTGCCGCAAGGGCCGGTCACTCTCACATCGACCGTGCCGGCAGGCAACGGTGGCGCGATCGCCACGATCTGACTGTCGGAGAGCACCTTGAACGCCTTCGCCGGGGTGCTTCCGAACTTCACCGAGGTGGCCCCGGTGAAGTGCTGGCCGGAGATCAGGGTGATTCCGCCGATGTTCGCGATCCCGACATTCGGGAACAGCTTGCTTATCGACGGGCCGTTGCACTGAGCCTGGTCGTCATTGACGATCGTCCCCACCCCTTGGGCGTCGGTGATCGTCGCGTTGCCCGTGGCGCCCGAGAGGTTCACGTTGAACGTCTCGTTCGGCTCCACGGTGGTGTCGCCGTTGACCTGCACCGTCACCGTCTGCGAGGTCACGCCGGGGGCGAAGGTGACCGTCCCCGAGTTAGCCGTGTAGTCGCTGGGTGCGGTAGCCGTGCCGTTCGCGGTCGCGAAATTGACCGTCACCGCCGCGGCCTGGGGCGCGCTGAGCGAGACCGTGAAGACGTACGCGGTCTGCCCGCTGTTGCCCTCGTTGTGCGAGACGTCGTTGATCGTGATGTTCGACGCCGCCGGTTGCTGGATCTGCGTGCTGGCGAACGACGGGGCCGGATCGGTGAGCACGATCGTGCTCGGATTCGCCCCCTCTACCACCTCGCCGGGGTCGCAGCCGAACCGGACCGTGATGGCCCCAGCGATGACGGCCGTGATGTTGATGCCGGAGCTGGTAGTGGTGAGCGGCGTAACCGTGTCCTCGCGGAAATTGATCGTGCCGCTGGCTCCGGCGGTCCAGGTCTGGTTCGCGTAGGTGACGTCCACCGTGCCCGGAGTCGCCGTCTCGTCGCCTGTGCCCGGCACCCCGTCGGGATCGGTGATCGTCGTTGTGGCCGTCGCGGTCGCGGCGTTGGTGGTCTGGGTGCCCTCGACCGTGTTCGTCCCCTCGATCACCGTGTGGATGTCGGTGATCGGGATGTTGTTGGCTCCCACGTGGATAAGCGTCCCGTTGGTGGCGTTGTAGCCGGCAACGAAGACCTGCGGCGGGATGGCCAGGTGCTGGTTGATGTTGCTCAACGTGACCGTACCCCCGGGCGACACCGGGTTCGGCGACGCATTAGCGGTCATGACCACGGGGATCAGGCTGGCCTGGGTCGGGATCAGGCTGTTCACACAGGCGTTGTTGACCGAACCAGCTTGGTCGTCATTGACGATCGTCCCCACCCCTTGGGCGTCGGTGATCGTCGCGTTGCCCGTGGCGCCCGAGAGGTTCACGTTGAACGTCTCGTTCGGCTCCACGGTGGTGTCGCCGTTGACCTGCACGGTCACCGTCTTGGACGTGTCCCCGGGGGCGAAGGTGACCGTCCCCGAGTTAGCCGTGTAGTCGCTGGGTGCGGTAGCCGTGCCGTCGGCGGTCGCGAAATTGACCGTCACCGGCGCGGCCTGGGCCGCGCTGAGCGAGACCGTGAAGACGTACGCGGTGGTCCCGCTGTTGCCCTCGTTGTGCGAGACATCGTTGATCGTGATGTTCGACGGCGTGACGACTGCGTCATAGGTGTAGTCGTTGCCGGTGCCGGCCCCCGAGCTGGTGCCCGCAGGCGTGGTCACCGTGACGTCCACCGTGGTCCCCTGGGTGCCAGCCGGGGCGTTGGCCGTGATCGTGGTCGCGTTGACGACCGTGACCCCGGTCGCCGCGTTGGCGCCGAAGTGGACCGATGTCGCACCGGTGAAGTCGGTGCCGGTGATCGTCACCGAGTTGCCGCCGCCCGCCGGCCCGTGGGTCGGGTTGAGCGCCGTCACCGTCGGTGCCGGGATGACTGCGTCATAGGTGTAGTCGTTGCCGGTGCCGGCCCCCGAGCTGGTGCCCGCAGGCGTGGTCACCGTGACGTCCACCGTGGTCCCCTGGGTGCCAGCCGGGGCGTTGGCCGTGATCGTGGTCGCGTTGACGACCGTGACCCCGGTCGCCGCGTTGGCGCCGAAGTGGACCGATGTCGCACCGGTGAAGTCGGTGCCGGTGATCGTCACCGAGTTGCCGCCGCCCGCCGGCCCGTGGGTCGGGTTGAGCGCCGTCACCGTCGGTGCCGGGATGACTGCGTCATAGGTGTAGTCGTTGCCGGTGCCGGCCCCCGAGCTGGTGCCCGCAGGCGTGGTCACCGTGACGTCCACCGTGGTCCCCTGGGTGCCAGCCGGGGCGTTGGCCGTGATCGTGGTCGCGTTGACGACCGTGACCCCGGTCGCCGCGTTGGCGCCGAAGTGAACCGATGTCGCACCGGTGAAGTCGGTGCCGGTGATCGTCACCGAGTTGCCGCCGCCCGCCGGCCCGTGGGTCGGGTTGAGCGCCGTCACCGTCGGTGCCGGGATGACTGCGTCATAGGTGTAGTCGTTGCCGGTGCCGGCCCCCGAGCTGGTGCCCGCAGGCGTGGTCACCGTGACGTCCACCGTGGTCCCCTGGGTGCCAGCCGGGGCGTTGGCCGTGATCGTGGTCGCGTTGACGACCGTGACCCCGGTCGCCGCGTTGGCGCCGAAGTGGACCGATGTCGCACCGGTGAAGTCGGTGCCGGTGATCGTCACCGAGTTGCCGCCGCCCGCCGGCCCGTGGGTCGGGTTGAGCGCCGTCACCGTCGGTGCCGGGATGACTGCGTCATAGGTGTAGTCGTTGCCGGTGCCGGCCCCCGAGCTGGTGCCCGCAGGCGTGGTCACCGTGACGTCCACCGTGGTCCCCTGGGTGCCAGCCGGGGCGTTGGCCGTGATCGTGGTCGCGTTGACGACCGTGACCCCGGTCGCCGCGTTGGCGCCGAAGTGGACCGATGTCGCACCGGTGAAGTCGGTGCCGGTGATCGTCACCGAGTTGCCGCCGCCCGCCGGCCCGTGGGTCGGGTTGAGCGCCGTCACCGTCGGTGCCGGGATGACTGCGTCATAGGTGTAGTCGTTGCCGGTGCCGGCCCCCGAGCTGGTGCCCGCAGGCGTGGTCACCGTGACGTCCACCGTGGTCCCCTGGGTGCCAGCCGGGGCGTTGGCCGTGATCGTGGTCGCGTTGACGACCGTGACCCCGGTCGCCGCGTTGGCGCCGAAGTGGACCGATGTCGCACCGGTGAAGTCGGTGCCGGTGATCGTCACCGAGTTGCCGCCGCCCGCCGGCCCGTGGGTCGGGTTGAGCGCCGTCACCGTCGGTGCCGGGATGACTGCGTCATAGGTGTAGTCGTTGCCGGTGCCGGCCGTCGAGCTGGTGCCCGCCGGCGTGGTCGCCGTGACGTCGACCGTGGTCCCCTGGGTGCCCGCCGGGGCGACGGCCGTGACCGTGGTCGCGTTGACGACGGTGACCCCGGTCGCCGCGTTGGCGCCGAAGTGGACCGCGGTCGTGCCGGTCAGGTCGGTGCCGGTGAGCGTCACCGTGTTGCCGCCCGCGGCTGCGCCGTGGGTCGGGCTCAGCGCCGTCACCGTCGGTGCCGGTGTGTCGTCATTGACGATCGTCCCCACCCCTTGGGCGTCGGTGATCGTCGCGTTGCCCGTGGCGCCCGAGAGGTTCACGTTGAACGTCTCGTTCGGCTCCACGGTGGTGTCTCCGTTGACCTGCACGGTCACCGTCTTGGACGTGTCCCCGGGGGCGAAGGTGACCGTCCCCGAGTTAGCCGTGTAGTCGCTGGGTGCGGTAGCCGTGCCGTTCGCGGTCGCGAAATTGACCGTCACTGGATGCACTGAGGGGTGATCGAGCGAGACCGTGAAGTCGTACGCGGTCTGCCCGCTGTTGCCCTCGTTGTGCGAGACATCGTTGATCGAGATCTGCCGTGGAGGCTCCGTGGTGGCGAACGACACAGCCGGATCGGTGAGCACGATCGTGCTCGGGTCCGCGCTCTCGACCACCGTGCCGGGGTCGCAGCCGAACCGGACCGTGATCACGCCGGCGACGACGGCATTGATGCGGATGCCCGCAACGAGATTGGTGAACCCCGGCGGAAGCGGGCCGCTGAGCACCGTGTCCTCGCGGAACTCAACCGGGCCGTTGGCAAGGGCGGTCCAGGTCTGGTCCGCGTAGGTGACGTTCAGCGAGCCCGGGGTCGCGGTCTCGTCGCCGGTCCCCGGGATCCCGTTGGGATCGGTGATCGTCGTCGAGGCCGTCGCCTCCCCCACCCCGGGTTGTTGGTCGTCTGGGTGCCCTGGACCGTGTTCGTGCCCTCGATCACCGTCTGGACGATGGTGATCGGGATGTTGTTCACCCCGGTCGTCAGGACGCCGGCGTTGTAGCCGGCGACGAAGACCGCCGGCGGGATGTCCGCGTGCTGCTGGATGTTGCTCAAGGTGACCGTATCCCCGGCGCTGCACCGGGTCGTGCGGCGACGATGCGGTCGCCGGTCATGGTTATGGGGATCAGGCTGGACTGCGTCGGGATCAGGCTGTTGACGCAGGCGTTGTCGAAGGTGGCGGCGCTGGCCGGACTTGCGGGCAGCAAGAAGACGCTCGCTACCACTGCAAAGGCGGCAAGGACGGCTGTCCGGCGGCGCTTGATCATCGCTTCTCCTCTGTTTGCGATTCCCTTCGCACTCTCCCTCGACTCTCCCGATCCCTTCCGATCATCCGAAGCCCTCTGAGGCTGCGGTGAAGCGATGTGGACCACGGGGAAACACGTGGTTATAAAACAGTGCGTTCATAGACACCGGTGAGTCATATACCTAAGAACCGGCGGTGTCAAGCCCCTGGCCCGGTTTCAAGGGCAGTGGTCTGGCCTGGGCGAGACGGTCGACCTCCCAACCCTCTCCTCTCACCGAGAAACACTAGGATTCTCGAAATGCTCAGGACGGCTTCCAAAGCAATTTTCAACGGCGCCGCCCTCGCAGCGTCGCTGGTGGTCATCTCGCTCCTTGCGGGATGCGGCGGCGGGGGGTCCGATTCGACCGCCGCGGGAGCGGGGTCCGCACAGACAGCTAACGCCAACGCCTTGGGAACCATCGAGAACTTCGGCCAGGAGGCGGGTCCCGGCGACCGCGCCGCCATGGCGAAGGCGGTGCAGGAGTTTCTGCGGGCTCGGGCGGACGGCGACTGGCCGACGGTCTGTTCGCTGGTGACGGCCTCGGAGTTGGAAAACCTCCGCCAGTTCGTCAGCCAGAATCCGGAGCTGAAGAACAAGGGCTGCCCGGACCTGATTGCGGCGGCGACCAAGATCATTCCGGCGAAGGAGCTCGCGGGGGGGAAGCGCATCCAAGTCACCGGTGCTCGGGTCGAGGGCGACCATGGGTTCGTGCTCTACCGCGACGCGAGCGGGACCCGCTCTGCCCTCCCTGTCGCACGCGAGGGCAATAGCTGGAAAGCCAGCGCCCTCGTGGGACCGAGCCTCCCGTAGAGCGCGCCCTCGCGGAGCAGGTACATGATCAGCGCCACCGGGAGCGCGCCGGCGGCGGTGCCTCCTGGCGACCGGGCTGGGTCGCGTCCACCTGCTGTTCACCCGCCGCGCTCGAGAGGTCGCGCCACCATACCCGCACCGTGCCGCTGCGAAGGTCCTCCCACGCCACCGCCGATCCCGAGATCACCTGCCTGGCTCGCGGGCAGCAGAAGATGCTGCTGCCACCGCAAGCGCGTCAACTACCGCGCTCCTGCAGCGCTTACCTAGAGATCTCCTATGTCAAGGGAACCGAGAAAGCTCGGTGGGCACGCCCCCCGCGAAGCTCAGGGGCGCGCCCCGGGATGAGCTGATCAAGATCGGACCGGAAGCCGCTCGGACGGGTGATGCTCACCTCGGCCCTCGGCTCCCGCCCCTCGTAGGCAGATCCCGGACTCAGATCACTTCTTCTTCTTCTTGCACTTCTTCTTCGGCGATCGCGGCGGACTTCTTGTGCTTCTTCTTCTTGCACTTCTTCTTAGGGGTCGTCGCCTGCGTGCTGGCGAAGGCCGGGGCCGGATCGGTGTACGTGATCGTGTTTGGATTCGCCCCCTCGACCACCTCACCGGGGTCGCAGCCGAACCGGACCGTGATGATGCCGGCGACCTTGGCGGTGATGTTGACGCCGCCGGTGAGGGTGGTCACCGGGGGTGTGGTCGTGAACTCGCGGAAATTGATCGTTCCACTGGCAGCGGCGGTCCAGCTCTCGTCCGCGTAGGTGGCGCTCACCGTGCCCGGGGTCGCGGTCTCATCGCCCGTGCCCGGGGTCCCGTTGGGATCGGTGATCGTCGTCGTGGCCGTCGTGGCCACGTCGTTGGTGTTCTGGGTGCCCTGAGTCGTGTTCGTGCCCGCGATCACCGAGTGGATGTTGGTGACGGGGATGACGTTCGTCCCGGTCGTCAGGACGCCGGCGTTGTAGCCGGCGACGAAGACCGCCGGGGGAATGGCCAGGTCTTGGTGGATGTTGCTCAGGGTGACCGAACCACCGGGCGACACCGGGTTCGGCGACGCCGTCGCGGTCATGGTCACGGGGATCAGGCTGGCCTGCGACGCGATCAGGCTGTTCGTGCAGGCGTTGTCGAAGGTGGCGGCGCCGGCCGGGGTGGCCGGCAGGGCGACGGCAAGGCCGATCGCCATTCCGAGCGTCGCAATTGCCGCTCTACTGCGGCGCTTGATCATTGCTCCTCCTCTGTTGGCTGCCCGCGATTCCGTTCGCGATGAGCGGATTTGAGAACGGTTTTGGAAACAGTTGCGTTCGTAACAAGCCTCGATTCATATACCCGATACCAAGCCATGTCAAGGACCGCTCACAGCAGTGAAAAACACTGGGATTCTTCACGCTCGGGGTGGGTCCCAGGGCGGTTCTCCGTGGCGGCGCCATGGCGGCATCGCTGACGGTGATCTCGCTGCTCGCGAGTTGCGGCGGCGGGGCTCGGATTCGTCTACCGCGGCGGCTGGGTCGGCACCCGCCGGCGCCGGGAGGCGGGGGCTGCCGGGCGGGCATCAGGAGCTTCGGCGGTCAGCTCGAGGCCGTGAGATCGCGGCTGCCGGCGAGCGCGCTCGCCTCTACCGCGAGCGTTCAGATGACCCGCGTCCGGCTCTCAGGGGGCGCGGCTTCCTGCTCTATCGCGACGCGCGCGGGACCACCACGGCCTTCCCCGTCGTCCGCGAGGGAGCCACGTGGAGGGTCGGGGCCAGCGCCGGATACAAGCTCCCTCAGAAACTCCGCCTTCACAGACGCCTTCGGGCACGCTGGCGCTACCGAAGTAGTTGGTACGTGCGGATTCATGATAAAAAGCGAGTAATCCTCCGGGTGCCGCTGACGCTTAGAGGAAGAGACCCCTCCAGGGACGGAGGGCGCTAAGACGCAGAGAGGCTTTGACGCGATTTGACTCTGCCGTTCCAGGGATGAGCGCGCTAGGCGAAACGGCCATTCAGGCCCGTCCGGGCCTGCCGCGGACGAGCGAGGGCCTCTGCAACGAAGAGCGGATTCTGTGGGCGACCGTGCGGCTGGTGGCCGAGAAGGGATTCAACTCAGTCACAGTCTTCGATGTCGTCGACCGTGCAGAGGTCTCCCGGGTGAATTTCTACGAGCTCTTCGAGAGCAAGGAGGAGTGCCTGTTCGCCGCCTACGAGCGCGTGTTGGGCGTTCTCGTCCACTACGTGGCTCGCGCGTTCGAGGGCGACGGCCCGTGGCCGCAGAGGATCGGGCGCGCGATGCGGGCCTGCCTCGAGGCTTGCTCCGCGGAGCCGGAGGTGACACGGATGGCGACAGTCGATGCCCGGGGGGCGCGGCCGGAGGCCCAACGTCGCTACCGCGAGGCGCTGGAGCGGTTGGTTCCGCTGTTCGTCGAGGGACGGGAGTACGCCGCGAACTCGATCCAACTGCCCCCCAACCTGGAGCTGATGGCGGTCGGCGGTGCCGAGACGATCATCTTCGACGAGGTCATCGCCGGCCGAGCCGAGGAGCTCCCGGCCAGGCTTCCGGACATCCTCTTCACCGTGCTGGCGCCGTACATCGGCCCCGAGGCGGCCGCCGCCGAAGTCAGGCGCGCGGGCAACCGGGCCTAGCCGGCGGCGGCCTGACGGGCCCGTTCCCTCTCGGCGACGGCAGCGTCAGCGCCCAGGAAGGGCTGGGTGATCCAGTAGACGATGTCGGGCAGCCTCGCCGGCAGACGGGCGGTGGCGCCGTGCAGGATCTCGCTGTAGAGCAACTCGAATACACCGCCGACGATCGCCACTGAGGTCATTCCCGGGAGCTCGATCGACGACTCCTTGCGACCCGCCTCGACCAGTTCGGTGTACTGGCGCAACGCGGCGTCACGGCGAATCAGCGCTTTCGGTCCCGCCGCCAGCACCTCGACGATGGCGAACCTGGCTTCCTCCGGTGAGCTGGCCAGCAGGTCGAGCAACGCGGCCATCGCGGCGCGAATCCGCTCCGCCCACGGTGCTTCGTCACTCTCCCTGAAGGCCGACGACGCGGCCTCGAACTGCCGCGCAGAGACGCGGTCGTAGGCCGCGAGGAAGCAGTCCTCCTTGTCGTTGAAGAAGTCGTAGAAGGTCTTCCGCGCCACGCCGGCCCCCTCAACGACGTCGGCAACGCGCGTCTCCTGAAAGCCTCGCTGAGCCACGGCCTGGACCATCGCCTGGAGGATCCTGCCCCGTTGCGACTCCGTCACCGTCTCGCGCGGCAGGCCATGCCGTCCCCGGGGCAGTTGCTTGCCCGGCCCGAAGTCCTCGTCCTCAATCGCTGGCTCGCGCATCTCCATGACCTTGCCCAGAATTTAATTGGTGCTCGTCCCAGCCGCGCCGGTTCAGGTGCCGCGGGTCAAGGGACGAGACTCGGGTCGAACGCCGTCCAGGTTAACCGCAGTCCGGCACCGCGATCGCGCGCGGCCGGCTCATTTCCGCGGAGACTCCGCAAAAGTTCATACGGGGCGGAGCGTGATGAGGATCACATCCATGTATATATCGGATTGATATATCTGCTGAGTACATGAAACTGAGCGCCACTGGCAAGGTCATTCTGGGAATGCTGGCCGCGAAGCCGCGGTCCGGATACGAGATCAAGCAGCTGGTCGACAGCTCCGCCCGTTTCTTCTGGGCGGCCAGCTACGGCCAGATCTACCCGGAGCTGAAGAAGCTCGAGAAGGCCGGGCTGATCGCGGGCGGCGACTCCTCGCAGGGCGCCCGCCAGCGGACGACCTTCAAGCTCACCGCGGCCGGCCGGAATGCGGCGCGGGAGTGGATCGCGGAGCCTCCGGAGGTCTTGGAGACCCGCGACGAGGGCCTGCTGAAGCTCTTCTTCGCCGGCTCGATCGAGCCGGGCCGGGCCGCGGAGATCGCCCGGGAGCGGGCCGCAATCTCGCGCGCGAAGGCGGACGAGCTGCGGGCGATCTGGGAGACCGTCGACCAAGAGGGCAGGATCGACGACCCCCCGTCGGAGCCGGACATCGGTTCCCTGACGGTGCTCCGCTACGGCATCGAAATGAGCGAGGCGGCGGCCGATTGGTTCGAGCGCGCCGCCGAGGATCTGGAACGAGTGAAAGCCCGGGCCGTCACGGTCAACGGGGGGAGGTAGGAGATGTTCAACTCACTGGCATCGCTGGCCCAGCGCTGCGGCAAGCGCGTGGTGATCTTCGGGGCCGTCTTCTTCGTCGTCGCCGCAGCACTTGGCGGCGGGGTGGCGAGCAAGCTCGCGCCCTACGGAGCTGACGACCCGGCATCCGAGAGCGTCCGGGCGACCGACCGACTGGAGGCGGACGGATACCGGAATCCAAGCGTGATCGTCCTCATCCAGAACACCTCCCCGACGACGCCGACCGGCCAGCGGAGGATCCGCGGCATCGAGCAGAAGCTGCGGGCAAATCCCGACGTCGCCCGGGTCATCGGCTACCTCGACACCGCGAGCCGTGACTTCATCTCGGGAACGGGCGACGCGAGCTATCTCGCCGTCAGCCTGAGGCCCACCGGCGACAAGCAGCAGCAGGACGCCGCCAAGCGGATCGCCGACGAGCTGAAGGGTCAGCCCGGCGTGTCGGTGGGCGGCATCGCGCTCGCCCAGGAGCAGGTCAACAAGCAGGTCGAGAAGGACCTCCGCATGGCGGAGATGCTCGCCTTCCCGCTGCTCTTCGTGCTCTCGCTGATCTTCTTCCGCAGCGGTGTCGCCGCCCTGCTGCCCCTCCTGATCGGCGGGCTCGCGATCGTCGGCACCTTCCTGCTCCTGCGCGTCGCCAACGAGTTGGTCGACGTCTCCATCTTCGCGATCAACCTGACCACCGGACTCGGCCTTGGCCTGGCGATCGACTACAGCCTCTTCGTCGTCTCGCGCTACCGCGAGGAGATCGCCAAGCACGGGCCGGGGATGCAGGCGATGCGCCGGACCATGAACACCGCCGGCCGCACTGTGCTCTTCTCCTCGATCACGGTGGCGGTCGCGCTGGCCTCGCTGCTCGTGTTCCCGCAGCGCTTCCTCTACTCGATGGGCCTCGGAGGCTCCATGGTCGCACTGCTCGCCTCCGCGATTGCGCTGACGGTGCTCCCGGCGGTCCTGGCGCTGCTCGGCGAGCGCGTGAACGCGCTCTCCCCCGCGTTCCTGCAGCGGCGGGCGCAGCGCGACGCGACCTCCACCGAATCAGGCTTCTGGTACCGGCTGTCGCGCTTCGTGATGCGGCGGCCGATCGGCGTCGCGACCGCAACCGCGGCGCTCCTGATCGTGCTCGGGATCCCCTTCTACTCGCTCAAGTTCACCTCGGTGGATGCCCAGGTGCTTCCCGAGAGCGCCAGCGCTCGGCAGGTCGACAACGTGATGCGGGCCCAGTTCCCGCCGTTCCACGACACGCCGCACATCCTGCTGGTGGAGAACGCGACGCCCACGGCCCTCAACACGATCGAGCGTGACGTCGCGAGCGTGAAGGGCATCGCGGAGGTCCAGCCGCCGCGGCGGCTCGCCAACGGAGACGCGGTGATCTCTGCCTACTCGACGCAGAGCTACATCTCGGACACGAGCCGCAATGCGGTCAACGAGATCCGCGACCTGCCGGTCCCCCAGGGTTCACAGCTACTGGTTGCCGGCGCGGCCGCCCACTTCGTCGACCTGCAGAACAGCCTCGAAACACACGCTCCGATCGCGCTGGCCATCGTGATCGTGGCGACCCTGATTGTGCTCTTCCTGATGACCGGCTCGGTCGTGCTGCCGGTCAAGCAGCTGCTGATGAACGCGCTCAACCTGAGCGCGACCTTCGGGATCCTGGTGTTCATCTTCCAGGACGGCCGGCTGGAGAGCCTGCTCGACTACAAGAGCCAGGGGGCACTGGAGCAGACGATGCCGATCCTGCTGTTCGCGGTCGTCTTCGGGCTCTCCACCGACTACGGGGTCTTCCTGCTCTCCCGCATCAAGGAGGCTCGCGACAACGGCGCGAGCGACTCCGAGTGCGTCGCCATCGGGCTGGAGCGGACAGGCCGGATCGTGACCGCGGCCGCTCTGCTCTTCGCGATCGCGATCGGCGCGTTCGCGACCTCGCAGATCATCTTCATCAAGGAGAACGGCGTCGGGACCGCCCTGGCGGTGCTGATCGACGCGAGCCTGATCCGCGCCCTGCTGGTGCCTTCGCTGATGGAGCTGCTCGGCCGCTGGAACTGGTGGGCGCCGAAGCCGCTGCGACGCCTGCACCACCGCTTCGGGCTGAGCGAAACCAGCCCGGACGGGGCGGCCACGGGCGAAGCCGCATGACCGGGGTCGACTCGGCGCTGGAGCGCAACCGCGCCTTTGCCGCCGAAGGCGGCCACCAGGGCGCCGTGGTCTTCCCCGACCTGCGCCTGTTCGTCGTCACCTGCCTCGATCCGCGCGTTGACCCCGCGCACTTCCTCGACCTCGGGCTCGGCGACGCGGTGGTCGTCCGCAACGTCGGCGGCCGGGTCACCCCGGAGGTGATCAACGACGTTGCCTTCATCGGCCAGCTCGTCGAGAACGCGATCCCCGACGGGCCGCTGTTCGAAGTCGCCGTGGTGCACCACACCCAGTGCGGGACCGGCGCGCTCTCGGACGACGATTTCCGTCGCCGCTACGCCAACCGGATCGGCGCCGATGAATCCACTCTCACGGACCGGGCGATCCTCGACCCCCGGGCCACGGTCACGAGCGACGTCGTGCGGCTTCGCTCCGCATCTGCCATTTCGCCGCGGATCGCCGTGTCGGGCCATGTCTATGACGTCGTCACCGGCCTCGTGGAGACGATCGTCCCGGGTGGCGCCGAAGGGCGCGGCTATGCTGCCGGATCGTGACCATTGCCACGGCCATCTTCCTGATCGCGATCGGCGCCATCCTGCGCTACGCGATCAACGTCCACTCGGACGTCATCAACATCCAGACCGTCGGCCTGATCCTGATGATCGCCGGCGGCGCGGGCCTGGCGCTGTCACTGCTCTACGAGCTGGTCCAGCAGGGCGGGCCGCCGAAGGATCGGGACGAGTCTCCGCAGCGCCGCAGCGGGTACGACGATCCGACCCGCCGCATGTAGCTCAGCCGCAGAGGGCGACGGCAGAGCCCGCCGAGAGAACAGCGAGAGCCGCCAGGCTCATCGCGAGGATGAGCCCGGCGGTCCGCTGTCGACTTCGTGCTGCGATACCTAGGTCGTGCAGTAGGACGGGATCGGTACCCCGTCGGCCGAGTAGTCGACCCTGTCATCGCTCCCCAGGTTCCGGGTGTCGGTATGGCTGACGCCGTCTGCCGTCACGTAGGTGATCGTGTAGTCCACGTGAGCCGAGCCTGCGTTCGAGTAGCAAACGCCGAAGCTGAACGGGCGCTTCTGGTTGGCGTTCAGGTCGGTGAACGTCTCTGAGCCCGCCGCTCCGGTCACATCCGGCGAGAGGTCGCTTGCCGGAATCGCGTCGCTCCCGTTCCCGGCCGTGCGACCACTCGAATCGAACACGAACAGATCCACATCCGCGTTCGGGTTCTCACCGTTCGACCAGGTGAGCTTCGCGCGCACCACGGACACCGGCGGGACGTTCTTGCGCTTCTTGCACCGCTTCTTCTTGGCGGATGAAGCGTGGTTCTTCTTCTTGCACTTCTTCTTGGCCGCCACGGCGCCCCCGGCGGCACTGGCGCTTCCGCCGACGGTCGCGGTGATGGTGAAAGCCGCCAGCGCCAGCAGCGCCAGCAGGACAAGCCCCTTCTTCCTTCTCATTCTGAGTTCCCCTCTCCGGCTGTTTCCGGGTTTCCGGGCGAGCCTACTACCGGTGACGCCGCCCATGTGTGTGAGTGAGATCAATGTCCACTAGCGTGAGCAGAAGCCCGAGGGGATCGCAACCCCGCCGGGATAGTCGAAGCGGGCGGTCTTCCCCGGACTCTGGCTGTCGCCGTGAATGGCTCCATCAGCCGTCACGTAGGTGAGCGTGAAATCGGTGTGGACGGGAGCCCCGGCCGAGTAGCAGACCCCGAAGCTCAGGTCGCGAGCCGCCTGCGGAGTGAAAAGGCTGTCCGTGAACGTCTCGCTTCCCGACGGGCCGGCGAAATCGGGCGTGATCGAGCTCAGCGGGATCGTGTTCGATCCGTCGCCGGCCATCCCGCCGTTCCCATCGAAGACGAAGAGGTCCATGTCGACGTCGTCAGCGCCGCCGTTCGACCAGGTCAGCGTCGCGCGGATGACCGGCGAGCGCATCGCATCGGCCCTCCTCTTCCTGCACTTCTTCCTCTTCTTGGTGGAGTGCTTCTTCTTGCACCTCTTCGCCGCCTTCGAGGCTCCGGGCGCGGCGGTCGCGGTTCCAGCGATCGTGATCGCAAAGGCGAGCGCCGCAACGATGCAGGCGACGAAGATTCCCTTCTTCGCTCTCATGCTTCCCCCTGATTCGGTCAGATGGTTGTGAGTACCACCTGAATACGGGGGCCTCTACGAGAGGGATTGCCTCCCCGCCAGGGCCTTGCCGAGCGTGACCTCGTCGGCATGCTCGAGGTCGGCGCCGACCGGCAGGCCGCTGGCGAGTCTCGTCACCGTCACGCGGTCGCGGAGCGCGTCGGCGATGTGGAGCGCGGTCGCCTCGCCCGTGGTGGTGGGGTTCGTCGCGAGCACCACCTCCTTGACGTCTTCGTCGACGCGGTCGATCAGCTCGGCGATCCGCAGGTCCTCCGGATCGATCCCGTCGATCGGTGAGAGCGCCCCGCCGAGCACATGGTAGAGGCCGCGGTACTCGCCGGTCCGCTCGATCGGGATCACGTCGGCCGGCTCCTCGACCACGCAGATCAGGGAGCTGTCGCGGCGCGGGTCCTCGCAGATGCGGCAGCGCGGCCCCTCGGCCAGGTTGAAGCAGACCTCGCACAGGCCGACCTTCTCCTTCACCTCACGAATCGCGTCCGACAGGCCGAGGGCGTCCTCGTCGCTGGCGCGGAGGATGTGGAAGGCGAGCCGCTGCGCGGTGCGCTGGCCGATTCCCGGCAACTTGGAGAGCTCGGCGATCAGCTGGCTGATCGGTCCCGCGTACATGGCAGAAGCGTAGGGACCGGGTAGGCCCTACATACCGGGCAGGCCCGGAAGGCCACCGCCCCCGCCGAGCCCGGCGATCCCGCCCATGCGGTTGGCCGCCAGCTCCTGCGCCGAGCGCAGGGCCTCGTTGACGGCCGCCGTGACCATGTCCTGCAGCATGTCGACGTCCTCCGGGTCCACCGCATCGGGAGAGATCTCGATCTGCCGGAGCTCCATGTCGCCGGTCATCGTCACCTTGACCATGCCGCCGCCGGCGCTCGCCTCGACGGTCTCGTTCTTGAGCTGCTCCTGAGCCTTGGCCATCTCGGCCTGCATCTGCTGAGCCTGCTTGAGCAGCTGATTCATGTTGGGCCCTTGGGGCATCAACCCGCCTCGCTTTCACGCGCGTCGTCCTCGGAGACGACCTCCGTCGCGTCGAAGTTGTCCTTGATCATGTCGACCAGATCATCCTCGTTCACCTCGGTGGATGTCTCCGGCGCGGCCTGCGGCGCTTCCTTCTCGACCAGCTCGTAGACGGGGCGCATCCTGGTTCCGACGATCACGGTGATCGCCTCCGTCATCCGCTCGACATTGACCGTCGCCTCCGCCTTCTTCTTGTTGAACTTGGCTGAGGAGGGGAAGCCGACCCGAAGCATCGAGCGCTCCTCGTCGATGGCGAGCGGTCGGGCTTCGTCGAACAACGTCGACAGCATCGCCGAGCCGCTGCCTCGCACGTGATCGACGACGGCCGGCCAGAGCTCGACGACCCGCTCGATCTCGACCATCGCGGTGGCCACCGGCGCCTCCGGCTCCGATGCCTCAGGAGCGTCGTCCACCGGCGGCGTGGCCGGGGTGTCGGCCTCAGCAGGCTCCGGCTGTTCGATGGCCCGCTCAACTTCGGCTTGAGCCCTAGCGTCGCCCCCATCGCTGGCCCCGCCTGCTGAGGACGACTCCCCGGGCGCGCCGCCAGTCAACCGGGACTCCAGCGACTCGATGCGGCGCAGAAGCGCTTCGCGGGACGAATCCAGCGACGGGGTGGCCACCTTCAGCAGGGCCACCTCCAGGGTCAGGCGGGGGTCATCGCCCTCGCGCATCGCCGCGACCGCTGCGCTCAGCGAGTCGATCGCACCCATCAGCTTGGCGTCGTCCATCTTCTTTGCCTGCTCCGCCAGTCGCTCGGGCTGAGCGACGGTCACCGTGAACGACTCGGGGACGGCGCCGGTTGCTCGCGCAACCAGCAGCTGGCGCAGGTGGGCGATCAGGTCCCTGGCGAACTGGCCGGGATCTCGGCCGGAGTGGGACAGCCGCTCCACTGCCTCGAGCGCCGTCTTGGCATCGCCAGCGGCGAGGGCGTCCGTCGTGTCGAAGAGGAGCTCGGCGTCGGCGGCGCCCAGAAGCTCGACCACCTCGTCGGTGGTGACGGAGTCGCCTCCGAAGGCGACCAGCTGGTCGAGCGTGCCGAGGGCGTCGCGGAAGCTCCCGGTCGCCGAGCGGGAGATCAGGGCGACGGCGCCGTCCTCGATCTGGATCGACTCGGCCACGGCGACGCGGCGAACGACCTCCGCGATCTGCTCGAGGGAGGGGCGCTGGAAGTCGAAGCGCTGGCACCGGTCGACGATCGTCGCCATCACCTTCTGCGGCTCGGTGGTCGCCAGGACGAAGACTGTGTTGGGCGGCGGCTCCTCGAGTGTCTTGAGGAAGGCGTTCCATGCCTCCTTGGTGAGCATGTGGGCCTCGTCCAGGATGTAGACCTTCCAGCGGCCCGCGGCCGGCGCGAAGCCCACCCGCTCACGCAGCTCGCGGATGTCGTCCACGGAGCGGTTGGATGCGGCGTCCATCTCGATCACGTCGAGCGACGTGCCGGCCGCGATCGTCCGGCACGGCTCGCACTCGCCGCAGGGCGTGAGCGTCGGGCCGTTCACGCAGTTCAGCGAGCGGGCCAGGATCTTCGCCATCGAGGTCTTGCCGGTTCCCCGCGAGCCGACGAACAGGTAGGCGTGATGGACGCGGCCCTGCTCCACGGCGTTGGAGAGGGTGCGCACGATGTGCTCCTGACCGACCACCTCGCTGAAGCTCTGCGGGCGGTGCCGACGATAGAGAGACGCGGATTCGGCCACGAATCGAGTCTATCCCCCGCCTTCCGCCTGTCCCGCGCGCCGCGGCGCGGCCTCCCGGAAACTCCGGGATGCGATCAGGTGCAGCTGATCTTGAGGTCCTTCGCGACAGGCTGAGGGACCTTCGCGTAGAGACCGGGGCAGTCGAAGCTGCTGCCCGCCGTAACGAATCGCCAGTGCCCCACGACCTTCCTGACCACGTTCACGCCGTTGCTGGCGAACTGGTCGCACTGGCTCGGACCGGGCCGGAATGAGACCGACCCCCACTTCGGCTTCTTCGTCACCGTCGAGACCCGCACGCGCGCGCACCTCGCGGGCAGGTCCACCACCCGGGCGATCCGCACCTTCTCCTTGTGGGTCGGCTTCCGCTGGGCGTTGACGGCGGCCGGCGCGGCCAGCGAGGCCACGGTCAGTGAGGCGAGAAGGAGGAGTCCGTATCTGCGCATGGGCGAAATATGGACCGTGCACCCGTCCTCGAGACGAGGCTCCCGGGCGTGTTCGCCGCTTTTGGCTCGGGCCAGGCTTGCCTGCATCACATGTCGGCTACCGCTTAAGGCTGCTTCCTTCCGGACCTGACCTGGTTCACAGGCCGACACTGCGCAGGACCTGGCCGTCAACGCCGCCTGTGGCGACCCGGCCCCGAGGGCCGGTCCCTCGTAAGGGAATTCAGCTCCGCTTGAGCGGGTTGCGGATTACAGGGCACCGCTAATTCCCCGCCTAGCACGGTCCGAAAGAGAGTCTAGTAGTGGGGATTCAATTCTTGGGCGCAGCGGCCGATAGGTAGGGGGAATGAACCCGAACACGCTCACCCCTGCGGCCACGCTCAACGTGCCCGGAATCGTTCCGCCGAGCGGCGCGAGCGACCCGTCTCGTCGCCTGGGCGAAGTCGCCGTCGACCTCGGATTCGCCGACCGCGAGCTCGTTGAGCGGGTCATGGCCCAGGTGCAGGAGACGAACCGGCCCGTGGGCGCCCTCATGGTGGAGAGCGGGATCATCGACGCGGACCAGCTGGCCAGAATCCTGGCCGAGCGCAACTCGCTCGCGTACGTGGACCTCAACGTCTTCGAGGTGGATCAGGGCGCCGCCAACCTGGTCGACGCCACCGAGGCACGTCGCTATGGCTCGATCCCGATCGCCTTTCTCGATGGAGGCGGGCTGCTGGTAGCCACCTCCGATCCCTCCAACGTCCTCGGGCCGGACAACATCGCGATGGCGACCGGCTACGAGGTCGCGCGCGCGGTCGCGACACCGGACGCGATCACTGCGCTGATTTCGCGTCTCACCGGCCTGAGCGGCTCGGTGAAGGAGATCCAGGAGGAGACCGCCGACGGCGGCGAGGTGGTCGAGCTCCGCGCCTCGGCTTCACAGGCGCCGGTGGTCAAGCTGGTTCATTCGATCATCGCCGACGCGGTCGGCCGCGCCGCCTCCGACATCCACTTCGACCCGCGCACCGAGGCGATGCAGGTCCGCTACCGCGTGGACGGCGTCATGGTCGATTCGACCACGGTCCCCAACAACCTGGTGCCCGGTCTGGTCTCGCGGATCAAGATCATGGCCGAGCTCGACATCGCCGAGCGCCGGGTCCCACAGGACGGTCGTATCGCGCTCAACGTCGACGACCGCCACATCGACATCCGCGTGGCCACCCTGCCCGTGATCCGAGGGGAGTCGGTCGTGATGCGGATCCTCGACAAGGATCGCGTCGTCCTCGACCTCGACTCGCTCGGCATGCGCCCCGAGGACCAGCGGCTGGTGCTCGACGCCGTCGGCCAGATCCAGGGCGCGATTCTCGCCACCGGCCCGACCGGCACCGGCAAGACCACCACGCTTTACGCGCTGCTCCGCGAGCTCAACACGCCGGACCGCACCCTGATCAGCATCGAGGACCCGGTCGAGTACGAGGTCGAAGGCATCAAGCAGATCCACGTCAACCCCAGTGCCGGCGTCACCTTCGCCTCGGGCCTGCGCTCGATGGTGCGCTCGGACCCGGATGCGCTGATGGTCGGGGAGATCCGCGACCGCGAGACCGCCCAGGTCGCGATGGAGGCGGCTCTCACCGGTCACCTCGTCCTCTCCACCCTGCACACCAACAGCGCCGCGATCACCGCTGTGCGCCTGATCGACATGGGCGTCGAGCCCTTCCTGATCGCTTCGGGGATCCGTTGCATCGTCGGCCAGCGCCTCGCGCGGCGGCTCTGCGACTCCTGCAAGCAGCCCGCCAACCCGTCGAGCGCGGAGTTGAGCGCGTTGGGCGTGGTCGAGAACGGGACCGCGCCGACCGTCTTCGAGCCGCAGGGCTGCGTGAGCTGCCTCGGGACCGGCTACCGCGGCCGGGTCGGCCTCTACGAGGTCATGACGCTGACCGAGGAGATCCGCGGGCTGATCGTCGCCAAGGCCTCGAGCGGCGACATCGAGGCCGCAGCCGTGGCCGCCGGGATGCACCGGATGCGCGACGACGGCCTCGAGAAGGTTCGCCAGGGCATCACCTCGGTCGCCGAGGTCATGCGCGTCGTCGGCGACGCCTAGCCGTCCAGGGTGACCGGTTCGCCGGAGACGGCGACCCGCTCGATCAGGTCCGCCGCCCGCTCGTTCCCGGGAGACGCCTGCAGCCTCTTCGAGATGTCCTCGAGGCGGCCGCCGAGATCGCGGTCGGCCAGCAGCCGGTCGATCGCCGCGGGCAGGTCGCCGTCCCCGAACGAGTAGGTGGGCAGTCGAATCCCGAAGCCGGTCTCGTCGATCCGCTGCGCGTTGTCGTGCTGGTCCCAGAAGATCGGCAGGATGATCATCGGCTTGCCGAAGTGAAGGCTCTCGGTGGTCGTGTTGTTGCCACCGTGGGTGATCACGAGATCGACGTGCGGCAGCACCGAGACCTGAGGCAGGAACTCCTCCCCCACCATGTTCTCCGCGAGCTCGTACTCCGCGTGCTGGGGGCCCTTCGAGACCACATAGCGATGCGGGGTCTCTGCGAGCACTTCGACCAGCCGCTTCATCAGGGGCACGTCACCGGAGCCGAGGGACCCGAGGCTGACGTAGACCAGCGCGCCGTCGCCCCCGGCGAGCTCCGACGGCGGCGACCAGTCGGCGTCGGTGGTGCGGACGCTCGATCCCAGGTTGTGCCAGGTGGGCCCGAGCGGGACCGAGCGCGGGTAGTCGACTTCCTCCGGATAGAGATAGAGGTTGAGCCAATCCGAGGCGTGGATCATCTCGCCCTGCGTGAGCGGCGGGGCGCCGCGCTCGACGCAGAACTCGCTGAAGCTCGCCTGCATCTCCTCGATCGCCCGCAGGTACTCCTCCCGGTACGAGTCCCACTCGACGCGGTCGGCCAGCGGCAGGCCCGTGTACGGCGGAGGCAGCTCCGGGTCCTTCACCTCGAGGGGGTTGCAGGACACGATCCGGACCCAGGGCCGGCCGCTCGCCGGGATCGCGGGGAAGGCGCAGACGTTGTCCTCGACGATCGCGTCCGGCTGTAGCTCGTCGAAGATCTCGACCAGCCGCTCGTCGACGTACCTGGCGCCGTCGATCAGCGCCTCCCAGGTCGGCGCCATGAACTCGCTGAGCTGGTCGAAGGTCGACTTCCGGAAGACGGGCGCGGTCTCGCGGATGAAGTCCTTCCAGAACTGACCCGGCTCCTCCGGCACCTCGGGCGGCGGCGCGAGCCGCATCAGCCTCTCCTCGAAGCCCTTCTCCTCGAGGGTTCCGGCGAACGACTCCTCCACCACGAAGACCACGCGGTGGCCGCGCCGCTTCAGCACCTCGCCGATGCCGATGCAGTTGTTGGTCGGCCCGAACGCCCCCTCGGGGAAGAAGACGATGGTCTTTCCCTGACCCTCGGCCATGTTCGCCGAGTCTATTCGCGCGGGCGCAACGGTCGATTTGAGCGACGGCCGTTCGTCGTTAGGGTGAAGCGGCGAACCGCGCCGCCCCGAAAGAAGGAGCTCAGAGATGAAGTACGCGTTCACGATCTACGGTGACGAGAGCCAGCGCGAGAGCGCCAGCGAGGAGGACCAGCAGGCGGTCTCGCAGGCCTACGGCGCCGTCACGCAGGAGATGAATGAGAAGGGCGTGTTCGTGGCCGGCGATGGCCTCTATCCGACGCAGACCGCGACGACGGTCCGCGTCCGGGGCGGCGACAGGGACGTCACGGACGGCCCCTTCGCGGAGACCAAGGAGCAGCTCGCCGGCTTCTACGTCCTCGACGTCAAGGACCTCGACGAGGCGATCGAGTGGGCGGCCAAGATCCCGGGGGCGCAGTTCGGGTCCGTCGAGATCCGCCCCGTGCTGGTCTACGACGAGGCCGGCAACCTGGTCGAGGAAGCGACTGCCTGAGGGAGCTGAACTGGTCGACCGCCTGTTCCGGCACGAGTCGGGACGGGCGATCGCCTCGCTGATCCGCGTACTCGGCGACTTCGATCTCGCCGAGGACGCGGTTCAGGAGGCGTTCATCGTCGCCATGCAGGTCTGGCCCGAGCGGGGCGTCCCGGAGAACCCGGGGGCCTGGATCACGACCACGGCGCGGAACAAGGCGATCGACCGGCTCAGGCGAGAGCGCCGCGGGACCGAGAAGCAGCGGGAGCTCGAGCAGCTCCGGCCGCCCGCGGAGACCGAGGACGAGACCTCCGAGGAGGCACCGGTGATCGCTGACGACCGCCTGCGGCTGATCTTCACCTGCTGCCACCCGGCGCTGGCTCCGGAGGCGCGGGTCGCGCTCACGCTGCGGACGCTCGGCGGGCTCGCCACCCCGGAGATCGCGAGGGCCTTCCTTGTTTCCGAGCCCGCCATGGCGCAGAGGCTGGTCCGGGCCAAGCGGAAGATCAAGGCCGCCAACATCCCGTACGAGGTCCCCGCCGATCGCGACCTCCCCGACCGGCTCAACTCTGTCCTCACCTCCCTCTATCTGGTCTTCAACGAGGGCTACTCCGCGACCTCGGACGAGGCCCTCGTTCGCCGCGAGCTCACCGGCGAGGCCATCCGGCTGGCCGGGACCCTCGCGCGGCTGATGCCGGACGAGCCCGAGGCGCTCGGGCTGCTCGCGCTGATGCTGCTCCAGGACTCGCGGCGCGAGGCGAGGGTCGGCCCGGACGGCGAGCTCGTGCTACTCGAGGACCAGGACCGCTCACTCTGGGACCGCCGGGAAATCGACACGGGCCTCGGGCTGCTCGAGCGCGCCGCCCGGCTCGGGCCGCCGGGGCCGTACGTGTTGCAGGCCGCGATCGCCGCGGAGCACGCGAGGGCGGCGGACGCCGACGACACGGACTGGACGCGCATCGCGACGCTCTACGGGCTGCTCGCCCAGGCGCAGCCCTCGCCGGTAATCGAGCTCAACCGGGCCGTGGCCGTGGCGATGGCGGAGGGGCCGGAGCGCGGGCTCGAGGTGCTCGAGGCGCCCGAGGTGGCGGAGGCGCTCGACGACTACCTGTGGTTCTGGTCGGCGCGGGCGGATCTGCTGCGGCGCGCGGGACGCGCAGAACCGGCAATGAAGGCGTACGAGCGGGCCGTTGAGCTGGCGACCAACCCGGTCGAGAGACGCTTTCTGGAGAGCCGGTTGCGCGAAGTCTCGTGATCAGGGCGCGAGCCGTTGGATGCTCCACCCTTCATCGCCGCTCTTCCGCGTGTAGAGAAAGCGGTCGTGCATCCGGCTCTCCCGACCCTGCCAGAACTCGATCTCCTCGGGTCTGACCAGGTACCCGCCCCAATGGTCGGGCCGGACCGGTTCTTCGTCGCCCAGCCCCTCCACCCGCTCCCGGTAGAGCCGCTCGAGCTCCTCCCGCTCGATCGCCCGGCTCTGCGGTGAGATCGACGAGGCGATCCGGCTGTCTCGAGGCCGGCTGGCGAAATACTCGTCCGAGTCCTCGGCTGAAAGGCGCTCGACCGGGCCGCGGACGCGGATCTGGCGGTCGAGCTCGCGCCAGTAGATCACCAGCGCCGCATAGGGGTTTGCCTCCAGGTGGGCTCCTTTGGAGCTCTCGTAATTGGTGAAGAAGCGGAAGCCGTCGGGGCCGAATCCCTTGAGCAGGACCATCCGCGCGTCGGGCCGGCCCCGCTCGTCGACGGTGGCGAGCGTCATCGCCTGCTCGAGGGCGACGTCGGCCTCGGCCTCTCGGAACCAGGCGGCGAACTGCTCCATCGGATCGTCCGTCAGGAGCTCGCGGTCGAGCGGCGGGTTCTCGGGACGGCGCGGGCTCACCGGCCGATCCTCTCAGTAATCGCGGTGAAGGGCGCCTGGGCGCATGGGAAGATGTGGCCCGCATGAGCGCCGCGCTACACAGGCTTGGGGGCTTCGCCGCGCGGCGTGCACTGTGGGTGATCGGCGCCTGGGTCGTGATCGCCGTCGGCCTGGTCCTGATCGCCAACTCCGCGGGCCGGCCGGAGAGCGACAACGTCGACCTCCCGGGAACCGGCTCTCAGGACGCCACCAACCTGCTCGACAACAAGCTGCCTGAGCAGGCCAACGGCAGCAACCCGATCGTCCTCCAGTCGAGCACCTCCCTCGCAGCAGGCAAGAACGCGCAGACCGTCAACGCGGTCGTCGCGTCGCTCTCGAAGAACAAGTACGTGAACCAGGTCCTCAGCCCGCTCTCGCCGCAGGGGGCAAACGACATCACCAAGGACGGCAAGATCGCGTATGTCTCGGCCGCCCTGAAGCCCTCTTCGGGCGACATCACCGATGACCAGGCGAACAGCGTCCTGGACGCGGCCAAGCAACCCACCGCCGGGACGGGGATCCACGTGTCTGCGGGCGGCTACCTCGGCCAGCAACTCTCCAGTCCGAGCACGCGGGCCAGCGAGATCATCGCGGTGATCGCCGCCCTCGTGATCATGCTGATCGCGTTCCGCCTGCTGGTCGCGACGCCGCTGCCCATCACCACGGCGATCGTCGCTCTGGCGAGCGGGCTCGCCATCGTCGGCCTCGCCGGCCACCTGTTCGACGTGCCGTCAATCGCTCCGACCCTCGCCACGATGCTCGGCCTGGCGGTGGGAACCGACTACTCGCTGTTCATCATCAGCCGCCACCTGCGCCTGCTCGACGAGGGTGCCGAGCCCAACGACTCGATCGCCCGCTCGATCTCGAGCTCCGGGTCGGCCGTGATCTTCGCCGCGGTGATGGTCATCATCGCCCTGCTCTGCCTCTACTTCAGCGGGATCCCGCTGGTCCGGTCACTGGGCTACACGACCGCGATCGTGGTCGCGACCGCAGTGGTCGCCGCCATCACGCTGCTGCCTGCGATTCTCGGCCTGCTCGGCAGGCGCATTCAGGCCCTCCCCCTGGTGCGCAAGCTCCCTGATGGCACCAAGAGGCAGAGCCGGGCGTGGGACGGGTGGTCGGACGCGATCAAGAATCACCCGCTGATCGCGTCCCTCGCCGGGATCGTCGTTCTGGTCGGGATCTCGATTCCGGCCCTCGACCTGTACCTGGGCGCGCCCGACTACGGCCTGCTGCCGACCGACACGACCGAGCGGCAGGCCTACGACGCCCTCACCGAGGGCTTCGGCGTCGGCACCAACGGGCCGCTGCTGATCGCCGTCGACGTCTACGGGAAGCCACTGACCTCCAATCCGCAGCAGGTATCTCAGCTCCAACAGCAGCAGGCCCAGCTCCAGCAGGAGGAGGCGGTCAGCGGGCCGACCCCACAGCTCCAGTCCCAGATGCAGCAGGTCTCCGAGGAGCTCCAGATCGCCTCGACGCCCGCGGGCGATCCGCGCCTGGTCAACCTCGAGCAGCAGATCTCAAAGCAGAACAACGTCCAGTCGGTCTCGCCGGCCCAGACGGACAAGGCCGGCACAGCCGCGGTCTTTTCCACCACCCCGAAGACCTCACCGTCGGACCGGAAGACCCAGGACCTGATCAACCACCTCCGGGACACCACCATCCCGGACGCCACGCAGGGGCAGGGGATGAAGGCGTACGTCGGCGGCACCACCGCCTCCTACATCGATCTGGCCATCAAGATCGGTGACAAGCTGCTGCTCGTGATCGCGATCGTCGTCCTGCTCAGCATCCTGTTCCTGACGATGGCCTTCCGGGCAGTGACGATCCCGCTCGTGTCGGCCCTGGTCAACCTGCTGGCGGTGGCGGCCTCCTACGGCGTACTCACCGCCGTCTTCGAGAAGGGCTTCGGGCTGTCCCTGCTCGGGGTGGATCACGAGATGCCGGTGGTGAGCTACGTCCCCCTGATGATGTTCGCGATCCTCTTCGGCCTCTCGATGGACTACCAAGTGTTCCTCGTCTCCCGGATCGAGGAGCGCCATGGGGGCGGCGCCGACAACTCGGAGTCGGTCCGGGCGGGCCTGGTCAACGGCGGCAAGCCGATCCTGGCCGCCGCGACGATTATGTTCGCCGTCTTCTTCAGCTTCGTGATCAACGGCAACCCGATCGTCAAGCAGTTCGGCGTCGGCCTGGCGGTGTCCGTCGCGATCGACGCGCTGGTCGTCTTGCTGATCATGCCGGGACTGCTGGAGCTGATCGGCGAGCGCAACTGGTACATGCCGAAGTGGCTCGACCGGATCCTCCCCAACCTCGCGGTCGAGGGAGATCCGACGATGCGGAGCGAGACCCCGCCCTCTCAGTAGCCGGCCGTGCCTATCATCAGCTTCCTCCCGGGCGCGTAGCTCAGCGGGAGAGCGCTCCCCTCACACGGGAGAGGTCGTTGGTTCGATCCCAACCGCGCCCATCTCGCGCTGCGCGCGTTGGGAGCTTATTTCACAGTCGCCCAAGTTGTACAGACCGTAAATTAGGTGTACTCTGCTCGCCCATGGAGGTGAGCTCCCCCCCGCGCCGTCTGCCGCCGGCCGAGCGGCGCGAGCAGCTGATCGACTGCGCGCTGTCGATCGCCGCGCGCGAGGGCTACGAGAACCTGGCCTTCGAGGCCGTGGCGAACAAGGCCGGCGTCACCCGCAACCTCGTCTACCACTACTTCCCCGGCGGGCGGCAGCAGCTGCTCGAGGCATCCGTGCACCGGGCGGGAGAACAGCTCTCGAGCGGCTGGGTCACCGACGCGAAGGTGCCGCTGGCCGAGCGCCTCGCGGCGAATCTCAACCGGATGATGGACCACGCCTCCGAGCCGACCGACGCCTGGCAGCTCTACCGCCAGGGCCGAGGCACCGTCGACCCGACGCTGCTCGAGATCGCTCGCCTCTACCGCGAGCGCGTGATCGGCAACATCTCGCTGAACCAGCTGGGCACCACCCAGCCGCCCCCGCTGATCCGGATCGCGCTGGACGGGTTCCTCGCCTACGTGGAGACCGTGATCGAGTCGGCGATCGAGCAGGAGATCCCCCGCGAGCAGGTCCTCGAGCTGGTCAGCGGCACGCTGATGACGGCGATGAACGCCGCCGCCGGCGCGAGCACGCCGAGGGCCAGCCACTGATGAGGAGCCGAGGCCGCAGGATCGCCGTCGCGGCGGTCTCTGCCCTCGCACTCGGCGCGGCGCTTTCGGCCCAGGCCGGAGCGGCCGTCCCGACCGGCTACAACCCCAACAACCTCCCGGTCGCGAGCTGCTTCTGGACCGGCCCGTTCACCAACGTCGACCCGAGGACCAACCAGGGCTTTCCCGGCCAGGAGATCACCTACTGGGGAGCCAAGTTCGCGACGCCGCCGGGCGCCGTCCTGAAGCTGCGCGGCAAGTTCGCCCACGCCCGCTTCCAGTCGATGACCGCCTACGTCAACAATGGCACCGCGACCAACACGGTCTCCGACTACCTCACTCGGCCCGACAAGGGCTCGTCGAATCCCTTCGTCAAGGGGCACCGCCGCGACGTCAGGAAGCGCAACTACACGCTCACGGTGCTCGGATCTCCGCCTCCTGCCCAGCCCGCCCGCAACACGCTCTACGCGCAGCCCGACCCGAACTACAACTCGTACCAGGACATCCTCTACCGGGTCTACGTGCACGACAAGGGCCGCAACCGCGCCGGCGGTGAGCCGCTGCCGAAGCCGGAGCTTCACCTGGCCGACGGCTCCGTGCTGAAGGGCCAGGCGCTCTGCGACGCGCTCAACTCCAACCACGCCTACGCCTCCCAGAACCTGCCGCTGCCGGCCTACCAGAGCTACGTCAACTGGCCCGGCAAGGACCCGGCGACGAACCCGGCCACGCCCGACTTCTCGTTCGAGAAGTTCTTCAGCCTGAGCTACACGCTGAGCTCGTACAAGAGCCCGGCCGAGCACGCCGCCGCCGACTACACCCCCGTCGGGACCTTCTACAACAACCTCGACGCTCGCTACATGGTGGGCACCTACAGCTTCGCCTTCGGCCAGGTGCTCGTCGTCCGGGGCAAGATGCCGAAGACCCCCCACACCGACTCCGGCGAAACTCGGATGGGCGGCGGCCAGATGCGTGAGTGGGACATGTGCGTCGAGGAGTCGCTCGCCGTCACGGGCACCTACAGGTGCCTCTACGACGAGCAGTTCCCGCTGCGAAAGGGACGGCGCTACGTGATGGTGGTCGCGCACGCCGGCTTCCGCCCGAGCAACGCCCGCAAGAAGTGCGGCGTGGCCTGGCTGCCCGCCGACCCGGCGGGTGATGCCGCGGGCCGGCCGGACATCGGCTCGCTGGTGACGCGAAACGTCATCCCGTCGCCCCGCTTCCACAAGACCTCTTGGGACGTGACCCGGCCGAACACAGCCGCACAGGTGATGGGCCCGTACTACCCGACCGGCACGTACATGAGCAAGGCTCAGTTCGAGCAACAGTTCGGCTGTCCGGGCGCGAAGAAGCACAAGGGCTGACCACGGCCGCCAAGCCCCCCAACGTCCTCCTGCTGATCACCGATCAGCAGCGCTATCCCCGCCATTGGCCCGACTTCCCGGGGTGGCTGCGCGACCTGACACCGAACCAGCACGCGCTGGAGCAGAACAGCCTCACCTTCCACCGCGCCTTCACCAACACCTCGATGTGCTCGCCGAGCCGGGCGACCCTCCTGACCGGGCGCTATCCCGCGCAGCACGGCGTCACCCTCACCCACACCCAGGCCGACCTGCGCCCCGACCTCGGCAACTCGCCCGCGGTCGTCCGGGAGCTGGCCGGCATGATGCGCGGCCCGAACGCTCCGCGGCGTCGCGCTCTCCGTAACTTCGCAAGGGGCCTCGTCCAGGCCGGCCCGCGCTCGGGCAACGAGCCGGAGCTGCGGCCCGAGACCCAGAGCCTCGCCCACCTGCTCCGGAGCCGCGGCTACGAGGTCGCCTACAAGGGCAAGTGGCACCTGACCCATCCGTCCGGCGGCGACATGTTCGGCGGCTGGGCGGCGTCCGATGCCGACCGGCTGCGGGACGAATACGGCTTCGCGGACTGGGAGCCGCCCGACGCGGGCGAGAACGCCAAGGCGGAGCACTTCGGAGCGGGCAACGCCGGCCCACTCGGTCTCGGCTGGGACGAGGTCTACACGCGCCAGGTCGAGAGCTGGCTAGGCCGGCCCGATCTCCCCGAGCCCTTCTGCCTGGTCGTCTCCCTGGTCAACCCCCACGACGTCCTCGGCTATCCGGCCCAGCATGTCCGCGGCGGATACGAGGAGAGCGGGTTCATCGACCTCGGCGTGAAGCTGCCCCCGACGGTCAACGAGTCCCTGCGCGACAAACCCTCGGTCCACGAGCTGATGAAGATGGGGATGGCGGCCTACCTGGGCCCGCTCAAGGGCGAGCGGGAGAAGCTCGAGTACGTCAACTTCTACGCCCACCTGCACCGGGTGGTGGACGAGCAGCTGGGCAGGGTGATGGCCGCCCTTGGTGACCCCTCGGACCCGGACTCGATCCGCTCGCGGACGATGGTCTTCCGGTGCGCCGACCACGGAGAGATGGGCCTCTCCCACGGAGGCCTCCGCCAGAAGGCGTTCAACGCCTACGAGGAGACGATCAACATCCCCCTCGTCGTCTCCAACCCGGTCCTCTTCCCGCGCCCCGCGCGCTCGGACGCCCTCGTCTCGCTGGTGGACCTGCTGCCCACGATCGCCACGGTGGCCGGCACCGGCCTCGACGGCCAGGCGAAGGGCCGCGACCTGGCGCCGATCGTCGCCAAGCACGCCGCCCCCGAGAACGAGCGGCTGCGCCGGACCACCGTGGACCTGGGGGCGATCGCCGCTCACCCGGCCGCGGAGGAGACCGTCCAGGACGAGATCCACTACACGTACGACGACCATCAGGCGGCGACGGCGCTCCAGGACGTTCCCGGCCAACCGAACCGGGTTCGCGCGGTGCGGACGGACGACGCCAAGTTCGCTCTCTACTTCGATCCGGCCGGCAAGAAGGCGCCCGAGTACGAGATGTACGACCTCGAGCGGGATCCCGACGAGAGCCGCAACCTCGTCGACCGCGACACGGGCGAGGTCCTGAGCCGGGACGATGCCGCGCTGCGCTCGGAGCTCGGCCATCGCCTCGACCGCCTCATGGCGGTCAACGGAACCGCGCCGTCCTGAGCGGCCCCCTACGATCCCGCGCCATGGATCGCAGGGTCATCGGGCTGCTCGTGGCCTAGAGCACGCCGATGTACTGGACGCTCACCTGGTCGTGCGACAACGGCAGCAAGTTCGACTCCTCCTATGACACGGCCAGCCGTTCCATTCAAGCTCGGCGGCGGACAGGTGATCCCGGGCTGGGATCAGGGGGTGGCGGGCATGAAGGTCGGCGGCCTCCGGGAGTTGATCATCCCGCCGAACCTCGCCTACGGCGCCCAGGGCCAGCCGCCGACGATCCCGCCGAACGCGACGCTGGTCTTCGTGATCGGCCTCGTCAAGATCGGTTAGCGGAGCTCGATCACCGAGCTCAGCGGGGCATCCGAGGCGCCGAGCCCTCCGAGCAGGTAGCCCCGGCCTCCGAATGTGCCGGCGGCGCCGTCGAAGACGGGTTCCGGGAGTCGCCCGGCGGGCACCACGACGTTCCGTGAGGGATCGAAGCGGAGGATCCGGTCGCTCGCGGCCCCGTTGACGCGTCCGCCGAGCAGGTAGATCGTTCCATCCAGGGTGATCGCGGATGCGTGGGAGACGCCATCGGGCAGGTGGCCGGCGACCACCGCCCTCTCCGTCGCGAGGTCGTATTCCTGGATCTGGTTGGTGTCACTTCCGTCCGCGAGCTCGCCGCCGAAGAGATAGATCTTGTCGCCGGTCGTGGCCGCCGCCGTGTAGCGAACCGGGGTCGGAAGCCGGGCCACCCTGGTGAAGGACTGTCCGCTGGTCGTCTGCAGAACCGACGCCGATGGGCTCTGCCCGTTGAACCCGCCGAGCACGTACGCCGCCCCGGCCAGGTGGACGGCGGAGATGTCGGAGACGGCGTCCGGCAGGTGGCCGACCGTCTGGGCCGTGCCGCCAGGCGTCAGTTGCTGGACGAGGTCGATGGTCGCGGTGTTACCCCCGCCGAAGACCAGGGTCCCGCTTGTCAGGGTGACGGCCGCGGCGTCGTGGAGCGGCTGTGCGAGCGAACCGTCGAGGGTGGCGTGTCCGGTCTGCGGGTTCAGCCGGTAGACACGGTCGGTCGAGCCGCCGCTGTCCTCTCCGCCGATCATCAGCAGCCCATCCGTGACCGTGGCCACCGCCTCGCCGTGTATCGCCGTGGGCAGGCGGCTCCGGTTGGATGCCGTGAGCCTGGCGGGCCCCGAGGGCTGCGACCTGGCGCGTGCGGACTGGCCGCTCTCGCTCTGACCCCCGCCCGACGAGCCCGAGACCACGCTCAGCCCGACGACGATCAGGCCGGCGATCGACGCCAGAAGGATCCCCAGCCGAACCAGGCCTCGGCGGCGCTCGGAGCTCATCCGTGATGACCGTGATCGGGACAGGTGAAGCTTTCCTAAGATTCGTATGAGCGTTCTCTACTTCCGCTCTTAGACGCCCTTCATGCAAGCGTACGAGTCTTCCTCGCGATGAGCCGTGCCAGGCGACGCGGTCTGATTCGCCTCGCGGCGCTGTTGGGCTCCATAGCCGCCCTGCTGATCTGGTTCTTCGCCACGGGCGGGCCAGGCGGTGGGCCCTCCCACACTCCGAAGGCGGGAGCCGGAAGCGCTGCGGTCAAGGGCGTGCCGCGGGGACAGGTACCGCCGCTCCTCGATCCGCACGACGTCTACGCGGCCGATCGCCCCGGGATGCTCTCGCCGGTCGTCCGCCGGTTCCCCTCCCGCGTCTACGTGCCCAACAGCGAGAGCGACACGGTGAGCGTGATCGACCCGCACACCTACCGAGTGATCGACCAGTTCCCCGCCGGGCACCTTCCCCAGCACGTCGTCCCCTCATACGACCTGAAGACGCTCTGGGTCAACAACGACGAGGGCAACACGCTGACCCCGATCAACCCTGCAACGGGAAAGCCGGGGCGTCCCGTGCCGGTCACCGACCCGTACAACCTCTACTTCACCCCCGATGGCCGCTTCGCGATCGTCGTCGAGGAGCGCATGCAGACGCTCGACTTCCGCAACCCGCGGACGATGCGGAGCGATCACACGCTGTCGGTGCCCTGCTACGGGGTCAACCACATGGACTTCACGGCCGACGGGCGATACCTGCTCGCGAGCTGCGAGTTCGGCAAAGCGGTGATCAAGGTCGACCTCGCCTCCCAGAAGGTCGTCGGCCGGCTGACCCTGAGCTCGGACGCGTCACCGCAGGACGTGAAGCTCTCCCCCGACGGCCGCACCTTCTACGTGGCGGATCAGTCGTCCGGTGGCGTCTGGCTGATCGACGCGAGCAGGCTGAGGAAGGTGGGCTTCATCCCCACCGCCGCGGGCGCCCACGGCCTCTACGTCAGCCGCGACTCGAAGTACCTCTACGTTTCCGACAGGATCGCCGGCGAGGTCTCGGTGATCTCCTTCGCCACCCGCAAGGTCGTCCACACCTGGCCGATCCCGGGCGGGAGTCCCGACATGGGCGGCGTCTCAGCCGACGGGCGGGTGCTCTGGCTGTCGGGCAGATACGGCGGCGAGGTCTACGCGATCAGCACGCGCAACGGTCACCTGCTCGCGCGAATCCCGGTGGGCAGCGGCCCGCACGGCCTCTGCGTCTATCCGCAGCCCGGGCGGTACTCCCTGGGCCACACCGGCGTCTTCCGCTGAATCAGAGCAGGGAGACCTGCCCGGTCCCGATGTCGTAGACGGCCGCGACCACCTCGATCGCTCCCTCGTCGATCGCCGGCCTGACGATCGGCCCGCGAGAGGCCAGGTCGTCGGCCTGCGCCCGCGCGTTGGCCGAGATGCAGCTCGGCACGGTCCGGTCGGCCTTGGCGATCGTCTCGATGGGCGGAACGATCGGGTTGACGACCTCGCCGATGGCGCCGAACTCGCCGGCCGGATAGGCGGCGGTCCCGTTCGCGACCTCGATCGCCGCCTTCACCGCCCCGCAGTCGCTGTGGCCGAGCACCATCACCACCTTGACGCCGAGGATCTTGACGGCGAACTCGGTGCTTCCCAGCGTGCCCGAGTCGATGATGTTCCCGGCGACCTTGGAGGAAAAGATATTCCCCCTCTCCACGTCGAAGATCAGGGTCGGCGAGACGCGTGAGTCCGCACAGCTGATGATCGCCGCGAAGGGCCTCTGGCCGCTCGCCCGATCCTCGGCCGGCGAGTAGTCGCGCAGCTCCTGATTTCCCTCCTGGTGGCGACGGTTGCCGTCGAGAAGCAGCGCAAGGACCTCGTCCGGGTTCTTCGGCGGCGCCACGCTGCGAGTATCCCATCCTGGTTCGCGTAACCGATGGCCGCGCCGGATGACTGAATCACATGACCAGGAGCTTGTTCAACGGCTGCGCGAGGGCGATGAATCCGCCTTCGCGGAGCTGATCGACGCCTACGGAGCGACGATGCTCCGCGTGGCCAAGATGTTCGTCCGCGACCGCGCGACCGCTGAGGAGATCGTCCAGGAGACCTGGCTGGCCGTTCTCAACGGCATCGATCGCTTCGAGGGACGCTCGAGTCTGAAGACCTGGCTCTTCCGGATCCTCACGAACCGCGCGAAGACGCGTGGCCAGCGCGACGGCCGCACCGTTCCCTTCTCATCGCTCGCAGGCGCGGGCGAGGAGGACGAGCCCGCGGTCGACCCCGACCGCTTCCTGGGAGCCGACTCCGCGGAGCCCGGCGCCTGGGCCGCGCCGCCGCGGGCGTGGCCGCAGGACAGGGTCCTGGCCAAGGAAACGCTCTCTGTGATCCAGATGGCGATCGACGAGCTGCCGGAGGCCCAGCGCGAGGTGATCCGCCTTCGCGACGTCGAAGGCTGGACGCCGATGGAGGTCGCGGAAGCGCTCGAGATCACCGACGGCAATCAGCGTGTCCTGCTGCACCGCGCGCGCTCGAAGGTCCGCACGGCGCTCGAGCGCTACCTGGATCCCGAAGTCGCCGGGGGGACCGCATGAGCATCCTCACCCCGCCACTCGCCTGCCAGGAGCTCGTCGAGCTGGTCACCGCCTACTTCGACGGAGGGCTGTCTCGCCGCGACCGCCGGCGCTTCGAGCGCCACATCGGCGGCTGCGACAACTGCTCGGCCTACGTCGAGCAGATGCGGCTGGTGATCGAGGCGAGCGGGCGGCTCACCGAGGACGACATCGATCCGGGCGCGCGTGAGGAGCTGCTCGAAGCCTTCCGGGGATGGAAGGAGACGCGCCCCGCCGGCTAGGTGTGGTTGTCGTCGAGCATCCCGGCGAGCAGGCCGAGGTACTGGAGCAGGTGCCTCGTCCCGAGGAACTGCTCGATCACCCTCTGCCGCGCCGCCTCCCCCATCCTGGCCGCGGCGTCGGGATCCCCGAGCAGCTCATCGATCGCCTTACCCGCCGCTGCGAGATCCGACGGATCGACGAGGACGCCCGAGACCCCGTTCTCGATCTGATCCTGGATCCCGCCCACCGCGCCGGCCACGACGGGCTTGGACTTCCACATCGCCTCGGCGACCGTCAGCCCGAACCCCTCCGCGAGGCTCTTCTGCAGCACCACGTTCGAGCGCCGCTGGATCGCGTTGACCATCGCGGCGTTCTCCGCCACGTCGTCCATCGGAAGCGTGGCGAGATGTACGCGGCTGCGCACCTCGGGGGGGAGCTTCTCTCGCTCGGCGCGCACTTGCGCGAGCACCTGGGCGCCCTCCGGGTCGTCGGCCACTCCCGCAACCGAAGGACCGACCAGGAGGAGGTGGGCGTCGGGCGTGCGGCAGTGCTCGGCGAAGCAGCGGAGAACGCCCACCGGGTCCTTGAGCCGGTCCCAGCGCGAGACCTGGCTTACCAGCGGAGCGTCATCGGGCACGGGCCCGTCCTGATCGATCTCGGCCTGGCGGCCCACGCGGGCCTGGCTCCCGTCCAGGTGATGGAAGAGCGCCTTGTTGAAGTGATCGCCGGCGGTGATTCCGGTGACCGCGAGGATCGACCGGACGGCCTCCGGATCGAGGTCCTGGTTCTTGGGGGAGAAGATGTCGATCGAGGGAGGGACGATCCAGATCCGCTCGCGGTCGAGGCCGTCCCAGGCGAACCGCTCGCGCGAGAAGACGTAGGCGTCCGAGTCCGCGATGTAGCGGCGCAGGAAGTCCCAGGCCTGGTGGGCGTTGGGTCCCGGTTCGTCGATGCCGATGTGGCACCGCCAGACGACGCTCAGGTCGGCCGCCTTGACATGGGGGATCAGCCCGGCGGGCTGCGGATCGTGGATGTAGACGATGTCGCCCTTGCGGACCAGGCCTGCGAGCTCGCTGGCGCTCTCCATCAGCCCCGCCTCATAGATCCGGTGCTCGTCCTCCCCCAGGCCGCCGCCGTCGCCCGGCGACTCGTGCAGGTGGTTGTGGAGCCGCTTGGTGAGCGCGAAGAACTCGGGGCTGCCCCCGATCGTCAGCCAGCGCAGGTCCACCCCCGAGCCGCGCCCGTACGCCAGCAGGGAGTGCAGCATCTCCGCCACCCCCCCTCCCCGTGCGGTCGAGTTGACGTGCCAGACGATCCGGCCCTGAAGCACCTTGTGCGCCCTCCCGATCGCATCCTCGACCTCGGCATATCCGTCGCCGAGGAGGGGCCGGAAGCGCTCGGTGGAGATCGCCTGGATCGGGACCTCCTGCAATGCCGCCATTGGACGAAACCCTAGGGCGCGAACGCCCTCCGTGCCAGTGCATACGCTGATTTGGTGCTGATCCTGCTATTGGCGGCGACTGGGACGACGCTGGCGACGGGGCTGGGGGCGATCCCGGTCTTCTGGCTCGGCGGACGCGCCTCCGCCTGGCAGCCTGCTCTCTACGGCCTCGCGGCCGGCGCGATGGGCGTCGCCTCGATCGTCGGCCTCCTCAAGCCGGGCTTCGACCAGGGCTCGACTGGGGCCGTGCTGGCCGGGGTGGCGACCGGAGTGCTGTTCCTGGCCGTGACGCGCGCGGCGCTGAGCCGCTCGGAGGTGGAATTCGGCGGGCGGACGGGGCCGGGCGCGAGGCTGTCGGTCCTCGTCTTCCTGGTGCTCTTCGTCCACAGCTTCCCGGAGGGGTTCTCGATCGGGACCGCCTACGCCTCCGACGTCTCCGGGCTGAGCCTGTTCGTGATCCTTGCGATCGGTCTGCAGAACGTCCCGGAGGGAACCAGCGTCGCGGTGCCGATGGCGGAGGCCGGGTACAGCCGCCGCCAGCAGTTCTGGGCCGCCGTCCTGACGAGCGTCCCGCAGCCCATTGGCGCGGCCATCGCCTACCTGCTGGTGCGCACCTTCCAGGACCTGCTGCCCTACTCGTTCGGATTCGCCGCCGGCGCGATGCTGGCCCTCGTCGCCTCGGATCTCGCGCCGCGCGCGCTGCGCCAACCCGGCATCGGCCGCGGCGTCATCGGGACACTCGCGGGCGCCGCGGTGATGCTCGGCTTGAGCGCGGCGCTCGGCGTCTAGGCGGACGCCGCGTCGATCGCCTTCACGGTCCTCCGGCTTGCCGAAGACAGCGAGCAGCTTGCCCTTGTCGTCGCGAAGCACCTTCCCGGCGCCGAACGCGCGAGGCTCAAGGTCCGGGTCGGCCCGCCGATAGATCAACCATGAGCGCCGAGGTCAGGCGGGAGCGCGTCGTGCTCGAAACCGAGCGGTACAGGATCGTCGGCGACGTGACCCTCCCCGCCGAGGGATTCCACAGCAGGCTCTCCGACCTGCTCAACCGCGAGGGCGTCCAGTTCATTCCCCTCGTGAACGCGCTGATCACCGGGCGGGACGGCGAGCCGCCGATCGAGCGCCCCTTCATCGCGGTCGCGCGCGACCACGTGCAGATCGCCTACGAATCGGACTGAACGGGTGGTTCCTCGGCTCCGCCTGCGGAGCACCCTCGCAGTCAGTTGACGGAGGGGTCGGGCGGCATGCGCGACAACAGCGCGTACTCGCCTCCCTTGCGGGCGAGTACGTCGGCCCACAGGTCGCCGTCGCCGAACGGGTCGTCCGGGTGGGCGTCCTCGACGATCCAGGCATCCTGCTCGAGCTCGCCGTCGAGCTGCCCGGGGCCCCAGCCCGCGTAGCCGGCGAACACCCGCACGCGGGATAGATCCGGCGGCTCGTCGAGATCGACCATGCCGACGGTTCCGACGATCAGCTTGGTCGCGTCGGCCGGATCCGGATGCTCGCCGACCGCCGTCACCGCGTTGGGCTGCACCGGGCCTCCCACGTGAAGCACGTGCTCGTCGCCGATCAGCTCCGCCAGCTCCGGAGAGGCCTCGCCTACCGTCGTCTCCGACGGCCGGTTGAGCACGAGGCCGAACGCCCCCTCGTCCGAGTGCTCCACCATCAGGATCACGGTCCGGTGGAAGTAATCCGGCATGCTCGGCGAGGCGATCAGCAGCTTGCCGGTTAGGGTGTCGGCCATGGGGATCAAGTTGTACGGCACCCTGCCCTCGCCTCCCTCCCACACCGTGCGCCTCGAGCTCGAGGCCAAGGGGCTCGACTACAAGCCGATCTGGCTGCTGCCGGGCCTCCACCCCGCCCTGCTGCGGACGCGCGGGTTCCGTGGGGGGACCGTCCCCTCGATCAAGATCGACGGCCGCAGGCTCCAGCAGTCGCGCGCCATCTCGCGCGCGCTCGATGAGCTGAAGCGGGAGCCTCCCCTCTTCCCCGCGGATCCGCAGAAGCGCCTCGAGGTGGAGGAGGCCGAGCGCTGGGGCGACGAGACCCTCCAGGACGTGCCGCGGCGGATCATCCGCTGGCTCTCGGTCCACCGCCCGGAGACGCGTCTGATGATCGCCAGGGAGATCGGCGTCCCGCTGCCCAAGCTCGCGGCCTGGGTCAACGCGCCGACGGCCCGCTACATGGCCAACAAGGTGGACAGCGACGAGGAGATCCGGAACGCGGTCGCGGCGGTGCCCGAGGTTCTTGACCACGTCGACGAGCTGATCGCCGAGGGGGTGATCGGCGGCGACCAGCCGAACGCCGCCGACTTCCAGATCGCCACCTCGGTGCGCGCGCTGCTCACCGTCAGGGACCTCGACCCGGTCACCCAGGGACGACCGGCGGCCGAGCACGCGATGCGGCTGGTCCCCGAGTTCGGCAACGACTTCCCGGCGGGGCTGCTGCCCGCCGACCTGCTTCAGCCCGTCAGGGGCTGAGGACGATCTTCAGCGCCTCTTTGTTGTCGTAGATCCGGTACGCGTCCGCAGCCTCGTCGAGCTTCATGTGGTGCGTGACCAGCGGCGCCGGGTCGAGCTTGCCCTCGGTGAGCAGCTCGAGCACGCGGTCGAGATGCTTGATCACGTTGGCGTGGCCGCTGGTCAGGGTGATCGCCTTGATCCAGAGGAGGCCCATGTGCACCTCGACCCGCTCGGCATAGACGCCGGTGACGGAGATCGTCCCCGCCTTGCGGGCCAGCCTCAGGGCGAGGTCGAGCGCCTCCGGATGGCCGACGGCCTCCACCGCCAGATCGACGCCGCGCCCCTCTGTCAGCTTCTTGACCTCGGCCCGCGGGTCCTGCTCCGTGAGGTGCACGGGCGTCGCCCCGAAGGACTCCGCCATCTTGAGGCGGTCCTCCACCGTGTCGATCGCGATCACCTCGGACGCGCCGGCGGCCCTGGCCGCCTGGACGGCGCAGAGCCCCACCGGCCCCAGCCCGAGGATCGCCGCCGTCTCGCCTTCGGCGAGGGGCCGCGAGTCGATCGCGTGAAAGCCGGTGCCCATCACGTCTCCGGCGAACAGCGCCACGTCGTCCGAGAGCCCCTCCGGGACCTTCCGGAGGGTGAGGTTGGCGTGCGGGACAAGCACCTGCTCGGCCTGGGCGCCCTGCAGCGAGCCGAGCGTCGCCCCGTGGCCGTAGACCCGCGCCTCGTCACACTTGTGGAACTCCTCGCGCTTGCAGAAGAAGCACTCGCCGCAGGCGGTGCCGTAGGTGCCGAGCACCCGGTCCCCCACGGCGACGCGCGTCACCTCGTCCCCGGCCGCGATCACCTCGCCGACGAACTCGTGCCCGATCACGAACCCGGGCTCGATCTGGACGCGCCCGTGGTAGATGTGGAGATCCGAGCCGCAGATGCCGCTCGCCTCGACCCGGACGATCGCGTCGTCGGCCGCGAGCAGCTCGGGCTCGGGGACGTCGTCGATCTGGACTTCGCCTGGGGCCTGGAAGGTGACCGCGCGCATGGCCTAGAGCCTATGAGAGGCTCTGATTTCACGAAAGGAGAGGTCAATGGGGATCGAGAAGTCGCGGCCGGTGCTGATCACGGGCTGCTCGACGGGAATCGGAAGGGCGACGGCCGAGCGGCTCGCCGATGACGGCTGGAACGTGCATGCGACCGCGCGCCGCCTGGATGCGATCGAGGACCTCGGCAAGAAGGGGTGCACGCTGAACGAGCTGGACGTGACGAACGAGCGCTCGATGGAGAAGGCCGTCAAGGAGGTCGAGAAGGACGGGCCGATCGGCGCCCTGATCAACAACGCCGGCTACAGCCAGAGCGGCGCAATCGAGACGATCCCGATGGACAGCGTCCGCCGTCAGTTCGAGACCAATGTCTTCGGGCTGATGAGGATGTGCCAGCTGGTCGCTGCCCGGAATGCGCGGGGCGGGCTCGGGGAAGATCGTGAACCTGAGCTCGATGGGCGGCAAGCTGACCTTCCCCGGCGGCGGCGTCTACCACGCCACCAAGCACGCCGTCGAGGCGCTGTCCGACGCGCTTCGCTTCGAGGTCAAGGGTTTCGGCATCGACGTCGATCGTCATCGAGCCGGGCCTGATCGTCACCGAGTTCGGCGAGACCGCGGCGAGGCAGCCTCGACGAGGTCGACGAACACGGTCCCTACGCCAAGTTCAACGCCGACGTCGCCAAGCTGACCGCCGAGGCGTACCAGGGTGGGATGGCCAGATTCGGCGGCCCGCCCGACGCGGTCGCGGCGAAGATCGCGAAGGCCCTGCTCACGCGGCGGCCGGCCACGCGCTACAAGGTCACCAGCTCCGCGAAGGTGATCATGGGGATGCGCGGCCTGATGACCGACCGCATGTGGGACCGGTTCGTCCGATCGCAGTATCCGCAGCCCAAGCCCGAAGCCTGACCCACCCGGCATAGAGTCCCCCCATGGACCTCGGCCTCGCGGTCGCGATCGCGCTGGCGATTGGCTTCGCGGTGACGAACGGGCTCCACGACGCCTCGAACGCGATCGCCACGCTGGTTGCGACGCGGGCGGCCCGGCCGGGCCAGGCGATCGTCCTGGCCACGATCTTCAACCTGATCGGCCCGTTCCTGGTCGGCGCGGCGGTGGCCGACACGATCGGGGGCATCGTCACGGTCTCCCCGTCCGAGAGCACCGAGGTGATCGGCTGCGGCCTCGCGGCCGCAGTGGGCTGGAACATGACGACCTGGTGGCTCGGGCTGCCGTCCAGCTCCGGCCATGCGCTGGTCGGCGGCCTCGTGGGGGCCGCCGTGGTCGAGGGCGGGCTCGACGCCGTCAACTGGGGTGGGATCGAGTCCGGGAAGCCGGTGGGAGTGTTCGGGACGCTGATCGCGCTCGCAATCTCCCCCGTTCTCGGAGGCCTCGTCGCGTTCGGTGTGATCCGCACAATGCGCCGCCTCGCGCGGCGCCTGACCCGCGCCTGGGATGGGTCCGTCGTCGCAGGCCAATGGGCGATGTCCTCGGCGCTGGCATTCAGCCACGGCGCGAATGACGCCCAGAAGGCGGTCGGTGTGATCGCAGCGCTGCTCGTCGGCGCCGGCAAGGTCGACTCACTCAGCGACGCCCCGGCCTGGGCGACGCTCGCGTGCGCCGTGGCGCTCACGATCGGCACGGCGTTCGGGGGATGGAGGATCATCAAGACCGTGGGACAGCGGATCTATCGCCTGCAGTCGATCGAGGGCCTGGCGAGCCAGACCTCGTCGGCCGGCGTGATCCTGGGCGCCTCGGTGCTCGGGGCGCCCACGTCGACCTCGCAGGTCGTCGCCTCCTCGGTGGTCGGGATCGGAGGCGGACGCAGGCGCCTGCGACACGTCAACTGGTCGCTAGTGCGGCAGATCGGACTTGCCTGGCTGATCACGATGCCGATCACGGCACTCCTTGCGGGAGGGATCCTCGCGGCCTGGCGGTGGGTGACATGAAGAGGAAGCGACGCTGGTTCCTGCCTGAGACCCCCGACCTGGTCGGGCAGTTGCGCGTGCAGGCTGGAATAACGCTGGAGGGCGTCGAGGCGTTCGCGGCCTGGGCGGGCGGCGACGCCACCGCCGGCGAGACTCTCCGTGACATCGAGCACCGTGGCGATGCGGCGAAACGGGAGCTGCTCGAGCAACTACGGGAGGCGTTCGTCACTCCCATTGCGCCAGAGGATCTGTTCGCGCTTTCTCGCGGGATCGACTGGATTCTCGATTACACACGCGACCTCGCTCGCGAATCGGTGGCGATGTCCTGTCCACCGGACGATCGGGTGGCCGAGATGGCGGAAATGCTCCGCGACGCGGTCAGCCACATCGAGAGCGCCATCGAGCACCTGCAATCGGACGGCGAGTCCGCCTCCGCCTCCGCGGACGCGGCGATCAAGTCTGTGCGCCGGATGGGAATCGCCTACTACCAGGGGATGGCCGAGCTGCTCGACGTCGAGTCGCGACCGGAGCGGATCGGGAGCCGCGAGCTCTACCGCCGCTGCGATCGCATCGGCGAGCAGGTGATCGACGTCGCCGAGCGGATCATCTACTCCGGGGTCAAGGAATCCTGACCGGACGTTTGAAAGCCGCCTGATCCGCAAAGGATGGGTGACATGGGAGTCGGTCCCACCGCTGAGCGACCCGTGATCGCAACCGGGCCCAGCGTCCTCCGCCGCCGCGCCCGTCAGGGCTTCGGCCGCAGGGTGCAGTGGGAGACCGCGTTCTTCGGCCTGCTGTCCGCCGTCGGGCTGAGCGCCGTGCTCGTCGCGATGCTGATCGGCGGCCTCGTGGCCGCGGGCGTGACGGACTTCGGCGACACCGCCGCCGGCCTCTTCCATCACCTGGTCGTCGCGGACGGCGCGATCGCGGTCGGGATCCTGGCGCTCAGCTACCTGACCGGCGGCTACGTGGCCGCGCGGATGGCCCGCTTCGACGGTTGGCGCCAGGGCCTCGGCGTCTGGCTGCTGAGCGTGCTGCTCGTGGCGGCGTTCGCCATCGCGGCCTGGATCTCGGGTGGGGACCTGAACCCGGCCAAGTCGATCTCCCTGCCGGCGGATCCCGTCGGCGGCGGCCCGCTCGGCGCCGGACGCGCCGTGGTCATCGGAGTGCTCCTGCTTGTCCCGCTGCTGGCCGCCGTGGCCGGAGGGGTTCTCGGCGAGCGCTACGCCGAGGCCGAGACTCAGCCGTACGGGCCCGACCGGGTGAGACAGGACGCGCCCGCCTCGGCGGCGAGCTCTAGCGAGGACTCCACCGTCTCGCCGGCGGCCAGCCCGTAGGTGAGCGCTCCAGCGAAGGAATCCCCGCACCCGTAGCTGTCCGCGACGGGGCCGGGGAGCGGCGCCGCTACCCAGCTCCCGGTCTCTCCATCGGCGGTCTCGAAGTGCCCGCCCTCAGCGCCCCTCGTCGCCACCAGCAGGGCCGGACGCGGCTGGAGCGCGCGGGCGAAGGCGCTCTCGAGTTCGTCGCGATCCGAGTAGACCAGCGCGTCGAGCGCCACCCCGGACTCCGCCAGCACCCTGCCGGCTCTCGGGGAGGCGACCAGCACGCGCGCCGCGCGAGCGGCCTTCAGCGCTCCCTCATCACCGGCGGTGACGTAGACGCCGTCCGCGCCTTCGAGAGCCGCCCAGTCGAGCGGGTCGGCCCCCTCGGGCTCGAGCCGCTCGCCGATGGTGGTGATGGTGCGCTCGCCGTGCGAGTCGAGGAAGGTGTGGGCGCGACGGGTCGGCCCCGGCCGCGTGGCTGCGTCCACCTCCACGTCGAGCTCCGCGAGGCGCGCGCGGCTGCGCTCGGCCAGATCGTCCTCGCCGAGCGCGGTCAGCAGCGTGGACCCGCCCGCCATCCGCGCGAGCTGAACCGCCGCGACGGCTCCCCCACCCGCGGGCTCATCGAAGCTGCCTGTCGCGTGGACGATCTCGCCGGCCGCGGGGACGTGATCCCCGCGCGCGAACTCCACCCACTCGACGTGTCCGACGACCGCGACCCTCATCGAATCGCGGAGCTTGCCAGCCGGAGGCTCAGCCCGCGCCGGCGTCGGCGGTCTCGGCGCTCGAAGGGCTCGCGCCCCGAGCCCCCGGATCCCCTCTCGGGACCACCAGGATCGGGCACTGGGCCGCTCGGGTGACCGCCGCGGACACCGCGCCGACGAGAGAGCCGCGGACCGGCCCGTAGCCGCGTGACCCCATCACCAGCAGGTCCAGCGTCTCCGTCTCGTGCGTGAGCATCTCCGCCGGATCGCCCTCCCTGAGTACGGCCTCCGCCTCGACTCCCTGGTCGAGCTCAGAAAGGCCTCGCTCGAGGATCTCGCGGAACTCGACCCGGATGTCCTCGATCAGCTCCCCGGACAGCGCGGTTCGCATCTCGAACTGCGCCCGGGTGGGAACGACTGTGACCACGCGAAGCTCTGCGCCCACATCGCGCGCGACCCGCTGGGCCTCTCGCAGGGCGAGCTCGGCCTCTTCGGATCCGTCGTAGGCGACGCCGACGTGGGCGAATCCGGCGCGCTCTGCCTCCGCGAATCCCCTGGGTGCGACGGCCACTGCGCACGGGGCACCCCGCAGCAGGCTATCCCCGACGCTGCCCGGCAGGATCCGTCCCAGCTTTCCGCGGTGGGACGAGCCCACCACGATCAGGTCCGCGCCCTGCTCCTCGGCGTACTCGTGCAGTGCGCGTGCAGCCGACCGGCCGGCCAGACCGCCGTCGAGGCTCGCCCTCGTGAACTCGCGACCGTCCAACAGCCGGGCCGCCGTCTCGAAGAGGTCCTGGTCGAGCTGCTCGGAGACCTGCCCTCCCGAGACCGCCCGCTCGAAGGGGACTCCGCCTCGGGGCTGGACCACCGCCACGTGGAGCTCGGCGGCGTCGGTCGCCGCGAACTCCCGCCCCAGCACGAGCGCGTCCTCCGCCTCCTGGCGGGCATCGAACCCGACGACGATCGTCTTTATGGCGCGACCCCCTCGGGGCTCCGCGTGACGAAGTGAACGTCCTCGAGTCCCTTCAGCGAGAAGTTGCCGGCCGCCCCGGGAGCCACGTCGATCACGAAGGTCGGGCGACCCCAGCGCTCGTACTGCTCCTCGTCGACGTAGAACGGCGATCCGCCGATCTCACCGAGCTTGGTGTCGTTCGGGCTTGGCAGCAACTCGCCCTTGGTGAGGCACATCGCGGCGGAGCCCTCACAACAGTCCTCCGACTGGAAGAAGGCCAGATCTCCGTGCTTCTCCCTGAGGCGTTGGATCAGCTCCAGCGCCTCCGGAGTCGCCTTGACCCGCTGGATCGCGAACCTGGTCATCGGCTGGGTCATTGTCGGTCTCCTCCAAGAGTTGTCCGGATACCAAGGAAACCACCGGGAGCCGTGCCGCAAATCCGTGCGCGCTTCGTGGCCGGGGTCCGTACGCACCACGTAGACGCGCCCGGCCCCCATTCCCACGCCCGGGTACGTCGAGGCCGATCTCTACCGTGCCCGCCGTGAAGTCAGGGATGACCGTCATCGCCGCGTCGGCAGCGGCGCTCGTGATCGCGTGGCCGGGAACGGCCCGGGGCGGCCCGGACGCCGTGGACCTGGACGCGTGGGCCTATCCGCAGACCGCCTCGGTCGTCCGCAGCGACCCCTCGACCACGGCCGCGAGCGTGTCGAAGCTCCACTTCCTCACCGAGCTCCGCGCTCCGGAGGTCTACCGGGTGACGGGCCGGGTGCAGAGCGCCGAGGACGACCAGACCTGGCTGCGGATCGACCTGCTCGGCCGGCCCAACGGCCGCGTCGGCTGGGTCACCGAATCCGCGCTTGGCCCGCTCCACAAGGTCGACGAGACACTGGTCATCAACCGCTCGGCGCTGCGCGCCAACCTCTACAGGGGCAAGCACAAGCTGTTCAGCGCTCCCATCGGGATCGGCAGGGGCAAGTGGCCGACGCCGCCCGGCGACTTCTACATCCGCGAGGGAATCCGCATCAAGCGCGGGGGCGGCGTCTACGGGAGCTTCGCCTTCGGCACCAGCGCCTACTCGCCGAGCCTCAGCGACTGGCCCGGCGGCGGCGTGATCGGCATCCACGGCACCAACGAGCCGAACCTGATCCCCGGCCGCATCTCACACGGCTGTATCCGGATGCGGAACCCGCAGATCAACCGCCTCCGGCGCCTGGCCGGGGTCGGCACGACGGTGGAGATCCGCTAGCCGCAATAGGCGAACGACTGCAGCTTGCCGGTCGACTTCGCCCCGGAGTGCAGGCCGGTCGCGCGCCAGCCGCCGCCCTGCGGCATGGAGGCGAGCACGAAGACGATGTCGCCTCCGTTCGCCAGCGTCGCCGGCGAGGTGACGAAGCCGCCCGAGATCGGTGACCGCCCTGCACCGCACGGCCGCGAGACGGCGGACTTGGTGGTCAGGTCCCCGGTCAGCGAGGCGGAGCCGGTCTTGGTCCCGACTCGCGCCCGGGTGCAGTAGGCGTAGGCCGTGAGCCGCCGGGAAGCCGGGTTGTTGTGGGAGGCCGTGAAGCTCCAGGCTCGCCCCTTGGAGACTCGGTGCGAGTCCTCGGGCAGCACCGCCAGGGCCTGCTTCGGATCGGCTTCGGAGGAGAAGCCGCCGGAGATCGCGCGGCGCTTGCCCGGGCAGGTGGCGGTGGTCGTCGCCCGCGGATGGTCGCCGGGACCCGTCGCGGCCGGCAGCGAGGTGGAGGTGGCGACCTCGGTGATCTTCGGAGCTCCGCTCCGGCAGCGAACGATCGCGGTCAGCGAGCCGGTCGTGGTGGTGAGCGGACTGGCCCGGAGCCCGCTCGCGATCCAGCTCTTCGCGCCGGAGCGGCGGGACTCGGTGACGACGGTCGGCTCGATCCCGCCGGGAGAGCCGGAGAAGCCGCCGCCCACCGCGCGCGTACCCGGCGGGCAGGTGGCAGTCGCCGTGAGGAGCTGATGCGGGGGAAGCTGGATCGTGGTCGACCGCGTGATCACGGAGCCGGCCTGCCTGGAACCGCCCTTCCTTGCGCCCGCGGCGGCGGGAAGCGAAGCCGCCAGCACACAGGCCGCCAACGTCAGCGCCAGCGCCAGTCGGGTCCCTCCAACTGTCGTCCTCGCTTCAGGTCCGATGTCCGCAAGCTACCGGCGGCCGCGGCCCGATCGGTGGACGCCCCGGTTCTTGGTACGTGGATTGCAGGATTTTGGGCCTGAAGCGAAAAGGTTCACGCCCGGTGACTTTCCGCAACCCCCGCTCATGGACGAGCGCGCTTGCGTCGGCGTTCCTCCTCTTCCTCGTTCTCCCCGCCACCGCCCTGGCCGGTGCGGTGATCACGCCCGTGCCGACCTTCCCCTATCCCAGCGTCACGGTGAACCAGCAGTTCGACGCGTCGATCACGCTCTTCAACAACTCGACCGGACAAGAGGCGGGCGCAGGCGTCACCGTTACGGCCGGCAGCCTCGACCTCTTTCCCTCCTGCCCCGACTCGGTCATCGTGGCCAACAACTGCCCGACCGCTGAGGCCGGCATCTTCACCCTGAGCTCCACCGGGACGAGCGGCGCCGGCGACTGCCCGCCCGGGACCTGGACCATCACGGAGGCGGCCCCGGGACGCTGGCGATTCATGCCACCCTCGACCGTCCTGCTGCTCGCGGGCCACAGCTGCACCATCAACTTCACCGCGACCGCCAACCGGCTGCCGCAGTTCGACGCAGATCTGACCGCCCCGGGCAGCCAGACGAACCAGGTCGCTTCGGTCGATGCCTTCAGCCCGGTGACGAGCCTCACTGTCCGCAACAGCGGCTCGGGCCAGACCACGGTGCTCGCCGCACCCTCCAGCGGGGGTGCCGCAGGCTCCAACGCGGCACTGAAGGTCTCAGAGGGATGCAAGCGGGTCGTGACGGCGAAGGTCACCGGCCCTGACATCGCGAGCGTCACCTTCTTCGTCGACGGCAAGCGTCAGGCGACGGTCAGCCAGGCGCCGTTCAAGACCACGATCAAGGCGTTCAAGCTCTCCCGGGGCCATCACAAGGTCACGGCCCACGTGACCTTCACGCAGGCGAACGGCCAGAACCCGTCCCCGGCGAAGTTCCAGGGCGGCTTCCTGCGCTGCGCCCCGCCCAAGCAGCCCAACTTCACGGGCTAGCGGTCACGCTCCCATGGCTTCTGGCCGAACCAAGTCCGCCATCGCGGCATTGAACTTGGTCGGCTCGTCAGCGAACGGCTCGTGACCAGACTCCTCGAACCAGACGAGCTTCTTCGAGGGTGCTTTGAGCCGGATTCGATCGCGGCGGGACCGTCGCCGCGCAGAGCCGCGACGCGAGCCTCGGCCTCCGCGTCGAAGACCGAGCGCAACCGGAGCCGGGCTCCTTTCGCACACGGCCGAGCTCGGCCTCGGCGCGAGACAGATCCCCGTTCTGGGCGAGCAGGGTCGCACGCTGGAGGCGGAAGTCCCGGAGCGCGAACCCCAGGCCGACACGCTCGGACTCCCGCGCGCACCGCTCGACCCATTCCAGGGCGTCCCCCCTCTCGCCGAGGTTTCTCAGCGTGACGAGCTTCATCCCCATGACGTACGGGAGCGCGCCGAGGGGATCGCTCAGCTCCAGCTCGGCGATCTCCTCGTCGAGCGTGGCAAGCGCACCCTGCGGATCGCCCGCCGCCAGGCGGATGCCGCCCTCGGTGAGTGCGTCGAGGAAGCCGAAGAGCCTGGCGCCCTGCGCATCCTCCCGCAGGCGCTTCTTGAGCCGCTCGGACTCCTCGATGCGGCCGATCGAAGCCAGCGCCACCACCTCGTACCAGGCCACGGATGTCGAGGCCGCGTCTGCGACCGGGCCCGAGGCGGCCTCCCAGCCCTTGGCCAGCGCAGGGACCTCCTCGAACGAGCCCATGTAGACCAGCGTGTCGGCGAGGAACACCCTCGCGAGCCACTCCCCATCGGTGTTGCCCGCCTCCCCGTAGCGGGCGACCGCCTTGCGCAGCGGGTCGATCGCCCGCTCGTGGTCGCCGGCGCCCCAGAGGAGCTGGGCCTGGAGCAGCAGGTAGGCCGCCTCCTCCCTCATCTCGGCGGGCATTGCCGAGAGCCAGCGCTCAACCGTCCCCGGCGAGGTCCGCACCAGCCCTGCACCGTCGGGCGAGAGCGCCGAGAGCGCCCGGTCGAAGCGCCCGGCCGCCAGCCAGTGCTCGACGGCGTCCGCCGGGCGCCCGGTCCCGGCGAGGCTGTCACCCGCCTTCGAGTGCAGCTCCGCCCGCTCGGGCTCGGAGCGGAGCTCGCCCAGGCGCTCGCGCAGGAAGCTCAGGATCAACGGGTCGTGCGCGAGCGTTGCTCCGCGCCGACACCCGGATCGAGCTCGCCGCCTCCCTCAGCCGGATAGCGGCCAATGGCGGGGCTCCGGGAACGCTTGGATCCCGCCTGGGCGCCAACGGAGCGGCCTGCGAGGACGCGCGGCGGGAGCTCGAACGGCTCGCCGAGCGCCTGCTCGACCCCGGCCCCGTGAACCCGCGCGGCGTCGCGCTGGCGCAGGAGCTGCTCAGCGACGGAGCCGGCCCCCTCTTCTGGAAGCAGAGCGGCGATGACCTGGACGCGCGGGTGCGACTCGCGATCGAGGCGCTGGAACCGCACGCCGATGAGCCAAACCAACGAGAGGAGACCCGATGAGAGCCCTGATGGGAGCCAGGATCGCGCAGGTCTGGCTGGACGACGCAAACCGGCGGCCTGCGAAGCCGCGCAGAACCCGCCGTCGCCCGCGCGGGACGCTGTCAGCCGTGCTCGCGCTGACGGCGGTTGCCGGGCTGCTCGCCGCCGTCCAGGCCCACGCCGCCGTCTACTAGGCGCTTGTGCAGCGGAGGGGGTGGGATTCGAACCCACGGTACGCCTAACGACGCACAACGGTTTTCGAGACCGCCCCGTTCAACCACTCCGGCACCCCTCCGGGGACGGCGCCAAGGCTAGCGCCAGGCCCCCGCCCGAGGATCGCCCGGTTCAGGCCGAAGCGGGCAGCTTCCCCTCCAGCACGTAGCGCAGCAGGTCCACGACCTGCTCCGGCGTCTCCGCCGTCGCCATCGCGGCGCGGTCGATCTCCTTCAGGGCGTGCGTGGTCTCCGGATCGTGCAGGGTGACGATCGGCTTGCCGAGCGCCGCCGCAAAGCCGGCGTCGAACGCGGCGTTCCACTGCTTGTACTTGTCACCGAAGCGGACGACCACCACGTCCGCCTGCCGGATCAGCGTCTGCGTCCGAATCGCGTTGACGCCGGCGCCCTTGTGGTCCTTCCAGAAGCCCTCCGATTCCTCGCCGAGGATCGCGACGCCGACGTCGTCGGAGGCGCCGTGATCGGTGACCGGCGAGGTGAAGGTGATTTCGAGCCCCGCCGACTGCGCGCCCTCCGCGATCCGCTCGCGCCAGTCGGAGTGGATCTCCCCCGCCAGATAGACGTTCCATGCCATCGCGGCGATCTTAATGAGTACGATCGCGCTCGAGGAATGCTTCAGGGAAGGCAAGTGCAGAGGATGTTGCGCGCCCTGGCGCTGCTCGCGCTCGGGGCGATCCTGGCCACCACCGTCGGTGCGCTCGCCAAGAAGAAGCCGCTGCAGCCGGCCAAGCCGCAGCCGAGCCCGGCGGTCTCGATTCGGGCAACCGGCGTCGGGGTCCCGGAGATCGGCGAGCAGGGCACGGTCGCCATCTCCGATCTCGCGAGCGCGCTGCGCGCGTACCACGACGGAGGCCAGTACGCATCCGACCTGAGCAGCGTCGACTCGCAGGCCCAGTCGTTCATGCTCCGCCAGGCCAAGGCGCTTCGCCAGAAGCGCAAGCAGAAGTGCGCCTCCAAGAAGGGCAAGAAGAAGAGCCACGCGTGCGCCCCGCCGAAGCTCGCGCTGGTGCTCGACATCGACGAGACCTCGCTCTCCAATTACGCGCAGATCGACGCGAACAACTTCAGCAACGCTTCCGGGGCGCTGGCCCTCGCCGCTCTGTCCGGCACGTCCCCCGCCATCGCGCCCACCCTGGGCCTCTACCAAGCGGCCCGGGCGGCAGGTATCTCCGTGTTCGCGATCACCGGCCGCCCGACCGTGGTCGAGACCCAGACGAGGCAGAACCTCACCAACGTGGGCTACACCGACCTCAACGGGGTTTTCTTCAAGCCGAGCGGCGAGGCCACGATCGCGTTCAAGAGCGGCGAGCGGGCCGCCATCGAGCAGCAGGGCTACCGGATCGTCGCCAACGTGGGCGACCAGGAGAGCGATCTCGCCGGTGGCCACGCGGATCGCAGCTTCAAGCTGCCGAATCCGTTCTATTTCATTTCCTAGTTAGCCTTAGTTCCACCCGGAGAGGTGTCCGAGTGGCTTAAGGAGCTCGCTTGGAAAGCGAGTGGGCGGGTTAACCGCCTCGTGGGTTCGAATCCCACCCTCTCCGCTCCGGCGGCGACCACGAGGAAGGCAAGGATCATGAAGCGGGACCGAGCCCTCCAGCAGCTCTCACGCGATCACCATCGCGCTCTCGAGGCGGCGCTCAAGCTGCGCCGCGCCGGTCAGGCCGAGAGTGAGGACGCGACCGCGGACTTCCTGCGCTTCTGGCGCGAGCACGGCGCCATCCACTTCCGGGTCGAGGAGGACGTGATGCTGCCCGGCGCGGCCCCGGAGGTGGATCCGACCGATCCCGCCGTGGTCCGGGTGCTCACCGACCATGTCGAGATCCGGCGCCGGGCCGGCGACCTCGACGGTCCCGGTTCACCCCAGGCTGAGGAGCTGAATGCGCTCGGCGAGCTGCTCAACGATCACGTCCGCCATGAGGAGCGCGTCCTCTTCCCGATGATCGAGGAGCGGCTCTCGCCCGAGCGCCTCGAGGTCCTCGCTCAGAGGATCGACGAGGCCGAGCGCTCCGCCTGAGCGGGTACCGGCGCCGGGCCGCTGCGCTCCCCCTCGGGCCACGGGAAGCCGCTCGGCGCTGAGCGGAAGTCCGCGAACAGGTAGAGGCCCACGATCGTCGAGACGAGCAGGCCGCCGCCGAGCACGGCCAGGTCCCCCGAGCCGTGATGGAGGGCGGCGCCGGCTCCGAGCACCAGGATCCCGAAGGCGACGATCGCCACGGCGATCCCGCGATGGAACCGGCCGACCTCCGAGTGCGGCCAGGGGTCGAGAGCGCGGGTGAGCTCGCGCCCGGTGTCCGAGTCCGTGCAGTCGCCCTTCCGCGGGCAGGAGTTGCAGACGTGCGCGCGGGCGCGATAGCGCACGAGCCGCATCTGGTGATCGGTGTCGATCCGGTGAAGCTGCTCCCCCTCTGGGCACTCCCAGGCGTCGCGCTGCGAGTCGTAGGAGAAGCCGGCCGTCCGGTAGAGCTCCGACCGCCGGTGCGAGTGCCTGGCGAGGGCGTCCAGTCCGAGGGCCACCAGGCAGAGGAAGAGCGCGTAGCCGGCGGCGAGCAGGCTCTCGACCGCGACGCCGCTCATCACGCCCCCACCGGCTGCTTGGGCTCGGTCACCTCGGTGAAGAGGATGTCCTCCGGCTCGTCGATCGTCTCGTGCTTCACGGTGTGGCGGACGCCGAGGTAGGTGAGGTAGAGCAGCGGGCAGACCCCGACCAGGATGAAGTAGATGTCGCCCGGCAACCGCAGCCACTCGATGACGGTGTTGGTGTTCGTGGTCAGGTAGTCCAGCGAGCGGGCATGGAAGTAGCCACTGTTGACGGACTCGTAGATCTGCCGGATGCCGAGCGGGAAGAGCGTCGCGAACGACATCCAGGCCAGCCCGATGTTGAGACCCCAGAAGCTCATCTTCGCCGCGCGCTCCTTCCAGCGGTCCTCCGGGATCAGGTAGCGCAGGCAGAAGAGCGCGAGCCCGACGGCGAGCATGCCGTAGACGCCCATCATCGCCGTGTGCCCGTGGTTGGCCGTGAGCGCCGTGCCGATCTCGTAGTAGGAGACGATCGGCAGGTTGATCAGGAAGCCGAAGATGCCGGCGCCCAGGAAGTTCCAGAAGCCGACGGCCACCAGGAACATGACCGCCCAGCGGTGCGGGAAGGGGGTCTGCGACTTCGACTCCTGGCGCGCCCCGAGCTGCAGGAAGCTCCAGGCCTCGACGGTGAGGAAGGTGAGCGGCATCACCTCGAGCGCCGAGAAGAAGGCGCCGAGCGCCATGTTCTCGGCGGGCGCGCCGGAGAAGTAGAGATGGTGCATCGTCCCGATCACGCCGCCGACCGAATAGAGGATCACGTCAAGCAGGACGACGGTCAGGGCGACCCGCTCACGCACCACCCCGAGCAGCACGAAGATGTAGGCGACCATCGTCGTGGTGAAGAGCTCGAGGAAGTCCTCCACCCAGAGGTGGACGACCCAGAACCGCCAGTAGTCCGTGATCGTGAAGTTCTCGCCCGAGTTGACAAGCAGCCCGACGGCGTAGAACGCCGGGATCGCGAGCGCCGCGAGGAAGAAGAGCCACGGCATGTTCCCGACGCGCTCCTTGGTCAGCCGCCCCTTGAGCCCGCGGTAGAGCATGAATCCCCAGACGCAGAGGCCGACGATCAGCAGCACCTGCCAGAAGCGGCCCAGGTCGAGGTACTCGAAGCCCTGCAGGCCGAAGATGCCGGAGAACCAGCCGTGGATGCCCGCGAACTCGCCGAAGAGGCTGCCGAAGACCACCACCGCCAGCGCCCCGAGCAGGAAGAAGGCGAGCTTCCGCTGTCCCTTCGGTTCTCGCCCAGCGATCATCGGCGCCAGGAAGATTCCAGCGGCGACGAAGGAGGTGGAGACGAAGAAGATCGCCAGCTGCACGTGCCAGGTGCGGACGAGGTTGTAGGGGAAGACGTTGGCGATGTCGATGCCAAAGAAGCCGCCGAGGTCGGCGCGATAGTGCTGTGACATCCCGCCGACCAGCGTCTGGAGCAGGAAGAGAGCCGCCATCACGAAGAAGAACCAGGCGGTCGCCCGCTGCGCGGGGGTCAGGGCCACGTCGCTCGGAGAGCGGAAGCTGAGCGTCGCCTGATCTCGGCCCTGCCAGCCGAGCCGCCAGCGTCCGAAGACCGCGAAGAGCACTCCTATCCCTCCCAGCAGCGCGATCAGCGAGATCACCGACCAGACGATCACGTTGGCGCTCGGCGTGTTGTCGACCTGGGGCTCCGGCGGCCAGTTGTTCGTGTACGAGTAGTTGTGCCCGGGCCGGCGAACCGAGGCCGCCCAGGACGACCAGGCGAAGAAGGCCGTCAGCTGGTGAATCTCGGTCGGGCCCTTGACCGGGTTCGGCAGCAGCCCGTACCGGGTCGTATCGCTGTCGAGGAAGTCCGAGTAGTGCTGCTGGAGCTGGCCGAAGGCGCTCGCCTGCTGGGCCGAGAAGGGCAGCGTCTTGGTACCCGAGTCGTAGCGGTTCGTCTGGAACTGGCTGATCGTCTGCTGCTTCGCAGAGTCAGAGCCGCTCCCGCCGAGCTCCTGTTGGACGATCGCCGAGGAGCGGTGCAGGTAGTCGTCGGTGAAGTCCGGGCCCAGGTAGGCGCCATGGCCGAAGATCGAGCCGTACTCCATGAGCCCGTGGTGGAGGAAGACCTTCTGGCCGGCCCGGATGTCGTTGCCCGTGAAGAGCACCCGGCCGCTCGGGTCCACGACCTTGTCCGGGATCGGCGGATCCGATTGGTAGGTCCGGTAGGCGAGCAGGACGAGGACGAAGAAGCCGACCAGGACGACCAGGGCAGCGACCTGGATCCAGGTCTTGGAGACGATCAGCTCGCGCTTGCCCGAGGGTTGTTCACCCGGCATAGCGACAGGTGCCTCCTCTTTTGCTCTGCGCAAAGCCACCGGTTCAGGACGAGTGAACGATGCTCGCGGCGGCATCCTATGCATGCCGAGCGGCGGGATTCAACCTGCGATCGGGTTGAAATAGGGTTCGCCGCATGGCGCAGGTCCAGACCGTCACCGGTCCGATCGAGGCGGACCAGCTCGGGACGACCTTGATCCACGAGCACCTCCGCAACGCCGACGAGGCGGTCCACAACCAGTGGCCGCAGGCCGGCGCCGCCAAGGAGGAGCCTCCCCACGAGGTCGCGCCGGGCGAGGACTACGACATCGCCGTGCGCGAGGCGAAGGCGGCGGTGGACCTCGGGATCAAGACCATCGGCGAGCCGACCGCGATGTTCCTGGGCCGCGACGTCAACTTCATGAAGCGCGTCTCCGAGGAGACCGGTCTGCAGGTGGTGCCCTGCACCGGGATCTACACCTACGACCATCTGCCGCAGTTCTTCATGAATCGCGATCCCGACCAGATCGCCGAGCTCTTCATCGCGGACATCGAGCAGGGAATCCAGGGGACCGACATCAAAGCGGCGTTCATCAAGTGCGCCGCCGACATGCCGGGGGTGAACGAGAACATCGAGAAGGTCCACCGTGCCGCGGCGCGCGCGAGCGTCAAGACCGGGGCGCCGATCATGGCCCACTCCCGGCCGGCCAGCAACACCGGCCCCCGGCAGGTGGAGATCTTCGAGGAGGAGGGCGTCGACCTGAACAAGGTCCAGATCGCTCACAGCGGCGACACCGACGACCTCGACTACATCGAGGGCCTGATCGAGAAGGGCGTCTGGATCGGCCTTGACCGGTACGGCCTCGACCTCTTCCTGCCCTACGAGAGGCGCCAGGCAACGGCGAAGGAGCTGATCATCGAGCGCGGCTACGCGAACCGCATCTTCCTGTCCGCGGATTCCGTCGCCACCACCGACTGGTTCCCCCCGAACGTGATCGAGCAGCTGATCGCGGCCGGAGCGGCGAAGGACTGGACGATCCGCATCGTGCCCGAGAAGGTCCTGCCCGAGCTGCGTGAGGCGGGCATGACCGAGGAGCAGGAGCGGACGTTGATGGTCGACAACGCAGTCCGCTGGCTCACGGCCTAACGCCGAGCCGAGAAGAACTCTTCCAACAGCTGAGCCGACTCCTGGGCGAGCACCCCGCCTTCGACCTCCGGCCGATGGTTGACCACCGGCTCGGCGAACAGGTCGATCACGCTCCCGACCGCGCCGCCCTTCGGGTCCGCGGCGCCGTAGACGAGGCGCGGGACGCGGGCGAGGGTGATCGCCCCTGCGCACATCGGGCAGGGCTCGAGCGTCACGTAGATCGTGGTCTCGAGCAGGCGCCAGCCGCCGAGCCGCTCAGAGGCCTCGCGCAGCGCGAGCACCTCGGCGTGCGCGGTGGGGTCGCGGCGGAGCTCCCGCTCGTTGCCCGCCTGGCCGAGCACCTCGTCGCCGCGCGCCACCACAGCCCCGATCGGGACGTCCCCGTGCTCGGCCGCCCGCTTCGCGAGCTGCAGGGCGCGGCGCATCATCCCCTCGTCGATGTCCATGGGCGTCACGGCAGGAACTTTCTCAGGGAGACGGTGTTTACAACCTAAGCTGGCGGCCCGCGCCAGGCTCTTTCTCTAGGGACATTCATCCGGGGACCATGCGAAAGCTGATCGCCACAACCTTGCTCGTCCTGGCCACGGCCGCCATCTGGGCCGCGGGGGCCTCGGCTGCCGATGCCCCGGCGACGACCTCGTACGTGCCGGGTGAGCTGCTCGTCAAGTTCGACGGCGGGGCCGAGCAGGTGCTCGACCTGCCGCCGGGAGTCGCGGTCTCGACCGCCGAGCAGGCGCTGGCCGCGAACCCGGCCGTCGCCTACGCGGTGCCCAACTACATCGCGCACGCCTCCGCCATCCCCAACGACCCGGGGCCCGCAGGCACTCCGGGCGGCTGGCAGCGGACCCAGTGGAACTTCCTGCCCTGCGGCTCGCTCTGCGGGGAGACCGCGGCGGCCAACCAGGCGAAGGGCGGCCTGAACGCCCCGGAGGCCTGGGACATCCTCAAGCAGCGCGGCGCCGCCTTCGGCAGGGGCGCGCGCGTGGCGGTGCTCGACACGGGGATCGCCTACATGAACAAGAAGCCGCAGTTCCGCCGCAGCCCGGATTTCTCCCGCAAGCAGTTCATGCCGGGCTATGACTTCGTCGACAAGGACAAGGTGCCGCTCGACGAGGACGGGCACGGCACCCACGTCGCCGGCACCATCGCCGAGCGCGACAACAACGGGGTCGGGCTGACGGGGCTCGCCCCGAAGGCGAGGATCATGCCCGTCCGGGTGCTCGACTCGGATGGCTTCGGCACGGCGCGGAACATCGCCCGCGGGATCCGCTACGCCGCCTCCCACAAGGCGCAGGTCATCAACATGAGCTTCGAGTTCTCGCTCGGCGTCAACAGCTGCGCCAAGATCAAGGGCATCTGCTCCGCGATCAAGTTCGCTTTCAAGAGGGGCGCTCTGGTGGTCGCCGCGGCGGGGAACGAGAATGGCGAGCCGGTCGCCTATCCGGCGGGCGCCCCGCACGTGGTGGGCGTCGGGCGCACGACCAAGGACGCCTGTCTCGCGAGCGACTCGCGCACGGGGGTCGGCCTCGACCTGGTGGCGCCGGGCGGCGGCTTTCCGCTGCTCAACACGTGCGGGAGCGACGACTCGGTGTTCACCCGGGGGCTGCCCATCTTCCAGCTCACCTTCGACGGCCCCGGCTTCACCAACTTCGGCTACCCGGGCGGCTACGAGGGGACCTCGATGGCCGCCGCCCACGTCTCGGGCGTGGCGGCGATGGTGATCGCGAGCCGCGTCGTCGGCAGCTCGCCCGCCGCCGTCGAGTGCCAGCTGAAGGCCACGGCGCGCCACACCGACTCCCAGCTGGGTCAGCCGTATGACCCGCGCCTCTTCGGGGCCGGCCTGATCGACGCCGCCGCGGCGGTCAGGGCGCGAGCCCCAGGCTGCTAACCATCCCTGCATGGATGAAGTCAGCTTCGAGCTCGCCCCCGCGGGCGGCAACTACGCGGACGAGCTCAGCCAGATCCGGATCGAGGTGAACGGCACGGATTTCGTCGATCTGGTGCGGCAGGCCGAGCTGTCCTCCGCGCAGGCTGACGACGAGGAGGAGCTGGCGGGCACCTACGTCGGCCTGGTCCCCGGGCACATCCGGATGGACCTCGCGGGCCAGTTCCTGGGCGGCTCGGGCGCCTGGCTCTATCCGGACCCTGCGGGCAAGACCGCGCTCTTGAGCTGCGACTGTGGCGAAGTCGGCTGCTCCCCCCTGCTGGCGCGCGTGACCGTCGACGAGGACACCGTCACCTGGGGCGAGTTCGAGCAGCCGACGCGGCCGGACTGGGACTACGACGGATTCAGTTTCACCTTCGAGCGCGCCCAGTACGAGCGGGCGCTGCTCGAGCTGCTGGACGACTAGCTACTGCAGGTTCCGCGCGGCCAGCGGGAAGACGTCGAGGATCGCGTAGGCCCGGACGGCGCCAGGGAGGGGCGTGCCGGCGGGCAACGAGAGCCTGATCGTGGTCAGGTTTCCGCGGGAGTCCGTCCCGACGGCCGTCTCCCGGTGGTAGTCGAGGGGGACGATCTCGCCGCCGGGACCCGTCAGGAGAATCGACCCGACGTGACGGCTCGCCGGGTAGCGAGCGTGGCGCGACAACCCAAGGGTGGCGACCACCGAGCCGGCCGATCCGGCGCTCGGCCGGTTCAGCTCCAGCGACGAGAGCCGGACCCCCTTGGGCCGCCTGTTCGCCGGCCGGTCGCCGTAGCCCTGCGTGAGCAGCGTGCCGGAGGCGGCGAGGGTGCCCTGCGCGTTGCAGACCCCGGCGACCTGAAGCTGGGCGCTGTAGTTCGGCACGTCGGCGCAGGTGGTCTCCGAATAGATCCCCGCGCCGGGGTGCAGTGAGAGGTCCGGCGCGATCTGGCCACGCAGGTCGAAGAGGCGCAGCGGCACCGGGCCGAAGCTGAATTGCAGACTGAGATCCGGGGAGCTCAGACTCATGGCATTGCGGCGATAACCGCCGGCGAGCGGGAACTGGAAGTTGCCGGATGGATCGGGAACCAGGGCGCCGTGACGGTCGCGGCGGGCGCCGATCACCCAGAGGAGGACCTTCCGCTTCGTCCTCGCCAGGGTGCCGGCGATCATGTCGTAGCTGTCGAAGCCGATCTGGTTGACGCTCGGGAGCAGGGGCGGGAGCGGGATCGCCAGCCTGCTGATCGAGAAGGCTGTCGTTCGCTTCCGGCGTAGGCGCAGCGGGAGCTTCCCCCGGGAACGGCGCGTGCGGAAGGCCAGGGCCGTGTCCACGCTGCCGGCATCGGTTCCGGGTGCCGCGCCGACTCGCCAGTCGCCGTGGATGTGGACTCGGTAGCGCGTCCTCGGGCGCAGCAGCCCGGTGGGGCGGATAAAGAGGTAGTGGCCATCCCCGGAGAGCTGGGTGGTGAACGGGAAGCTGGGCCTCGCGCTGACCAGCTGGTCCGACGATCCGGGCGACTGCAGCGCCGCGTCCTCCGTCAGGCCGCCCTTCCGGACGATCAGCCGGGTGGCGAGCACGGTCGCCGGAGGGACCCTGATGTCCTTGCGGGCTCCGACGGTGGTCCCGCCAGGGGTGACGAAGAACATGCGGTTCAGGTTCTTGCCGAAGTCCTGACCGGGTCGCCGGTCGCAGCGCCGGTCTCGAACGTGAAGGCAGTAGTCGTAGGGCACGAACCAGACCCGGCCGTGCTCTCCGCCGATGTAGACGCCGTGGCGGCCGAGCGCGGGCGAGCCGTTCAGGTCGTTCCGGTCGCGCAGCGCCGGATTCCGTGGCGTCGTGTCGAACGACCACCTCCGCCTGCCGGTCGCAGCGTCGAGCGCGTAGAGCTTGCCGTTTGAGGATCCGACGTAGAGCACCCGGCCGCTGCCCCTCGGCTTCCACCCGAGCACGGGAGACGAGCGGATGGGGTCACCCGTGTCGTAGCGCCACAGCAGCCGTCCTGCGGGGTCGAGGGCGTAGACCGACCCGTCGGCCGAGGTGATGTAGATCGCCGTCGTGCTGCCATCGGGTCCGTCCGCGAGCGCGGGCGAGCCATAGATGTGCGCGTCGGTCGCGAAACTCCACCTGACTGCGCCGGTGTCGGGGTCGAGCGCGTAGAGCTTGTGGTCGAACGAGCCGACGTAGACGGTCCCGTCGGAGCCGAGCGCCGGCGAGGAAGTGACGTAGCCCGGGGTAAAGGTCTGCCATCGCTGCTGGCCGTTCTGGTCGAGCGAGAACGCGTAGAGATCGACTGAGCCCCAGAAGGAGTTCCCGAGCTCCGTTCCCTGGCCGAAGGCCGGGGTCGTCCAGACGGACTGCCCCCTTGGCGCGGCCCACCGCAGCGTCCCGTCCGGGTTGATCGCGTAGGCGGCGCCCCCGGTGTTGCCCGCGTAGACCGTGCCCCCGGGCCCGATCGCGACGTTGCCCTCCCACCAGCTGACCTGCTGGCCGCCGGCGGGCGGCAGCGTCGGCGCGAACTTCCAGATGATCCTGCGCTTGCGGGAAAGGCCCGGGGCACTGCGGAGGCGATATAGCTGCTCGTCGCCGGAGCCGATCGTGACCGGCACGGTGTGCAGCGATTTCGAGTGGCGGGCGATCGCGGCGGCCGCATCGATGATGCCGCCGGTGCGGAACTTCCAGAGCAGGCTCCCGTCAGGACGAAGCGCATAAAAGTCGTGGTCGGCGGACCCGACGTAGATCGTGTCGTCGCCGCCGATGACCGGTGTGCTGAAGATGCCCCGCTTGGTGGCGAACTTCCACGGCCTGTCGCCGCGATACCGGCCGTGAATCGGGCTCGACGCCGTGTTGCGGCTGTCCCGCCGCATCTCGGGCCAGGGCGACTTCGCCTGCACCGGGACGTCATAGGAGAAAGCCGAGGCCGCGCCGGGGCAGGCCAGGGCCAACAGGACCGCGACAGCCAGAGCCCCCTGCCCGGCTGAAGTGCGGCCCATGGTCAGGTCGTCTTGACGATCCAAACGTCGCAGGGAGCGTGGTGCGAGATCTTGTTCGGCACGCTGCCCAGCAGGAAGCGCCGCGCCCCGGTCATGCCCTTGTTCCCGACCATGACGAGGTCGGCGTCGTTCTCCTCGGCGACGTCGAGGATCGCGTCGGCGGGATCGCCCTCGCGGGGATGCGTGACGACGTCGATCTTGGCCTTCTTCGCCACGGCCGCCGCCTTGTCGAGCACGAACTGCACGTCCTCTCGGGGATTCACCGAATAGGCGACGTCACCCGAGATTCCCTCTCCCTCATCCTTGAGGCGGGACTGCGGCACGGGCTCGTAGGCGCTGACGATCTCCAATTTCGCCTTCGAGAGCTTCGCCAGCTCGACAGCGGTCCGCACCGCCTCCGTGGCGGTCTCCGAGCCGTCGGTTCCAACCACTATGCGGTCGAACATCAACCCCTCCTCGCCGGAATTTGCGCGCCGATACTACTTGGCGGGCCCTCCGGTTGGCGGCATTGCTTCGCCATCAGGTCGCGGCCACAAGCGGCCGCCCCACATAAGTCGCTACGGGCTTCGCCCTCCGCTCCAAGGTGGAGCGGCCTGGTGGCCGCTAGCTCAGCTTGACGATGGCGATCACCATCGACGCGATCAGGCAGATCACGAGGACGATCAGGCTGGCGGCCCAGAGACGCGGCATGGGGCGATCCTAGTTGTCGGAGGAGATCGGCTGGACCTGCGGGGCGACCACGCCTCGGAGCGCGTTCGCCGGAGTGCCCCGAGCCACCTCGTACCAGTCGACGTAGCGGCCGCACGCCTTGCTCAGCGGAATCGTCTCCCGAGGCGGGTCCGAGCGGGTCGCGGCGAGCCCGGCGAGGTAGGCCTTGCTCTCGGTGCGAAGCAGGCGCCCGATCAGCGGCGGATCGCCGACGTCCACATTGACGATCGCCGTGCCCGCCCGCTTCACGTCGATCGAGCCGACCGGGTAGTAGGGCGAGGGACCCCGGAAGAGCAGGTTCGTGCGCAGCTCGGTGCTGAACGGTGAGGCGAGCCCCGGCCCGCTCGCGGTCACGTGCAGCGGCTGCGTGCTCGCGTACTGGATCGAGAGATCCCAGCGGCCCGGAGTCAGGTAGAGGCGCATGTGCGCCGGCTTCGTCTGCGTCAGCGCCGGGCTCGGGTTCCAGACCTTGCCGATCACGGGCTGGACGGTGAACACCGTCGCGGTCCCGTCGACCTTGGTGATCGGCGCCTGCTCGGGGTTGGAGCAGTCGAGCGGCGCGCCGGGATTGACCGGCTCATACAGCGTGCGCCGCTGCCCGACCGGGCGCTCGCGATGCCAGAGGATGAAGTCGCCGGTGCGCAGCCGCGGCACGAACCCTGGCGGCGCCTGGCTCTGCATCGCCGCACTGGTCGTGACGACCCACTGGAACCTGTCCAGCACGAAGGGCGGGACGTTGTCCCAATCGAACTTGGCGCTCAGGTCGGTGGCCCTGTAGAGGGCGTGCGTCTCCTCCACGTCGTAGTGGTTGGTGATCGGCGCATAGACCTCGGAGCCGATCAGTTCCCAGGAGACGAAATTGTCCCGGCCGAGGAAGAGCACGTTCTGGCCGTCCACGATCGGCCGCATGCGCAGCATCTCCTGGAGGTGGTAGTCGGGGCCCACCGCGGACTGGCGCAGGGGGAGCAGCGTCGAGAACGCGGCCGCGGCCGCGAAGGCGAGCGTGAGCAGGGGAACAGCGAAGCCGGCGATCGGGCGCAGCGACCTCGGCGGCCACCAGGCCGCCCCTCCCCCCTCCGGGACATCGCCGTCCTCGCCGGGCAGCGAATCGGCCGAGAGCAGCCCGCGCAGCGCGATGACCATGATCAGCGGCGCGGCGATCGCCAGCGCCTTCGCCTGCGTGTACGGGGTACCGAGCGCGAGCGAGGCGAGGTAGAGCAGCGTCGCGGCGAGCAGCGCCGAGGGCAGCGCCGACTCCCGCCGCGAGAGCGCCCGCCCGAGGCCCCAGGCGAAGGCGACGAGAGCCAGCAGCGCACCGAGGTAGAAGGCGAGCTCGGGCGTCGTGGAGTTCGCGGGGGTGATCCGGAACTCGCCCGACGGCCAGACGCCGAACGCCTCCAGCGGGTTGAGCGGCTGGCGCAGGTTGCCGAAGCCGACCGTCGGGCCGGTGCCCGAGGGGTTGAAGGCCTTGAAGCTCGAGAAGCTGGCGAGCCTGAAGATCTCCGGCAGCGCCGCGACCACGGGGATCGCCGCGCCGAGCGCGATCGCGGTCTTCGCGCCGCGAAGCCGCTCACGCAGGCGAAGACCGGCGATGAAGGAGGTGGCCCTGTCGCGCTCGCGGAGCGCGATGACGAGCATCCAGACGATCGCCGCGCCGAGTAGCCAAGCAAGGCCGGGGAAGCTGTAGTTGTAGATCGTCCCGGCGGCGATTACCCCGAGGGGAATGACGGCCCTTGCTCGCGGGAGATAGCGATCGCTATCCGGTTGATACCGGCCTCGATAGCCATTGCTATCACCCTCGATCGACCACACCGCCCGCAAATGGGGCAACGCGAGCGCAAAACCGAGGAGCGCAAGGGCTAGAAGTGGCTCCTTGAATGCCCCTTGGGCCAGGTAGGCCGCGGCCAGGTATGGGCTCGCCGCCAGCACCGCCGCCGGCACGCGCAGCCAGCCGCGAATCCCACTGAGCGCGCCGTACGCCGTCAGCGCGAGGAGCACGGCGATCGCGCCGGTGAGGCCGGCGAAGCCCTCGATCAGGCTGGCGCCGCTCACCTTGGACGTCGCGGCGACGATCGCGTGCGGGCCGAGCGGGTAGCCGCTCTTGATCAGGTCGGGTGTCGGGCCGGCGTGCGAGCTGATCCACTCGGTGAAGAGCAGATGGGAGGCCATGTCGTCGTTGACGAGCCCCTGTCCGAGGATCCCGACCCGGCCGCTGGTCGCGAAGGGAATCGCCACCACCAGGGCGGCGCCGATCACCGCGACGATCGCGCCGATCCGCACCGCTCCGGCTGGAGCCCGGGTTCGGCCGAAGACGATGAAGCAGCCGATCAGCGCCACGCCCACCGCCACCGCAGCCGTGACGGCGTGCCCGGGCAGCTTGACCGCGATCCCGCAGATCACGAGCAGTGCCGAGATTCCGGCGGCCGGGCCGACCGGTGAATGCCGCGGCAGGCCGGCGATCGCCATGATCGCCGAGCCGAGCAGCAGGGAGGCGACGACGATGAGCGCCCCCGCCAGGAGAGCCGAAAACATCGCGGAAGCCTAGAGTGTCGAACCGTGGCCGACCCGGACGCGATCGAGGCGATCAACAAGCGGCTCGACTGGATCGAGGAGGCTCTGCAGCGCGTGAACGGCCTTCAGTACACGCCCATGGGCCGAGCCGATCAGCGCCCCGACGAAGAGGTTCCGCCGGAGGTCCAGGAGCTGGTCGCTCAGGGGAACACGAAGGAGGCGGTCAGGCGCTTCCGCGAACTGACCGGCGCCTCCATGCAGCAGGCCCAGGCAGCGATCGAGAATCTCTGATCAGAGCCCGGGAACGTGCCGGGCGACGAAACCGCTCGGGTAGGCGTCGTAGGGATGCCAGCGCGGCCCCGAGCCGCGGGCGTCCCCCACGGTGTCCCAGCGGAGCCCCGCGATCACCGCGTACACGTGTGTGGGGCTCGCGTAGATCGTCAGCCACTGGCCCGGGCCGGCGGCGCCGTAGCCCATGAACTGCCCTGAGGTCAGCGGAGTCTGGAGCAGCCCCGCGCCGGCGAGGGCGTAGCTGACCGCTCCCGAGCAGTCGTAGCCCTTCGACTGGAACGAGCCGTGCCCCCCGCCCCAGCGGTAGGGCTGGCCGACGATCAGGTTGGCGGCGCTGATCATCGCCCTGATCGGGTCAGGCGCCGACGGCGGCGCGAGCGCCGTCCGGTTGAGGAGAAGCGCCGAGTCGTTGCCTCCGACCGGGTGGGTCGCCGTGTAGACACGCTTTCGCTCCGCCGGCGAGGGCGGGGTGAAGGAGCCGTTCGAGCCGGCCGACGCCGCCGGCATTCCGGTCTTCGGGTCCACCGGGGCCTTGGGGGCGGGCTTGGCCTCCGTCGTCGTGGTGGTGGCCGGCTGCTCCGCGCCGGGCCTGTACTGCGGATCGGCTGCCCACGGCTTCGGCGCCAGCTTGGTGTCCGCGAACTTGTCGGAGGACGACTGAGACCCGCCCGTGATCTTGGGCACGGCGAAGGCCGCCGCGGCCGCGGCGAGTACCGCAATCGCCGCGATCACGACCACGGCGCGAATGTGACGATGAATTCTCCAGAGCACGTCCCGGCCCTCCCGGCTGAGTATGCCTCAGTGCAGCAGAATCCGGTGCACTTGCACCACGCCGCGCACGCGCGTCTCGATCGGCCAGCGCTTCGTCGCCTGCTCGAAGAAGGCCTCGGCCGCGGGACGGCCGGGGTCGGCGACCCAGGCGACCGGCGCCAGGCGCGGCAGCAGGTTCAGCAGCATCGCCACCCCGGGCCGCTCGTAGAGCACATCGGAGGCGAGCGCGATGTCGAAGGGGCCGCGGTCGACCAGCTCATTCGGGTCGGCCCAGTCGACCGCCGCGGTCTCCAGCTCGACGGAATTCGCCTCCGCGTTGCGCCTGACCACCGCGAGCGCGTCGATGTCGCCGTCGGTTGCGATCACCTCCGCTCCGCCGCGTGCGGCGGCGATGCTGGGAATGGCCAGGCCGCATCCGAGCTCGACCACCCGCAGGCCGGTCAGATCCTCCAGATCCAGCTCCCGCGCCAGGGCGACACCGCTTCGCCAGAGGACGGACCAGTACGGCGCGATCGGCGCCCACTCGACCTGATGGTCGTCCGGGATCTCCGCGGCGTCGGCCGGCTGGAGCACCTTCAGCTCGCCGCTGGGCAGCTCGATCGTCTGGGTGACGAACTCGTTGATCAGGCCGCCGTCTCTTGGGTGGCCCAATCGGCCCGGAAGACGCGATGGATGCCGGCCAGCCCCTTGAGCTCCAGCTCGCGGCCGCGGTCGAAGCGCAGGCCGTTCCCGTTCCCGCCCGAGGCCGCATCGCGCAGCTCCTCGGAGACGAGGATCTCTCCGCCCAGCGCCTCGGCCGCGATCCGGGCGGCGAGGATCACGTTCTTGCCGAAGTAGTCGCCCTCCTCCGAGATCACCTCGCCGGTGTGGAGGCCGATCCGCACGCGCAGGGACTCCCGCTCTCCGGCCTGTTCCCGCTCCGCGAAAGCGCGCTGCACGCCGATCGCGCACTCGAGCGCCTCGCAGGGATCGGGGAAGGCGAGCATGAAGCCGTCTCCCTGGCTCTTCACCTCGTAGCCGTCGTGGCGGGAGATCTGCTCCCGGAAGATCGCGTTGTGCTCGCGCAGCACCTCGAGCCAGCGGGCGTCGCCGAGCTTCTCGGTGAGGACCGTCGAATCCTCGATGTCGCTGAACAGGATCGCGACGGTCCCGTCCGGGGCGGCGTGGGCCCGCATGTCCGGCCGTTCCTCCTCGAGCGCGGAGACCATCTCGTCGATCGAGGTGGTCACGTCGACCCCGCTCAACCCCTGGGCATCGAGGCGGTCGCGGAGCGCCCGGTCGACGATCCAGCGAGCCTCCATCTCACGCGCGGTGCTGAGCACCGTCGAGAGCATCTCCTGGGCGAGCCCGCGGTCGTTCGACTGGTCGCGGGCGAGCAGCATCTCGGCGAGGGCGAGCCCGCAGAGCGCCATTCCGGGCCGGTCGCCCATCCGCGTCGCGATCTCGACCGCATTGCCCAGATGACGCTCGGCGTCCTCCATCCGGCCCATCGTGATCGCGAGCAGGCCAAGGACGCGGTCGATCGGGCCGTTGCAGCCGGCGGCGCGCGCCACCACGATGATCATCCCCTCGTACGGGAGCAGCGCCTCGTAGGCGGCAGGAGCCCGCTTCTCGTCGCCGATCAGCGCGATCGCCTCGCCGAGCAGCGACATCGCCGCGAACCAGTTCGCGTCGGCGGGAATCGCGGAGAAGTCGTCCCCTGCGAAGCGCTCGAGCTCCCGCTGCGCCAGCTCGACGTCTCCGGAGCGAGCGGCGAGGGTGATCACACCCCCTCGCCACGCCGGGATGCCCGGGAAGCGCTGCGCCAGGTCGCGCGCGGCGGGGAGCAGCTCGCCGGCGCGACCCTGCATGCTCCGGATCTGGATCATCTGGATGCCGTAGTACTGCTCCGCGAGCGGCTGCTCGGCTCGGTCGCCTGCCCGCCTCGCCTCGCCGGCCAACCGCTCGGCCTCCTCGATCTTCCCGTCGAGCAACACGCGCATGCCCTGCAGTGCATAGGTGTGCCACGTGTGCTCCGGCATCCTCAGCTCTTCCGCGAGCTGGGCGTAGGCCGTCAGATCCCGATCCACCGCCGCTACGTCACCCAGCTCCAGGCTGCTCCACAACCGATAGGCGTGGCCGCGCAGGACGGCCTCGCGGTCGCCGTACGTCGAGCCGAGCTCCAGCAGCTCCTCGGCGATCGCAGCCCTCTCGCGCGGCGCCTCCGGACCAGTCGGGAGGAAGATCTTTCGCTGCAATGCGGCCGCAAGCGATGCGGGCGCATCGACCTCGCGGGCGATCTCGATCGCTTCGTTCACCAGCTGCGTCGACTCCACGAGATCGTTGTCGACCCAGTACATCTCCGCCGACTTGGCGCTGAGCAGGGCCGCACGGCGAGCGGTCCGCTCCGGCCCGATGCGCTCCAGCGCCTCGTTGAGGAGGGCGAGCAGCTGGTCGTCGAGGCGCCCGGCGTCGCTCATCATCGCGATGCCGATCGCCGCCCCGACCAGGCTGTCGGTGTCCTCGAGGCGCCGGGCCGACTCCGCGGCCCGCTCGAACGCGTGCCGGGCGTCCGCCACGCGAGCCGACTTCGCCTCCGCTCCGCCGAGCGAGAGCAACAGGCTGCACTGCAGGGCCTCGTCGGGCTCGTCCATCAGATCGAGCACCTCGAGCGCGCGCCCATACACGTCGACCGCATCCTCGTAGGCGAGCTGCTCCATGTCCTGCTCGCCGGCGCGCTGGGCGTAGTCGATCGCCTTGGCCAGGTCCCCGCGCGGCGCGGCCTCCAGGAAATGATGGGCCAGCTCGCCCAGCCGCTCGTCCACGTTCCCGCCGCAGATCTCCTCGATCGCCAGGCCGGCCCGCTCGTGCAGGGCCGAGCGCTTCGGGGGCGTGAGCTCCTCGTAGAGCGTGTCCCGCACGAGCGCGTGGGCGAACGAGTAGTGCCCGTCCCCGAGGTCGGTGACCAGCCGCTCGGCGACCGCCTCCTCCGCCGCCTCCATCAACTGCTGCGGCTCCTGCTGCGCCACCCGCCAGACCAGCTCCCGATCGAAGTCACGACCGAGCACCGCCGCGACCCGCAGCGCCGCGTTGGTCTCCTCGCTGAGGCGGTCGAGTCGCCGCCCGACGACCTCCCGGACCCCCTGCGGGATCTGGAGCTCGGCGGCGCTGCCGCCTGACGTCAGCCTGCCCTCGCTGGCCAGCAGCCGGACCACCTCGCCGACGAAGAACGGATTGCCGTCGGTCTGCTCCTGGACCGCTTCGGCCAGTCCGGGCGGAGCCGCGGCTCCGGAGGTCATCTCGATGTAGCGCTCGACGGCGGCGACCGAGAGGCCGCGGAGCGGGATTCGGCCACTCCCCTCGATCCCCGACATCTCGCCCAGCATCCGGGCGAGCGGGTGGTGGCGGCCGAGCTCCACGTCGCGGTAGGTGCCCAGGATGAGGAGCCCGCTCGAGGTGAGCTCCCGCGCCGCGAAGCGGAGCAGCAGCAGCGACGGCTCGTCCGCCCAGTGGAGGTCGTCGAGCACGATCACGATCGGGCGGTCGCGCGCGGCCGCGAGCAGCAGGCTGGTGACGGAGTCGAAGAGCCTGAACCGCGCCTCCTCGCTGTCCGAGCCCCTCGCCGGCTCGATGTCGAGCTTCTCGGCGATCTCCGGCACGAGCTCTGCGACCTCGGCCGCCCCCGCACCGAGCTGCCAGGCGAGCGCGACCGGGTCGGCATCGCGAGCGTAGGCCCGGATCGCTTGGACCCACGGCCAGTACGCAGGCGCGCCCTCGTCCTCGCGGCAGCGGCCCCAGTAGACGCGGGCGCCGCTCACACGGGCATACGTGGCGAGCTCCTCCGAGGCGCGGGTCTTGCCGATTCCGGGCTCGCCCACCAGCAGCTGAAGGGAGCCGCGGCCGGCGAGCGCCGCGTCCACGGCCTCGCGGAGCCGCTCGAGCTCCCGCTCGCGCCCCACGAAGACGCCCCCGGCGAGGCTCTCGAGCGGATTCGCCGGGCGCTCCTCGGCCCGCTCGGCGGGCTGTTCCTCGAGAGCCGCGAGCATCAGCTGGCGCGCCTCCGAGGCGTTGGCCGGGCGGTCCTCGGGCCGTTTCGCGAGCAGGAGCATCACGGACCGATCGAGCGCCTCGGGCACCTTCGGGTTGTGGCGAGACGGCGGCACGGGGTCGGCGTGGAGGTGCTGGGAGATGATCGAGACCGCGTCGTCCCCGGGGAACGGTGGCTGGCCGGTGAGCATCTCGTAGAGCAGCGCGCCGAGCGAGTACAGGTCGCTCTTCGGGCCGGCGGCCTCACCGAGAGCCTGCTCGGGGGGCAGGTAGGCGACGGTCCCGACCAGTGTCCCGCCGCTCACCCGAGCGCGGGCCTCGGTCGTCGCCAGCCCGAAGTCGCCGAGCCTGGCGTGGCCGTCGTCGTCGATCCAGACGTTCGCGGGCTTCAGGTCGCGGTGGACGACGCCGCGCGAGTGCACGTGCTCGAGGGCGCGCGTGACGTCGGCAGCGATCTCGACGGCGCGCTCGACCTCCAGCCGCCGCCCGGCCGCGGCGAGCAGGCCCTCGACGTCGCCGCCTGGCATGTAGGCGCTGACGATGAAGGGGTTGCCGCCGTCCTCCCCGGTGTCGAGGACCGTGACCACCTGGGGGTGATCTCCGAGCTTGCGCATCGCCTCCGCCTCGCGGCGAGCGCGCGCCTGGATCGAGGCGCCGACGCCCTCGGTGTCGAAGAGCGCGACCGCGACCTCGGTCCCGGTCGCGGTGTCGTCGGACAGGTAGACGCGCTTGCGCCCGCCCTGGCCGAGGAAGCGCCTCACCCGGTACCGGCCTGCGATCTCGGCCGGTACGTCGTCCGGGAGCTGCTCGGGACGCGGTTCCGGCACGGCCGGCTGGGCGGTCAGCTCAGCGCCGCACGAATCGCAGAATCGTGCGCCCTCACGATTCTCATTGCCGCAGGACGAACACCGCATGCCCTTCGATTATCCCAGCCCCCTCTCCTCCGCTTTGTATGACCGATGACGGAAGGTTTTGTCGATTCGCTCCCGCGAATCGCACTAGGGTCGCCGCATGGCCAGGATCGCGACCGAAGCCGACCGGGATGCCGCCGTCGCCACGATCGTGGACGCCTTCCAGGCGGATCCGGTCTGGTCGTGGATGTTCCCGGACCCGGGCAGGCGCGCGGAGCAGCACGCCACGGTCTTCGGCCTGTACGTCGACAGCTCCATGCCCAGGGATGCGGTCTGGATGACCGACGAGAACGGGTCGGCGGTCGCGGTTTTCACCCCTCCGGGTGAGCCCGAGCTGAGTGAGGAGGCCGAGGCGAGGCTCAAGCCCTTCGTGGCGGAGTCGCTCGGCGACCACGCGCCGGCGGTCCTGGAGACGATGGAGCGGTTCGAGGCCGCGATCCCGCAGGACCGGCCGTTCTACTACCTGAGCTTCCTGGGCACCCGCTCGGACCGCCGCGGCGGGGGCATCGGGATGGGCCTGCTCGCCGAGATCGTGGAGCAGGCCGACCGTGACGGCCAGCCGTTCTATCTCGAGTCCACCAATCCGGACAACAACCGCCGCTACGAGCGGCTTGGCTTCGAAGCACAAAGCCTGTTCACGACCCCTGACGGCCTGCACAGCGTGACGACGATGTGGCGCGAGCCCGTCAGCCGTTGAGCCGGGCGAACATCTTGCGCTGCGCCTTGTAGAGGCCGGGGAACTCCGCGAAGAGGCGGTCGTACGCGTTGCGGTTCGACGCGTTCGGCTCGAAGACGCGGTCGACGGGGACGAGCTCGCGCACCTCGCCACGGGAGATCGCGCCGAGTCCGAGGGCGGCGAAGAGCGCCGCGCCGCGGAGGTTGGCGTGCATCGGGTCGGCGACGCGCTCGATCGTCCGATCCATCACGTCGGCGTGGATCTGGCACCAGAGGTCGGGTATGGCCCCGCCGCCGAAGATGCGCAGGGGATCGAGTCGGCGCTTGGCGAAGCCCTCGACGGCCTCGTTCAGCCAGCGGCTGTTGTATGCGACGCCCTCGAGCACCGAGCGGACCAGGTCGGCGTTGGAGGTCTCGACCGAGAGGTTGTGCCAGCCGCCGCGGGCGTTCCGGTCGTCGACGGGAGACCGCTCCCCGGCGAGCCAGGGGGTGAAGATCGCCCCGCCGCTGCCTGGAGGCGAGCTCGCCGCCAGCTCGACCAGCTGCTCGAACTCACCGGGCTCGCCGAGTGTGAAGCTGTCCCGAAGCCAGCGCAGGCAGAGCCCAGCGGCCTCGTGGTTGTTCGCGACCAGGTAGCTGCTCGAGTCGAGGCCCGGCACGGTCGCGATCGAATGGAGCGGGTCGGTCTTCTTGCGCGGGAAGGGCAGCGAGATCCATGAGGTGGTGCTGATCGTGATGTGCGCCTGGCCCTCGCCGATCGCCCCGCAGCCGAGCGCCGCGGAGTGCAGGTCGGGCGTCCCGGTGACGACCTGCGCCCCTGGACTGATGCCGAGCTGCGAAGCGACCTCCGGGAGGACCGTTCCGATCAGCGAACCGGTCTCCACCAGGGGAGGCAGCTTGCCGGCGTCGAGGCCGAGCCTGCGAACGAGGACCGGATCGTACTCCAGCTTGTCCAGGCGCCGGTTGTCGGTGAGCCAGGCCGCGCTCATCGAGGCGTGGGTGGCCGCCGCGCGCCCCGTGAAGCGCATGCTCAGGTAGTCGACGGGCTCCAGGTACCAGCGGGCCGCCCTGGCGATCTCGGGCTCGTCCCGCTCCAGTCGGAGCATGTGGCTGACCGGGTCGCCTCCGAACGGGGAGGGGACCCCCCCGGTGTGGCGGACCCAGGTCGCCAGGGCGCGCGGGGAGTAGCCCATCAGCGGGCCGCCGATGGCCTCGCGGGTGCGGGGAGCCCCACGGGTGTCGAGCCACATCAGGCAGGGACCGACGGGCTCGCCTGACTCATCCACCGGGATGGTGCTGGCCCATTGCCCAGTGCAGGAAACTGCGACGACCCGCTCGGCCGGGATGCCCTTCAGGACCGAGGCGGAGAGCTCGCGGACCATCCCCCACCACTCTGCGGCATCCTGGATCGCACCGCCCCCGGGCAGCCGCTCGGTCTCGTAGTCGCGCTGGGCGACGGCCGCGATCTCGCCGGCCAGCGAGACGGCGCCCACCTTGAGGGCGCCGCTCCCCAGGTCGATCGCGAGGACGAACCGCTCGTCGCGGTTCACGCCGCCGGAACTGCCTGCTGCGAGTCCATCAGCTGGGTCATCACGCCGCGGATCATCTCCTCCGCATCCGCGTTGAGGCCGCCGGGCACGCCGCCGTAGACGGCGGTCGACTCCGCGGGCTCGTCCCCCTTCTCCCGCGCGTAGGCGACCGCCGCGTCGAGATCGGACCCGAACTCGTCGACGACGCCCGGCTGCGTCTGCGGGCGGGTGACCGCCATGTGCAGAGCGTTCGGGTACTGCAGGCCGTTGAAGCGCCAGCCCCGCCGCTTCATCTCGTCGTTGACGTGGTAGATGTCGAACACGTCCGAGGTGAAGGCGAAGAGGAAGGTCGGCTCGCCCATGATTCGCAGCTCGGGGTGGGATCGGACCGCCCCCTGCATGGACGCCGAGGTGTCGAAGATCCGCTTCGCGTACTCGCGGTAGCCCTCCCGGCCGATCGAGACCAGCGAGGCCCAGGTCGCGGCGAGCAGCCCGTCGGAGCGGGAGCCCTCCATGCCGGGCGAGAAGTACTTGCCCCCGCTCCAGTCCGGCATGAAGAAGTAGCAGCGGTTGCGCAGCTCACGGTCACGGAAGAGAAGCGTCGAGGTCCCCTTCAGGCCATAGCCGTACTTGTGGGTGTCCGCGGAGATGCTGCTGACGCCCGGAACCCGGAAGTCGAACGGCGGGATCGGCAGGCCGAGCTGCTCCCCGAACGGCAGGAGGTAGCCGCCGAGGCAGCCGTCGACGTGCAGACCGACGCCCCGCTCCAGCGCCAGCTGTCCCAGGTCGGCGATCGGGTCGATCGTCCCGTAGCCGTAATTCCCGGCCGAACCGACGATCGCCACCGTGTTCTCGTCGATCAGTCCCGCCACGGTCTCCGGCCGAACCAGCGTGGTCTCGGGATCGATCTCGGCCCGGCGCATCTCGACGCCGAAGAGGTGACACGCCTTGTCGAAGGCGGGATGCCCTGTCTCCGGCTTCACCAGGTTGGGCCGGTCGATGCCGCGCGCCTCGCGCCCCTGCTCGCGGTAGGCGAGCACCGCCTGGGCGATGCTGGCGCTGCCGCCCGACGTGACCATTCCGGCGGGCTGCTCTCCGTTGAGATCCCCCGCGTGCATCAGGTCGAGCGCCATCGCGATGATCTCCCCCTCGAACCGGGTCGCGCTCGGGCACATGTCCCGCTGCAGCGCGTTCTGGTGCGCGAAGAGGCCGAACGCCTCCTTCAGGAAGCCGTAGTGGTCGCGATCCCCGCAGTACATGGTGCCGGAGCACTTGCCGTCCTCCCAGGCCGCGTCCTCCTCGGTCGCCATCTCGCGCAGCTCTCCCAGGATCTCCTCGCGCGAGCGCCCGCTCGCGGGGATCTCGCGGTTGACGCCGTAGCGCTCGGCGTACGGATAGAAGTCGAAGAGGTCGGTCATCCGTGGGCTCCTTGCGTTGGTGCGGTGCCCCGGTCTACCAGACCAGGCCGCGCCGCAGCCAACCGAGTGGCCCGGCGACATCCGTGCTTAACCCCGATGCCCAGCGGGAGGGTCGGCATACATTTTGTGACACCCAAACTCGCCGCGCCAGCGGCGGGAAGGTCTGCAAGATGAGGGATGACAACCGACTCAAGGTCGTGATCGCGGGTGGGGGCGTCGCCGCCGTGGAGGCGATGCTGGCGCTGCGCCACCTGGTGGCGGAACGGATCGAGCTCGAGCTGGTCGCCCCGAACGACGAGCTGCTCCTGCCGGCGCTTGCGGTCGGGGAGCCGTTCGGGATCGCCGCGCCGCAGGCGGTCCCGATCGCTGACATCTGCGGTGACCTCAATGCCGGGCGCCGGCGGGACGTGCTCGAGAGCGTCGACCCCGGGGACAGGATCGCTCGGACTGAGACGGGGGCCGAGATCCCGTTCGATGCTCTCCTGCTTGCCATCGGCGCGTCCACCCAGCCGGCGCTGCCGGGTGCCCTGACGTACCGCGGAGGCCGGGACAACGACGAGATCCGGGAACTGCTCATCGCGGCCGGCGAGGGTGTGGTCGGCCACATCATCTTCGCCGTCCCCCCCTCGATCCAGTGGCCGCTTCCGATTTACGAGCTGGGGCTGCTTACGGCGATGGAGCTGCGAAGGCGACAGGCGGATACCCGCCTGTCGCTCGTCACCCACGAGAGTTCCCCGCTGGGCCTGTTCGGCAGGCGGGCCAGCCGTGGGGTCCTCGAGCTCCTTGAGGAGGCGGGGGTCGAGGTGACCACTACCGCCCGCGCGGCGGGTGTCCAGGCCGGCGGTCTCGCTCTGCACGACGGGCGAATCCTGCCGGCCGACCGCGTGGTCGCCCCACCGCGCCTCACGGTGCCCGAGATCGGCGGGATCCCCCAGGGAGCCGAAGGCTTCATCGGAACGGACCTCCAGATGCGGGTCGAGGGGAGTCCACGCATCTACGCCGCCGGCGATGCCAGCTGGTTCCCGATCAAGCAGGGCGGCGTCGCGGCTCAGCAGGCCGACGTCGCCGCCTCCGCAATAGCCACGCTGGTCGACCCCGCTGTCGAGGTGGAGCGCTTCCGGCCCATCCTCCGGGGCGTCCTGTTCACGGGCGCGGCGCCACGCTACCTTCGGGCCGAGGTCGGCCGCCGGTCGGCCACTTCGGCTGAGGGCGCCGCCCCCCTCTGGTGGCCGCCGGCCAAGGTCGCGGGGCGCCGGCTCGCTCCCTACCTCGCCAAGCGCGGCATGGACGTGTCGCTGGAGGACCTCGAGCCGCTGCACGGCGAGACCCCGGAGGAGACCGAGAAGGACCAGCGGGCGGCGTTGGAGCTCGCCCTCACCGCCGCGGATGCCGACGCGCGCTGGCACGACTATCCGGCGGCCCTTCGCTGGCTCGACGTCGCCCAGGATCTGAACCTCGGCCTTCCAGCCGAGTACGCCGAGAAGCGCCGGGACTGGGAGGCCGCAGCCGGCCGCGCCTAGATGCCACCGGAGAAGGTGTCGCAGCTTTCGAGCTTGCCCGAGTCGAAGCCCGTCTGCAGCCAATGGTCGCGCTGCTCCGAGGTGCCGTGGGTGAAGGTCTCGGGGTCGATCCTGCCCTGGGCCTGCTGCTGGATCCGGTCGTCGCCCACGGCGGCCGCCGCGGTCAGCCCCTCCTGCAGGTCCCCGCTCTCGAGGATGCCGCGGTCGTAGGTCGAGCGAGCCCAGACGCCGGCCAGGCAGTCAGCCTGGAGCTCGAGGCGCACGGAGAGGGCGTTGGCGTCACCGGGGTTGTCCTGGCTCTGCTGGCGGACCTGCCCTTCGATACCGAGCTGCTGCTGAACATGGTGACCGAGCTCATGCGCGAGGACGTACGCCTGGGCGAAGTCGCCGGGCGCCTTGAAGCGGCGGTTGAGCTCGTCGAAGAAGCCGAGGTCGATGTAGACCCTCTGGTCGAGCGGGCAATAGAACGGCCCCGTCGCCGAGCTCGCCGCGCCGCAACCCGAGTCCGTCCGGCCGCGGAAGAGGACGAGCTTCGCCGGCCGGTAGGGCTTGCCTGCCGCGGAGAATTCCTGCTTCCAGAAGCCCTGCGCATCGTCGAGGACGAAGGAGACGAATTGGACCTCCTTGTCCTCATTGGGGCTGTTGGGAACCGATGAGGAGCCGCTGCCGCTCTGTGGAACCTGCGGAAAGGCGCTGCTCGGGCCCGGCACGTCGAACCCCCCGCTCCCTCCTCCGCCCCTGACGAACACCAGGTAGACGATCGCCAGCACGATGATCGTGCCGATCCCGCCGCCGCCCATCCGGCCCATCGGGATCGGGAATCCACCGCCGCCGCCGAGCCCCCCGCCCAAGCCACCGCCCTGGCTTCGCCTGTCCTCGATGTTGCCGCTGGTCTTGCCCGGCCGCCACTTCACCGGGCTGACTCTATCCCCGAGCCGGGCCTACTCGTTCGAGGCGGAGTAGCTCTCGAGGGTGCTGCGCTGTGAGAGCGCGTAGAGCAGGATCAGAGACGGAACGACGGTGACGGCCGCGACCCCGAAGACCACGATCACCTCGGTGAGCGTGGCGGAGACACCGGCGGCGTGGGAGATCGTCAGCGAGGTCGGCAGCATGTACGGGAAGGCCGCGGCGAAGTAACCCCAGATCATCGCGACCCCGGCGCCCACGGCGGCCACCCGCAGACCCCGATGCCGCCCTGCGATCAGCAGTCCAAGGGCCGCAAGCCCGCAGATGCCCGACAGGACGACCAATGCGATGCCGGGCCATGAGGTGAGCCCGTCGTAGATGTAGCGCGCGTCCTGGTGGAGGGCGATGACGCCGAGCACCGCTCCCGCGCCCGCCACCACAGCCACGATCAGCGCGCGGCGGGAGAAGTAGTCACGAAGCTCCTCGTCCCCGGCGGCCCCCGAATCGCGCACGAGGAAGACGGCGGCCGTGTAGGCCGCAACCAGCACGAACAGCGCCCCGGTGACAAGAGGCAGGAACCCGGTCCAGCTTCCGGTCGGGTCCCCATCACCCGCCGCCGGCACCTCGCCGGAGGCGATCGCGCCGACGACCGTTCCCATGAAGAACGGCGTGATCAACGAGGCGAACCCGAAGACCCGGCTGGCCGGCCTCTGCACCGGCCCGGGCAGGGCATGGCGGAACGCGAACCCCGCTCCGCGCAGGACGATCCCGAGTGCCGCGAGGGCCAGCGGGATGTAGACGGTGGTCATGATCGCCGAGAAGGCCGTGGGGAAGGCGGTCCAGAGCACGACGAGGACGAAGATCAGCCAGACGTGGTTGGCCTCCCAGACCGGGCCGATCGAGCGGTCGATCTGCCCGCGAACGCGCTGTGCCCGCTCGCCGCTGCCGGCGAGGAGGTCCCAGACGCCGGCGCCGAAGTCAGCGCCCGCCGAAGATCGCGTAGAGCGTGACGCCGACCCAGAGGATCACTGCGCAAACGTCGGCGGTGCTCATGCCGATCCCTCCGAGGCAGGCGGCGGGCTGTAGGGGAGCTCGCCCTCCTGCTCCTGGCCCTCGCGCCAGCCGCGGGCCAGGGCGCGCAGGATCAGGGCCGCGGTCGTGAACAGCCCGATGTAGAGCAGCATGGTGAAAGCGAACACCCACCAGATCCCCTTGGCCGGAGTGACTGCCTCGGACGTGCGCATGAACCCCGTGAGGATCCACGGCTGGCGCCCGACCTCAGTCACGATCCAGCCCGACTCAAGGGCGACCACGGCCGCGACGCCCGAGATCGCGACCGCCCGCAGGAACCAGGGCGTACCCGGGAGGTCCCGTTTTCGCCACCAGGCGATCGCAAGCCAGATGGCGAGCAGGAAGAGGAGGGTCCCGACGCCCACCATCGTGTCGAAGGAGAGGTGCAGCATCGTTAGCGCCGGCGGCTGCTCGTTCTGGGGGATCTGGTTGAGGCCGGTGACGTCGGTGTTCTTGCTGAACCCGACCAGGAAGGAGTCGAGCCCGGGAATCCCGATCCCGCCCTTCACCTTTCCGTCGGTGCAGATCCCTCCGAGGTACTCGGTCTGGTCGGGGCCGCCCTTGTAGATGCACTCCATGCCGGCGAACTTGGCGGGCTGATCGTCCGCCACCGCACGAGCCGCCGTATCTCCGACGAAGAGCTGGATCGGCGTCGCGATGGCGGCGACCGTCAAGGGCACGAGCAGACCGAGCCGGTGGTACCGGTCGCGGCGGCCGCGCAGCATGCCGACGGCGTAGATGGAGGCGAGGATGAAGCCGGTGACCATGTAGGCGGCCAGGAACATGTGGAAGAACTCGTAGCCCGTTGCGTTGTTGAAGAGGACCTCGAACGGCTTGACGTCCGTGACGTGCCCGCTGGCGTCGAGAGTGAAGCCCTGCGGCTGATTCATCCAGGCGTTGGCGGCGATCACCGAGAAGGCGCCCCCCACCCCGGAGATCACGATCGGCACCGCCGCCCACATGTGGGCCTTCGGCGAGAGGCGGTTCCAGCCGTAGATGTAGATGGCGATGAAGATCGCCTCGAGGAAGAAGAAGATGCCCTCGATCGCGAAGGCGATCCCGAAGGCGTCGCCGAAGCGATCCATGAAGCGCGGCCAGAGCAGGCCGAATTCGAAGGAGAGCACGGTGCCCGTGACCGCACCGACCGCGAACAGCACAGCGACCGCCTTCGACCAGTTTCGCGCGAGCCGTAGGGCGGCCTCGTCATTCCGCCTGTGGCCCAGATACTCGGCGATCAGCATCATCGCCGGGAAGGCGACGCCGAAGCAGGCCAAGACGATGTGGAACCCGAGGGTGAACCCCATCTGGTTCCGCGCCGCCAGCAGGTTGGAGGAGGAGTCCGCCAGCAGCGTGATGGACGCAGACATCAGCCCGACACCGTAATCGAGAACTCGGCCCGAAAGCTCTCGCCCGGCGGAACCAACGGAAGCTCCGGGCCTCCGGCGATCAGCGCGTCGGTCGGCGCCGTCATCGGCTCGAGCGCGACCACGTCGTCGTCCCCCGGCGCATAAACCTGCGTGTAGGGGTACCCGGAGAGCAGGGCCACCTCGATGCGCCGGGCGCCGTCCTCGAGCACCATCGGCGCCGAGTCCTCCGGGGCGACGAACTCGTCGTCGAAGGTGCGCGATCCGAGCGGCCCAACCTCCGACGTGGGCGGGTTCCCGCGAACCCGTCGGCAGCTCGTCGGCATCCAGTACGAGGCGCTCGCTGACCGGTATCTCGATCCGCCATTCGGCTCTCTCGACACCGGGCAGGCGGAGGTAAGGGTGGTAGCCGAACGAGATCGGCACCTCGACGTCGCCCGATGGCTCGACGACGGTCGCGATGGTGAGCGCCGCTCCCGAAAGAGTCGCTTCGATCGTCAGCTCATGAGGGAATGGGAAGGCCGCAATCAGATCCGGGCGAGCGCCGAAGTCGAACCCGGACAGGAGGTGGCCGCCATCGTCGCTGGATCCGTGCTGCTCGACCTGCCACCCCTCGGCGGCCGCGAGCAGGCCATGAATCGGCAGGCCGTGAGGATCGACATTCGGCGGCGGCGACGCCTTGTCGAGATCGACCTCCCTGCCCGCGATTTCGAAACGGCTCTGCGCGAGCCTGTTCGCCCAGGGGTGAAGCAGCGGAATGCCCATGGTCGAGCGGTCCGCCGCGTACCGGGCGAGTCCGCCCCTCTGCCCCAGCAGCTCATCTCCGCGATGTCGCAATGAGCAGCCCACCATTCCCGCACCGGGAACGAACGCGGCCTCGATCTCGCCGTCCCCCGACGTCAGGGTCAGAGCCTCGAATCCGTCGACCTCGCGCGAGCCGATCATTCGGGCGTTTCGCCCTCGGGCCGCTTGGATTCTTCTTCATGGGTCAGCGACAGGAGGAAGGGACGGCCCCCCGCCTGCTCGATGGCCACCCGCCCGATGATCTGCTGCATGGTGATCGTCCGCTGGGGGCGGCTGTTGCCGATGAAGGTGATCGCCCACCTCGGCAGCGTCGCGAGACGGTTCTTGAAGCCGGTCAGGAAAGCGAGGTGGACGAAGAGCCAGACGAGCCAACCGAGGAACCCCGAAAGGCGGATGCCCTTGAAGCTGACAACAGCCCGGAAGCGGGAGATCGTGGCCATGCTGCCGAGATCCCGGTAATGGAAGGGCTTCCCCTCCTTCCCGCTCAGCCGGCGCTTGATGGTGGTGGAGGCGTGGATGCCCTGCTGCATCGCCACCTCCGCGACTCCGGGCAGGTCGTCCATGGCCATCATGTCGCCGATCGCGAAAACCTCGGGATGACCCGGAATGGTGCAGTCAGGCAGCACCTCGATTCGCCCGGCCCGATCGCATTCCGCGCCGGAATCGTCGGCCAGCATCCGCGCGAGCGGAGACGCCTGAACGCCGGCCGCCCACACCTTCGTTCCCGTCTCGATGCGCTGCTCGGCATCGCCCGACTTCACCACGACGCCGTGGCGGTCGATCTGGGTGACGATGCTCTCCGTGTGGATCTCCACACCAAGGTGCTCAAGACCCTGGGCCCCCTTCGCCGACAGGTGATCCCCGAATCCCGCCAGCACCTCCTTCCCCCCGTCGAAGAGCAGGATCCGGGCCGACCTCGAATCGATCTCGCGGAAGTCGTCCTTCAGGACGCGCCTCGAGAGCTCGGCGATCTGCCCGGCGATCTCGACTCCGGTCGGACCGCCTCCTACGACGACGAAGGTGAGCCAGCCTTTCCGTCTCTCCGGGTCGCGCTCGAGCTCGGCCATCTCGAAGGCCCCGAGGATCCTTCCCCTCAGTTCCAGTGCGTCGTTGATCGTCTTCATCCCGGGCGCCCAACGCGAGAACTCGTCGTGGCCGAAGTAGGACTGGCCGGCGCCCGCCGCCACGATCAGGCTGTCGTAGGGAAACTCGAAGAAGATCCCGTCGGGCCGCATCACGGTCACGGCCCGTTCATCGAGATCGAACTTGCTCACCTCAGCGAGCTCGACCTCGATGTTCCGGTGCCGGTGAAGCACTCCCCGCAGCGGCGGGGCGATCTCGCCCTCGGAGAGGATCCCGGTCGCCACCTGGTAGAGCAGGGGCTGGAAGAGGTGATGGTTCACGCGGTCCACGAGGGTCACCTGGACCGGCGCCCGGCGCAGGGCGCGAGCCGCGAACAGGCCACCGAACCCTCCCCCCACGATCACGACGCGATGGGGATCGTCGCTCAAATGTTGACTCCGAACTCCTTGAGTCGCTCGCTCATGATGATTCGGGCCGCGGCCTCGATCAGGGCGAGGTGCGAGAAGGCCTGGGGGAAATTCCCCAGGTGGCGACCCGTGCTGGTGTCGAATTCCTCGGCGTAGAGGCCGAGCGGCGAGGAGATGCGAAGCAGCCGGTCCATCAGATCCCGCGCGCGCTGCTGCTCGCCGATGATCGCAAGGCCCGAGACCAGCCAAAAGGAGCAGATCAGGAAGCTGCCCTCCTTGCCGGACAGCCCATCGTCCGTCTCCCCGGTGACGTAGCGGAGCACGAAACCGTCCTCGGTGAGGTCGTCCGCGATCGCCAGCACGCTCTTGCGGAGCACCTCGTCATCGCCCGGCAGGAAGCCGAAGATGGCGGCGAGCAGCGTGGATGCGTCGAGCGCGTCGGTCTCGTAGTGCTGGCGCAGGACCCCGTCCTGGACGCCGTTGTCGAGGATGTCCTTGCGGATCTCCTCGGCTGTGGCACCCCATGTCTCCTGGAGCTTCGAGTCCCCCCGGATCTCCGCGAGCTTCGAGGCGCGATCCATCGCAACCCAGCACATCAGCTTCGACGACACGTAGTGCTGGGGCTTGCCCCGCGCCTCCCAGATCCCCTGGTCCGGCTTCTTCCAGACCTTGGTCGCGCATTCGGCCTGGGCCTGGACCACGGGCCAGAGCCCCCGGGGCAGCCGCTGGCTCCGGTGGCTGTGGAGCAGGATCGAGTCGAGGGCGGCGCCGAAGACGTCGTTCTGGCGCTGGTCGAAGGCGCCGTTTCCGACCCGCACGGGCGACGCTCCCGCGTATCCCGAGAGGTCATCCCGCATCGTCTCGGTTAGGTCCCGCCGGCCGTCGATCCCGTACATGATCTGGAGGCCGCCGTCGTCGTTCGGCTCGAGCTCGCCGATGAACTGAATGAACTCGTTGGCCTCCCAGTCAAGGTTCAGGAAGTGAAGGGCCTGGAGAGTGAAGGTCGAGTCCCTGATCCAGGTGAAGCGGTAGTCCCAGTTGCGCTCCCCACCGGGGGTCTCGGGCAGGGAGGTCGTCAGGGCGGCGACCGTCGCTCCGGTGGGCATGTAGGTGAGCCCCTTGATCGCGAGCGCCGAGCGCGCGATCGCCTCGCGGAAAGGATGGTCCGGCATCCGCGCCTTCGAGACCCAGGTGCGCCAGTAGTTGGCGGTCTCGCTGATGCGCGCGTTGGCGTGATCCATGTCCTCCGGCGAGGCGAGCTCCTCCGCCCACGACAGGGAGCAGTACGCCTGCTCCCCCTTCTGGAGCGTGTGCCGCGCCTGCGCCACCTGACCCTCGGCCCCCAGCGGGATGCTGCTGCGAAGCCTCACGGTGACCCCGGCCCCGCTGGCGTCGGCGGTGTGGTCTCCCTGCACGGTCCATTCGGCCGGCGTCCGCCCGTAGTCGAAGTCGGGCTCGCAGAGCAGCTCCATGTCCACCGAGCCCTCCATGCAGAGCACCGTTCTCACGAGCAGGTGGTGGGCGTCCTCATCCGCGGGCGCCCGCGTGTGGGGGGTGACCTCATCCTTGTGCTGAGTGGGGCCGATGGTCAGGGCGTCGCGGACCATGGCCCAGCCCGTCTGCGTGTGCCAGGTGGTGTTGAGGATGTTCGTGCCGGGCTCGTAGATCCGAGCGCTCGGGACGTTGATCCCGAAGGGTCCGAAGCGGAAGGAGCCGGCCTCGCGGTCGAGCAGGGTTCCAAAGATGCTGGGCGAGTCGAACCGCGGAACGCAGAGCCAGTCGATCGCGCCGTCGGGCGCCACCAGGGCGCCGGTGTGGCAGTTGGAGAGGAAGGCGTAGTCGGCGATCGGCGGGAACGGCGACGGCATCGCCGCGCTCTGCGGCATCTTCTCCTTCTTCCCCTTCGTCTTCGGCGGAGTCACGAGCCGGTCCAGGGGTCGCGCCAGCCGCCGAACTCCTTGACCAGCCGGTCGGCGGCCTTCGGTCCCCACGAGCCCCGCTTGTACGGCTGGACCCTGGGCGGCTTCTCGATCAGTGGCCCGCAGATCCGCCAGGTCTCCTCGATGTTGTCCTGGCGGGTGAAGCGGGTGCTGTTGCCCACCATCGCGGCGTGCAGGAGCACCTCGTAGGGGGTCGGCCCCTCCCCGCCCTGTTCCGCGAACTCCATGTCGAGGTTGATCTGCTCGGGAGCGGCGGAGTCACTGCGCAGGGCGTCGACGAGCAGCCGAACGCCGGTCGTCGGGTGGAGCCTCACCACCAGCTCGTCCGACGGGGGCATCTGCCTGTCCCTCATCGCGTACCCGAGGCGCGGCGGCTCCTTGAAGATCAGCCTGAGCTCCCACTGCTCGACCGGAAGCTCCTTCCCCGTCCGGATGAAGAACGGCACCCCGGTCCAGCGCCAGTTGTCGATCTCGAGGCGCATCGCCGCGAACGTCTCGGTGCTCGAGTCCTTGGCGACCCCCTTGATCTTCCGGTAGCCCTCGTACTGCCCGCGCACATACTGCTTCGGATCGGCCTTCGGCATCGCCGAGAAGACCGCGAACATGGCGTCCTTGAGCGATCGTGCGTCCCGGCCCGCGGGCTGCTCCATCGCGCAGGCCGCGACGATCTGCATCAGGTGGTTGACCACGACGTCGCGGACGGCGCCGACCGGGTCGTAGAAGCTGCCACGATCCGAGACACCGAAGTCCTCGGCCATCGTGATCTGTACGCAGTCGATGCTGTTGCGGTTCCAGACGGGCTCGAAGATCGCGTTGGCGAAGCGGAGAAAGAGGATCTCCGCCAGCCCCATCAGGCCGAGGAAGTGGTCGATCCGGTAGAGCTGGTCCTCGCGGATGTACTGGTGAATCTCGTCCGCCAGCTCGCGCGCCGATTCCAGGTCGTGCCCGAACGGCTTTTCCACCACGACGCGCGCGTTCTCCGTCAGGCCGGCGTCGTGCAGGCCACCGATCGTCATCCCGAAGAGGGACGGGGGAATCTCCAGGTAGAAGACGGGGCTCTTCGCCCGCTTGATCTTCTTGGCGAGCCGCTCGTAGGTGTCCGGCTCCGCGAAGTCGCCCTGGAGGTAGGACATCCGTCTCATCAGGCGGTCGAGGACCTTCTTGTTGACCCGCTTCTCCACCGCCCTGATCGCCTTCGTTGCGTGCTTCCGAAGGTCCTCATCCGTCCAATCGTCAAAGGCGACGCCGACGATCGGGCACTTGAGGAGCCCGCGTGCCTCCAGCCGATAGAGCGAGTGGAAGGTCATCACCTTTGCGAGATCCCCGGAGATCCCAAAGGCGACGAATACATCGGCTGGTTTGCTCATTCGGACGTCCGTTGCTCGAGTCGTTCAGGCTGAGGCTGTGGATCCTCTCCGCCGGAACGCAGATTGACATCATCCATTCCGGGTGATGTTGAGCGGCTGTCTACGGCTTGCTCGCCAGGTGAAACCGGTTGCAGAAGTCGCAGCGGTAGTAGGTCATGCCCAGGCGCTCAGCCTCCTGGCGCGCCACCGACTCGCTCTCGTAGGCGGTCTTCGGCTTGCCGTCTGCGCGGAAGTGGCTTGGGACGATGCGCTTCGGGCCCATGAGCCGAGGCTACAGGGACAGTTAGGGGACTCTTAGGGGCCATTCCCAATAGACGATCAGGGCCCCGGGCTTCATCGTCACCGTCATGGCAACTCAACCGAAAAACCCAAGAAAGAAGAAGCAAGAAGAAGAGACCGTCGGCCCGCGCCGCGCGCTGCTGCGCTCGAAGGACGACCGGGTCCTCTGGGGTGTCGCCGGCGGGCTCGCCGAGCACATCGGCTTCAACGCCACCCTGGTCCGGATCGCGTTCGTCGTGATCAGCCTGTTCGGCGGAGCCGGCCTGCTGGCCTATCTCGTCCTGGCGGTCGCCCTCCCCGAGGACGACGGGACCGGCAAGCCCGTTCCCGAGAGCGTCTGGGCGCGGCTGGGCAAGGTGTTCGTCGTCTGCGTTCTGGTCGCAATCGGGCTGGCGGTCGCCGCGTTCCTGGCGGCGGTCAGCGCCTGGACCACCGCGACCGGCCACGGTGTGATCGTCGCCGCCGTGGTGATCGCGCTCGGCATCGCCCTGGTCGCGTTCGCCTTCGCCCCGGAGTGGCGCCGGCGCAGCACACCGCTGTTGCTGACCACCGCGCTGGTGCTCGGCATCCCCGCCGGTGCGATTGCGGCCGCCGACATCGACATCGACGGCTCGATCGGCCAGCGGACCTACACGCCGAACACCGCGGCCGACCTGCCGGCCGACGGCTACGAGCTCGGCACCGGCCAGCTGGTCGTCGATCTGAGGGACCTCCCCTGGCAGAAGGGCAAGACCATCCCGGTCTCATCCCATCTCGGGATCGGCCAGATGATCGTCTCGGTGCCGAAGAACGTCTGCGTCGTCGGTCATGCGACCGGCAAGGCGGGCGAGTTGGTCGTGGCCGGCGAGGTCTCTCACGGGGTCGATCCGGACGTGTCGCTCGGGACCCCCACCACCGACGCTCCGCGGCTCGATCTCAGCGCCGACATCCAGCTCGGGCAGATGATCGTCACCGATCAGCCGCCGGACCAGGCGGAGAACGGCAGCGGCGTCGACTATGACCACCACCAGGAGATGCTGGACTCGCAGAGGACGGTATGCGGTAGGTGAGAAGACCAGACCTGAGCACGCTGGGGACCGGGACGGCTGTCCTGGTCCTCGGCGCGTTCCTGTACCTCCACGCGAACGGAACGCTCGACCTCGGGACCGGCGAGTCCTTTGCGCTCGTCGGCGGCTGCGTCCTTTTGGCCCTGATCGCGAGGGCCATGGCGCGGGCACCGTCCCCGGCGGCCGAAACAGGCGAGCGGGACACGCTGCCGATTGCCCCCGCTCTGAGCCCGGAGACCACCCGGGCCTCGAAGCTGGGGCTCACGGTCGGAGGGCTCCTCGGCGTCGGGCTGGTCGTCCTCTGGCTCACCGGCGTGATCGAGTTCGCGGGGCGGGTCGCCCTCGCTGCCCTGGTCGTCGCGGTCGCCCTGATCCTGATCTCCGCCCCGTTCTGGCGCGCGACCTTCAACCGCCTCGGGGCCGAGCGCGTGGCGCGCGCCCGGGCGGATGAGCGGGCGGACGTGGCCGCGCACCTACACGACTCCGTCCTCCAGACCCTCGCGCTGATCCAGAAGCGCTCCGACGACCCCGAGCAGGTCGGAAGGCTGGCGCGCCGCCAGGAGAGGGAGCTGCGCGAATGGCTCTCCGACACCGAGCCGAGCCGCCCGGACGAGCGGCTCGCCGACGCGCTTCGAGCGACCGCCGCCGACATCGAGGATTCGCACGCGACGCCGATCGAGGCGGTGGTCGTCGGCGACGCGGGGCTCGACGAGCGGCTCGAGGCCCTGGTCGCGGCGAGCCGTGAGGCGCTCACCAACTCCGCAAAGTTCGCTTCGGACGGGGGTCCCGTTCGGCTCTACGCCGAGATCGAGAAGGGGAACGCGAGGGTCTTCATCGACGATCGCGGGCCCGGATTCGATCCCGAGTCCATCCCGGCGGATCGCCGCGGCGTCCGCGAGTCGATAATCGGGCGGATGGAGAGGTACGGCGGGAAGGCCGAGATCCGCAGCGATCCGGGCGACGGCACGGAGGTCGAGCTGACCATGAGGGCGGCGCGTCGATGAGCACGCCGTCGGTCGTCATCGTCGACGACCACGCGCTCTTCCGGGCCGGCGTCAGGGCGGAGCTCGGAGAGGGCGTCGAGCTGCTCGGCGAGGCTGACTCGGTCGAGGACGCGATCCGGGCGATCGTCGATCTCGAGCCTGACGTCGTCCTCCTCGACGTTCACATGCCGGGCGGCGGCGGAGTCGAGGTGATCGAGCAGGTGGCCAAGCAGCGGCCGCAGCAGCGCTTCCTTGCGCTCTCGGTCTCCGACGACCCGCAGGATGTGATCGCCATCGTTCGCGCCGGCGCCCGCGGCTACGTCACCAAGTCGATCACTGGCGACGAGCTCGCCGACGCGGTGGCGCGGGTGCGGGACGGGGACGCGGTCTTCTCGCCGAGGCTGGCAGGGTTTGTGCTGGACGCCTTCGCCGGCGACCTGCCGGCAGAGGAGGTCGACCCGGAGCTCGACCAGCTCACCGCCCGCGAGCGCGAGGTGCTCCGCTACATCGCCCGCGGCTACCTCTACAAGGAGATCGGGCTGCGGCTCCACATCTCGGTGAAGACGGTCGAGGCGCACGTCAGCTCGGTGCTCCGCAAGCTGCAGCTCTCGAACCGCCACGAGCTCAGCCGCTGGGCGGTCACGCGCCGCCTGGTCGACTGACTACTGCATCACTACGTCAAGCCCTACGCAGTCCACAACCGCCAATTTTGTCATCACCAGCGCGAGCGCAAACTGCCAACGCGAGCACGCCTCTTGGCGAGAGACTCCCCACGCCCTGAACCTATCCGCTGCGCGCTCTCAGGTCCAGTGGAGAGAGAAGGGCCTCGTGGTCGAACTTGTTGGATGAGACATTGGCCATCGCGACAAGCGCGATCCCCTGCTCCGGGTACAGGCGCATGACGGTTCCGAAGGCCGCTCCTCCACCCAGGTGCTCGATGTGCGTCAGGCCACGCTTCGAATCCCGGTGTCGCCGGAACCACCCGAGGCCGAGGTCGAACTTCTTGCCCGGCGTGGCGATTCGTTGCATCTCGGCGGCGCTCTCCGCGGACAGGATTCGGCGGCCATCGACCGTGCCTCCACCGAGGTGAGTAGCGGCAAGTAGCGCCGCGTCGCCGACGGGCCCGACCAGGCCGCCATAGGCCGAGCCGTCCAGATAGAAGGGATTGAAAGTCCGCCAGCGTCCGGCCGCCGGGCCGATCACCCATCTCGGTAGAAGCAACCGTGCGACGGGAAGAAACGGATCCCGCCTCGGATGTGCCCCCTCGGCAGCGTGCCGCGGACCCGCCAGGTCAACCGTGAACCCGGTCGAGGTCGCGCCGATCGCCCTCAGCACCCGCTCGATCATGTAGTCGCAGTAGGGCCGTCCCGATACCTCCGTGATCAGCTCGCCGAGGACGAGGAAGCCGATGTTGGTGTACTCGGAGCGAGCTCCCGGCTCGAATCTCGGCTTCCCATAGCGATCGAGGAGCTTCTCGACCATCGCCCTCGAGTCGGGGCCCGGTTCAGAGGCTGGATGGATCCACCGGAGCGGCGGAGGGTTCCGGATGCCAGAGGAGTGATTGAGCAACTGGCGCACCGTGATCCTCCGGTCCAGCTCGTCCAGGTCGGGCAGATGCTTTCGAGCCGGATCCCCCAGGCCGACCTTCCCATCGTCGACGAGCTGCATAACGCCCGTCGCGGTTGCGATCTTGGTCATCGAGAACCACAGGAACGCGGTCTGCTCGTCAACCCGATCGCCGCTGGTCGGCCTGGCGATTCCGTGACTCCCCCGCCAGACGACCCGTCCATCCGCAACCAGAGCGGCAGCCGCGCCCGGAGCGGCGACCTCGGCGAGCCGCCCGTCCAGGGCCTCAGTCAGTTCGCTGTGCACGGGGTCGTCCAGATCCCCCCTGTGGACTCGATCGAACCCTATCCGCCTACAGCAGCGGCAGGCCTTCGCAGAAAGAGGCGATCGCCGCGTCGGCTCCCGCCTCGTTCAGCTGCTCGACTGTGAACTCCCCGGTCGCTACGCCGGTGACGCGGATCCCGGCGCCATGTCCCGCCTCCACGTCGCGCGGGGTGTCGCCGCACGAGAAGCAGCGCGCGAGATCGAGGCTGTCGCCCGAGACCAGCTCGGCGCGCTCGAGCGCCTTCTTGGTGAGCTCGGTGCGGTCCGGCGAGTCGGAGCCGTAGCCGCCGAAGGCGAAGAAGCGGTTGAGGTTCGCCCGCTGGAGCTTGATGTGGGCGGCCTCCTCGACGTTGCCGGTGGTGAGGCCGAGCAGGACCCCATCGTCGAGCAGCTTGTCGAGGAGCTCCAGAACGCAGTCCTGAACCTTGAAGCCCGGCGAGTTCTCGACCTCCTCGGGCAGGTGGTCGAGGCGCCGGCGCATCAGCGCGTCGGCCTCCTCGGCGGTCGGCTCGCGCCCGATCGCGTTCCTGAAGACGACGCGGCCGACCTCGGGGTCCGGCACTCCTTTGCCGGTGACCGCGGGAACGTCGACGTCGACGTCCTGCAGCTCCTTGAAGGCCCGCTTCCAGGCTCGGTCGCTGGCGCCGCCGGTGGTGATCAGCGTCCCGTCGATGTCGAACAGGACGGCCTGCGCCCCTTTCTCGGCCATCACGCAGAGGCCTCGAGGACCGCTCGCCGGATCGCCGCGGCGGAGCGGCGAATGTCCTCCTCGCCCGTGCGCCAGTTGCAGACCGAGATCCGGATCGTCGGCCGATCCCGCCAGCGCGTTCCCGCGAGCCAGCAGGTCCCGTCCTGCTGGATCCGGCGGACCGCGTCGTCAGTCAACTCGCCAGACTCATCACCCACAATCGCCACCAGGACCTGGTTGATCACGACCTCGTTGATCACCTCGAGTGCCGGATCGCCATCGAGCTCCGTCGCCATCAGCTGGGCGAGCGAGGAGCAGCGCTCGACCAGGTCCGCCACCCCGTCGCGGCCGAGCGAGCGCAGCGCCGCGTAGAGCGAAAACCCGCGCGCGCGGCGCGAGGATTCGGGCACGTACTGGTAGGAGTCGCGGGCGCTGGGAGCAGCGGTCAGATAGGGAGCGCTGATTCCCATCGCACCCCGCAGATGATCTGCGTCCTTGACGGCGATGAAGCCGCAGTCGTAGGCGACGTTGAGCCACTTGTGCGCGTCGGTCGACCAGGAGTCGGCCAGCTCCAGCCCCGCGGTCAGGTGGTCGAATTTCCGGCTCGATGCCGCCCAGAGGCCGACGGCCCCGTCGACGTGGAGCCAGGCGTCGTGCTCGCGGCAGACATCGGCTAGGGCCGGAAATGGATCGAAGCAGCCGGTGTTGACCTCGCCGGCCTGCGCGCAGACGATCGCAGGACCTTCGCCGCGCCCGAGCTCGGCGGCGAGGGCCTTCGGGTCCATCCGGCCCGCGTTGTCCGCCCGGACGCGGATCGCGTTTCCACCGCCGAGACCGAGCAGCCGAAGCGCGACGAAGATCGTCGCGTGGGCGTGCTCGCCGACGAGGACCCGCACCGGCGGCCCACCGTTCAGGCCGTCGGACTCCACGTCCCAGCCCGCCCGCTGGAGAACCGCATGACGGCCGGACGCGATCCCCGAGAAGTTGGCCATCGTGCCTCCGGTGGTGAGCCCGAAGCCGGCGTCCTTCGGCAGTCCGAGCACCTCCAGCACCCAGCGGCCGGAGACCTCCTCGGCGACCGCGGCTGAGGGCCCGCAGACGTAGAGGCTTGCGATCTGATCCCAGGCCGCCGTCAGCCACTCGGCGCCCAGCGCGGCGGGCAGCGTCCCGCCGATCACGAAGCCGAAGTAGCGCGGGTTGCCGAGAGCGATCAGCCCTGGTTCCGCGGCCTCCGCCAGCTCCTCGACGACCTTGGCGGGATCCTCACCTTCATCGGGAAGCTTCCGATCGAGCGCCTTGCGCAGCTCCTCAAGCCCCGCTTTCTCTCGCACCGGGCGGTCGGGAACCTCGGCCAGGTACCGGCGGGCTCGCTCGTCCGCGACCTCGAGCACGCGCTCGTATTCGTCGAGGCTCATCCCTTCCCTGAGCGATTGGCCCGGTAGCGCCGGATCAGGTTGTTGGTCGAGCTGTCGTGCTCGAGCTTCGGCTCGTCCGAGTCCTGCAGCTGGGGAATGATCGTCTTCGCCAGGACCTTCCCGAGCTCCACTCCCCACTGGTCGAAGGAGTCGATCCCCCAGATCGCGCCCTGGGTGAAGACGCTGTGCTCATACAGGGCGACAAGCGAGCCGAGCGTGTGCGGCGTCAGCCGGTCGACCAGGATGACGTTGGAGGGCCGGTTCCCCTCCATCACCCGGTGAGGAACGATCGCCTCGGGCGTCCCCTCCTCGCGGACCTGCTCAGGCGTCTTGCCGAAGGCGAGTGCCTCGGGCTGGGCGAAGACGTTCGACATCAGCAGGTCGTGGTGGTCGCCGAGCGGATTGAGGGTGTGGAGGAAGCCGATGAAGTCGGCCGGGATCAGCCTCGTCCCCTGGTGGATCAGCTGGTAGAAGGAATGCTGGCCGTTGGTCCCGGGCTCGCCCCAGAAGATCGCGCCGGTCTCGTAGTCGACGTGAGCCCCGTCCAGCGTCACGTGCTTGCCGTTCGACTCCATGGTGAGCTGCTGCAGGTAGGCGGGGAAGCGGTGCAGGTACTGGTCGTACGGGAAGACGCCGACGGTCTGCGCGCCGAAGAAGTCGCCGTACCAGACGCAGAGCAGGCCGAGGATCGACGGCAGGCTCTCGCCGATCGGGTTCTCCTTGAAGTGCTCGTCGACCTCGTGGAAGCCGGCGAGCATGTCGCGAAATCCCTCGGGCCCGATCGCCAGCATCGTCGAGAGGCCGATGGCCGAGTCCATCGAGTAGCGGCCGCCGACCCAGTCCCAGAAGCCGAACATGTTGTCGGTGTCGATCCCGAACTCGGAGACGCCCTCGGCGTTGGTCGAGACGGCGACGAAGTGCTTCGCGATCGCATCCTCTGATCCCAGCTTTGCCAGCGCCCACTCGCGCGCGGTGTGGGCGTTGGTCATCGTCTCCAGCGTCGTGAAGGTCTTCGAGGAGATGATGAAGAGGGTCTCCTCGGGGTCGAGGTCCCTGGTCTTCTCGGCGAAGTCCGTCCCGTCGACGTTGGAGACGAAGCGAAAGGTCATCTCGCGCTTCGAGTAGTGGCGGAGCGCCTCATAGGCCATCACCGGCCCGAGATCGGAGCCGCCGATGCCGATGTTGATCACGTTGCGGATCCGCTTGCCGGTGTGGCCGGTCCACTCGCTCGAGCGGACCCGGTCGGAGAAGGCTGACATCCGGTCGAGCACCTCGTGGACCTGCTTGACGACGTCCTCCCCGTCGACGATCAGGGAGCGGTCCTTGGGCATCCGCAGCGCCACGTGCAGCACGGCGCGGTCCTCGGAGACGTTGATGTGCTCGCCGCGGAACATCGCGTCGCGGCGCTCGGCGACGCCGGACTCGTCGGCGAGCTGCCCCAGCAGGCCCATCGTCTCGTCGGTGACCCGGTTCTTCGAGTAGTCGAGGAAGAGGCCCGGCGCCCTCCGCGACCAGACGGGTCCCGCGGTCCGGATCCTCGGCGAAGAACTCGCGGAGGTGCCGCTCGCCGATCTCGGCGTGATGCTGCTCGAGGGCCTTCCAGGCCTGCTGCTCCCGTAGCTGCGGTTCGGCCGGCACGGGCCGCAGCCTATCCACGCGAGCTAGCGGGCAGTCGGCTCGCTTCTTCTTCCTGCACTTCTTGGCCGCGGCGCCCGGTGCTTCTTCTTCTTGCACTTCTTCGGTGCGCGTGGAGTTGGCGACGGCGCGACTGGTACCGGTGGAAGCGCCGTGTCGACTCTGAACGTCACGGTGGGTGGTGAGGTCTCCACATTCAGCGCGGAGTCCGTGGCGGTGACCACGATCGTGTGCGTGCCGTCGGCAAGCGGGCCGAAGCCGGCTGGAGATGCGCAGGGCGCGGGAGCGCCACCATCCAGCTTGCAGGTGAACGTAGAAGGTTCATTCGCGTGGAACGTGAGCGTGGCGGTGGGATTGCTGGTCACGCTCGGCGGCGCGGAGTCGATGGTCGTCACCGGCGGAGTGATGTCCGGGACCGTCGCCGCCGAGCTTTCCTCCGATGTCTCAGGAGTGTTCACGCCCGTTCGGGTTTGGGTGGCGACCATGTGCTGGAGCTCCGGCTGCGTGCTCGTGAAGGTCACCGTCCAGCTCCCTCCGCCGTCCGCGGTGGCGGTGCCGATGAGTGCGCCGAGTTCGCCGTCGAGGCTGGCTGAGCTCTTGGCGAAGACGCGGATCGTGGCACCGGCGACCGACGTTCCAGTGACGGAGGTCGTGGTCGGTGTACCGATGGTCGGTGCCTGAAGTCCGTTGGCCGATCCATCGCCCGGATTGGTTCCCGGGCCGGGTCCGTTGCCGACCGCGACCGGGTTCTGGAGGTCGATGAACAAACCTCCGTTGCCCGAGCCGCTGTTGCCCCTGATCTCGACGTCACGCATCTGATGAACGACAATCCCCGAGCCGGTGTTGTTCGAGATCAGGTTCGCCCCGCCGCTCGTGTCCGACCCGATCGTCGTGCGGCTCGACCCGCCGCCGGGGGTGCTGGTGAGCACCTCGATGCCCGGGCCGGCATTGCCGTAGTTCGCGGTGCCCGTCGAATCGGTGCCGATGAAGTTGCCCTCGATGGTGTTGTTCGCCGAGTCGCCGGCAATCGATACGCCTCCGCTGCCGAAGAAACCGTTGGTGACGCCGCCCGCGATCACGTTTCCGTCGCCGGGCGAGGTTCCCCCGATCAGGTTTGCGTGGGCGCCGTTTCCCTGGCCGGTAGCGATAGCCGCTGCTCCGAAGGACAACGAACTACCCGCGGTGTCCACCCCGAGGACGTTGCCTTGGACGACGGTGTTTGCTCCGTAGAGAATGATCCCGTTTGAGTTGTTCGCTGAGCCGTCGCTGCCGATGCGGTTGTCCTTGATCAGAACCCCGGTGGACGAATTGGACCCGGCTGCAGCGATGTTCGTGAACTGGTTGGCGACCGAGCCCGTTCCGTCAGGCTGCACACCGATGTAGTTGTTCTCGATGGTCATTCCCTGGCCCGCGGCCGGCTGACCTGTATCGATGCCGGTTCTATTTCCACCGATGTAGTTGCGGTCAGTGGAGCTCGAGCCTCCGACCACGGTGCCGGCGGCGACGTTGCTGACGCTCGCGAGGTAGAGCTCAATCGCCGCGGATCCCCCCGTGAAGAAGTTGGCGCTGCTCCCGTCGGTGCCGTCGAGCTGGAGCCCGACGTAGTTGCCCTGGATCGTTGTGTTGATCGCGGGCGTACCCCCTGCGACCGAGGCTCCGCTCAGCTCGATCTCGTCGTCGACCGTGTTGCCCAGCAGATTGCAGGCTCCGTCGCAGGCCGTATTGCTGTTCGTATCCGCGCCTCCGATCGTGTTGCCGAACGCGGTGTCGGCCCCAATGGTCGCGACGGCGATGCTGTCCTTATTGGAGAGGTTGGTGTCAAGCGCACCAGCGGGCGTGGTCCCGAAGTAGTTGCCGGTGACCGTATTGCTGTCCCCGCCCTCGATGGACAAGCCGGTTGCCGAGTCGTTGACGAAGACGTTGCGGGTCGCCGCCGTGGTGCCGCCGATCGTCCCGGAGTTCCCGAGCACCCGGACGCCGTTCGTGTTGGCATTCGACGTGGGCGAGCCGGCCAGGTCGATTCCGAACCAGTTCCCCTGGATGATTCCGCCGCCGTCGCTGTCGACCACCCCGGTCCGGAGCTTGAAGAGATCAATTCCGGCAACGGTTGATCCGGACGACCCGGCCCCCATGGTGACCCCGTCGAAGGTCCCGTCGCCTTTGAGCGCCACGCATGGCTTGGGAGCCCCGCCGCTCGTGCACCCCGTACCGCTGATGCTCGCTTGATGAATGAGCGCCGGCAGAGTGGATCCGAGGGTGATCGTCGCCGCGGTGGTGCCGTCGAAGCTCGAGTTGAAGGTGATGCTGTCCGCCGCCGCGGTGATGTTTGCCTCCTGGATCGCGGCTCTCAGGGTGCAGTGGCCGGCCCCGTCATCGCAGGTGCCGTTCAAGGTCGCGTCGGCGGCGTCAAGCGTCGAGTTGACGACGAACGGCGCGGCCGCCGCGGTGGCGACGGTCACGAACGAGGCTGCCGCCACAACGGCGGCCGCCACCAGCAGTCGAGCGCTCCAGGTCAATTCCCTTCTCCCCGGTCGTTTCTCATGCACCGTAACGCTATGGAGAGCCGCTTATCAAACGCCCATCGAGCGCGATGGCGGTGCCAATCAGGCGACGAGGCGGTCCGACTCCGACTTGATCGTCTCGAGCAGCTCGTTCCAGGAGTCGACGAACTTGTCCGCGCCCTCCTTCTGGAGCCGCAGACCGAGCCCGTCCACGTCCACGCCCGCCTCGCGGTGAGCGTCGTAGACCCGCTTGAAGTCGCCGCCGTCCTCGGGCAGCGGATCGCCGACCTTGCCGCTCTCCGCGAAGGCGAGCAGGGTCTTGTCGGGCATCGTGTTGATCGTGTCCGGGGCGGCGAAGGCCTCGATGTAGAGCGTCTCCGACGCGTTCGGATCCTTCGTGCCCGTGCTGGCGAAGAGGAGGCGCTGGAGCCGCGCGCCCTTCTCTTCGAGGCCCTGCCAGCGGTCCGAGCCTCGCATCTTCATCCACTCGGCGTACGTCTCCTTGCCGACGGCGACCCCGAGGGTGTTCTTGATGTCGTCGGGGACCTGATCTTGGACCGCCACGTCCCACCGGCTGATGAACAGCGACAGAACCGACGGGACATCCGGGTCGAGGTCCGCCTCGATGCGCCGCTCGATCCCCTTCATGTAGGCGTCGGCCGCGGCCATCGTCTGCTCGGCCGACATCAGCAGCGTGACGTTGATCGGCACCCCGGCGAAGATCGACTCCTCAATTGACGGCAGTCCCTCGGGAGTACCGGGGATCTTGATGAAGTTGTTGGGCTCGGCGCGACCGTGCAGGTCGGCCGCCTGCTGGGTCGTGCCCTCGGTGTCGTAGGCCAGTTTCGGGGAGACCTCCAGGGAGACCCAGCCATCCATGCGATCGGTCTCGCGGTGGATGTCGGCGAACATCTTGGCCGCGCGCGTCACGTCGGCCAGGGCGATCTCGAAGAAGATGTCCTCAGGCTCCGTTCCCTTCTCGCGCAGCTCGGCGATCTGCTCGTCGTAAGCGTCCCCGCCGGAGATCGCCTTGTCGAAGATCGTTGGGTTGGAGGTCTGGCCCGTGACGTCGTACTCGTCGATGTAGCGCTGCTCCGTGCCGTCGTCGAGCATCGTCCGCGTGATGTTGTCGACCCACAGACTCTGGCCGAGCTCGTGGAGCTGCTGGGTGGGCTTCATCGTCCGAGTACCTCCTTGGCCGTCTCGGCCACTTTGTCTGGGGTAAAGCCGAACTTGCTCTGCACGTCCTTGAGGGGCGCCGAGGAGCCGAAGGTGTGCATTCCGATCCTGGCGCCCTCAGGACCGACGAAGCGGTCCCAACCGAGGGTAGAGGCCTCCTCCACGGAAACCCTTGCGGTGATGCCGGGCGGCAGGACCTCGTCCTGATAGCTCTCCTCCTGGCGCTCGAAGAGCTCCCAGCAGGGCATGCTGACGACCCGCGACGCGATTCCCGTCCGCGATCAGCTGCTCGTGTGCCTCGACGGCCAGCACCACCTCGCTGCCGGTGGCGATCAGGATCACCTCCGGCTCCCCCTCGGCGTCGGCGAGCACGTAGCCGCCGCGCCGCAGCCCGTCGGCCGAGGCGTACTTCGTCCGGTCCAGGATCGGAACGTCCTGACGGGTGAGGACGAGTGCCACCGGCTGGTGATGTCGGTCCATTGCGGCCCGCCAGGCCTCGGCGACCTCGTTGGCGTCCGCGGGGCGGATCACGTCGAGGCCGGGGACCGCGCGGAGCGAGGCCAGCTGCTCGACGGGTTGATGGGTCGGGCCGTCCTCGCCGAGCCCGATGGAGTCATGCGTGAAGAGATGGATGACCGGCAGCTCCATCAGGGAGGAGAGCCGGATCGCCGGGCGCGCGTAGTCGGAGAAGGTCAGGTAGGTGGACCAGAGCGGCCGCATCTTCGAGAGCGAGAGCCCGTTCGAGATCGCGGCGGACTCGTGCTCGCGGATGCCGTAGTGGAACTGGCGTCCCTCGCGCGATTCCGGCTCGAAGGGCTTGCTGTCCTCGAGCTCGACCGAGTTCGAGCCGGTCAGGTCGGCGGCCCCGGCAACCAGCCACGGCACCCGGGCTGCCACGGCGTTCTCGACCTTGTTGGAGGCCTTCCGCGTCGCCGTTCCCTTCTCGTCCGCCTCGAAGCTCGGGATGTCGGCGTCCCAGCCCTCGGGGAGCTCGCGGCGCTGCATCGCCTCCCAGTGCGCGGCCTTCTCGGGCTCGTCGCCGCGATAGCTCTCGAAGAGCTCCTTCCACTGCCCGTTGAGCTCGGCCCCCCGCTTCCCCATCACCTGGGCCAAATGCTCCTGGACCCCGTCGGGAACCAGGAACTGGGCGTCCTCGGGCCAGCCGTAGAAGCGCTTGGTCTCCTTGACCTCCTCGTCGCCGAGTGGCTCACCGTGCGCCTCGGCCGTGTCCTGCTTGTTCGGCGAGCCGTATCCGATGTGCGAGTCGACGATGATCAGGGTCGGGCGGTTCTCCTCGGCGCGGAAGTTGTCGAAGCCCCTCGCGATCTCCTCCAGGTCGTTCGCGTCCTCGACCCGTGTGACGTTCCACTGGTAGCCCTCGAACCGCGCCTGGACGTCGTCCTCGTAGGTGATCGAGGTGTGGCCGTCGATCGTGATGTGGTTGTTGTCGTAGACCCAGCAGAGGTTGGAGAGCTTCTGGTGTCCCGCGAACGAGGCGGCCTCGCTCGAGACGCCCTCCATCAGGCAGCCGTCGCCCGCGATCGCGTAGACGTCGAAGTCGAAGAGCTCAGCGTTCGGGCGGTTGAAGTAGGCGGCCTGCCAGACGGACGCGACCGCCATGCCGACGCTGGTCGCGACCCCCTGGCCGAGGGGGCCCGTGGTGGTCTCGACTCCGGAGGTCCAGCGGTACTCGGGGTGTCCCGGGCACCTGGAGTCGAGCTGGCGGAATTTCTTGATGTCATCGAGGCTGACCGCCGGCGTCCCCTCGACCTCGTAGTCGGGATCCACCGCCTTGACGCCGGTCAGGAAGAGCAGCGAGTAGAGCAACATCGAGGCATGCCCCGCCGAGAGCACGAAGCGGTCACGGTTGGGCCAGATGGGGTCCTGGGGGTCGAAGCGCAGGTAGCGCTGCCAGAGCACATAGGCGAGCGGGGCCAGTGCCATCGGCGTGCCGGGGTGCCCGGAGTTCGCCTTCTGGATGGCGTCCATCGACAGCGTCCGGATCGTGTTTATGCAGAGCTCGTCGATGTCCGTCTGCTGCTCGGCTTTGGTCGCCATCTCCACGATCCTACGACTAGTGTGCTCCCGGACGTGGCCGACTCAAACCTCGACAACGAGAAGAGAATCGCCGCCGAGGCGGCGGCGGAGCTCGTCCGGGACGGAATGAGGGTGGGGCTGGGCACCGGCTCGACCGTTGCGCATCTGTTGCCTGCGTTGGCCGCCCGGGGGCTGAAGGATCTGCGCTGCGTCGCGACCTCCGTGGCGACGGGGGAGCAGGCACGGGAGCTGGGCATTCCGGTCGAGGACTTCGACCGGCTCGACCGCCTCGACATCGCGATCGACGGCGCCGACCAGATCGCGCCCGACCACTGGCTGGTCAAGGGGGGCGGCGGCGCGCACACGCGGGAGAAGATCGTCGAAGCCACCGCCGAGCGGTTCGTGGTGATCGCCGACTCCTCCAAAACGGTCGATCGGATCGCGGCGCCGATCCCGCTCGAGCTGTCGGCGTTCGGCCTCTCCTCCACCCTGGCGCGGATCTCATCCGAGCTCGGCGAGGTGGAGCTGCGGCCCGACACCCCGCGAAGCCCGGATGACGGTGTGATCGCGGACTTCCACGGCAAGGTCACCGAGCCGGGCGAGCTCGCCGCTCGCCTCTCGGTGATGCCCGGCGTGGTCGATCACGGCCTCTTCCCGTCGGGGATGGTCGGCGCGGTGCTCGTCGGGCGCGGCGACCAGGTCGAGCGCAGCTAGCCGGAGCCCCTTTCACGCATAGGGGTGTGATCCCAAACCGCTGCTTTGCATGGGAAGGAGCGGTCTAGCGAGACATACTCAGCGGGCGATGTCAGAGGAGAACGTCGAAGGCCTTCGAAGCTGGGCGGCGGAATGGCAGGCGGCCCCAAACGGGGGCCCACTCGTCAATCGCCAAACGGGCGAGCCCGTCACTTCTCACTTAGATCCCCAGGTCGTGTACGAGGATGGAACTCTGCCCGACCACGCTCAAGAGACCTATTACGGCATCGACGGGGTGGTGCGAGCAACGGAGCGGTGGACGGAGCCATTCGAGGAGCTGACAGTCGAGTTGGAGCGAATTATCGGCAGCGGTGATTGCCTCGTGTCCATCCATAGCCTCCGAGCGAGGGCGCGGCATACCGGCATCGAGTTCGACGAGCCCCTCGCCATCCTCTGGAGGTTCCGAGACGGAAGGGTCATCTACTTTCGGTCGTTTCGAGAGCCAGACGAGGCCCTCGAAGCCGCCGGCCTGTCGGAGTAGCCGCGGCCGAGATCTCGATGCTGCGCTCGGCCTTGTCATATCTCAGCCGTGCTAGCGCTCCACCCTCCTAGCCGTCTTGAATCGAGACCAGCTGCAACCGCTCGGACCCGGCCGGAACACCCTGGATCGTGTCCTCGAGCACGGTGCCCACGCCCTGCACGTAGTACTTGTGGTCCACGATTCCGGGCTCGAGCGGAGTCGTCTCTTGGGTCAACATCGCCTGCTGAGAGGTAGCGGCCGGCGTCGTGACGCTCGCCGAGAGGCTGAGAATCCTGAAGCGGTCCTCAGCTTGGCCCTTGAAGTCCTCCTGCTTGAACGACTGACCGACCTGTGGATTGGCCGGCATGAAGATGCCGCCCTTCGCTCCGTCGCGCCCGGCCATAAACGAACCCTCGGTGCTTTTCACCGTGCCCTTGGCATTCAGCTCGGCGCTCGCCTCGCCCAGGTACCAGACGGTTCCGGACTTGTCCTGGGCGTACCAGTCGCTGGTGCGTTCGGTCACCCGGCCGCCGTGCATGACGCGGTCATGTACCACCCTGGCCCGGACTCCGGCGATGAGTTTGGTCGTATGTGTGACCGTGAAGAGGTCCTGCGCAGGCGTACCGCCCTCATTGCCGGCGTAGACCAACGTCCTTCCCGCCGGCAGCGGGAACCAGGGATTGTCGACCCGGTTGGAGTGCCGTCCGAAGCGGTTCGGGTTGAAACCGGGGCCGCTGTGCTTCGAGCTCGCCGCCGCGCTGCCGGAGCCGAAGCCCGCGGCAAGCGCTGCGGCGGCGAGCGCCACCGCTGTCGTGTTCCTTGCTGTTGATCTCATCGTGTCCCCTCTCGATGGCGTCGGCACGGTGACGACCGTAGGTGGGTGGGATGAAAGGACGATGAGTGCGCCGTGAGCCACAGATGAATGCCCGTAAGGGAAGCGCAAGCCGGGGTCCGCACCCCACCGGAGTGGTCAACGATCCCGACGTGCTCTTTTCGTCCAAAGCGCTACTCCGACAGCCCGGCGGCTTCGAGGGCTTCCGCGTGACTGCCCCAATCGCTGCCGCGGACGGCAAGACCGTCCAGATAGCCGATGACGATCCCGTACTGCGTATCGATTGGGATACCTCCCTGCGAGCGCCCGCGCAGGTGGCCCAGACCCACCACGGTGTCGCCCAGATCGCGCACCTCATCGAAGCTCACCACCAGTTCGAGAGCGGCGTTGGTCTGCGACCAGTACACCCTCATTCCCTCGCGACCCCGAAATGTCGCGCCTTCCAGCCGGGTGAAGGCCCCCTGCCAGTCAATCTCGGGGTGCATGAATCCGAGCCATGCCTCCAGATCGCGCCGGTTCCAAGCCGCTGCGATCTGATGGAGCGTCTCGACGTTCTCCTGCGACATCGCCCGTCTAGTATCTCCCGGCGGGGTGCTGCTTTCCATGCAAAGCAGTAGCCCGGATCAAGCCCTTGAGCGTCGGAGCTACGCCAGCAGCTCGGCCGTCCGGGCCGCGGTGGCGTCCGCCCATTGACTGGTGGTCGCTCCGCCGAGAATGAGCACCCCCATGCCGAGGCAAGCCAGCAGCCACCAGGCCGAATGCGTCGCCTCGGCGAACCCCGAGCCGAGCGCGCCAGTCGCGGCGCCGCCTGCGATCGCCCCGCACACCGCGACGCCGAGCGTCACGCCCACGAGCCGGCTGGTTGAGGCCACCGCGGCGGCGACGCCGGCCTGCTCGGCGGGCATGCCGGACACGGCGGCGGTCGTGATCGGCGGGTTCACCATCGCGAGCCCCAGCCCGAGCACGCCGTACGCCGCGAACAGGTAGGCCGGCTCCGTGTCCGGGGTGATCTGGGTGAGCAGCAGGCTCCCGACGGTCATGGCGGCGCCGCCGGTGAGCAGCGAGGGGCGGGGGCCGAACCGGCCCACCATCCGCCCCGAGACCGGGCCCAGCACGAACCAGGCCAGCGCCATGGGCAGGGTGTAGAGGCCGGCCTCGAACGGGGAGAGGCCGCGCGAAACCTGGAGGTAGAGGGTGTTGAGGAACAGGAAGCCGCCCAGCGTCGCGAACGCGAGGACCGCGATCACGCTCGCGCCGGCGAACGGAGCGCTGCGGAAGAACCGCGGCTCGATCAGCGGCTCCGGCCGCCGGAGCTCGTAGGGAACGAGGGTGGCGAAGGCGGCGATCGCAATGCAGAACAGCGCGACGATCGACGGCGAGGTCCACCCCAGACGTGACCCCTCGATGATCGCGTAGGTGAGCGAGAACAGCATCGTCAGCACGAGCCCCTGCCCGACCGGGTCGCGGCGGCGGGCTCGCGGCGCGCGCGACTCGGGCACAAAGGCCTGCGTCAGGACGATCGCCAGCACGCCGATCGGAAGGTTGACCAGGAACACCCAGCGCCAGCCGGGGCCGTCGACCAGCGCCCCGCCGAGCACGGGGCCGAGGGCCATGCTGATGCCGACGACCCCCGCCCAGACCCCGATCGCCTGCGCGCGCTCGCGAGGGTCGTCGAAGACGTTTCGGATGATCGACATCGCCACGGGATTGAGCATCGAGGCGCCGACCGCCTGCAGGACTCGGGCGGCCACCAGCAGGCCGGAGGTCGGCGCCAGCGCGCAGAGCAGCGAGCCCAGCGAGAACACGGTCAGCCCGATCTGGAAGACCTTGCGCCGCCCGATCCGGTCGGCGGTCGAGCCGGAGAGCATCAGCAGCGAGGCGAGCACCAGCGTGTAGGCGTCGACCGTCCACTGCAGCGTCGAGAACGAGGCGCCCAGCGACCGGTGGATCGATGGGAGCGCGACGTTGACGATCGTCGAGTCGAGGCTGACGACGAGGATGCTCATGCAGCAGATCACCAGCACCAGCAGCCGCCGCCGGCGATCGAGGGTCATCTGGTCTCGGACCTCGTCAGCGGTTCACCGCCGCCATGCCCTCCGGCGCGTAGCGGTCCCCGGAAACCTCGGGCAGCTCCTCGTCGATTCGCGCCAGGTCCTCCTCCGTCAACTCGACGTCGACGGCCGCGGCGTTCTCCTCGAGGTACTCGCGCCGCTTGGTGCCCGGGATCGGGACGATGTCGTCGCCCTGGGCGAGCACCCAGGCGAGCGCGAGCTGAGCCGGGGTCACGTCCTTCTCCTCGGCGATCTCCTTCACCTTGGCGACGATCCGCTGGTTGGCGTCCCAGTTCTCGCCCTGGAACCGCGGATTGTGGCGGCGGAAGTCGCCCTCGTCGATGTCGTCGAAGGACGAGAAGCGGTTGGCGAGGAAGCCGCGGCCGAGCGGCGAGTAGGGCACGAAGCCGATCCCGAGCTCCCGGCAGACGGGAAGGATCTCGGCCTCGACGTCGCGTGTCCAGAGCGAGTACTCGGTCTGGAGAGCCGTGATCGGATGGACGGCATTCGCCCGGCGGATCGTCTCCGGCGCCGCCTCGCTCAGGCCGATGTGGAGGATCTTGCCCTCCTCGACGAGCTCCGCCAGCGCTCCGACGGTCTCCTCGATTTCGACCTTCGGGTCGACGCGGTGCTGGTAGAAGAGGTCGACGTGGTCTGTGCCGAGGCGCTTCAGCGAGCCCTCGATGGAGCTCTTCACGTGCTCCGCCGAGCCGTCCTGCTTGCCCACCGTGGACATGTCGCCGGGCGCCGCGTCATCCATGCGCAGGTTGAACTTCGTCGCGATCACGTACTCGTCGCGCTTGCCCCTGATCGCCTTGCCGACCAGCTCCTCGTTGGTCAGTGGCCCGTAGAGCTGCGCGGTGTCGAGGAAGTTCATGCCCAGCTCGAGCGAGCGCTGGATCGTCGCGATCGCCTCGTCCTCGTCGGTCGTGCCGTAGAAGGCGGACATCCCCATGCAGCCGAGGCCGAGTTCGGAGACTTCGAGATCCCTGAGATTTCGCTTCTTCATTTCTTTCCAAGCCTTTCTCGGTAGATACCGATCTTCCATTCGATGAGATCGAGGTGGCCGGCGGTCTCCTCGAGGTGGGCCTGGACGGCCGCGCGGTGTTCCTCGAGCAGCGCCAGGCGCTCCTCATTGGTGTCGTCTCCCCCGTTCAGAAGCTCCGCATACCTGCGGATCTGCCGAATCGGCATTCCCGTGGCGCGGAGCTTGGTCAGGAACTTGATTCGCTCCAGATCCTCGGTGGCGTAGCGCCGATGGCCGCTGCCGTTGCGGCTGATCGGCTCCAGGAGGCCGGCGCGCTCCCAGTAGCGAAGGGTGTGCGCGCTGATCCCCGACTTCGCCGCTGCGTCCGAGATGGTGAGGGTGGCGTCCACCCTTTGAAGATAGGACTTAGAGCGCGCTCTAAGTCAAGGCGACATGTGCATCGAATCCACCGCCTGCATCCCCGATGCGGAGTCCGGCAGCGTCAGCCCCGGCACCTGCCCCGGGAAGAAGGCCACCCCGATCGCCAGCGCGAGCAGCACCACGACCGTGGCGGCCTCCGCGGTCCGCCGCCAGGGGAGGACCTTCTCGAGCACGATCAGGGCGGCGATGACCACCATCCAGGTGATGCTCATCACCCCGAGCGCGAACAGCGCCGCCATCAGCGCCCAGGAGGAACCGACGCAGTAGGCGCCCTGGTCCAGCCCCATGCGCAGCGCACCGGCGCCGCCCTCCCGCCAGTCGGCGACGAGCAGCTCGCGATCGCGGCAGTGCCGCAGGCATTTCCGCTTCACCGGGGTCAGCTCGTACAGAGCCGCTCCCGCGATCATCGCCCCGGCCACGTAGCGTCCGCCGCTGTCCCAGCCGAGGAAGGAGAGGTCGAGCGAGCGCACGGCCTCGAAGACGAGCCAGGCGACCAGGCCCACCAGCACCCAGGCGAGCAGGTAGCCGGCGGTGAAAAGAGTCGTGAGAAGGAGGGAGCGCGGCGTCACGTCCGCCGAGCCGCCCCGGGCCTTCCCGGCATAGGCCCCGGCCATCGGCACCAGCGACGGCAGCATCATCGCGGCCATCATCACCGCCCAGACCCCGGCGAACCAGCCGAAGGAGCCGAGGTCGGTCCCCGGTCCGGCGTCCATCCCGTCCATGCGGTCGACGGTCACCATCCAGGCGATGGCCGCCGCCGCGAGCAGGAAGACTGCGGTTACTCGTAGCTCAGCCGTTCGTGCCAATCGGGCCTCCCTTCCGGAGTCAAATCGAACAGGTTCCAGAGCGGCTCGAGAGTGCCAACGTGCCGCGGGTCCTGACCCGGATCCCACGGGCCGTAGAAGAGCTCCGAGCCCCAGAAGTGGCGAATGTTCTCGCCGTCGCGGTGAAAGACGTTCAGCATCGGGCGCTGGGCGCCCTCCGGCGTCTCGGCGAGATAGTCCCGGTTGTAGGTGTTGTTCGCCGAGGAGAGCAGCCGCAGCCGGCGCCAGCCCCGCTCCCGCTTCCAGGTCGCCAACCGATCGAGCGGGGACTTCGCCACCACGACGAAGTTCAGGAACTGGCCCGCATGCTCACGACGCGTCCAGCTGGTCGAGCAGGGCCACGCAGGAGGGGCAGGGCGCCTCGGCAAGGGGGAGCTGGCGGTCTCCCTCTCCCGAACGGGGCCGGCGAGTCGTCCTCGGGGTCACGGGGGAACATGAAGCTGTAGATCGCGAGCGTGTCCTTCCCGGGAGCGAAGAGCTCCGAGAGCCGGACCTCCATCTCCTTCCCCTCCGGTCCTTCGCCCTGAAAGACGTAATCCTCGGGGACCGGTCCGCCGGGCGGCAGCTCTCGTCGCGCTGCCGCCACCGCCTCCGTCTGGCGGCGGAGCTCGATCTCCCTGGCGAGCAGCTCGTTCCGAGCCGCCCTGTATTCGGCGCTCTCTCCTGGGTAGGTGACGTCCACGTCGGGCCTCTCCTACTTAGACGCCAGAACCCGGCCCATCTCATCGAGGCACGTGCTCCACCCCTCATATTGAGAGTCCCGGCGCTCCGCGCCGGAGATGTCGCTGTTGGTGAACAGCACCGTGGTGGCCCCGTCCCGCTCGGTGAACTCCAGCTCGATCATCTGCTGGTTGGAAGGGTCGTCTTCGAAGGTCCAGGTGAACGCGAGCCGGTGCGGGCGCTCGATCAGCGTGTACTCGCCGCCCGCCCGGACCGGCTCCCCATCCGGTGTTCGCATCACGACTCGGACCGCCCCGCCGACGCGCAGGTCCACCTCGGCCTCGGCCTCACGCCAACCCTGCTTCGGCTTGAACCAGCGGCTGATCACCTCCTCGCTCGTCCAGGCGTCGAAGACGTCCTCGGCCGGTGCGTCGAAGGTCCGCTCGATCCGGACAACCTGTGCCGAGTCCTCAGTCACCCTTGCTCCTTTCGCTCCTCGAGGTACTCGCCGACGACGTCGAAGAGCCGCTCCCAGCGAGCCCTCTGAACGTCTATCCAATCGGAGGTCTCGGCAAGCTTCTCGGGCCGCAGCGCGAGCCGATGGGTACGGCCGTCGATCACGCGGGAGACGACGCCGGCCTCCTCCAGCAGCTTCAGGTGCCTCGATATGGTCGGCTTCGAGACGCCGAAGTCGCGCGTCACCTCGCTGACCGTCGCGGTCCCGCCGCTGAGCCGCTCGACGATGTCGCGGCGGAGGGGGTGCGCGAGGGCTTTGAACGGATCGTTAGCCATTTTGCTAACTATATAGGGACGAAGGACGTCGAACCCACAGGAGGACAGTGATGCCGGACCACAGAGTCGTGACGAGGGAAGAGTGGCGAGCCGAGCGCGAGAAGCTGCTCGCCGAGGAGAAGGAGCTCACCCGCCGGGGCGACGAGCTGACGAAGAAGCGACAGGAGCTGCCCTGGGTGAAGGTCGACAGGGACTACAGCTTCGAGACCAAGGACGGGACCAAGTCGCTGGCCGACCTGTTCGACGGCCGCTCGCAGCTGATGATCTACCACTTCATGTTCGGCCCGACCTACGAGACCGGCTGTCCCGTCTGCTCCTCCATCGCCGACAGCCTCACCGGTCAGGTGGCCCACCTCGGGGCCCGCGACACGACCCTGATCTGCTCGTCACGCGGCCCGCTCGAGAAGCTGCTCGCCTTCCGCGATCGCATGGGCTGGGAGTTCGACTGGGTCTCGGCCGAGACCGACTTCCACCGCGACCTGGGTTTCTTCAGCACCGAGGAGGAGCTCAAGCCCTGGCTCGAGAGCGGCAACATCCCGGCGACCGTCACGCAGAACGCGGAGATGTGCGGCACGGACGCCGCCGGCTACGTCGCCGAGGGCCCGGGACTGAGCGTCTACGCGCTCGAGGACGGCGACGTCTACGGGACCTACCTGACCACGTCGCGTGGCCTGGAGGGACCGGCGATGTCCTACTACCAGCTGCTCGACCGCACCCCCAAGGGAAGGAACGAGTCGCCTGACGAGCCGCTCTGGGTCAGATATCACGACGAGTACCAGGAGAGAGGCGATGACTAAGCACCCCGTCGGGACCGAAGAGGAGTGGCTGGCCGCGCGGAAGGAGCTGCTCGCGGCCGAGAAGGAGCACATGCGGCAGGCGGATGAGCTCGCCCGGCGCCGGCGCGAGCTGCCCTGGGTGCCGGTCACCAAGGAGTACAGCTTCGAGACCGGCGAGGGCACCAGGTCGCTGGCCGAGCTCTTCGACGGCCGCTCCCAGCTGCTCGTCTACCACTTCATGATGGGCTTCGGGTACCGCGTCACCGAGGAGCTGCCGGGTTGCACCGGCTGCTCGTTCGTCGCCGATCACTTCGACGGCGTGCTGCCTCACCTGAACGGGCACGACGTCACGCTCGTGGCGGAGTCGATCGTGCCGCTCGGGGAGATCAACGCCTACCGGGAGCGGATGGGCTGGGGCTTCCCCTGGGTGTCATCCCTCGGCAGCGACTTCAAGTACGACTTCGGCGCCGCCTTCACCGAGGAGCAGCAGGAGAACGGGGCGGAGTTCAACTACCGGCACGTCGACCACCCCGAACCGCAGCGAGAGGGCATGAGCGCCTTCGCCCTTGAAGATGGGGTCGTCCACCACACCTACTCGACCTACAACCGCGGGGTCGAGGCGCTGATGGGCACCTTCCAGTACCTGGATCGCTCACCCCTGGGCCGGGACCCCGACGGTCCCGGGACCGGCGGCTCCTGGTGGCGCCGCCACGACGAGTACTAGGCGTCCGGCGCGGCCGCCCGGTCGGCAAGGATCAACGAGTCCCCCTGCGGGCGCATGCGGCCCGACGGCGTCGAGGGGTCCTGCGCGATCAGCTTCTTCAATGCGTCCACCTTCGACTCTCCGGTGACCACCCAGAGGAGGCTGCGGGTCTGTTCGATCTCCGGGTACGTCAGGGTCATCCGGCGGACGCCCTGATATTCCCCGGAGGTGACGGCGACGCGCCTGTCGGTCACCTCGAGGACCGGGTCGCCGGGGACCAGCGAGGCGGTGTGCCCGTCCGGCCCGATCCCGAGATGGGCAATGTCGAGCCGCTCCGGGAGCGTCTCCGCGTAGCGGTCGGCGGCGCTCTCGAGGTCGTCGTCTGTGACCGGCATCGGCTTGATGCTGCCCTGCGCGCCGATCGAGAGGCTCTCGATCAGGTGGGTCAGGTTGCGCTCGTCCGATCCGGGCGGAGCGACGCGCTCGTCGACCTGAAAGAGGTCCGCCTTGTCCCAGTCGCCGAAGAGGTCCTCGAGCTGAGAGAACATCGGCCACGGATCGCTGCCGCCGCTCACGGCGAGCTCCGCGCTGCCGCGCTCGGCGACCGCCCGCTTCGCGGCCTCCGCGAGCAGCTCGGCGCCGCGATCGTGAACCTCCTCGGGAGTGTCGAAGACCTCGAGCCGGTGAGGGCTGCTCACTTCGGCTTCTCCTTGTGGCCGCCGAACTGGTAGCGCATCGCCGACAGCACGCGGTCGGCGAAATCGTCGAGGTTGCGCGAGGCAAAGCGCTCATACAGCGCGGTCGTGAGCACGCCGGCCGGCACCCCCTCCTCGATTGCGGCGATCGACGTCCAACGGCCCTCACCCGAGTCGGAGACGCGCCCCTCGAAGTCCGAGAGATCGCCAGATTGCTGCAGCGAGGCCGCGGTCAGGTCGAGCAACCACGAGCCGATCACGCTGCCGCGCCGCCACACCTCGGCGACCTCCGGGATGTCCAGGTCGTACTGGTAGTACTCGGGGTGCTCGAGCGGCGCGGTTTCGGCGTCCATCTCCCGCTTGACCTTTCCCGCGTTCGCGTTCTTGAGGATGTTGAGCCCCTCGGCGTACGCGGCCATCACGCCGTACTCGATCCCGTTGTGGACCATCTTCACGAAGTGGCCCGCGCCGTTCGGCCCGCAGTGCAGGTAGCCGTTCTCGGCTGTGTCGGGGTCGCCGCTCCGGCCCGGGGTGCGCTCGGCCGACTCGACTCCCGGCGCGATGGTCTTGAAGATCGGATCGAGGCGCTCGACGGCTTCGTCCGGGCCACCGATCATCAGGCAGAAGCCGCGGTCCAGGCCGAAGACGCCGCCGCTGGTCCCGCAGTCGATGTAGTCGATCCCCTTCTCCCCCACCATCTGCGCGCGGCGAATGTCGTCGCGGTAGTAGGAGTTGCCGCCGTCGATGATCGCGTCGCCCTTGTCCAGGACCTCGGCGACCTCCTTGACGGAGCTCTCGGTGATCTCGCCGGCGGGCACCATGATCCAGACGGCCCGCGGCGCGTCCAGCTTCTCGGCCAGCTCCTTCAGCGAGGAGGCGCCGGTCGCGCCCTCCCCCTCCAGCTGCTTGATCGCATCGGGGTTGACGTCGTAGACGACGCAGTCGTGGCCGTCGCGCATCAGGCGCCGGACCAGATTCGCGCCCATCCTGCCGAGGCCGACCATTCCGAGCTGAGCCATTCGTCATCTCCTCCGTCGTTGACGCGAGCATCCTACGCCGGTGGGGTAGGTTGCCCGACGTGGCGCAGGCACCTTCATCCGGCCGGGCGATGGGTCCGCCGGCAGACGCCCTGGTGATCTTCGGGATCACGGGCGACCTGGCGAAGAAGATGACCCTGAAGGCGCTCTACGACCTGGTCGAGAACGGCACGCTCAAGGTCCCGGTGATCGGCGTAGCCCGCAACGACTGGTCGGACGAGGACCTGCACCAGCACGCCCGCGACGCCGTCGAGGAGCGCACCGAGGCCAAGGACGAAGAGCTCGACGAGGACGTCTTCAAGCGCTACACGGACCTGCTCACCTACGTCCAGGGGGACTACACCGACGACGAGACCTACAAGCGCGTGAAGGAGAAGCTCTCCTCCGCCAAGCACCCCGTCTTCTACCTGGAGATTCCGCCGTTGCTCTTCGCCACGGTGATCGAGTACCTCGGCAAGGCGGATCTCACCGAAGACGCCCGCGTCGTGATCGAGAAGCCGTTCGGGCACGACCTCGCCTCCGCGAACGAGCTCAACGATCAGATCCACCAGGTGCTGGAGGAGGACCAGATCTACCGGATCGACCACTTCCTCGGCAAGGAGCCGGTGATGGACATCACCTACCTGCGCTTCGCGAACTCGCTGCTCGAGCCGATCTGGAACCGCCGCTATGTCGAGTCGGTCCAGATCACGATGGCCGAGGACTTCGGGGTCGACGATCGGGGGAGCTTCTACGACGCGGTGGGCTGCCTGCGCGACGTCTTTCAGAACCATCTGCTCCAGGTGCTAGCCCTGGTCGCGATGGAGCCGCCCTCGGCCGGCGCGGACCCGGATCCGATCCGCGACGCGAAGCTAGACCTCTTCAAGGCGATCCCCGACATCAACCCGAACCGCTACGTCCGCGGCCAGTACGAGGGCTATCGCGAGATCGAGGGCGTCGACCCGAAGTCGAACACCGAGACCTTCATCGGCCTGCGGCTCGACATCAACAACTGGCGCTGGTCGGGCGTCCCGTTCTTCGTCCGCGCCGGCAAGGAGCTCGCCGAGAAGGTCACCGAGGTTCGCGTGATCTTCCAGAGCCCGCCCCCGCTCGGCATCGGCGGCGGTCCGACTCCCGAGACCGACGAGATCGTGGTCCGCATCGATCCCAATTCGGGCATCAGCTTCCTCGTCGAGGCGAAGCAGCCGGGCGAGGAGGCGCTGCGTCGCGTCCACCTCGACCTGCTCTTCCAGCAGCAGTTCGGCGGACAGCCGGGGCCGTATGAGCGGCTGCTCGGCGACGCCCTGGCTGGCAACCAGCAGCGCTTCGCCCGCGAGGACAGCGTCCTGGACACCTGGCGGATCGTGCAGCCCCTGATCGACAACCCCTGCATGCTCGAGACCTACCGCAAGGGCAGCTGGGGCCCGGAGGGCGCGTCCAACCTGCTGCACGGCTACGGGGGCTGGCGGAGGCCGTGGCTGCCCGACGAACCGCTCGAGGCAGTCGGCGCAGGCTGATCGCTAGGGTTGACTGACGTGTCGCAGGCCACCCTCCACACCAGCGCCGGCCCGATCACGGTCCAGTTCTTCGACGAGGACGCCCCCAAGACCGTCGAGAACTTCCGCAAGCTCGCGGGCGACGGCTTCTACGACGGGCTGATCTTCCACCGCATCATCAAGGACTTCATGATCCAGGGCGGCTGTCCCGAGGGCACCGGAACGGGCGGCCCGGGCTACACGTTCGAGGATGAGTTCAACGACCACAAGGTGGTCCGCGGCGCGCTCGCAATGGCCAACGCCGGGCCCAACACCAACGGCTCGCAGTTCTTCATCGTCACCACCGACGCGGCCCCCTGGCTCGACGGGAAGCACACCGTCTTCGGCGAGGTCACCGACGGCATGGACGCGGTCGACGCGATCGAGGGGACCGAGACCGGCCCCGGCGATCGGCCGAGCGAGCCGCAGGTGATCGAGCGGGTCGAGCTCGGCGATTAGCCCGGCGGCGCCAGGGGAAGGCGAGGACCGTGGCTGACCAGCGGACGATCGTGATCACCGGGGCGACCGACGGCCTCGGCAAGGGACTGGCGAGCGAGCTCGCGCCGAGCGGCGCACGCCTGATCCTGCATGGTCGGGACCCCGAGAAGGGCGAGGCGCTGGTCGAGGAACTCGAGCCGAAGACGACCGGGGAGATCGAGTTCAGGCTGGCCCACTTCAGATCGCTCGACGAGGTGCGAGAGCTCGCCGACGACCTGCAGGAGGAAGAGCGGATCGACGTCCTCGTCAACAACGCCGGGATCGGCACGGCAGGTCCGCGCGAGGAGTCGGACGACGGCTACGAGCTGACCCTCCAGGTCAACTACCTCGCCCCGTTCCTGCTCACCCGGCGGCTCCTGCCGCTGATCAAGAGCACGGCGCCGTCCCGGATCGTCAACGTGAGCTCCGCCGGCCAGGCGCCGATCGACTTCGACGACGTGATGCTCGAGGAGGGCTACAGCGGCACCCAGGCCTATTGCCAGTCGAAGCTCGCCCTGGTCATGCTCACCTTCGACCTGGCCGAGGAGCTGGAGGGGTCCGGCGTGACCGCCAACTGCCTCCACCCCGGCACCTACATGCCGACCAACATGGTCCGCAGCGCCGGCATCGATCCGGTCACCCCGCTCGAGGACGGTGTCGCGGCGACCATGCGGCTGATCGTCTCGCCGGAGGTCGATGGCATCAACGGCCACTACTTCGACGGCACCAGCGAATCCGCCCCGCTGCCGCAGGCCGAGGATCCCGAGGCACGGCGAAGGCTGCGGGAGCTCTCGGAGGAGCTGACCGGCCTCCGCGCCGCCGCGTAGCCTGCCCCCCGTGGGAATCGGCGACAAGTTCCGCGAGCTCTTCGGCGTCGGCGAGGGATCGCTTCACCCTGACGGTCTCGAGGAGCTCAAGATCGGCGACGCGAGCTACGACGACTGGGACGTCGTCCGCGACTTCGAGGACCTCGAGACCGCCCGCGCCTGGCGCCAGCAGCTGACGGACGCGGGGCACGAGGCCGTGATCACCTCGGACCACCCGCTGAATGAGTACGGCCGGGGCGACATCGCCCTGCGCGTACCACCCGGCACGTGGTCCGAGGCGAACGAGGCTCTGGACGAGCCGGTCTAGGCGCCGGCGGGCGTCCAGCCTCCCTCGAGCGGCTCTCCCATCACCAGCTCGAAGCGCTCCAGCAGCCCCGGGATGCTGTCCGGCTGCATCTCCAGCTCGTACCGGGCCGAGAGCTCACCGAGCGCCTGAGGATCAGCATTCACAGCGCCGCCCATGTCAGAGAGTTCCTCGAAGAACTTTTCGAATCCGGCGGGAGCGATGATCTCCAGGATCCGGCACGGCTCGTCCCCGGCATTCCAGAACGTGTGCCACTGGCCGCGTGGCTTGTGGACGAGGTCGCCGGGACCCGCCTCGAGTACTTCGTCGCCGAGCAGGGCTCCCATCCTTCCCTCCAGGACGAAGCTGTACTCGTCCTCGCGATTGTGCCTGTGCAGAGGAGCCGCCAGCGCGCGCGGCGACATCGGGTGCTCAACCAGCGAGAAGCCGCCATCCGTCTCCTCCCCGTCGATCATGAAGCGAACGCCGATGCTCCCCAGGAAGCCCGCATGCCCCTCGCTGGGCTTCAGGACCTTGGCCTTCGGGATGGTGGTCGTGTTCTCCATGTCTCCTTCTCCTTTTGATTGAACAGGGATGTTGCGCGAATTCATACACAAGTCCGAGGGATCTGTCAAGATTCATAGGACAGATATGTCCACTGAAAAGCGTCAATACCGGAAGAAGAAGCGAGCGGAGCTCGAGGCGGAGACGCGGCGGCGGATCACGGAGAGCGCCGTGGAGCTGCACGGAACCGTGGGGCCGTCCCGCACCTCGATGAGCGCCGTCGCCGACCGGGCGGGCGTCCCCCGCTCCACCCTCTACCGCCACTTCCCGGACGAGGGGACCCTCTTCGAGGCGTGCAGCTCCCATTGGAACGCGGCGAATCCGCCGCCGGACATCTCAGCCTGGGCGGCGATCGCCGACCCGGACGAGCGACTGCGCACCGCCCTCGAGGAGATGTACGCGTATTGGGGGCGGACCGAGCAGATGATCGAGAACCTGATCCGCGATGAGGAGACGAACGAGAACGTCCGCCGGCACTTCGGTGGCTTTCATGCCTACCTCGAGGCGGCCCGAGACACGCTGGTGGCGGGACGCGGGGCTCGCGGCGCCGCCCGCGAGCGGGTTCGCGCCGCGATCGGCCACGCCCTCGCGCTCTCGACCTGGCAGTCGCTCGTTCGGGAGAACGGCCTGGACGACATCGAGGCCGTCCGCCTGATGACAGGGCTCGTCGCGGACGCGCAGACGCGCCGGTCCGTCGCCGCCGGCTAGACCACGTCCTTGTCCAGCTCAGGGTCGGCGTAGCAGACGACAGTCCCGACCCGGCGGTCCGGCCAGCCACGGCGCTCACCCTCGAAGAGGACGCCCCAGTAGCCGAGGAAGAACGGCAGCGCCGCGAGTAGAACCCAGAAGAGCCGGCGAATCGCCTGGCCCGGCCTGACCGGCTCTCCGTCCTCGGAGAGCATGCGGATCGCCACGAATGACATGCCGACGGTCCGGCCGGCTCCCGACCAGAGGATCAGGAGGTAGGCGGCCGCGACCATCGCCCAGATCGAGGCGCCGATGGCCACGACGACCGTGCCCGCGTGCTGGTCCCCCCTGGCGAGGGCGTTGACGAGCGCCGCGATCGCCGCGGAAACCACCAGCAGCGACCCGTAGACGATTCCCCCGTCGATCGCGAGCGCGAGGACGCGGCTGAAGGCGCCCGCGAAGATGGGGCGGCGCTCGCGTCGCTGCCTGCGCAGCACGCGGCGTGCGGCATTCTCGATCAGAGTGTCGATCCGGCGGGATGCACTTCGGACCCCGCGGCGCAGGTCCTCGAGCAGCCCGATCCCCTGGCTGGTGATGGCGGCGCGCACCTCGGGCGCCTCGGCCACCCGCTCGACGAGCTTCTGCGCCTCATCGCTCTCCAGGACCTTGTCCCAGACCCGCTTGGTCGTCTGGTTGTCGAGAAACCGCTCGGTCGCTCGCGCCGCCGTCTCGCTGTCGAGGGCCCGGTCGACCCCGTGGTCGATCGCCCGGTCGAGGCCGAGCCGCCTGGCGACGCCCCGCGCGCCCTGCCAGCCCGCGCGCGCGACCGGCCCGATCGTTCGGCCGACGAGCGAGTCGACCGTCCCATTCGGACTGGCGGGAGCCGCGTCCTCCGGCCCCGCGGGCTCCGTCTCGGAGCGCTCTATCGGGGTGCCTTCGTCTTCCACTCCTTCTCCATGAGGAGCGTAACCGTGGCTGCCCTGCCGCGGGAAAACCCGGATTCAGGCGAAGCCGTCACGAGCGGCCCCACACGATCGGACAGAGGCAAGGATCTCGAGTCGGCCTGCAAGATCCTCGCGGAGAAGGGCGGCGTGCACGAGTCCGAGCCGAGACGGCTACTCCGACAGCCCGGCGGCTTTGAGGGCACCCGCGTGATCGCCGTAGTTGCGGTACCGGATCACGCGGTCACCTGCAAACTCCCAGATCAGCCCTTGGTGGAGCTCGACCGGGACGCCACTCGCTTTTCCGGTTGCCGTGTGGTGGAACAGACCGACGACACGGTCATCACCAGCGTCGATCAGCCGTTCGAGCCGAAGGGTGAACTGGTCGAAGTCCTCGGTCCAGGGGCGCATGAACTCGGCAAATCCCTCACGGCCCCGATAGACACGAGGACCCGGGAACTCCTTCGGGGGCAGCCACTCGCAATCGGGGGCGTAGGCGCCGGACTCGAAGGCACCCCCAGCGGGATCGCCCCGCGCCATGCCCACCTTGAACCCTTCCCACCCGCGCCGGACTATCTCGACCTGCTCCTCCGACATCGCCCACGCAGTATCTCGCGCCGCGGAGTGCCCCTTTCCATGCAAGGCGGCGGTTTCGAAAATCACACCTCCAAGCGTTGAAGGGGGCCGTAGCTATGCCGGCAGCCAGGTGAAGCGCACGCTCTGACCGCCCTGCGTGCAGGTGACGAAGCGGGCGTCGGAGTGGATGTCCCGCTTGGCGAGGCAGGAGAAGCCCTCGACCGAGCAGGTGCGCTGGGGGCCGATCGGGGACTCGGGATTGTCGACCGTGTTGCAGGTCTTGCCGTTCTGGTCCCAGGCCGTCGCGACCGCGAGTGCGGCGGAGCAGTCGAGACCGGTGTACTTGAAGTCCTGGTAGGCGTCCGGGATCGAGCAGGAGGACGAGGCGCCTGACGTGGTGGTGGTCTGCCGCTGCTTCTTGCCGCCAGCAGTCGGGCTCGTGCTCGCCGCCGTCGTGGTCGGGATCGGCGAGGTCGGGCTCGGGATCGACACGCTCGCGGCGGTGCTCGTCTCGCCGCTCGAGTCCGAGCCGCAGCCGGCGAGCAGGGCGATCAGCGCCACGGCCAGCAGCGCCGGCAACAGATGGCTGAGTCGAATTCGGCTCATCGGGTGCGCATTCTCGACCATTCCGAAGAGCGAAGGCTCCCCGGTGTACGCCCTCGCAGGGCGCGGCCAGCGTCCTGGCCTCGGCGACGCACTAGGAGATCAATCCGGTTGGGCGGTGAGGCGCTCCTTGAGGCGCCTCATCGCCTTCCGGTTGATGCGCCTGACGTAGGCGCGGTTGAGCGGCCCCATCAGCCGCTCGCCGGTGGGCATCTCGAGGAACTCGAGCTCGAAGGTGATCCTGGTGCCGCCGTCGGGCAGCGCCTCGAGGTGGTACGTGCCGCGGGTGCGGCGCTTGGCACTGGGACCGCCGATCGTCTCCTCCACCAGGCGCCGACCGGAGTCCGCCTCCACGATCTCGACGTCGGTCCAGTCCTTCTCGGCCGTGGCCTTGACGCGAACGTTGGCCTTCGCCCCCACCCCGCGCTTCGGGCCCGAGAGCTGCCAGTCGACCATGAAGTGGTCCATGAACACCTCGTGGTTGCCGAGGACATCGAGGAACTCGTAGACCTCGTGGGTCGAGTTCGGGACCTCGATCGAGGTGGTGACCGGCTTCACGCCCGGAACCCTACGGGAGGGGCTCGAGGCCCTCGTCGAGCTCGACGCCGAAGCTGTTCAGCGCCCCCGCGAGCATCTGGTAGTGGCCGACGACCAGCGCCGTCTCCATGAGCTGCTCGGTGTCGAAGGTCTCGGCGAGCTTCCCCCAGGTGTCGTCCGAGATCCGCGAGACGGCGTGGAGCTCGTCGGCCGCGCGGAGCAGCGCCGACTCGTGCGGGGTCCATCCCTCGGCAGCGGGGCCCTCCAGGACCCGGTCGATCACCACTCGCTCGATTCCCCCCGCGAGGGAGATGCGCACATGCTGCCCCCACTCATAGGAGGAGCTGCAGTTGACCGCCGTCCGGAGGATGAGCAGCTCGCGGTCGCGGCCGGGGAGCTGGCCGGAGGTGAGCAGGTACCCGCCGAAGCGAAGCCAGGCGCGAAAGAGCTCGGGGTGCTGGGCGAGGGTGGGGAAGATGTTGTTGTCGCCGAGCCGGTTCTCGACTCCCCCGGGCACGGCCTCCAGGATCTGCTTGATCTCGCCATCCCACTCGTCCGGCGACAGCGGTGGGATCCGCGGCTCGCTCATCAGCCCGCCCTCGGCCCGACCGTCAGGCCACCGTCGACGATGAGGCTCTGGCCGGTGACGTAGCTCGACTCGCCGGAGAGCAGATAGAGCGCGCCGTATGCGACCTCCCACGCCGTCCCCTGGCGGCGGGCCGGGATCCGCACCTGATCGCGGAGCGGGCTGACCTGTGACGCCAGCCGCCCGAGGGAGGTGTCGATCAGCCCAGGGAGCAAGAGGTTGGTCCGGACCGTGGGCGCGCCCTCGACGGCCGACTGGCGGCAGAGCGCCTCGAGAGCGGCCTTCGACGCAGCGTAGGCGGGAAACGGCATCACCTCGCGGGAGGCTATTGAGCCGGCGAGGACGATCGCCCCTCCCTCCTCCCTCATCGCGGCCAGCCCGAGCTTGCAGCCGAGGAAGTGCGAGCGGAGGTTGACCGCCATCACCCTGTCCCAGTCCTCGACGCTGGTCCCCGCGATGCCGAGTCCGGCTCCGATCCCCAGGTTCATCACCACTCCGTCCAGCCCGCCGAGGGCCTCGGCCGCGGTCTCGAACATCCTCGTCGCCTGCTCCTCGTCCGCGGCATCCGCCGCGATGACCTCCGCCCGGGCTCCCTCGGCCTCGACCAGCTCCGCCGTCACCTTCGCGGTCCCCTCGTTCAGGTCCGCGACCGCCACCGAGGCGCCCTCGCGGCCGAAGAGCACCGACATCGCGCGGCCGTTCCCGATCGGCGGGTCCTCGAGCCCGTGATCCTCCTGCCCGGCGCCCACCACCAGGATCCGCCGGCCCGCGAGCCTGTCCCTGCCGGGGGCCTCTCCCCTGCTCTCGGCGCTGGTCGCATCGGCCGGTTGCTCCGCCACGGCGGGCGACCTTACAGGGAGTAGGCTGCCCGGCGTGAGGTGTTGGAGGGGCCGGGAGCTTCTCCGGCCGGTAGAGACTGGCTGGCTGGCCAGTTAAGCTGCCGCAACACCGTGGAGAGGATTTTGCGATGAACAAGCCCGTCCAGGAAGAGCTCGCCGCGAAGGACCCGTCGACGCTGAGCCAGGAGGAGCTCGAGGCGATCGAGCTCACCGAGCGCCCCAACTGGGAGGGCGGCCCTCCTCACGCGGTCTTCAGGGAGTTTCGCGCCCGGTGCCCCGTGCACCGGACCGAGGTGATCTCCGAGTACCCGGATGAGGACGGCTTCTGGTCGCTGAGCAAGGCGGAGCACATCCGCGAGGTCAGCCTCGACCACAAGACCTACTCGTCCGAGCGCGGCGGTGTCACCGGCCTGACCCACGCCGTCCCACTCGAGCTGCAGCAGGCGATGTTCATCGGCATGGACCCGCCGAAGCACGACCGGCTGAAGATGCTCTTCCAGCGCGGCTTCACCCCGAAGCGGATCGCCGAGCACGAGGACGCGATCCGGGCGATCGCCGAGCGCGTTCTCGACGACGTAGCGCCGCGAGGTGAGTGCGACCTGGTGAACGACGTGGCGCAGCCCGTCGTCTCGCGGGTGATCGGAAGCTTCATGGGGATCCCGGAGAAGGACGACGCCATCTGGGCCAAGCTCATGAACTCGGCGCTCGGCTTCGGCGACGAGGACCTCAACCCCGGTGGGCTCGAGCAGGTCCTCGAGCAGGACATCCCGGAGATCTTCGAGCGCTGCCGCGAGATGATCGTCGAGCGCCGCGAGAACCCGACCGACGACCTCACCAGCGTCCTCGTCCACGCCGAGATCGACGGGCAGAAGCTCGAGGAGCATGAGATCGTCATGGGCTTCTTCCTCCTGGTCGCAGCCGGCAACGACTCGACCAAGGCCACCTATACCAGCGGGATGCGCGCGCTGCTCGAGCATCCCGAGCAGATGAAGATGCTGGCCGACGACCCCTCGCTGATCCCGGGCGCCGTCGAAGAGGCACTGCGTATGTATCCCGCCTTCGCCCACTTCCGCCGCACGGCGACCGAGGACACCGAGATCGGCGGCAAGCAGATCTCCGAGGGCGACAAGGTGCTCATGTGGTACGTGAGCTCGAACCGGGACGAGGACGTCTACGAGGACCCAGACCGCTTCGACATCCATCGCAACCCCGAGCACCAGGCCTTCGGCGCGGGCGGCCGGCACTTCTGCCTCGGCGCGGCCCTCGCCCGGCTGGAGCTCCGGATCCTCTTCGAGGAGACGCTGAAGCGCTTCCCCGAGATGAAGCCGGCAGGCACGCCCGTCCCGGCGGTCTCCGCCTTCCTCAACCAGCTGAAGACGCTGCCCGTCACCTGGTAGCCGCAGGACCTTCGCGGCGCCTGATGGCCTGCCACCGGATTACGATTTCGTCGCCGACGCGCACGGAGCCGTGGTCGGCGGGGATCCGGCCCAGCCGGCCTCCGTTCCACCCGCCGGCACCGCCGGCGCGACCGGAAAGGGCAAGGCGTGCAAGCGAAGGAAGCACAGACGGGCCGAGCACCGACCGCGGAGCCGCTGCAGGCGGAAGTGAAGCCGCGCGGCCGCCCGGCGGCCGCCTCTCGGGAGGACGTCCTCGAGGCCGGGCTGCATCGCTACCTGCGCGGGCGCCGGGTCGACGTCCAGGCGATCGCCGGCGAGCTGGGCCTCGGCCGCGCGACGATCTACCGCTGGTTCGGCTCGCGGGAGAAGCTGCTCGGCGAGGTGATCATCCGGGCGACGGAGCCCGTCCTCGAGGAGGCGCGCTCCGGCCTGGCGGGGAACGGCGGCCCGGGCCTGCTGGACACCTTCGACCGCTTCAACCGCGCCCTCGCCGACGCGCCGGCGCTGCGCGCCTTCGTCGAGCAGGAGCGCGACGCCTCGCTGCGGATCATCGCCTCGGGCGCCGGGATCGTCCAGCCGCGGATCGTCGAGCTGATCACGGCTCTGATCGCCGAGGAGGCCGAGGCCGGGACGTACGAACCGCCGGTGGAGCCGTCGGTGCTCGGCTTCGCGATCGTCAAGCTCGCCCAGGCGTTCCTATTCAACGACGCCGCGGTCGGGATCCGGGGCGACGTGGACCGCCTCCGCGAGGTCGAGGCGGCGTTGCTCGGCGTCCGCGCGTAGGACGCCGCAAGACGAAATTCGGCCGAGAAATTGTGAATATCCGGTGAAGGTTTTTCCCTAGGCTCCTCGCATGAGCAGCACCGCGGTTGCCGAGGGAGGCAAGTCTCAGGCGGCCGACCGAGAGAGGAACGAGAAGCCGAGCTGGCGCTCCCATTGGGTCGCGCGCGTCGCCTTCCCGTCGATCTACCTGCTGGGAACGGCGGTCGCGATCGACCGGGTCGGCCTCCCCTACTCGCAGGACTGGATCTTCGTCTGGATCGTCGGCCTGATGCTCGCCCTCTCGATCGGAGACGGGCAGCACACGGTCAGGCGCCTGATCAAGGACTGGCTGCCGATCATCGTCGCGCTGCTCGCCTACGACCTGCTCAGGGGCGTGGCCGACGGCAACCTCTTCGCGATCCACTGGGGCGCGCCCGTTCACGCGGACAAGATCCTCGGGCTCGGGAAGGTGCCGACGGTTCGCCTGCAGGATGCGCTCTACACCCCCGGCCACCTGCACTTCTGGGACTACGCCGCGTTCTCGTTCTGGTTCTCGCACTTCTTCGCCACCCTGCTGGTCGCCGTCGCGATCTGGCTCTATCGCTACCAGTGGTTCCACCGCTTCGCCGCCTGCATCGTCGTCCTTGCGGCGCTGGGCCTCGTCACATACGTCGTCTTCCCGGCGGCGCCGCCCTGGCTCGCGGCCGACCACGGCTACGTCGACCTCACCTACCGGATCAACCATGCGGTGGTGAACAACCTGCCGGTGCCGAAGGCCGGCGCGATGTTCCAGAAGGGGACGGACTGGGGCAACGACGTGGCGGCGGTGCCGTCGCTGCACGCCGGCTACACGATGCTGATCTGCCTCTTCCTCTGGCCGCGGCTGAACTCGCGCTGGCGGCCGCTGCTCGTCGCATACCCGATCGGAATGGGGCTGTCGCTGATGTATCTCGGCGAGCACTACCTGATCGACATCCTGCTCGGCTGGACCTACGCCGCCGCCACGATCCTGCTCGTCAATTGGGGCGCGGAGAAGTGGGCCGAGCGGACACGCAGGCCGGCGCCCTCCCCCGCAGCCCAGCCGGCGCGCGCATCGCGTTAGCGTCAGGGGCGTGGCCCGCCCCCTGCTCGCCGTCGACGCCCCCTCGATGCTCTTCCGCGCGTTCTACGCGCTGCCGAAGTCGATCAAGGGCCCGGACGGCAAGCCGGTCAACGCCCTGCTCGGCACCGCGAACCTGATCCTGCGTGAGGTCGAGAAGCACGACCCGCGCGCGGTCGTCCTCTGCTTCGGGCCGGACGCCGCCGTCTACCGGGTCGAGCTCTACCCCGCCTACCACGCCGACCGCGAGGCGGCCTTCCCCGACGAGCTCGGGCCACAGTGGGAGGACTCCGCGGACTTCTTCGGCGCCTTCGGCTGGACCATCGCCGGCTCCGAGGACCTCGAGGCCGACGACATCCTCAACTCCTATGCATTGACCGAGCAGAGGGCCGGCGGCCGGAGCCTGCTGATGACCGGCGACCGCGACATGTTCCAGTGCGCCAGCCGGTCCACGAAGATCCTCTACGTCAGCACCGGTAAGCAGGGCGGCCAGCTGATGGGGCCGAAGGAGGTGAAGGAGCGCTACGGGATCCAGCCCAAGCTTGTGCCCGACCTGATCGCGCTCCGCGGAGACCCCTCCGACGGGATCCCGGGTGCCAAGGGCGTCGGCGAGAAGACGGCAGTCGAGCTGCTCCGCAAGCACGGCTCGCTCGAGAAGGTGCTCGACCGGGCGATCCGGGAGACCCGGCCCGCGCTGCGGACGTCGCTGACCGCCGATCCGGACCTCCTGCGCGCCTTCAAGGACATGGCGACCCTGCGCACCCAGAAGGTCTCCCGGCCCCGCGACAAGCGGACCGACTACCGAGGAGCGGCGAAGGCCGCTCGCCAGCGGGGTATGAACCGCCTCGCCGAGCGGCTCGAGGAGGCCGCGTAGGAGGGAACCAGACCGAGCCATTCGGCCGAATCCTGTGTTTCAAGAGGAGAATGGGAAGGACACGAAACGAAACGAGAGGAAGCAGCATGCGAAAGCGCAGATATCTGATCGGAGCGCTCGCCGTGGCGGGAGGTCTGCTGATGACCGCGACCGCCTCGGCGGCAGTCACAGGCATCAGCTACACGGCGACCGTCTCTCCAAAGAAGCAGTCGAAGAAGACATTCGGGCCGGCGTCGATCACGAACAACATCGAGACCTTCTACACCGGTGGATTCCTGCCGACCCCGACCCAGACAGTGCTTCAGTTCAGTAAGGACCTGAAGTTCACTCCCGGCAACGTCGCGAAGTGCCAGCTCAGCCAGATCTCGACGGTCCCGCAGTCGACTGCGGACGCCGTTTGCGGCAAGAGCAAGATCGGACAGGGCAGCGCCCTGATCAACGGCGGGATTCTGACCGGCAAGGTGGCCGCCTACAACGGCACCCCGTCGGGTAGCAGTCCAGCCGTCTATCTGCACGTGGACGTGTTCGCCGGAGCGACCTACACGTTCAGCACGACCCTTACCGGTGTGCTGAACACCTCCTCGAACACGCTCACCGTGTCGATCCCGCCCACGGGCACGTCGATCACGCACTTCGACACGACGATCAACAAGGTCAAGTCGGGGAAGAAGAAGGGTCAGACGACCTACTACGTGATGGCGCGCTGCAAGAAGAAGAAGTGGAGCAACACGGCGACGACCACGTTCGCGGACGCCTCGACCAGGACCTCGACGTCCACGCAGAAGTGCAAGCAGAAGAAGTAGCGACCTTCTTCCGTTGATCTGTCGGAGGGGCGGCCCACGGGCCGCCCTTCTGCTTGCAAGGATTGGTCGCGTGGCAGTCACCGCGGGGGAGATCGCGCGCGAGAAGGACCGGTTGCCGCGCGGCTGGGGCCGGTTCGGGAAGGCGCTCGAGCAGCTAACCCAGGACACCAGCGAGATCCGCTTCCGGGGCGCCGCCAAGCAGGAGGTCCCCGGGTTCCTCGACGCCGTCGAGGCCAACGCCCGCTAGGCGGGCGCGGCCACCGCCCCGATCTCCTCATCCGGCTGGAGCACCCGGGTGGCATAGTCACGTCCGGCCACCGCCGCCTCCAGCCTCTGCAGGGGGTCGGCGACGGGCAGGTAGTACGGATCGATTTCGAGGCCCCCGTAGTGGATCGGCACCAGCGCGCCGGCGCCGAGGGCCTCGGCGGCGATCGCGGCCTGCTCGGGCTCCATGGCCGCTTGCAGCGGGCTGGGCGGCTGGAGGTGAGGGAAGTTCACCCGAGCCCCGTTGATCGGCGCGAGGACGAGGTCGAAAGGGCCGTGGCGCTTGGTCATTCGCCACCAGTGCCCGTGGAAGACCGTGTCGCCGAGGTGGAGCACCCGCTGCCCCTCTGCCTCGACCAGCCAGGAGACCTGCGGGTCGCCGAGCCCGTCGACGGAGGGCAGCGCGGTGAGCGTGAACGGGCCGGCCTCGAAGCTCTGCCAGATCTCGGCGGTCGTTCGCCGCAGACCCGACTTCTCGAGCTCGGCGTTCGCCTCGATCAGCCCGAGGTTCTCGAAGTCGCCCCCGCCGGGCCACCGCGGCTCGTGGACTGATGCGTCCGGGGCCAGCGCCTCGGCGAGCGCCGCCGCGTCGGTGTGATCGCGATGGAGATGGGTGACCAGCCCCGCGACCGCTTCGCGGCCCTCGGGCTCCACCACGGCGGGGAGCTCCACCCCTGCCGCTCGGTCGCCCAGAGCGGCGAAGGTCGCCGCCGGATCCGCCAGCGGGTCGATCACAACCGTGGCGCCCTCCGCCTCGACCTCGACTCCCGCCCAACCAAGCCACCGGACCTTCATCTGCGCTCCTCTCGATATTGGGCGATTCTTTATCGGACGATCGTACGGTATCATGCGAGGGCATGCCCCGCCGCTCAGCCGCTGCAGTCGCCGAGACCCGATCCGCCGTCACCGAGGCGGCGACCCACCGCGCCTCCGTGGAGGGCCTCGAGGGGCTCACCATCGGCGGCCTCGCCGATGAGGTGGAGATGAGGAAGAGCAGCCTCTTCAGCCTCTTCGGCAGCAAGGAGGACCTGCAGCTGGCGACGCTCGAGGCCGCGGTCGAGGGCTTCAGGAGCGAGGTCTGGGAGCCGGTCGCCGGCCTGGAGCCCGGTCTGCCCCGGCTCCTGGCGCTCTGCGACACGTGGATCGACTACCACCGGCGCGAGGTGATGCCGGGCGGCTGCTTCCTGACCACGGCCACGGTCGAGTTCGATGCCCGCCCCGGCCCGCTTCGCGACGCCGTCGCCGCGACGATGACTCGCTGGCTCGGCGTGCTCGAGCGGGAGGCCCGGGGCGCCGTCGAGGCGGATGATCTGCCGGCGGGCACCGATCCGGCCGACGTAGCCTTTCAGCTCAATTCCCTCGCGGCCGGCGGAAGCTACGGCTTCCAGCTCTGGCGGGACCCCGAGGTCCTCGCCCGCGCGCGCCGCTCGATGCGGAGCGTCCTCGGAGCCGATAAGAATCCGGCCGATGGCGGTGCCACTTCGGATCCTGGCCGTCCTCCTGGCGCTCGTCATCGCGTTCGTCGCCGGGGCGATCATCGCCGGGGCGAGCGATAACACCTCGCTTCCCACCTGCCACGACGTCACTCACGGCAAGGCGGAGCCAGCGTCGAACGGCGACTGCTTCGACGGGTCAACGCGGCGCGCCGACGTCGGCCTCGGCTTCGCGATCGGCGGCGGGATCTTCGCCGCGGCCGCGCTGATCGTCTCGATCATCGTCGCCGCCACGGGCCGCCGGGGCCGCCTGCTCCTGATCCTCTGCGCCGCCTCGCTCGTCTTCGTCGGACTCGAGATCGCGGTCATCCACATCTAGCCGCAAGAGCATCGCCGGGGTCCACCGGTCAAGCCTCCGTGGCGCCCACCTATCGGTTAGCGTCGCCGTGCGCTGCAATGGGGTGGCAAGGAGGAGCGACATGGAATCCAAGGGGATCGACCCGATCGACTTCCGCGAGGCGCAGCACAAGAACTGGGACTCTGCTGCGGTCGGCTGGATGGAGTGGAGCGAGTTCAATGACAGGGCGGACCGGCACATCAGCGAGCGGCTGGTGGAGCTCGCTGGCGTGCAGTCGGGAAGCCGGGTCCTGGACGTCGCCGCCGGCTATGGCGAGCCGGCGCTCACCGCCGCGCGTGAGGCCGGCCCGGAGGGCCGCGTTGTGGCCTCGGACATCTCCGCCGAGATGCTCGCGTTCGGGCGTGAACGCGCGGCGGCGGCCGGCTTGGGCAACGTCGAGTTCATGGAGTCGGACGCCTCCAGCCTCGATTTCCCGCCCGAGAGCTTCGACGCCGCCGTCTCGCGCTGGGGAATCATCTTCGAGCCGGACGCGGAGGCCGCCGCGGGGCGCATCCGAGGCTTCCTCAAGCCGGGCGCGCGGATGGCGATCAGCTCGTGGGGCGAGCCCGATCAGGTCCCCTTCCTCTCGATTCCGATGAGGACGACGATGGAGCGGTTTGACGTGCCCCCGCCCGCGCCCGGAACGCCCGGGCCCCTCTCCCGCCCCACCCCCGCTGCCCTCGGCGGGTTGCTCGAGGGAGGTGGGTTCTCGAACGTCGCCGTGGAGCAGAACGAGGTCACCTTCGAGTTCGAGTCACCGGAGCACTTCACCGCCTACGTCAGGGCGATCGCCGCCCCGATCCGGGCGATGATCGAGCAGCACGCAGGCGAGGCCCAGGAAGAGGCCTGGGACGCGATCACGCAGGCCGCAGCGGATGCGGGGGGTGGCTCGAAGCCGCTGAGCTTCTCGAACGTGGTGCTGCTCGCCTCGGCGACCGCCTAGCAGCGGGTGTGACAGCCGTCAAGATCCGCGGGTTGTTCGAACGGCGCTTCCACACGATGGGGACCGAGATCCGCGTTCTGATCGGAGCTCGAGTTGAAGACGACCAGCCCGAGCCCTCTGTGATGGCGGACACCATCGAAGCCCAGTTGACGGCATTCGATCGCGAGCTGTCCCGCTTCAGGCCCGACAGCGAGCTCTCTCGACTCAACCGTGACCCCCGCGAGGTGATTCCAGCCTCCCTCTTGCTTCGTGCCGCGGTGTCGGCCGGCGTGTGGGCCGCCGAGCGCACGGGCGGCTTGGTGGATCCGACCCTCCTGCCCCACCTCGAGGCTGCGGGTTACACGGAGACACGCAGCGGTATCGCCTCGGAGCCACTCGAGTCCGCCCTGGCCACCGCCCCGCCTCGGCGCCCGGCCGGTCCCGCCCACGATCCGGCTTGGCGCCTCATCCGAGTGCTCGAGGACGAAGGCGCGATCAGGCGCCCCCCGGTGGTGAAAATGGACAGCGGCGGCATCGGCAAAGGTCTGGCCGCCGACCTGGTTGGCCGGCGGCTGGCGGGTTATGCGCGCTACGTCATCGATTGCGGTGGAGATGTGCGGGTGGGCGGCAAGCTTCCTGACAGCGAGCCGATCGAGCTCCAGATCCGTCATCCGCTGAGTGGCGTTGCCGCCGAGGCATTCGCGTTCGAGCGTGGTGCAATCGCGACATCCGGCCTGGACGCGCGTCTGTGGAGGCTTCCCGACGGCACACATGCGCACCATTTGATCGACCCGGCCACCGGCCGGCCGGCCTGGACGGGCCTGATCTGCGCGGCCGCGCGTGCGCCGACCGCGCTCGAGGCGGACGTGCTTGCCAAGGCCGCACTGCTCAGCGGCCCGGGCGGCGCAGCCACGTTCCTCGCCGAGCACGGGGGTCTGGTCGTCCTAGACGACGGCAGCGTCCAGCGCGTCGGCCCGCTGCACGATCCTCCGCGCGTACGGATCACGCCTCACTGACATTCCCAGTGCCTGCCCTCACGCCGGCCATGTGGGCAACTACCGAGGGCATGCCCCGGGTGGCCACTGATGTGACGGGCCGGAACCGACCCTAGAGTCGGCGGACCTGACCGGACTCTCCGTCACTAACCAAAAGGGGTGAGTGGAGATGACGTATGTACCGCAGATCGACGAGAACGCCTGTGCCGCCCATGGGGATTGCGTTGACCTCGCCCCGAATGTGTTCGCCCTGAACGACATCGCGCATGTGGTCGGCGGCGGCCCACAGGATCTGATCATGAAAGCCGCCGAGGCGTGCCCGTCCACGGCGATCTCGGTGATCGACGACCAGACCGGCGAGCAGGTCTATCCCTAGCCGCTCGTGTTTCCCCGCCGCACAGTGATGTTCACCGCCGCGGGATCACTGGCACTTGCCATCCTCGCCGGCTGCGGCGGCGACAGCCGGCGCGCGGAGAGCGAGGGAGGCCAGAACGTCGCCGCCACGTCAACGACACAGGCCACCCAGGTCTCCAGCCCGAAACCGGTGGCCATTGCGAAGGTCACGGATCCGGCGCGCCGGGCGTACATCGCGCGGGTGGATCGCATCTGCAGCAATCTCGACCCGGAGCGCAGCTCGGCTCGAGAGCGCGTGGCGCGCTCGACGGACGTCCAGGAGGCGAGCAAGGCCTACGACGACACCATCACCTCGGGGGAGACGGAGCTTCGGCGGATACAGGCCATTCCGCCCCCTCCGGGCGAGAGCCAACTGCTTCGCGCGAATGTGTTTGACGTGATCAACCGACAACTTGCCCTGCGTGGCGAGATCCGCAACGCGCTTCCCTCGCTCGACATTGCGCGACTTCAGGCGCTTCAGGGCCAGCTCGATGATTTGAGCCGGTCGGTAACGGCCTTCGCTCGCGGCTATGGCTTCAGGGTCTGCGGAGAGGACTAGGGACAGAATGCCCGAGCCATCCACGACCCCGGAGCCCCCGACCGCTCCCCCGGACGCGCCGACCAATGGGCAACCGGGAGTACGGGAGCGTCAGACGCCTCGCCCGCAACGGCGGCCGCTGCCGAGCCCTCTCGCGGTGATCACGGCCAGCCTGGGGCTCTTCTTCATCGTGCTGACGCTGCTGGCGATTCAGGTTCGCAATGGCCGCGACCCCGCGCTCGGCCCGGGTCCGGCGGTGCAATCCAGCAGCCAACCGCTCGCCAAGGGCTCGAAGGCCCAGCAGGCGACCCAAGTCGTCAGCCGCACCTCCCCTGTTCCGCCATGAGCGCGACCTCTTCCAGCCCACCGATGGCCATCTCCGAAGGTCCCAACCTGAGCGTGCGGATCGCGGCCGTGTTGGTCGTAATCGCCCTCGCCGCCCTCGCCGGGTACACGGTGTTCAGCGGGCCGACCCGGGTCTCCGTCGGTGGACCACAGATTGCGGCCCCAAGCCATTCCGCCCCACCCGCGAGCCAGCAGGAGCCTGAAGGGGAGGGGGGCGGAGGTGACTGAGCCGGATCCCGCCAACTACCCGTGGTGGCTCGCGTCCCGCTCCGCCGGGATCGTCGCGTTCGTGTTGATCGCCACCGCCGTCATCCTCGGACTCGTCCTCGCCTCCCGCTTCACCTGGCCCCCGGGAATGAAGCGAACGGTGTTGAAGGTCCACCAGCAGATCGCCCTGGCCGGCCTGGTGGCAATCGGCGCTCATGGTGTCCTGCTTCTCGGCGACGGCTTTCTCAACCCGGGTGTTACCGGTATCGCGATTCCGTTCACCCTGAGCTATAGGCCAGCGTGGACCGGGCTCGGCATCCTCGCTGGATATCTGGCGCTCTTACTGGGACCCACCTTCTACGTTCGACGCCGCATTGGAGCACGTCGTTGGAGACGCATCCACCAGGCCACCGTCGTGGTCTACGTTCTGGCCGTATTGCACTCACTCGGTTCGGGAACCGACGGGGCAAGCCTCTGGTTCAGGGCCATGGTCGTGGGCAGCGCTGTGCCGATCCTCGCATTGCTCCTCCTGCGCTACGGACGCCGTAGGCGGGCGCCTGCCCGCCTACGCCCGATCGGCTCCCGGCCGAGCATCGCGGCGAATGCGGCGAATCCGACCTCCGGGGCGTAGAAGAACCCGCCAGAGCGGCGCTTTCTGAGGGTCGCTGAAGATGTGCGTGGAGTGCCGCTTTGCATGGAAAGCGGTACGTTCGCCCCGGTCATGGATGATCGGAGCCCAGGGGCATCGTGATCGCGATTGCCCCGTCATGAGCCAGGCGGTCGGCGAGGTTCTCGCATTCGGTATCGGCGTCGCCCTGAGTCCGGTGGCGGTGATCGCGGTGGTCTTGATGCTTGTCGCGCCGGGTGGGCGGGTGACCGCGACGGTGTTCGTCGCGAGCTGGGCCCTGAGCCTCGGGGCCGTCGCGACCCTCGCGCTGCTCCTGGCCGACGGCGCGAACGCCCGCCAGGACGGCGCACCCGCCGATTGGGTGATCGCCGTGCAGGCCAGCCTCGCAGTGCTACTGCTCCTCGTGGCGGCACGGCAGTGGCGCGGGCGTGGGGATGGTGGGACGGAGACCGAGCTTCCGGCCTGGATGCAGAAGGTCGACGGCTTGACGACTCCAAGAGCCGCAGCGATGGCTGTGTTCCTGGCGGCGGGGAAACCCAAGAACCTGCTTCTCACCATCGGCGCGTCGCTTGCGATTGCCGAGCTCGGCGTCAGCGCGAGTGCGCAGGCGGGTGCGCTTGCGGTCTTTGTGTTCCTCGGGACGCTTGCACCCGGCATCCCGCTCGCACTCTCCCTGCTGATGCGCGAGCGAGGCACCGCCCTCCTCGCGGAGCTGCGTTCATGGATGGTGCGCGAGAACGCGATGATTATCGCCGTCCTGTGCCTCGTCTTCGCGGCCAAGCTGCTCGGCGACGCACTGATTGGGTCAGGGAGCTGAGCGAAGTTCCGCTTTGGAGGAGAAGCAGGAGTTCTTAATCGCTCCCCGTGAAATGGGCGCAGCCCGAAGGCTTCGAACACTTGCCGTCGTGCATTGGGCACGCGTATAACGTCCTGACGATGGCGCTACTCGAGCCTCTCACCCGTCAGGCCCGGTACGGCGTCCAGCTCGCCGGCGCGGCGTGGCCACAGTTCCTCCGTCCGCTCGTGCTCGAGCTCGCATCGCACCGGCCGATCCGCGAGGTGCTCCCTGGCGTCCATCACTGGACAGCAATCCACCCGAGAATCAGGCTGCCCGTGGACTCGTACTACATCGAGCCCACCCGGATGGTCCTCGACCCGATGGTGCCGCGTGAGGGCCTCGAGTGGTTTGAGCAGCGAGAGACCCCGAACCAGATCGTCCTCACCAACCGCCACCATCTCCGCCATAGCGAGCGCTACGCGGAGGCGTTCGGCTGCCCGATTCGTTGCAGCGACGCCGGCTTGCACGAATTCGAGCGCGGTCCGAAGGTCGAGGGCTTCGCGTTCGGGGAGGAGCTGGCGCCGGGGATCACCGCACACCAGCTGGGGGCCATCTGCCCGGACGACACCGCGCTTCACATCCGGATCGCCGACGGCGACGCGCTCGCCTTCGCCGACGGCCTTACGCGCCCGCGCGGCGGCGGGCTTAGCTTCGTGCCCGGATTCCTGATGGGCGATGACCCCACGCCGGTGCGGGCCGGGCTGCGCGAGTCGCTTCGGCTGCTGCTCGACCTCGATTTCGACAACCTCTTGTTCGCACACGGCGAGCCGCTGATTGGTGGCGGCAGGGCGGCGCTGCGCGAGTTCGTTGCGGGCGGATGACCGTTGTGACGCTGGGCAAGACGCGGCAACGAGCTTCGGCGGCGCGCTGCCGCTTTCGTGTGAAGGGAGACGCAAGGCGGCCGCTGTCGTCAACTCAAGAGCGCCGGTTTGGACGAGAAGCGAGTATTCCGCCCGGTCCAGGTCCAGTGTGGCTAGAGCGGATCTGAGACAGCCAGCGGCGGGCCGACCACGTCCATCCCGTATTCGGCGCCGACGCCGCGAAACGCCTCGGGGTCGAATTCCGTCAGTGTGGAGAGGCGGTCGAAGAACCTCTCCATACCGGCCGGCGCGAAGGTGATCAGCATCCTGCCGGGCTGCTTGCCCATGATCTGCCAGGTATGCGCCAGCCCGCGCGGAATGAACACAAATGAGCCAGGGCCTTTGACGCTGAGCTCGTCGCCGAGCTTCCACCGAAACTCGCCCTCCAGGACGTAGACGGTCTCGTCCTCGCGGTTGTGGACGTGCAATGGGGGGCCCTCCCCCGGTGCGTTCACGGCCTCCATCACGGCGAGGGCTCCATTCGACTGCTCGCCCGTAACGATGAAGGTGATATCGCCCCCCAACGGGCTCCGTTTGCGAACCCCGTCACCGGGACCAACGGCTACCCCATGTGCCCTTCCTTCCATGGGGTACCTCTATCAGACGCGGATGGGCATCCAGGGCGGGAGTCTCCGAAATAGCCGCTTTCCCATTCGTTGCCCTCGCCGAACCGAAGCGATGGGAGAGTGCGAGCGAGCCAGCCGCCCGGCCTACTCAACCTCGGGAGCGAGCTGACCGGGACCGGGCGGCTCCGAGCTTCCCCGACCGCCGAGTCGCGGCGGGCCCACGGGCCCGGTCGGCACCCATCCTTTGTACATGCGCAACAGTGCGAGCAGGCCGATTATCCCGGCGAGCGCCGAGAGGCCACCGGCGTAGGCGAGCGTGCCGCGCGGGCCGATCGTCGCGACGAGTAAACCCCCTGCCGCAAACGCTCCCAGCTCGGCCGCGTTCCGAATCCCGTTGTACGCAGCGAAGGCCCGCCCGTGCAGGTCGTCGGGCACGCGGACATGGATCAGGCTGCGGAACATGACGTTCTTGAGGCCGTGGGCGACGCCGCCCACGAACGAACAGGCGAGGAAGAAGGCGAAGCTGAGCCAGAGCGCCGGCAGGCCGAGAGCCGATCCCTGGACGACGACCGCCACCAGCCCGGTGGCGACCACGGCGGCCGGGGCGACCCGAGGAGACAGCAGCAGCGCTCCCAGGGCCATCCCGACCGTCCAGATCGACAGCATCAACCCATACCCGGCGCCCCCCCTGTCGAGCACGTCTTGGACGAAGAACAACTCGCCGACCCAGACCGCCGACATGAACAGAAGGGACGCGAAAGCAACGGTCATTGCCAGCGAGAGGACCCTGTCTCGAAACAAATATGCGATCCCATCACGCGCCCGTGGTGTCTGATCGGTCTCCCCCGGCGCGATCGGCTCGCGGCGTACGCCCAGCGCCAGCGCGGCGCAACCGACCGCTGCGAATGTCGCCGCATCGACGAGCATCGCCAGCTCGAGTCCACCGGCCGCGAACAGGAAGCTCCCGAGGACGGGTCCGATGCCGAAGCCGATGTAGCGAGCGGTCTCGACGTAGCCGTTTGCCGCCTGGACGTGGCGCCTGCCTGCCAGCGGCGGCACGAGGGCGAACTCCGCGGGCTGGGTGACCGCCAGGACGAGTCCGAGCAGCGCCGTGAGCGCAAGCACGGTCGCGGTAGTTGTCGTGAAGCCGAGCGCTGCGGCCACCGCGGCTCCGAGCAGTGAGACAGTCGCCAGGAGGCGGGTCGCCTCGAATCGGTCGACCAGGAGCCCGGCGTGAGCCGCCACTGCGACGGAGGGACCGAAGAGGCAGATCCAGAGCCCGGCAACCGCGAACCCAGAGTCGGTGACCTCCTTCACCTGGAGCCCGAGCGCCACGATCGCGACCCAATCGCCCAGCGCCGATAGGCCCACTGACCCGGCGACGAGACGGAAGTCCCGGTTCCGAAGGAGTTCCGTCTCCTTCATGATGGCCAGTATCGCGACCCGGGCGCCGGACCACTTCCCGGCGGGGACTTCGCAGCGCGCCCGACAGGATTCGAACCTGTGACCTTCGGTTTCGTAGACCGCGTCGGGAGTTCGGTGGAGCTCGTCTGGGCTCGGGATTCGGCTCTGGACCGGGATTCGAGTTCGTCTGGGTTCGGCTGGACTCCGTCCCGTCTGTTGCCTTTTTGTTGCCCTCGCGTCCGCCGGCGCCCGGGAGTCCCGACGAGACGGCTCCGGCGCTCGCCCAGAATTGAGATGGCCGCGATCCTGACCCTTGCTCCCTCATCGCAGAGACCTGAGCTGGTAGGCGTGGGCGAGCCGACCAGCTGGCTGGCCCGCCCGCACCCTTGTCGGACGCTCGGTCCCCGCTTATTGCGTGGTGAGCGTCCCGACGCGACTGGCTGTGATCTCCTGGTTCTTCGAGATTGTGGTGGCCGCAATCGCCTGGCTGCAGACCAGGCTCACGGTCCCGCCATCCGAGGTTCCGGTGAGGGCAACGCTTCCGCTGATCTGGCCCGAGCCCAGCGCCGATCCTCCGCCCACGGCGATGTCTGTCCCGTCGTCGCGAAGCGAGCAAACGGCCGCTGTGTTGGTTGCGCCGTTGCCCGCGATCCCTGTGCTGGCGTTGACGATGTAGTGGCCGCTGGCGGGGAGGCTCAACGAGATGACCGTCTGTTCGGTCGCCCCAAGCGAGATTCCGGTCCCTCCGAGGGTTCGTTTGGAGAAGCCCTCGGAGCGCTCGTTTGGCGCCAGCTTCGCCGTGGTAACCGCGCTCCCCTTGATCTTCTTGGTGCTGATCGACTTGTTCTTGATCTGTTGGGTGCCGATCGCCGCATAAGTCCCCCCGGCGAGCCCCAGGAAGACCGCGACGAGCGCGACGATCATCGCCGGGCTTGGGGGCCTCAGCCGAAACAGGTATTTGATCTGGCTCATGTTGCTTCCTCTCTCCGTTGACACGTCAAGGCCATGGTCGGCGGAAGCCTCCCGGATTCATACGGTGGCCGCAAGCCGAACGCCACCTTCTCGTCAAAGGGATAGCCCCCTGCATGGAAAGGAGCGGTCTTCACGAGATACTGCGTCGGCGATGTCGGAGGGGAACGTCGAGGCGGTCCGCGAGAGCTACCAGGCTCCCGGCGCGTTGTTCGCCACCTGGGCCGAGCGGATGGCACCGAATATCGAGTTCGATTTCACGGCGGTGTATCCGGACCGGCCCGTGATGCGCGGCATCGAGGAGCTGCGGAGATTCCGCGTGGAGGGGCCTTGGGCGGAGCTGAGTTTCGAGCCGGAGCGCTTTGTCGACGTCGACGATGAGCGCGTACTGGTCTTGGTGAAGGTTCATGCCACGGGGACGGGGAGTGGCGTACCGGTCGAGCTCCGAAACGCTCACGAGTTCACCATTCGCGATGGCGTGCTGGTTCGGTTCAAGGTCTACGGCGACCGAGATGAGGCCCTCGAAGCCGCCGGGCTGTCGGAGTAGCGCTTTGGACGAGATGGGGCAGCTAACCGGATACCCCCCTTCCGCATGGAAAGCGGATGCGAATGCTTGACAGACTCATCCCGGGCCGCATAGCCTCGCGCAGTGGAATGGGTCACCCGAAAGCGGCCGTCGCCCGCCTTTGTGCTCGCCGCGATCGCCCTGTTCGTCGCGCTGGGCGGCGGCGCCTACGCGGTCAGCCTCGGCAGGAACGTGGTGACCGCGAGGAGCATCGTGAATGGCGCCGTAAAGACCGGGAAGATCAGGGACGGCGCGGTCACGAGCGCGAAGCTTGCCGACGGGTCTGTGAACGGCAACAAGGTCGCGGATCGCTCGCTCACCGGTGGCAACATTGCGCCTGGGACGATTACTGGCCAGAACATCCTGGACGGGTCGGTTGGGAGCGCGGATCTTGGGGCGGGCTCCGTGTTGCCGGCCAACGTCGCGACAATCCCGACCGCCCGGGTGCGCAGAACCGCCGGCCAGACCATCCCAGATAGCAGCACCACGGCGATCGCCTTTACGACGGAGACCTGGAAGACCGTGGCCGGCATGCACTCCAACACCGTCAACAACTCAAGGTTGACCGCCCCGATCGACGGCGTCTACCTGATCACCGCGAGCGTTCTTTGGCAGGGCAGCAATGTCGGTACGCGCTCAATGTTCCTCGAGGTCGATGGCACCAAGGCGGTCGCCGGGCAGGGGGACACTCCGCCCGACTCCAACCAGTTCACGCAGTCCGTTACGACGGCCTACGAGCTCTCGGCGGGCGACTTCGTCCAGGTGGACGTGAACCAGAACAGGGGCTCCAATCTCAGCATCGACACGGTGACTGGAAACGAGCTCAGCCCAGAGTTCTCGATGACCTGGCTCGGGCCAGCTTAAGTCGCTTTCGCATGGGGAGCTGGCACTACCGGGCTTTGGACGAGGCGCTTCGCCCTCCGCCGAGTAGCCTGAAACCGGGAACCAAGTCATGGAGCGGCCGTCGGCTAATGAACGAGTGGCTCGCGGCAAGACAGCTCGCGCCAAAGTAAGCCGCTCCAGCCACGCCGTCTGGGAGCCGCCCTCCGCCAGAACGAGCCCCCTCGACTTGCTGGAGCGGCAGGCGAAGGCCCGCATTCCGGAACTCGTACCGATCCGCCATGGTCGAATGCTGGCCTCGCCCTTCAGCTACTACAGGGGAGCGGCCTTGCCGATGGCCTCAGATCTGGCCACCACCCCGAGCTCGGGGCTTCAGGCGCAGATCTGTGGGGACGCCCACCTGTGCAACTTCGGAGTCTTCGGCTCGCCTGAGCGCCACCTCTTCTTCGATGTCAACGACTTCGATGAGACCGCGCCGGGTCCATGGGAGTGGGACGTGAAGCGCTTGGCGGCGAGCCTGGAGATCGCGGGCCGCGACAACGGGTTCCCGGAGCAAACGCGAAAGAGCGTCGTGCGTCGGGCGGTGCGCTCCTATCGAGAGGCGATGCGCGAGCTCGCGCAAATGTCGATGCTCCAGGTCTGGTACGCCCACCTCGACATGGACGAGATGCTGCCGCGATTTCACTCGAGCCTTGATCGCACGCAGACGCCCGCCGTCTGGAAGGCGATCGCCAAGGCCCGTGCCCACGACAGCGTGCAGGCCTTCTCGAAGCTCGCCGAGGTGGTAGACGGCGAGTGCAGGATCCTTCATCAGCCGCCGCTGATCACCCCCGTCGAAGAGCTCGTGGGCGGGATCGAGCCTGAGGCGGTGCTGGAGGCGATGGACGCATTCATCCGCTCCTATCGAGACACGCTGGAAGGCGATCGCCGGAGCCTGCTCGAGCAGTACCGGTTCGCGCACCTCGCTCGCAAGGTGGTGGGCGTGGGAAGCGTGGGGACCCAGGCCTGGATCCTGCTGCTGCTCGACGATCAGGATGCTCCGTTGTTCTTGCAGATCAAGGAAGCCGATGCCTCCGTGATCGAGGAGTTCACCTCACCGAGCGAGTTCTCCAACCACGGCGAGCGCGTTGTCGCCGGGCAGCGGCTGATGCAGGCGGCCAGCGACATCTTCCTGGGCTGGGAGCGATTCGCCTGGCTGGGCGACGAGCGTGATTACTACGTCAGGCAGCTCCGTGACTGGAAGGGATCCGCCGATATCGAGGGGATGACTGGCGCCGGCATCGAGCTCTGGGGGCGGATGTGCGGCTGGACGCTTGCCCGCGCCCACGCGCGTTCGGGCGACAGGGTCGCTATCGCCGCCTACCTGGGCAAGTCGGATACATTCGACCGGGCGATCGGGAGGTTCTCGGCTGCCTACGCCGACCAGAACGAACGCGACTACCAAGCTCTGAAGGAAGCGGTTGCGGGCGGGCGTCTCGCCGCGGAAACAAGCGCCTGACCGAGCAGTCTTACGGGCTGCCCGTGTAGAGCCAGCGCGCCCGACAGGATTCGAACCTGTGACTCGGCTACAACGCCGACGAGCGCACCACCGAGACGGATCCGGTCGTCCTGGCCATTACGCAGGAGTAGGTCCTGTTCAAACTGTTTGCGTTCGCCGGCCCCAGCAGATTGATAATCCGGTTCTCCAATCCCTCCGCAAGCGGACCCCACGAGAGGATTTGCGATGGACATCGACGAGCTGTACGCCATTTCCAAGCCCCTGATCGAGGCCTGGAACGACCAGGACGTGGTGCGGGTGGTCGCCTGCTACACGGACGACCTGATCTATGTCGATCCCAACACCCGCGGGGCCGTCGAGGGGCCCGACGCCTTGACCCATTATCTGACCAAGCTGTTCAGCCGGTGGCAGATGCACTGGAGCGTTAAGGAAACGTTCCCCCTCGCGGACACCGACGGCGCGGCGGGCCTGTGGCGCGCCTCGTTCCGTGTCCCCGGAGGAGAGGAGAGCGTCGAAGTCGACGGCATGGACCTGGTCCTGGTCGAGGAAGGTCGAGTGAAGCGAAACGAGGTCTACTTCGATCGCGCGGCGCTGGCACCGCTGATGGCCGATGCACTCGCCACGCGCGCGGCAGACTGAGCGGGACGATATGCGACAGCTCGGGCGGGGTCAGTCCGCGGGACGACTCCGCTCAACCATCCGCGGGTGGTCGATAGACGAATCGGGCCCGATCTCTCGAAGACGGACCGCGCTCCGCTCACCAAAAGAAGTGGCAGAGCTACTCGGTCACTTCTTCGTCGTGCGATGCCGCCCGATCAGGGTGCCCTTCGAGCGGTGCACCGACACCGTGCGCCTCTTCGTCGTCACTTTCTTCGGCCAACCCTTCGCTTTGAACCTCATCGGGTGCCCTCCTCGGATTGTGGTGGCGACTATGCGTTCAACCTAGGTCTTCCCCCGGCCTGAGACATCGGTGGTCGCTACCGAAGGGACCCCGGGTGATGTGCTGAGAAGGCTTACCGCACGATCTCGCTAAGCCAAGCCTTAGCCAGCCCTCAGCCCGTATATCCGTGCGATGTCGCAGGAGAACGTCGAGATCGTGCAGCGCTCCATCGCCGCCTATAACCGGCGCGACTTCGAGGCCTTGCGGGAGCTGAGCCACCCCGAGTTGGAAGTGGATTGGTCGGCGTCTCGGGGGCTGGAGGCAGGTGTCTACCGGGGCCTGGAAGAGGTCCTGCGCTTCTACCAGGGCTTCCTCGACACGTTCGAGCAGGTCGATGTCGAGCCGAACCGGTTCATCAAGTCCGCTGATTCGGTAGTCGTTCCCAACACCGCTTACGTCCGAGGGCGGGATGGCATCGAGACCGTGGCTCGGAGCGCGTTCATCTTCGAGGTTCGCGGTGGCCTGGTCGCCCGCATCTGCCTGTATCAGGAGATGCACGAAGCCCTCGAAGCCGCCGAGCTGTCGGAATAGCCGCTTTGGACGAGAAGCGGCGCATTGCATGCGAGCCGCGCTACCCGGCCTGAGAGCCTCGGTGAGAGGTCTCGCTACTCGCAAAATCATCGAAAATCGGTAACGATTCGACGCGAGGGCCCCTCATCCGGGGAGGGACCCTCGCTATATGAAGATCGGGACCTACGGCGCCGCGGCTTGAATCGGGTGCCGTTCTTGCGAGCCGCGCTACCCGGCCGTCTTTCACGCTCGCTGAGTCAAAAAGGCGAACGGCCCCCGGAGGGACCGCCGCTCGACGTCGACTTATTGGTCGAGAACTCCCTTACTTGGACCCGAGGTCCTCGGCGTCCTTTGCCTCGCTAACCGCCCATCCCACGCGCTCGATCAGTTGGGCCGCGTGGTGATCGCTGGCCAGGTGCTCCGGTTGAACATCCTCGTAGAGGAGGACGTTGGTCTCTTGCTGGGTGGTGCCGTTGCTCTGCACGATGATTGCTGGCATAGGCCGTTTCCTATCGAAGTGGATTTCGTTCCCTCTGCATTGGGGTCGCAGGGAAGGAAGAGGGGAAAACCCTGCGGACCGAGTGATGCGAAGGCCCCGGTTGGATCGTCCTTGCTACCTCGGAGCCAGTTGAAGCACCTTAGTGCATTGTTCCTAAGTTTCAGGTAATCGTCCTGCGGCCGTCCTTCGCGCTCGCTACGTCAAGAAATCGAACGCGAGTAGCCGCTTCAGAAGCGGCGCTCGGAAGGTCGCGTCATCACCTCCAATACCGTTCCCACCGATGAGCCTGGCAAAGCGACAGGTGGCAATGGGACTGATCTTCTACCCGCGAGGCGGCTCGGCGCAGGTCGCCCGCTACCTCTCTCGGGCACTCGATGATGCCGGCTGGGAGGTATCACTGGCCTGTGGGTCACTCGGCGCAGTCGGGGCGCCGACGCATGCAGCGAGCTTCTTCGACGGCCTCTCGGTGACGGCGGCCGACTACGACCCGGCAATCGGCGCCCGCGCCGCTGGCCGCGATCCGCTCGAGGAACCGGTTCCCATGCACCCATCCTTCGAGGACGGCGGCGAGACCGCGGACCGGGTCTTCGCCGCGGTCTCGCCGCGGATCGGCGCGCACCTGATCGCGGCCTGGGAGCGCATCCTCGCGGACGGGTGGACGGATCCGACTCTGTTTCACCTCCACCACCTCACGCCGATTCACGCGGCCGTTCAACGGCGCTGGCCGACCCGACCGATTCTCACGCACCTGCACGGCACCGAGCTGAAGATGCTCAACCGGATCGAACGGCTCGCGGACCTGGCACGGGCGCTCGACACAACCCTGGCCGGGATGGCCGACCGGGCGCGCGCGGACACGATGCCGAAGCTCGATGGCCTCTCTCCAAGGCAGCGAGCGCTGTTTGAGAGCACCGACTGGGCGCACTGGCGCTTTGGCGTTCACTGGGCCGAGCTCCTTGGGGCGCTCGCCCGACGATCGGACCGGATCGTCGCGATCTCTTCTCACGACCGCGACGAAGCGCTCAGGCTGCTGGGCGTTGACGAGAGCAGGATCGAGCTGATTCCCGACGGCGTGGACACCGAGCTCTTCGACCGTCGCGTCGCTAGCTCCCAGGAGCGGCTCTCTCGCTGGCGCCGCTGGCTGGTCACCGATCCGCGCGGCTGGGACGAATCGGGGGAACCGGGAACCATTCGCTACACCGAGCAGGATCTGGCCGCGTTTGCCGATCCCACGACCGGCGAGCCGTCACCCGTGCTGCTCTACCTGGGCCGCTTCTTGGACTTCAAGCGCGTGCCGCTGCTCGTGCGCGCCTACGTTCGGGCCCGCCCGCGCTTTGCGAGGCCCGCTCCGCTCGTAATCTGGGGCGGCTCGCCCGGCGAGTGGGACGGCGAGCACCCCCATACCGTGGCTCGCCGCGAGGGTGCAGGAGGGATCTTCTTCCTCGGCTGGAGGGGTCACGAGGATGTCCCCGACGGTCTCGCCTGTGCGGATGCACTCGTGGCTCCATCGAGCTACGAGCCATTCGGACTGGCGCTGCTCGAGGCAATGGCCTGCGGAGTTCCGGTGATCGCCACTCGCAGCGGAGGTCCGCTCACGTTTGTCAACACCGAACCGGGGTGCCCGAGCGGCTGGATGGTCGAGCCGGACGATGTCGACGCGATTGCCGGCGCAATGGTGGAAGCCGTGAACGACGTCGACGAAAGGAAGCAGCGAGGCGAGAACGCATACGAGCAGATTCGCAGCGCCTACTCGTGGCGCGTGATCGCCGAGCGCTTCGCCGCGTCGTATGGGGCGTTAGTGGGCTGAACTCGAAGGCAGACTCGTTAGTCGGGGCAACTGGAAAGCCGGGCACTACTGCTTTGCATGGGAGCGGCACTGTCCGCGCGCGGGATACTGCGCGGGCGATGTCGCAGGAGAATCTCGAGTCGTTCAAGCGCGGGACTGAGGCGTATAACCGCCGAGACGTCGATGGTCTGCTGAGAGAGCTCGACCCTGAGGTGGAGTGGCATTCGGCGCTCCTGATTCCCTTCGGGGGCGAGGCGACCGTAAGTCGGGGACACGACGGCGTCCGAGAGGTGATGAGTGAGGTGTATGAGGCCCTCGCCGAGATCCACCTCGACTACTCGGAGATCCGGGACTTGGGTGATCGAATCGTCGGGATCGGCCGCATCCGCACACGGGGCAAGCACAGCGGGGTGGTGACCGAGATGGCCTTCGGCACCGTCACCGACATGAAGAACGGCAAGGGGATTCGGATCTGGACCTACCTCGATCCCCAACAGGCCCTCGAGGCCGCCGGGTTGTCGGAGTAGCCGCTGTGGACGAGAAGCGGCTATCCGCTTTGCATGGAAAGGAGCACTTTCGCGAACACGGTCGGATCCCAAGGATCAATTGCGTACGAAGGCGGGCGCGGAATACGATCGACCCAGACGAGGACTCGCCCAGGAGGCGAGGGTGCGAAGACTTCTGATCGGAGCAATCACAGGTCTGTGTGGAGCTGCCCTGGGCGCCCGCGAGCGGCGTGGCGGCGACACATCTCGGGTCCACGTTCGTGCCGGGAACCTCTGTGGGACGGACACGACCATCATCCAGACGGTGACGGGCGGCCCGCTCTACAGCGCTCCATTCAGCGGGGTGATTATCAGTTGGACACGCCAGCAGAGCGCGCCCGACAGGATTCGAACCTGTGACCTTCGGTTTCGTAGACCGCCTCAGGCGGCTTGTCGATCCGAGTCCCGCCGGTCGGGATCGCCGCTGAGTTCGCGCGGGGGCGGATCTTCAATTGGCGGTTTTGCGGGCAATGGGTCGGATACGGTTCCCGAGCGCTTCCCGTACAGCTTCTCGTAGATCTCCCTCTCCACCCCTTCCGGATCGAGATTTCGCGTCTCCCTCATTTCGGGCGTCCGCGATGAGCGCAGCGCCGCCACGGCCGCCACGGCAATGACGGCAAGCCCGAACAAGATGAGTGCGATCAGCACGGAGGCGATCGTGTTTCAGTTGGGAGCACCTGATCGTCGAATAGTCGCGGTGAGATCGGCACTAGATGCCGCCGAGGTCAGTGAAGAGCTCCAGCCAGTCGCGCAGCAGCCGCGGGGTCAGAAACTGGGTCCTGGCGTGCTCCTTTCCAGTCCTCCCAAGGCGGCTGCCAAGCTCGGGGTCGGATAGCACCTCGACGCAACGCTGGGCCGCCTGCTCGGCCGAGCTGATCAGAAAGCCGCTCTGGCCGTCGGTGATCTGCAGCGGTATGCCGCCGACTTTGCCGGCGACAGTAGGGCGCCCCTTCCACAGGGCCTCGGTCACGGTCAGCCCGAACCCCTCACGGATCGACTTCTGGACGATCACATCTGACTGTGACTGGAAGGCGTTGACCTCGATCGCCCCGACGTCGTCGCGGTTGTTGAGGATCTTGATGTCAGGATCGGAGTCGGCGTACTCGAAGGTGCGCTGGAAGAACTCCCAGCCCTCCGGATCGTCGGTGGCCATCGAACCGACTAGGGCGAGTTGTACGTCGGGCAGACGCTCGTTGACTAGGCGATAGGCGTCGATCACCCCCATCGGGTCCTTCCAGAAATCGAAGCGAGAAACCTGGCAGATCAGCGGCCGATTGACGTCGATCCCGAACTGCTCGCAGACGAAGGCGGCGTCGTGCGGCGAGAGCGCCATGTTCTTAGTTGAGACAGGGTCGATCGCGGGCGGCATGATCCGCACCCCGCCGTCGAGTCCTGCCGGCACGTACTCCTGCATGTGCCAGACCGTCGCGTCGTACTCGGCGATCATCGGCAGCAACCGCTCGATCGGCTCCGGGTTTGGCTCGGAGAGGTCAATGTGGCAGCGCCAGATCCAGTGTTGGCCCCGGTCAGCCGCTCCCCGGAGCAGCCCGAGCGGTTGCGGGTCGTGGACGACCACGACGTCCCACTCGCCCTCTAGACCCTGGGCGTTCAGCTCGTTGTGGCGGTCGAAGAGCGCCCACTGCTCGTCGGTCAGCGTCCCCTTATCGCCCTGCAAAGAGTTGTGCAGCAGCTTGGTCGCTTCGAAGAATTCCTGCTCGCCGAGCATCACGCGCCAGTGGGCGTCGAGGCCGACATCTCGCATCAGCGGCACGAGCGTGTAGAGGATCTCCGAGACGCCGCCCCCGAAGGCCGTCGCGCTGACGTGGAGCACCCGCGCACCCTTGAGCGGCTCAGCCAGCTCGCGGATCCGCTCGATCAGCGGGCGGCCGCAGAGGCGCGCGTAGTCGGCCAGTGACTTGTGGCCTAGGCCAACTTCCGGCAGCAAGGGAGCGGCGTCACGCCGGGGACGTCGTCTACTACCACTACGCAGGGCCCGGACTCGACCTAGGCGTCGAGCTGGCCTGTTGATCGTAGACATGGCCTTCCTTCCTGCCTTCGTAGGCATAGTGTTGCGTCCTGTCTGCCTGGGCGAACTCCAAGGGTCGCCGCCAAGAGCCGCCAAGAGCCAAAGGGTTCGATCGGATTGGGGATTCGGCTCGGTTCGCTTTCTCGCCGAGATCGAGCTGCCCGCTCAGGCAGTCTGCCCGGGGGTGACGGCTTCTAGCTCCTCATGCCCTTTTGGGCTCGCACGAGAGGAAGAGGGAGTCCCAACGAACGTGACTGGCGACGTAGTCAGCCTTCGGGGCAATGCCAGCTACTCCAATCTAGAAGGTCTACATAAGTTTCCGGTGAGTAACTGAGGTGATCGAGTTCGACCAGTCCGCCTCGAAATCGTCGTAAGTTGCCGTCATCGCCTTAGCGATATTTCGCTGGTTGACCGCCTCACGACCTAGCGGTCAACCAGCGCCAGGGAGGTTTCTCCCCGGCGGGAACAGGTAGTGGTCCCGGCCGGGCAGGGTCTCCAGCGGGACCAGCGCGGGGTCGTCGTCGAGGCGCAGCCTGATCGACTGCGCGGCCCCGGCGCTGCGCACGACCCGCTGCCGGGCGAGGCCCGGTATCTAGAGCCACTTGGTAACCCACACTCGTGGGCGGACATGACGGAGGAGATTGGCTAGCGTCGTCAGCTAACGACGATACGGGCCGCGCGGAGTATCGCCAAGTAGCCCGTTCTGGCGGTTCCCGGCCCTCGGTGAGCGCAGAGTGCCACTTTGCATGGAAGGGGTAGCCGGCTAGTCGCCCCTGACTCGGCCACATCGCGGAGCTCTGAGAGTTGTTCCGACACAAGCTCCGGCTCCACATCCTGCTCGAGCGCGCGCACCTGAGCCTTGATCTTCCGCGGGCGGGAACCCGAAATCTGGACCGTTCCGACGCTCGCCACGCAGTGAGTCCGCGCTTTGTACCGAGGCGGATCCGCGCTCGACACCGATGTAAGCCTCACGCTCTTGGGCAAGAGTCGGCCGGCAAACCCATACGACCTGATGCGACGAACAGAGAGGCTAGAAAGGAGCTGACGTGCACAGCCCGCTGAGATCGGAGGCGGATGCCTTCCGCTGGGCCGTGGTGATCGGGATCGGGGGCGCCTCGGTAGTCGCACTCTCTCTGATCACGAGGCCTGTGGTGGGCGTGATCTGGGCGGCGGCGCTGCTCGTCCTGGGTGCTGGGCTCGCCTGGCGAGGCTCCCGTGGCAGGCTGGCGCGCCGAACCGAGGTCTCTCGCGCCGGAGACGGCGAGCACCGCGTGCTGGTGGTCGCCAACGAGACCATCGGCGGTCCCACGGTTCTGGCCGAGATCCAAAATCGCTCTCGGGGGCGTCGCAGCGAGATCCTCGTCGTTACACCCGCCCTTATGGACTCGCGTGCCGCGCACTTGGCCTCCGACGTCGACGTGGCGACGGCGGAGGCGCGCCAGCGGATGGAGCTCTCCCTGCAGGCGCTCGAGGAGGCCGGGCTGCGCGCCCGAGGCCAAGTAGGAGACCCCGACCCCAACGTGGCCTTGGAGGACGCGCTGCGGATCTTTGCGGCGGACGAGATCGTCATCTCCACCCACCCGCCCGACCGCTCACACAGGCTCGAGCGCGGTGTGGTTCAGCGCGCGCGAGAGGAGACCGACCTGCCGGTCACTCACGTGGTCGTCGATCTCGGAGGCTGAAGCCGCGCCTCGATCGGCGTGAGCGGCTGCTGCCTCTTGCCGTGCTGGTCCGACGACTCTGGCCATGATCTCGTCGATGGGAAACACGAGGAACGCGCCGCCGTCAGGCATGAAGCATCGAGCGCACTAGGTACGTAGCACGTAGGGCGTTTCCGGGGTGACCCCGGTTATCCGGCCAGGCCTAAGAAGTCTACGGTGACGGAAGTTCGCGCCGCCCGCAACGTGATCGTTGGAAGGTATCCAAGGTGTTGACTGGTGCTAAGACAAAGGTGGTGATCGTCGGCGGCGGCCTTGGTGGCCTGGCTTGCGCCGACCGTCTCGCCAAGCACGACGGCAAGCTCGACATCCACCTCGTTGACCGCAGGGCACACCAGCACTTCCCCCCATCCTTTCCCTGGGTGACCGTCGGGAAGCGCCGGGCTGGGGAGGTGTCGCAACCCTTCGAGCACCTCCTTCGGCGGGGCATCCGGTTCACCCAGACCGAGGTGACGGGAATGGACCTCGACCGGGCCGCGATCTCGACGACCTCGGGCGAGATCCCCTACGACCAGCTGGTCCTGGCTCCCGGGGCGACCCTCAGTCCAGAGTCGGTGGACGGGCTCACCGAGGCGGCACACGGCTTCTACACGCTCCCCGACGCGGAGCGCCTGCGCGACGCCCTCGTGACCTTCGGCGGCGGCCGGATTCTGGTCGCGGTCGTGGCGGCGCCCTACCGGTCGCTTGCAGCGCCCTACGAGGCGGCCTTCCTGATCAACGACTTCTTGCGCAAGCGGGGTGTGCCGGCGAAGGTTGACATCGCCACCGCCGAGTCGCGGCCGATCCCGGCGGCCGACCCAGAGGTCGGCGATCGCATCACCTCAATGCTGGGGCGCCGCGACATCGGCTTCCAGCCAGACCGCCTCCTTGAGTCGGTCGATCCCGCCACCCGGGAGGCGCGGTTCGCCGACGGGAGCGAGCCATTTGACCTCTTGATCGCCGTTCCCCCGCACCGCGCCCCGGGCTTCGTTGCGGTCTCTCCGCTGGCCGGGCCGAACGGCTGGATCCGGGCTGCGCCGTTCAGCCTCAGTGTCCGCTCCAACGTGCACGCGATCGGCGATGTCACCGAGATCGAGCTCTCGGGCGGGACCAAGCTACCGAAGGCAGGCGTGTTGGCGCAGGCCGAAGCAGCGGTGGTAGCCGACAACATCGCGACAGCGGCGGCAGGGTACCGCCCGCGCAGCGAGTTCAAGGGGTCACTCGACTACTACTTGGACGTGGGATCCGGGCGCGCCGCTAGGGCAAGGGGGGGCTTCTACCGGTCGCCGCGCGGCCGGCTGCGAATCCGGCGACCGGCCAGAAGGTGGCACCGGGACAAGGTCCTGTTCGAGCGCCGGTCGCTGCGCCAGCTTCGCTGACGTTGCTGCTGCCGCATCCCGTGGCGCGAGCCCACGATCAGCGTTGCCACAGCGGGGTTTCCTGAAGCGCGCCCGACAGGATTCGAACCTGTGACCTTCGGTTTCGTAGACCGCGGCGGGAGTTCGGTGGAGCTCGTCTGGGCTCGGGATTCGGCTCTAGACCGGGATTCGAGTTCGTCTAGGTTCGGCTGGACTCTGTCCCGTGTGTTGCCCCTTTGTTGCCCTCGCTGGCCTCCCGCGTCAGCGGGAGCCTGGTCGTTTCGTCAGGCCTGGCACTGCCGCCCTGGTGGTAGGGACTACCCGCCGCTAGCCCTGCCCATAGAGGTGCAGCTTCGCTCCAGCTTTCACGGGCTCGCGACTGCGCGGCCCACGCCGCGCGGAGTGTCGCTTTGCATGGAAAGCGCTGGTTCAGAGCGCGATACTGCCTCGGCGATGTCCGAGAACATGGAGCTGGCACAGCGCGCGGTTGACGCCGTCAACGGAAGGGATCTGGATCGGTTCCTGGCGCTGATGGCTAAGGACGTGAGGTTCCAGCCCCAGCTGGCCAAAGGTGGCTACGAGGGCCATCCTGGGATGCTTCGCTGGTGGAAGAACGTGGTCGGAGGCATCCCCGACCTGACCGCCGACGTCGTCGAGGTGCGCGATCTTGGCGATGGCCTGATCCTCACTGCCGTGCGCACTAGCGGCCAGGGAACCGCGAGCGTCGTGCCTTTTGAGCAGACGTTCTGGGTGGCCGCACGTTGGCAGCATCGGAAATGCACCTGGTTCGGTGCCTTCTTGAGCGAACGAGATGCCCTCGCAGCTGCCGGTCCGTCGGAGTAGCCGCTTTGGACGAGAAGCGGCGCTTCGCATGGAAAGCGGCGGGTGCGAGAATTCCCCCGTGGGTTCGGCCCCATTGAGTCTGCCGTCAATGGCCTCTATGCAGCGCCACTGATGCGAGGCACCCGGAAGACCCAAGCGGCCATGCGATGAGAGTTTCCGTTGCGCGAAGCGCCCAGGTCTACTGCGCAGGGCTCGCGTTGTACCTCCTTGCGGTCCGCCCGCCATTGCTCAGGTGGGGTGCCTCGGACGATGAGGTCCGACGAAAGCATCCCGGTGACCGAGCAGTGCCCGACCCGCACACGGTGAGCACGCGCGCGATGGCAATCGGCGCGCAACCCGACCAGATTTGGCCATGGCTGGCGCAAATGGGTGCTGGCCGCGGCGGCCTCTACAGCTACGACTGGCTGGACCGCCTGTTCGGCTACACAGGCTCGCCGAGCAGCGATGACATCTTGCCCCAGTTCCAGAGCCTCGCCGTCGGCGACGTGATTCCGCTCGGAAATGGCCCGAGCTGGCCTGTGATCGTCGCCGATCGCAATCAGGCGCTCGTCGTCGAGCCGGTTACGGGTCGCGTGAGCTGGGCGTGGATCCTCGAGGTCGTCGATGCCTCGACGACGCGGCTGATCAGCCGCGTCCGGCTCGGCCTCGGCCACAAACCGCTGCTGCTCGCCTTCGCCCCCGCGATCGACCTCCCGTGGTTCCTGATGGAACGAAAGATGCTCCACGGCATCAAGCGCCGCGCGGAATCGCTGGCGCAAGGTCCGAGGTCCTAGATTCCACGTTGCGCCGACCGCGTCGCCCGCTTACTACGCCCAGCGGGACGGCGGCACGCCGAGAGGACTGCCACGGTCCGATGATCGTGGTCCGCGTTAGCATCCGATCGATGGCGGCTGCGGTCCTACTGGTCCCACTCGACGATCGCGGACGGGAGATCGTCGATGCCTTCGAAGAGACGACGAATGAGCAGCCAACCGAGGTCCAGGAAGACGGTGGCCGCCGGTACTACCTTCATGGCGAGGACACCTCAGCGGACACGCTGGACCGGATCGATCCCGACTGGCAAGAACACGTCACCCGGACGAGCTCAACACTGGTGTAGGGCCCTTTCCATGCAAGGCGCCGCTCTTCGTGCAAAGCGGCTACTTCGATAGCCCGGCGGCTTCGAGGGCCCCCTTGCGTGTCGCGTACTCTCGGCCCACCGCGATCCTGCCGTCGCGGATCGTGAAGACGACGGCGAAGGTCAGACCCGTTTCGACGCCGCTCAGCTTGGCGCGTCCGAAGGTCCTGATGACCGCAATCACGTTTTCTTCCCCTACGTCGATCAGCTCGGGAGCCTCGACCCTGAAGTCGTCGAAGGTGTCGAGCCAGTCCTGCGCGTAGTCGCGCAGGGTGTCCCTGTCTCGGATCGGGCCAGGATCATCGACGCCGCCTGCGACTGCCCGGTAGTCGATGTCGTCGGCAAAGAACTCAGACCAGGCGTCCGGGCCGCCACGGTTGAAGGCCGCAATCGCGTCGAGCACGGTCTTGACGTTCTCCTGCGACATCGCCTGCGCAGTATCTCGCGGAAACTGCCGCTTTCCATGCAACGCGGTGGTGCTGCTTCTCCTCCAAAGCGCTACGTGGCGGAGTCTCCCCCCGCTAGGGACCTTCGCTCAGAACAACAATCGTCTCGGGGCTGACGCCGTCGTACTTCATCGCATCCGCGGCGGCGTCGCTGTTCATGAACTGCTGGAAGGCCTCCATGTCGGGGATCTCGGCGATGAGCGCGACCTTGTTGGATCCCTCGGGGTCGCGAAAAGTCCGCACGTTGACGCCGATCGGCCCGAACACATCCTCACGCTTCGGGGAGCTCAGCCAATGCTCGACATCGTCCACTTCATGGGTGATCACGTACGTAGCCATCGATCTGGTCCTTTCGTCGCTCCGCCGGCCCCACGTTCACTGCCTCCCTTACCTAGACGGCGACCCTACTGCTAGCCGAGTAGGCCGTCAATCGCGCCCGGAAGTAGGAGACCAGTCAGGCCTGAGCTGTGGCGATGATCTCTCCTCGGCAAGACATTCGTCCAAAGCAGCTACTCCGACAGCCCGGCGGCTTCGCGGGCCTCGGCTCGCTCTTCTCCGAAGTAGGTCCACCTGACTGGCTCGCCGTCGCGGAACGTCCACAGGTTCCAGACAAGAGCCTCAACCTCAGCACCGCTCGTCTTGCCGCGGCCGCTGAAGCGGATCAGCACGAGCACCTTGTCGCCCGCGTCGATCAACTCTTTGACTTCCACCCCTGCCCCATCCGCCCAGGTCGCATCAAGGTCGCGATAGAAGGCACGCATTTCATCGGCCCCACGAAGCACCACGGGGTCTATGAGCCGCCGCGACAGATCGATCACGAAATCCGCTGGAAGCAGGTCCCAGGCTTGCGCGTCGCCGCGGTCGATCATCGCGAAGACGTTCCGGACGAACTCGACGTTCTCCTCCGACATCGCCCCCGCAGTATCTCGCCCCGCGAGACAGATGAGGCTCGCTAAGTCGCGCCTCAGCTGGCCTGGCTCGCCTGGACGACCTCCAGGAGCGCCACCTCGTAGTGCTCCACCGATGCCGTCTCACCGGGTCCCGTGACTTCCTCGCGAACTCGCGTCGCCTCGCCTTCGCTCGCCTCCATCGCCTTCTCGTCCTCCCATAATGAGATGACGACGATCGTTCCCTTCTGTCGGTCGGCGAGGAAGACGACGCCCTTCATGTCGTCAGTCTGCCCCGGCTCGGTGGGCAGAACGTGCTTCTTCGTCTGCAGGGCCTCGTCCATGCCATCGGGCGGGGAGCCCTCGTAACGGGTTAGGCGAGCATGCATGTCGACCTCCTGTCGGCTCGGAATCTCGCCACCAGTCTTATCCCATTGGAGAACCTCATGTTGCCCTCGGCAAGCTCTGCGGGTCGGTCAAGGTGAGGCGCGCTGCGCTCGTTCGCCGGCGGGATTTGACAGCCGTTGATCGAGAGACGAGACTGCCCATTGGAGTCCCACTCGCCCAGCCGAGCATCATCCAAGGAGGCTGGAATGGCTCATACCCGTACCACCCGTACCCTGATCCGCCACCCGCTAAGCGCGGGCACTCGATCGGACACGGATGAAGCCGCGCCCGGTGCGTGGCTGCGGCTGGCGGCTTTGGGGGCCGCTGCCGCCACGGGCCTCGTCGTCATCAGTGGCGCCCTGCACCTTGGTCTCCCGCACCGAGTTCTGGCGATTCTGGCTGTGCCGCTGCTCGGTGCCGTGGTGATCGCCGCGGCGGCCGCCCACCGACGAATGCTGATCGTCTCGATCGCGGCCCTGGCCCTCTTCGCCGTCGAAAGCGCCTTCGGCGGAGTCGTCGCGTTCACGGGGCGGCCCGAGTGGGCCGTCGTGCTGCACGTCGCGCTTGCCGGGCTTGCTTTGGCGGCTGCGCTGCTGACGGCCGCGGAGTCGTTCCGGGGAGAGCACATTCCGGCCGGAGCATGGCGAGATTACGTAGCCCTTACCAAGCCCCGGATCATGCTTCTCCTGCTGATTACGGCGGCAGCCGGAATGTTCGTGGGCGCCGGCGGCCTCCCGGACCTGCCCGAGCTGGCGGTTGTCCTGGCCGGCGGTGCGCTGGCATGCGCCGGGGCGAGCGCCCTGAACCACTACCTCGACCGCGACATCGACGCCCTGATGGGAGATCGGACATCTGACAGGCCGATCGTGGCGGGACGCCTGATTCCACCGCGGGCTATCGAGTTCGGGCTCGTGCTCTCGGCCTTCTCCTTCGTCCTGCTAGGCAGCTTGGTGAACGTTCTGACGGCAAGCTTGGCGCTACTGGGCGGCCTCTTCTACGTACTCGTCTACACCCAGTGGCTGAAGCGCTGGACCGTTCAGAACATCGTCATCGGTGGGGCCGCTGGTGCTGTGCCGCCGCTGGTGGGCTGGGCCGCCGCGACCGGAAATCTGACCCTGCCCGCGATCTTCCTCTTCCTGATCATCTTCTTCTGGACACCCCCGCACTTCTGGTCCCTCGCGCTGCTCATCAAGCGCGAGTACGCGGCCGCCCGGATCCCGATGATGCCGGTCGTGCGCGGGGATCGCGAGACCTCCCGCCAGATAGTGGCGTATTCCCTCGTCTTGGCCGCGACGTCGCTGCTGCCTTTCCTTTGGCACTCTGTCGGCGACGTATATCTCGGGGTAGCGCTGGCGCTCGACGCGGTCTTTATCGGCCTGGCGTTGAGCTTGGCGCGGCAGACGACTCCCACCCGTGCCGGCCACCTCTTCCACTTCTCGCTGCTCTACCTGGCGATTCTGTTCTCCGCGATGGCGGTCGACACGGTCGTCGCCCTCTGACCGTGCCGCCGCCTGATCGCAGCTGCGGCTATCGCTCGTAGACCGGCTCGGGCGCGCGACCACGTCGCCTCGAGGGCCGGCTCGCCGGTGCCGTCTTCCGACGGCGGCGCGCACCCTCTGGCTCGCTCTCGCCAGATCGAGGAGTGGTCGGCAGGTGGTACGGAAGCCGCATCGTCGCCGCCAGCAGTGCGAGCAGGCCGACGACTGCAACCACGTTCAGGATCACAGCTGCTGCAATCGACACTTTCGGCGCCTCCTTACGGTTTGTGTCCGTTCGCCTCGGCACCTTCTTCCCGGCACCGCGGTTCTGACACCCTGCCAAGCGAAGCTGGGAGCCCATTAAGAACCCGGTGAAAGTTCCCTAAGAGCCGGTCCCCGCAGTCAGGTGCAGGGCGCGCAGCAGCATGTCGGTGGTCTGCGGCCCCCGCAGAACCTCTGTGATCTTGCCCTGACCGTCGAGGATGAACGTGGTCGGCAGGCCGTTCAGCCCATAGTCCTGGCCTGCCGCTCCGTCCGCATCGATGAGGTTCGGGTACGTCAGGTGATACTGGCGCAGGTACGCGCGACCGGCGCGGGTTCCGTCCGTCCAGTCGACTCCGACGAGATTCGCCCGTCCGTGGAGCGCGTGAGCCACCCGCCCGAGGTCCGGGGCCTCCTTGCGGCACGGCGCGCACCAACTGGCCCAGAAGTTGATCGCGGCCGGCTTGCCCCGGAGAGACGCGAGGGTCATCTGCGGAGGAACGAGCACGCGCGTCGGCAGCTGCGGCGCGCGCCTTCCGGTCCCGAAGCGGTTGGACGTGCCGCTCAGCAGCACGACCGCGATCACCGCAGCGACGGCCCCGACGGTGATCAGGGCGGTGCGGAGGCGGCGGTCGATGGCGCCCTACTCCGAAGCCAGGATCGGCACGTCGTGCGCGATCTGCTGAGGCGTGAAGTCGTGCTGGTAGAGCGTGGTGATCCGCCCGCTCGCGCTGATCCCGTACACCAGCGCTGAGTGCTCGACCAGGTCGGGGTCGCGCTTCGTCGGCGTCGCCTTCGAGAGGATGCTCCAGTCGCGCCACACCTTCTCCAGCTGCGGACTGGAACCGATCAGGTACTCCATGCGGCCGGTCATCCGATGCGCTCTCAGGAACGCCGCGACCGTCTTCGGCGTATCGCCGCGTGGATCCACGGACACGGCGATGATCTGCAGCTTGGCGGCCTCCGGTCCGAGCTCGGCCTGAGCGTTGTGGAGGTTGCCGACCATCAGCGGGCAGATGTCCGGACAGTGGTCGTAGATGAACGTGACCAGCACCGCCTTGCCCCGGTACTGGTCGATGTTGACCGGATGGCCGAGCGAGTCCTGGAGGGCGAGCGGCGGGGCGGCCTTCGACGGCAGGGCGCGAACCCCGGCGAACTTGGGGCTGGTGCTCGCCGACCCCCCGCCCCCGCCTCCACCGCAGCCACCCAGAACGGCGGCGGCGCACGCCGCCACCAGCGTGAGCGTCAGACCCGAGCCTGCGCCTCGAAGCCGTCGGCGAGGATGGTTGACCAAGGCGCTCACCAGTATTGCGCCCCGACCATTGCGGGGAACGGGCGGGCGTCCGATCAGCCCTCCGCCGCAAGGATGCGCAGATCCCCGGCCGGCCAGCCGGGTGGGAATGGATAGAGGAGGCCGGCACGTTCGAAGCCCTCCCGGTCGATGAGATAGACCGGCGCTGTCACGTTCGCGCCGGCCCCACGGTCATCGACTCGGTACGACCTGAGCACGGGAGCCAGCTGGTCCCTCGAGCCGAGCAGCCAGTGCCATGCGGATGCCGATCCCAGGGCCCAACGAGCGACGGCTGCCCGCGTCGATTCGGGCGTGTCGTGGGACGGGTCGCGGCTCACGATGACCAGAGTCGGGCGAGCGGGCGGCGGGAGCAGCCGGAGGGCCGTGCGCAGCGACCGTACCTCCGGGGCGCAGACCCGGCATCGCGAGCTGAAGAAGGCGAGCATCACGGTGCGGCCGCGCAGCGAGCCCAGGGATACCGGCCGGCCGCTCTGGTCCGGCAGCCGAAATTCCGGGGCAGGCCTCTCCCCGGGATTCCAGGTCGCCTGGCCGTGCAGGCCCGGCGGATTGTCGTGCGCGCTCGAGCCCCCTCCGTCGTTCAGCGCGTGGATCGCGACTCCGGCACCGACCCCGGCGACGATCGCCACCACGACGACCAGCCCGGCTGCCCGGAGCCCGGTCCGGCGGCCGCTCATCGATCGGGGGCGGACCGATGCCCCGGCGTCACTCTGGGTGGCGCCGGATCAACAGCAGCATGTACCAGGCCAGGACCGCGAGGAAGATGAAGAGTGGGATCGCCCAGGTGAGGACGCCCTGTCCGGCGACCGTGATGGCGATGATGTTCGACGGGAGCGGCATCCAGTTCCCTCCTAGGTCACGGGTTTCCAGCGAGCGGGCGGGCGCGTGGAGCCGGGTCGCGCGCACGCTCGGGCTCCAGCCAGCGGTAGATGATGAAGATGATTGCAATCGTGAACGGGATCGAGCCGGGCACCCACATCACCCCGGCGGCGAATTGCTGGTCCGTGAGCGCGCTGATCCCGCCGGGTCGGGTCGCCTCCGCCGCGTAGGGGGCGTACAGGGGCGAGCTGGCGAAAGCGAGAACGATCGCGAGCAGCCAGCTGACCACCATCGCCGACGCAACGTAGAGGGCTCGGACTCCGTCGGGGAGCGGCGATCGCCAGGGCGGCGAGTCGATCACTCGCGTCCAGAAGAGCAGGCCCGTACCGAAGAAGAGCGCGTGCTCCACGGCGTGAACCAGCGGAGAGCGCAGGGTCGCTTCGTACGCGAACGGGATGTGCCAGACGGCGAGCGTGACCGAGAACAACAACCAGGAGGGGAGTGGATCGCCGAGGAACCGCGCCGTCCGGCGGAGGCCGTCCGACCAGCGGCCTTGGGTGATCTCCTGCGCGGCCCGTCGGCGAAGGCCGAGCGGGAGCCCCCGCCACATCCTGTTCCATGGCCGGGCCAGCGCCAGCAACGGAGGGGCGACGAGCAGGAGGAGCACGTGCTGGAGCATGTGCGCCCACTGGAGCTTCTCGGCCCAATCGTCGATCGGCGATGCGAGGGCCACGACGATGGTCGCGAGCCCGGCGATGAAGGCGGCCATTCGCCAGCGGCGGGCGCCGGATGGCCGCGGCCGCACCCCGCGGCCGCCCAGCCAGTAGAGCCATGCGGCGAGGATCACCCAAAGGAGCGCCGGGTCGGTGGTCCAGCTGAAGGGCAGCGTCGCCGTCGGCAAGGCTCAGAACAGGTAGAGGATCGCCCAGGAGAGCACCCCGATGCCCGCCAGCAGGCCCCAGTAGAACGCCGCGTCGGCCAGCCCGGGCGGCACGACTGCCTCCTCCGCGCCTCGATTGCGCACCCCCTCGGCGAAGAGGATCTCGACCCAGTACATGGTGAGGATCACGAAGACGACGAAGAGAGTGGTCCAGCCGATGAACACGCTCGCGTAGCCGCCGTCGGTCGGGCTGAAATGGAGATTCGCGTATTCGAACACCTGCACGACGCAACCGGCGAGCCCGAGCGCGAGTGCCGTCCCCGCCGCCGCGAGCCAACCGCGCTTCTCGCGCGCCGCCCAGGACGAGTAGGCCAAGAGGCCGGCGCTGGCGACGAAGAGCAGGACGACTGAGATCCCGTACCTCTGCGGCGGGTCGACACCCGACGGGCGCCACAGGTGACTGTTGTTGAGCGAGCGCAGGTAGAAGTACGCGAACACGAATGCCGCGAAGAACATGATCGTCGTCCCGGCGATCACGCGTGCGCCGAGCCAGAGGTTCCGCTCGTGGACCTCCGGCGGCTCGTCGAACGGCCCGTCCGCCGAGCTCTCTTGCCGTCCTCTTCCTGGGAGCTTGACCATTGCTATCCGGGTGCCGCCGCCGGTTCCTTCGTGGGTCTAGGCGGCGGGGGTGGGGTTCCGTAGTCATAGGGCTCCGAGTCGATCACCGGGACCTTGTCGAAGTTGTGCACCGGCACCGGCGTCGGCACCTGCCACTCGAGCGACTTGGAGTCCCACGGATTCGCCTCAGCCGGCTTGCGGGCGATCACAAGCGAGTAGAGGACGTTGGCCAGGAAGACCAGCATCGACAACCCGAGGACGAAGGCGGACACCGACACCCAGATGTTGATCGGCTGGAGGCTCGACGCGTAGGTGGACACGCGCCGCGGCATCCCGAGCAGCCCTGCGGCGAAGAGCGGGGCGAAGGTGGAGTTGAAGGCGATGAACATCGACCAGAAGTGGATCTTCGCCAGTCTCTCGTTGAACCGGAACCCCGTCATTTTCGGCACCCAGTAGTAGATCGCCGCGAAGAACGTGAAGACCAGGCCGCCCATGATCGTGTAGTGGAAGTGCGCCATGACGAAGAAGCTGCCGTGGGTGCTGACGTCGCTCGGAGTGTCCGACAGGAAAACCCCTGAGATTCCGCCGATGAAGAAATTGAAGAACCAGGCGAGGCAGAAGAGCATCGGGACCGTGTATCGGATGCTCGCCCGCCAGAGTGTTGCCATGCCGCAGAGGAAGATGAAGCCGGTGGGCACCGAGATCACCTCCGTGGAGAGCATGTAGAACGGGCGCAGCGCCGAGTTGATGCCGCTCACGAACAGGTGGTGCTGCCAGACGAAGAAGCTCAGCAGCGCGACGCCGAGCATCCCCGCCACCGCGAGGCGATAGCCCCAGAGCGGCTTGCGCGCGAACACCGGCAGGATCTCGAGGAGGATCCCGAACCCGGGCAGGGCCAGCACGTAGACCTCCGGATGGCCGAAGAACCAGAAGAGGTTCTCGAACAGGTAGGGGCTCCCTCCCGACGGCGCCTGGAAGAACGAGGTCTGCGCGGTCCGGTCGAGCCCCACCATCAGCAGGACCGCCGCCAACACGGGCGCCGCGAGGACCATCAGGCCCGATGTCGAGAGAGCTCCCCAGCAGAAGATGGGCAGCCGCCCCCAGGTCAACCCGGGTGCCCGCATCGTCACGATCGTCGCGATCAGGTTGAGCCCGAGGAGCGTCATCGAGACCCCGACGAGGATGAAGAAGATGATGTACGAGTCCATCCCCATGTTCGCCTGGTCGTTGAGTGGCCCGTATCCGGTCCAGCCGGTCGGAAGACCGCCGAAGAAGATGGCGCTTGTGAGGACGGCCCCGGCCGCCATCAGCAGCCAGAACGTGAGCGACTCGATCCGCGGGAAGGCCATCCGCTTCGCGCCGATCATCAGGGGGACGAAGTAGTTGGCGAACGGGCCGAGAACGCCCGAGGTCATGATTCCCATCATCATCGCGCCGTGCAGGCTGACGATCGTCAGGTAGTTGCCGGCGCCGAAGAGCTGGGGCGAGGGGCGGAGAAGCTCGGCCCGGATCAGCATCGCGTTCACGCCACCGATGAAGAAGAAGAGGCCGATCCCGACCAGGTACTGCAACCCGATCACCTTGTGGTCGGTGCAGAGGCCGAAGTAGCGGCGGATGCCGCCTTCCTCGTTCTCGTGGTGTGACGGCTCTCGCCCGATCATCCTCGCCAGGGGGTACCTGAGGTACCCGAGCCCCGCCACGAAGCCGACGACGAAGAACAGATAGGCCAGGAAGAGCGCGATGTCGTTCTGCCCGGTATCGGCCACGTATTCGTAGTTGGTGAAATGAATCTGGTGGCCAAGCCACCAGCCGAAGTAGAAGCCGACGATCCCAAGCAGAATCCCGCTGAGCACGTTGAACCCGATCAGGCCGCGCAGGGCCGGACGGGCAGTCTGTTCGGTGTTCATCCGGCCCTCCTATGGGGAGCGGGGTTGTAGTGGGACCTGAACTTGGGAAGGACACCGGTCGCCGGCCCGAACGCGGCCTGTTCGCGGTGGATCCAGGCGAGGAAGGCGCTGTTGCTCACCACTTGGCCGGTGTCGAACATGTGCCCGTGGAAGAGCCCGCAGAGCTCGGCACAGCGGATTGAGAAGCCCCGAACCTCGGTGGGGCGCACGTAGGCGACGTTGTCCACCCCCGGATTGGCGTCGGCCTTCACCCCGAGGTCGTGCGCCCAGAACGAGTGGATCACGTCGAGCGAAGTGACGTGCAGCGCGACGTTCCTGTCGACCGGGAGCTCCAGGTGGGGCGTCTCCACGCCGCCGAAGGTCGGGAAGCGGTACGTGAATGCCCACTGCTGAGCGATCACCTGAACCGGGAGCACCTTGCCCGACGGCTTTGAGACCGGGTCCGCCCCCTGCCCGCCGCCGGAGCCCTCGTCGAACAGCCGAACGGTCCCGTAGGTCGCCAGGAAGAGCACGATCACGGAGGTGACGGCCAGCCAGGTCGTCTGAATGCCGCGGTCCCCGCGAATCGCGATTCCCTCGCCCGGCCCCTCGTCGCGGCGGCGGAAGACGATCAGCGCGTAGGCGAAGTAGACGATCATCAGCGCCGCGATCGGCGTCACGACTCCGAGCAGCACGGTGTTGTCCGTCACCTGTCCGGAGGCGGCGTTGGTGCCGTTGCCCGGCGGCAGATCCGGCGCCCATACAAGGACCACGATGGGCGTCGCGATGATGCTGAGCGCGGCCCACAGGATCAGGATTCGTCTGAAGTGTGGGGGCTCGGGCATCGTCGCTCGGCCTCAGACCACGTGCAGGAAGCCGTCCATGTAGCCGATCGTCTGCATCGGCCCGCCAAAGCCCGTGAAGAAGCCTGCCGCGCACGGCACGAAGCATTGCCACCGAATCCAGCCGTGCTTGCCCGTGCGGATCATGAAGGTGACCGTCTCGTGCGCCTGGTTGAGGGAGCACGGCATTTCCGAGCACTGGTTGGGGGCGTCGTCGGCGACACCCTTGATCGGAACGACGATCCCCATCTGGGGCACCGTGAACGTGTGCGAGGCGGCGTCCGGGGAGATGTTCCTCACCGTCTTGCCGTCCAGCTGCATGGTGCCGCCGACCGTCCCCTGGACCTGGGAGAGGAACGGGTTGCGCAGGCCGCTCTCGCCGTCGAAGTTGAGGACGGTGATACTCACCAGAGAATGGGCGGGCACGTCGAAGGTCGTGGTGTGCTTCCACTGATTCCCCTCCCGCACGAGATAGGAGACCCAGGTGGGGTGTCCACCGAGCTTTCCGACGGCGGGGGTGGTGCCCAACGTCAGCTGCGCCTGGGCCGGCCCGGTCTGCTGCGCCGAGACGGGAGTCGGCGAGCGCACGAGCTTGTTGACGTAGAGCCCGATCGCAAGAGCAACGATCACGACTCCGGCAACCATTGCCAGCCACCGGGCAGCAAGGGAGTTCACTCCATTAACTCTCCTTCCGCGTTGCCCCTCGCCGCGAGCCGCACCGAGGAGGACAGCGCGACAGGAAATCTATACCCGCGTCAAGGGCGGGTCAAGATGCGACTCGCTCCCGGCGCTCCCGGGAGGCCTTGGCCGAGGACCGCCCGTGACTCGCGCGAATCTCGCCAAGCGGAGGATCCATCGCCCCAAGGGGCCCGGCGGGGCGCCTTGGACCAGGCCCGTCGTTCCCTCCGTCCCCCCTTTCTTCGCCGCCGTCCGTTCCCTGCTGGACGTCGAATCGCCGCACGCAGAAAAGGAGGCCCACAAAGACCACGCTGCCGAGCACTGAGAGCAGGAGAACCAGCATCTCGTCGATCGGTACGGCGGCCAGCGCAGCTACGGTACTCACTGCTCCGAGGTTACTCCGACAACGACAGACGGCGAGAGCGCGCCCGACAGGATTCGAACCTGTGACCTTCGGTTTCGTAGACCGTGGAGAGTGTTCGGTGGAGCTCGCCTGGGCTCGGGATTCGGCTTTATACCGGCCTCCCTCGATTCCTGACTCGTCCGGGTTCGTCTGGGCTCCGTCCCGTCCGTTGCCCTCTCGTTGCCCTGTGCGGGACTTCCCAGACCGCACTTCCCAGCGGCTCCCGACTCAGGCGGCAACGGCGGCCTTGGTCGCGACCACGCCATCCTCCTGCAGACGGCCGATCTCAGCATCGCTGAGGCCGAGCACCTCCGCGAGCACCTCGTCGGTGTGCTCGCCGAGCAGTGGGGCGCGGCGCACCGGCACGCGCTCAACCTGACCGAACTCGAGCGGCGAGCCCGGCATCAGGTGGGAGCCGATCCCCGGCTGCTCGACCTCGTCGAACATCGGGTTGTCGGTCGAACAGCGCGGATCTCCGTCGACTAGCTCCATGAATGTCTGGTAGGGGCCCCAGCAGACCCCGTGCGCGTCGAAGACCTCCCGGATCTCGTCCAGCGTGCGGGCCGTGGTCCATGGCTTCAGCGTCGCGCCGATCACCTCGCGTGCTACGAACCGATCCCCTTCCTTGTCTAGGTCAACATCGAGCATCCGCTCCAGGGCCTCGAAGGTCTCGCCGAGACCGGTCGCCTCAACCAGGCTCCGCCACTGGCGCAAGGTCAATGCCACGATCATGATGCGCTGCGCCCCCTTGGTCAGGAAATCGCGGCCGAACGCACCGTAGAGGTAGTTACCGTCCTTGGGCCGCTCCCGGCGGCAGATCTGCGCCTCGGCGATCTTGCCGAGGTTGCCGACCATCGCGAAGGCGACGTCGGAGAGCGCGACCCTGACCAACTGGCCCTCGCCGGTCCGGGTCCGATGCCGTTCGGCCGCCAGCATCCCGCCCGCGGCCAGCGTGCCCGTGATTGCATCCCAGGCCGGCAACAGATGGTTGAAGGGAACCGAGAGGTGCCGCGGGCCGGTGGCCCACGGAAACCCGGTGGCCGGGTTGACGGTGTAGTCCACCGCGGAGGTGCCGTCGTAATTGCCGTTGATGCTGACCATGATCAGATCCTCTCGGCCCTCCCGCAGGGCCTCGTAGTCGAGCCAACCCCGGGCCGGGAAGTTGGTCAGGAAGAGACCGGCCTCGTCACCGGGAGCGGTGATCAGGGCGGTCGCGAGTTCCTGGCCTGCAGGCGATCGGAGGTCCACCTGGATCGAGCGCTTGCCCTTGTTCATGCCCGTCCAGAAGAGGCTCTTGCCGTCCTCGGTCACCGGCCAGCGGTTTCGGTCGAGGCCCCCGCCGATCGGGTCAAAGCGGATCACATCGGCGCCGAGCTGCGCCAGCGTCATGCCGCCCAGGGGCGCCGCCACGAAGGCGGAGCCCTCCACAACTCGCATGCCCTCCAGAATTCCCATCGTCGCGAACCCCTTTCTACTCCCTAGGCCATCAATCCCACGAAGCTCCAGTCGAGAACCTCGGCGATCTCACCGTTCCCGGAGCGATCGGCCTGCACCCGAGCGCGCAGGTCGACCAGGCCTCCGCCTCCCTCGAGCGGTTGCGCCCCCTCGACGCTGAGCTCGGTCGCCAGGACGTCGCCCTCGAACACCGGAGCGAGGTGGTCGCAGCCATGCCAGGCGACAATCGTGACCAGATTGGAAATCGCTCGCGTGGCCTGCGCTGCCGCGACGGCGATCGTGTGGCCGCCGTAAACGAGCCGGCGCCCATGCGCGCTCGCCCCGGGATCGGTGTGCGCCTTGGCGAGGTTAAGGGTGAGTCGGGCCAGCTCGGGCGCTGAGCTCACGGTATCGCGGCCGCCGACCTCGAAGGTGGCTCCGACCTCGAGCTCGGCGAAGTCCGCCCCTGGGACACGCTCTCGGAAGCGGTCGAGCCTCCACTTGCCGGGGATGGCGGCGGCGACCCGCTCCGGGTCGAGCTCGTCGGGAATCTCCTCGAAACGGTCGGCGTGTCCGGTCTCGGCCGTCGGGTCTCGCAGCGGGATCATCGGGCAGCGCCAAAAATCGAGCACAGCCTCGCCACGCTGGTTCTCCGTGCGGATCCGCAGGGCGACCAGTCCGCTCGCCGTGCCGTCCTCCCGGGCCCGGTTCTGCTTTAGCCCGACGACCTCGGTTTGAGTTCGCAGCGTGTCGCCGATATGAGCTGGATGCAGCAGCACCAGGCCCCGGTAGAAGAGGTTGCCCAGAACACGCTGGGTCGGCCCGGTCGACTGACCGATTGCGACGTCACAGACCAGGTTCGGATGCGCGAGAGCCCGGCCCCGTCCTGTGACCGCAGCGCTCAGCTCGGCGTCGAGCGGCAACCTCAACCTGTCTCCGACCAGCGCCTGATGGAGGGCGGCGTGGCCGGAGGTGAGCGTGAGCGCAGGCGCTTCGTCGAAGACATCGCCAACCGCAAAGTCCTCGAAATGGGGACCGTCGCTGACGATCCGCTCGCTCACTTCCAACTTCTCCTCCTCGACGTGACCGCGCCGACCGTCCCGGTCCGAGGCTTGTGGCACGAGGCAGGTGAGGCTAGCTGATTTCGAGACTATGCTCGCGAGGTGTGAGATCCCGCCGCTCCTGTCTCTCGGTTCCCGCCTCCTCGCCGAAGATGCTCGCCAAAGCGCGGTCGCTGCCAGCCGACGAGATCGTGATCGATCTCGAGGACTCCGTCACCCCCGACGCGAAGGAGGCGGCGCGATCCGCAGCCTGCGCGGCGATCGCTGAGGACTGGGGCGGTCGCGCCGTGGCGGTTCGCGTCAACGGAATGGGCACCGAGTGGTGGGAGCGGGATGTGACCGAGCTCGCCAAGGCCGGAGGCGGCGCGCTCGGCAGCCTGGTGATCCCGAAGTGCGAGACGGCTGCCCAGATCGACGCCGTCGAGCGCCTGCTCGAGCGGACGGAGGACAGTGCCGGCTTCGACCGGCCTCGCGTCGGTCTGCAGGCGCTGATTGAGACCGCCGCCGGACTCGTCCGCGTGGGCGAGATCGCCGACGCTGGTCTTCGGCTCGAGACGATGATCGTCGGATACGCGGACCTGGGGGCCTCGCTCGGCCGCCCGCCGGAAGGCCGGTATCCGGGTGACCGCTGGCACTGGGTGCGCGAGACCGTGCTCGTCAACGCCCGCGCCGCCGGCTTGGCGGCGATCGACGGGCCGCACCTGGACGTCTCAGACGAGGGAGGGCTACGGTCTTCCGCCTCGAGCGCTCGCGCCCTGGGCTACGACGGAAAGTGGGCGATCCACCCGAGTCAGCTCGACCCGCTAAACGAGATCTTCTCCCCGACGCCGGAGGAGTTCGAGCGCGCCCACGCCGTGCTGGAGGCACTGGACGCTGCCGGGGATCGAGGCGCCGTGCAGCTGGATGGCGAAATGATCGACGAGGCCAGCCGGAAGCAGGCCGACCAACTGATCGCGCGGGGCAAGGCGGCGGGCATGGGCGCGACCGAGGCCTAGGCTCCGGATCCCCCTCGGGGTGGCGTTGTTCATGCGCGAAGTCACCAGGGCGGCCTCACCCCGTCGCGAACCCATATCGGGCGCCTGGGGCGCGGCGGAGCCACGACTAGAATCGCCGCGGAGGTCTCAAACGAGCACGGCAGCCGCCATCAGGTACGTCTACGAGTTCGATCAGGGCTCGCGCGAGATGCGCGACCTGCTCGGCGGCAAGGGCGCCAACCTCGCCGAAATGACCCGGGTGCTCGGCCCCGACCGCGTCCCCGCCGGGTTCACGATCACCACCGAGGCCTGCGTCGCGTACCTGGGCTCTGGAGACGAGATGCCGGAGGGGCTCGACGCTCAGGTCGATGAGGCCCTGGCGCGGCTGGAGCGGAGCGCGGGCCGCGCGCTCGGCGATCCCGGCGATCCCCTACTGGTCTCGGTGCGTTCGGGCGCGAGGACCTCGATGCCGGGCATGCTCGACACGGTCCTCAACCTCGGACTGAATGACCGCTCAGTCGAGGGCCTCGCTTCCCACACCGGCAATGAGCGCTTCGCCCGCGACTCGCACCGGCGCCTGGTGCAGATGTTCGGGAACGTGGTCAGGGGCATCCGCGGGGAGCGCTTCGAGGACGCGATCGCCGAGGCGAAAAGCGAGGCCGGGGTGGAGCTGGACACCGAGCTCGACGCCGGGCTGCTGCGCGCGCTGAAGGATCGCTTCGAGCAGATCTATCGCGAGGAGACCGGCGAGGATTTCCCCGAGGATCCGCGGGCGCAGCTCTCCGACGCGATCCGCGCCGTGTTCGACTCCTGGAAGGGCAGGCGGGCGGTCGAGTACCGGCGGCTGAACGGAATCCCCGACAGTTGGGGGACCGCCGTCAACGTGCAGCAGATGGTGTTCGGCAACAAGGGCGCGGACTCGGGGTCGGGCGTCGCGTTCAGCCGCGATGAGATCACCGGCGCGCCCGAGCCCTCCGGCGACTACCTCGTCAACGCCCAGGGGGAGGACGTGGTCTCGGGCGTCCGCAACACCCAGACCCTCGACGAGATGGCCCGGCTGCTCCCGCGCGCCCACAGCGAGCTGAGCGAGGCGCTGCGGACGCTGGAGTCGCATTACTGTGACATGCAGGACGTCGAGTTCACGGTCGAGGAGGGCCGCCTCTACCTGCTGCAGACGCGCAACGCCAAGCGGCCCGCCCAGGCGGCGGTTCGCTTCGCGGTGGACGCCGTCGACGAGGGGCTGCTCGACAAGGCGGGCGCGCTCGGGACGATCGACGCCGACAGGCTCGACGCGCTCCTGCATCCCACCTTCGACCCCGAGACGGAGTACGAGGTCCTGACCCGCGGCGTGGCTGCCTCGCCGGGAGCAGCGCGCGGCGCGATCGTGTTCACCGCCGCCGAGGCCGTCGAGCGGGGCAGCTCGGGCGAGGACGTGATCCTGGTGCGCCCGTTCACGGAGGCCGAGGACGTCGCGGGGTTCGCCGCCGCCCGGGGGATCCTCACCTCCGAGGGCGGCAAGGCGTCGCACGCCGCGCTCGTGGCCCGCGGCATGGGGAGGCCGTGCGTGTGCGGCGCCTCCGAGCTCGACGTCGACGTCAACCAGGGCCTGGTGCATGTCAACGGCCGGGCGCTGCGCGGTGGCCAGATGATCGCTATCGACGGTTCCACCGGGGCGATCACCCTCGACGACGTGCCGCTGATCACCCCGGAGATCTCGGAGGAGTTCCGCACCGTGCTCGACTGGGCGGACGAGCTGCGCCGGCTGCAGGTGAGGGCCAACGCGGACACGCCGGAGGACGCGGCGCGGGCGCGGAGCTTCGGCGCCGAGGGGATCGGCCTCTGCCGCACCGAGCACATGTTCTTCGGGGCTGACCGCGACCGCTTGGTGAAGGAGATGTTCGTCGCGGCCGAGGAGTGGCGGCGCGCGCTGATCGCCTCGTCCGACACCAACGAGGAGGCCTCGCGCGAGGCGGCGAGGCTGGCCGAGGAGACGGAGGGCCGCTTCCGGGAGACGCTCGAGCAGCTCCGTGCCCTACAGCGATCGGATTTTGAGGGGATTTTCCGGGCAATGCGCGGACTGCCGGTGACGATCAGGCTGCTCGACCCGCCGCTGCACGAGTTCCTCCCCGCGGAGCACTTCGAGGCGGAGTTGGCTGCGATCGAGCGAAAAGGCGCCGAGCCAGCCGAGATCGAACGGGTCCAGCGCACCGTGGCGCTGGTCCGCGAGCTGCACGAGGCGAACCCGATGCTGGGCACGAGGGGGGTGCGGCTGGCGATCCTCTACCCGCCCCTGTACGAGATGCAGGTCCGGGCGATCATCGAGGCGGCGGCGGCGGCGCGAGACGAGGGCGAGGCGGCGCAGGTGGAGATCATGGTTCCGCTGATCGCCTACGAGACCGAGCTCGAGCAGGTCCGCGAACTGGTGGTCAGGGCGGCCGAGGACACGATGCGGGAGCTCGGTGCCGATGTGACCTACCACGTGGGCACGATGCTCGAGCTGCCGAGGGCCTGCCTGGTGGCAGGGTTGATCGCGCGCCACGCCGACTTCTTCAGCTTCGGCACCAATGACCTGACCCAAACGGCGATCGGCCTCTCGCGCGACGACGTCGAGGGCCGATTTCTCGGCCCCTACATCGACAGCGGCATCCTCGACGGCAGCCCGTTCGAGACGCTCGACGAGCCGGGAGTCGGGGAGCTGGTCAGGGTGGGCGTGGAGCGGGGCAGGGCGGCCAACGCGGAGCTGACGATGGGCATCTGCGGCGAGCACGGCGGTGACCCGCAGAGCATCCGCTTCTTCCACCGGGCCGGGTTGGATTATGTGAGCTGCTCGCCCTACCGGGTACCGATCGCGCGAGTAGCAGCCGCCCAGGCTGCCGCGGCTGAAAACATCGAAGGGTGACCAACAGCACCGGAGGCTTCGAGGGAGTGGGTCCGCTCCTGGGAGGTGGAGTGCCGGACGGCGATGCCAGGGCGGCCCCACCGAGCATGGCGAGCGCGCCCGACAGGATTCGAACCTGTGACCTTCGGTTTCGTAGACCGTGGCAGCGCTCGGGTCGGTTGCCGCCGGTTCGGGAATCTCGCCGCTAATCGGCGATTTCTGCCAATACCCGTTCCGGCTGAGTCGGGTCGTTCCCGGTGGCGTGAGTTGCCACCCGGTTGCCACCCTTAGCGAGTTCGACATCCAGCTCGAGCGCCTCGCCGACCCCGGAATCGAGCAAATGCACGTAGGTCGAGAGCGTGAACGCGGGCGAATGGTGGCCGAGCCATCGCTGGACCTGGACCGCGTTCGCGCCGCGCTCGAAGAGCGTCGACGCGCACCAATGTCTAAATGTGTGAAACCCAGCGAAGCTCGCGCCGGCCTCTTCGATTGCGGGACGCAGGACGCGCCGGCGCATGTTCGAGTAGTGCAACGGCGTCCCTTTACGGCTCGCGAACACGAGCGCGTCGCGATCGCCTCGGCGCTCTCGCAACGCTGACACGAGCGTCGCCGAGAGCGGCACGTCGCGACGAGCGTGGCGGGACTTCGGTGGCTTGAGCCGCCCACGGACGAGCGCGCGGCGAACCTTCACCCGCGGCAAGTCGCCGTCGAGCACGAGATCGCCCCATTGCAAAGCGACGAGCTCGGACCAACGCACGCCGGTCGACGCTAGGAACTCGAACATGAGCCGGTGGCGCGGGTGGACTACCCGCAACAGGACGTCAAGCTGCTCGCGGCTGAACACCCTTAGCTCTTGCTCGCCGTCGACGCCCTCGACTCGCGGCCGGTGCGGAAGAGCGGCGCCGTCCGCCGGGTTGTGGCGGATCAGCCCCTCGCGCTTCGCACTCGCGAGACACGAGCGCAGCGGCGTCACGATCCGCCGCACCGAGCGGTCGCTGAGCTTGCCGCCGCGGTTGTTCGGCTGCTCGCATAGCCAGCCGATCCACTTCGCGACGTCGCGCGGCGTGATCCCGGCCAGCGTGCGGCCGAGTCGCGCATCGAAGAACGGGTACGCGTAGCGCTCGAGCTCGCTTCGATAGTCCTCGCGGGTGGTCTCGGTGAACCCGCGCCGGCCGGTGCCCTGGTAGCGCTCGACCCATTCCTCGGCGTAGACGCGGAACTTGACTCGCGACTGCTCGGCGAACTCGCCGCGATCGCGGTCAGCCGTCCTCGCGGCTTTCAGACGCCGCGCCGCGTCCATTGTCCGCACGGCTTCCTTCTTCTGTACGCCGTCGATCTTGTAAACGACGACGTAGCGCGAGCCACGCTTGTAGATGCCGGGGTGGCGGGTCTTTTCCATTGGTGCGGCCATCAGTCCTCCGTTTCCTCAATCAGTCCGTCCTTGCGCCACCCATCGACCAACTCGGCCACTTGGAGCATCGCCTCGCGTTTGGGCGCGTATCCTGACGAGAGCATCCCGAGCGCAATCTCGGACGCGTGCCAGACGGCGAGAGCGTCACCGATCTTCGTCTCGTCTCGCTCATCGCCGACAGCGGAGGCGCGAGCCCAGAGTCGCGCAGCAACAGCTTCGGCGTGATTCCGAACCTGGACTAAGAGTGCCTCGAACTGCTCTGGCGTCTCCGCGGTGGTCATCGATCCATCACCACGATCCCGTCAAGAATCCGTGCATCTATCTCAGCCATTGCTCTATGCCTCCTTGTATCCAGGGACAGTCGGGGCGAATAGCCTTTCCCGCGCACCGCGGTTCATAGCCCGGTGCCACGGGGCGGGTCGTTCGCGCGACGCCGCCCCACTTTCTTTGCGGCCACCACTTTAGCCCTCACCGGGCATGGTTCTCCGCCTCGAGCGCCTCGGCAATCGCAATCTCCTCGTCCTCCATGGCGCGGAGCGATTGCTCCTCCCGCTCCGCAGCCTCTGGGGGTGAGGTGAAGCTGTGGCAGCGAAACCGCTTCCGGGCGTGCTCGGCCTGGGAGACGATCTTGCGGCGCTCCTCCTCGGTGAGCAATCCGCGCTCATGGAGTGCCAGCACGCGCTCCAGCCGGGTGGCGGGCTCCTCGATGCCAAGGTCGTAGACCCAATGCGCCCACGGCCGGTCACCGGGTGGGCGCCTCGTCTCCATCAACTCCTCGCCGTAGCGCTCCCAGCCCCATTCGAGTTGCTCGTCGGTGAAGGGAAGATCGTCTGGTCCCCCACGCCCACATGCCAAAGTCATCATCAGCCCGAACGGGTCGGGCGGGGACACCTCGCCGACGCGCCGAGCCATCAGACCGCCTGCTTCCAGCGTCCGTTCGCGGCCTTGCGGGCGTGGAGCTTGGCCGTGGTGCCGGCCTCCGGCATGTCGACCTGGCCGAGAATCCGGGCGAGGGCAATCCTGGCGTTCCGGGCCTCGCGGAGCGCCGAGTTGAGCCGCTCGCCGTCGTTTCGGATTCCACGGGCGCGGACGTCCGCCTCGAGCGCGTCGATGTCGCGGGCCTGCTGCTCGGCGAGTTCCAACAGGACGAGGTCGCGCTCGTCGAACTCATACGCCTTCGGCGGCGATGCCCGGATCGCCTTCACGTGCTCGACGGTGCTCTTAGGTGCCGTCATGTGACTTCTCCGGGCCGCGCAGCGGGGGAAGGGTCAGCCAGATTGGCTCTGTCGCATACTCGACTCGCTCGTGTTTGACAAAGTGGACAAGAACTGAAATAGATACGCGCCGGGTTGGAGAAAGGAGTCTCCCTCTTGATGAGTGATCGAGAGCAGAGTCGAGAGATGAGAGCGTGCTCGATCGCGGGCTGCCATCGCGAGGTACTCGACCGTGGCTGGTGCAAACGTCACCTCGCCAACTGGCAGCGGACAGGTGACCCAAGAAAGGTGCTTGTGCGCTGGTATCCACCGGCACGAATCTGATGGGTTCAGGGGAGGACCGAATCACCGGCATTTGGGCGCCGCGCATACCGTCAGGGCGTGTGAGTTCGGGGGACCCGCAGCCTCGCAAGCCCCCCGAACGTTAGGAAGGAACTCGTTGTGTGCCGAGCCTCCCCCTGGAATGCTGAGCCAGTTACCTCTCAGCACTCTCAGTGCGAGATTATTTTCTTGGCGAATCGGCGGCCGGCGCTTCGACCTGGATATGGACGAATGTTTCCGCGCATCGTCCGGGGATCTTGTCGTCAGCCACACAGCGAAGCCCTCGAAGCCGCAGGGCTGTCGGAGTAGGCCACCCATCACGCAACCTCGAAGCTCACGAGCTCGACCGGCCGGTGGCTCTTGACGCTGAGCGTTCTCGCACCCTCATTCGCCGGCACCGGCACCGCGCTGATCTCGGCAAGATCAATTTCGGTCAGCTCGGTGAGCTTGCCGTTGCGACGACGGCCGCCGCTCGGAACGACGTAACCGATGCTCCAACTCAACGCGCCCGACTTCACCAACTCATAGACGCACTTGCCGAGTGAGGTCGAGAGATCGAATGACCCTGATGCTTCCAATCCTCGGTCTGTCTCGAACGTCACCCGCGGATCGACGTGCCCGACCACGGCGCCGACTTCGCCGGTGTGATCGGCGAGCACCGGAATCCGGCGGCCGGACTCGCGCCATCGTGCGAGCGAGCGGCGAAACGCACCGCGCACGACTTGCTCGTGCTGCCTATCGGGTTCGTATGTGCTGACTAATGCGGTGAAACTGCCGGCGTCCTTGCCGGTCTCAACCTCGGCGGTGGCGAATGTCTTGTGGGTTAGCGCGGTCATGTTGCGGTCCCTTCTGGGTCGCAGAAGGTGATCGGCGACGTGATCGCTCATCGGCGCCGGCGGACGGATCCCGACCTCGCTCGAGCTGCTGAAGCCATCGCCACCGCAGACGACGGCGAGTGGCGGCAAGCTGTTGCCGACGAGATGGTCTGCGCCGAGTGGACCGCTTACAAGTGGCGCACCGCCGCTCGCGACCGGGGATTCCTAGACGGCAACGAGCTCACCGATCGCGCGCGCGAATTTCTCCCGGCGTCAGACTCGCGGTAGCTCGAACCTTTCTATTCCCCGAGTTCGACTCTCACCGAGTTGTGGAAGGTCCGGAGCGAATCGTCAATCAGCTTCCCCTGCAACAGCCCTTTTGACTTCCCGGCAAGTCCAAGCCGGGTCCTTTGCTCTTCACGTTGGGCGTCTATCCGACACCGGACGTCCCCCTTCGCCCCGAACCGCATTGGGAATTGGAGCGAATGACCATGCTTTCAGCACCGCTCTCGTAAACGTGAGGTCCTGCTTTGCAACCACGGCGCGACACGCTGCCAGGACCGCCGTGGGCGCAGCCTCTAGGTAGAACGTTTGCGTACTCGATGACATGCCTATAGCGCCAAAAGCGATTGACACCGCAATCGCGGCTCGATTGTGTCGCAAGAACCACCGTGCGGGTTGCCACTCCGGTTGCCACCCATTGTCTAGTCCACTCACCCCTGGTAACGAAAACCCCGCCGTAGCGGGGTTTCCTAGAGCGCGCCCGACAGGATTCGAACCTGTGACCTTCGGTTTCGTAGACCGACGCTCTATCCAACTGAGCTACGGGCGCGTGCGGGCACAGCGTAGCGACGCGGCTCGGAGCTCAGACTCGTTCCCGCTCGGCCGCTTCGGCTCGGCGCTTCGTGGCTCCCTCCTCGCGCTCGGCGAGCTTGCGCTCGTACTTCTCGAGCGTCTCGGCGGGGTTGCGGCCCGCATCGACGGGCGGAGCGAGGGCGCGAAGCTCATCGAGTAGGCGCTGCGAGAGGTCGGCCGCGGTCTCGGTGGGATCGGTCTGGCCCGAGGAGGGCTCGAAGAAGCGAACGCGGATGCGCGGCCTTTGCGGGAAACGGGCGAAAGCCGGCGTCCCCTGGACGGTCGCGCACACCAGCCGCGCCTCCGGCACCTCGAGCGCCAGGCGGCCTATGCCACTGCGCGCCCGCAACCGGCGTCCGCAGGAGATCGTGCCCTCCGGGAACACGCCTATGCAGGAGCCGCGGCGCAGGGCCGCCACCGCGTTGACGAGAGCACCCGCGTCACCCCCCGCACGCTCAATGGGAATTTGACCCATCCCGTCGAGGACCCGGCCAAGCCCCGGCTTGTCCCACAGGCTCCTCTTGGCGAGGGCGCGGATCTGGCGGCGCCTGCGCGCGGCGACGCCAGCCGCGAGCGGATCCGTTTGCGAGTCGTGATTGGCAACCACCAACACCGGGCCGCTCCGGGGAAGAACGTCAACCCCCTCGACCTCGAGCCGCCCCCAGAGGCTCACCATCGGGACGCAGACCGCCATCGCGATCCGGTAGGTGAGGGTGAAGGGCTCGGGCGCGGTCGTCATGCGAGCTCTGGAATGTGGCGCTCGATGTGCGCGCTGATGGTCTCGCGCACCCAGCGCTGCTCCTCGGAGTCCGCCATCCGGTAGCGCCCGATCAGCATCTTCTGGTCGTCGAGCGGGAGACCGGAGATCTCCCACCCCGTGACGAGGTACTCGAAGAGCATCTCGTAGCGGCGCGCCCAGACGTCCTCGGTCGAGGCCGCGTCCTTGCGGTGGGGCTTGTTGATCTTGCGAATGGTCCGATCGCTCAGCGACTGCCGCAGAGTCAGCACGTTGCCCTCGGGATCGGTGTAGTCCACCGTCTCGACCGGCTCTCGCTCGCGTCTTCGCCGTGCCATAGGCGAAGGATCTCAGCCCGGCGCCCTCGGCGGACGCCGGGCTGAGCCAGGACTAGGCGGTCGCGACAGCTCCCGCGCGCCGGTACATCATGATGCTGGCGACGATGATCCAGATGCCAGTCAGGCCGAAGCCGAAGAAACCGACCGGACTGAAGAAGGTGATCCCGAGCACGATCCCGACCCAGGCCATCCATTTCGGCAAGCCGGCGCCTCCCTGCAGGACAGCCCCCGCGGCCCCGAACATCATGATCCCGAGCGGTACCGAGAACGCCAGGAAGTTGTCGTTGTCCAGGGCGTTTATCGCCACCATGGCATCGGGACTCAGGGTCCTGTTGTGGCTGAGGTTGGCCCCGTCGATCAAGGCGAAGTGCATGCCGCCGGCCACGAAGAGGCCCGCGACACCGACCGCCGCACCGACCAGGGCGACCGTGGGCCAGAACTCACCGCCGCCCGTGTCCCTCAGGTAGTCGCGAATCGCGACTGCGAAGAAGGCAAGGAACAGCGCCGCCAAAGACACGACGATGATCGCGAGGATCTCCTTGGTCTGGTGGTCGTTGTAGAAGCTGATGATCTTCGCCGCGGAGGCGTCCGTGTCCGGTGTGTTGCCTCCGAGCGGGATGAAGCCGATCACGAGCAGCACGACGAAGATTGCGCCTGTCAAGGGCGCGAACCGTGGGAATTTCATCTGGTGCCTCCTCTCCCCCTATGTAGCCCCCCTTTGATGAATTCGAGGCGACCCTAACCCGTCTGGCGGACTGTGAATAGCCTTGGCGCGTCTCGGATCCAGTCAACATCGCGGACCTCGAGCGGCTCGCGTTCGAGAAGCTCGAGCCGGGGGCCCACGGCTACTTCGCCGGGGGCGCGGGCGACGAGCGGAGCCTCCGGCGGAACGCCGAGGCCTACGAGGGCTGGGAGCTCCGCCCGCGGGTGCTGGTCGACGTCTCGGAGGTCTCGACGAGGGCGACCGTCCTCGGGACCGAGCTGAAGGTCCCCTTCCTGGTCGCCCCGGTTGCCTTCCAGCTGCTCGCCCATCCGGACGGCGAGGCTGGAATGGCGCGCGCGGCGCAGTCCGCGGGCACGGTGATGTGCCTCTCGAGCCTGACCAGCACTCGCGCCGCCGAGGTGGCGGAGGCGGCGCCGGACGGCAAGCGGTGGATGCAGGTCTATTGCTTCCGGGATCGCGGCGTGACCCGCGCGATGGTCGAGGAGGCGGCCGAGGCCGGCTACGAGGCCCTGCTCCTCACCGTCGACGCCCCTTACGCGGGCAAGCGGGAGCGGGACTTCCGCACCGGGTTCGAGGTCCCGGCCGAGATCCGTGCTCCGGCGATCGAGGCCGCGGCCGGGCACAAGAGCCTCACGCCCGCCGAGGTCTTCGCGCTCGTCGATCCCTCGATCACCTGGAAGGACCTCGAGCAGCTCTGCGGCGAGTTCCAGCTGCCGATCCTGGTGAAGGGCCTGATCACCGGCGAGGACGCCGCGCTCGCCGTGGAGCACGGCGCGGCGGGTGTCGTCGTCTCCAACCACGGCGGCCGCCAGCTCGACAACGCGCCGGCCACGATCGACGCCCTGCCCGAGGTGGTCGAGGCGGTGGCCGGCCGCATCCCGGTTCTCATCGATGGCGGCATCCGCCGCGGCACCGACGTCGCAGTTGCCCTCTCTCTCGGGGCAGAGGCCGTGCTCGTCGGCCGTCCCGCCCTCTGGGGCCTCGCCTGGAACGGTGAGGCCGGAGCGCGCCGCGCCCTCGAGATGCTCGCTGACGAGCTCCGGCTCGCCCTGGCGCTGCTCGGCGCTCCCACCCCCGCCGACCTCACTTCGGATCACGTGCAGCGAAGGCTCCGGTTCTAGTGTCGGAGGTCCGCCTCGGGATGGTGCTCGCCGCCACCTCGATGCGTCGGGACCCAGACGGTCGTCGCGGTCGACCGGGCGGGTGAGGCCTCGGGCGTCTCGCTCTCGATCGTGATCGGCATGGCGGGACTGGGGGTCGCCGTGGTCGCCTCCCTGATCGAGGTGGTGGCCGGCGGCGGCACCGGCGAGGGAGCGGCGATCGAGCAGATCCTGCGCGTGCTCGCGATCGGGTCCGTGGCGGTCGCGATCCCGCTCGCGTTCGCCGGGCGTAACAAACCCGCTCGTTAGTCTGCGCCGCTTGGCGGCCAGGGCTCCACAGCGACTCTCCGGTTCGGACATGTCCAACCTGAACGCCGAGCGGGGGCCGATTCACGTCCACGTCGGGGCGACGATCATCGTGGAGGGGGCAGCGCCCACCTATGACCAGCTGGTCGCCCACGTCGAGAAGCGGCTGCTGCTCGTGCCGCGGTTCCGGCAGCGGATCGTGAGGATCCCGCTCGGCATCGAGAATCCGGTCTGGGGCGACGACCCGCAGTTCGACGTCCGCCGCCACGTCCGCCACGTGTCGGTGCCGCGGCCGGGCCGTCTCGATCAGCTGCGGGACATCGTCGGCCGCGTCATGTCCGAGCCGCTCGACATGGATCGTCCGCTCTGGCAGCTCTACCTGGTGGAGGGCCTGAGCGGACGGCACGCCTACATCTCCAAGACCCACCACGCGCTGGTCGACGGGGTGGCGGCGGTCGACGTCGGCACGATCCTGCTCGACACGAGCAGGCGCGGCATGCGGGTCAAGGCGCCCGAGAAGCCCTGGGACCCGGATGAGCCGAGTCCGACGATGCTGCTCACCCAGGCCGCCTCCGAGCGGGTCCGCAAGCCGCTCCGCGCCGCCGGCCGCGCGGCGCGCACCGCGGTGACCACCCCCGCGCAGACCGCGGCCCGCGTGCTGCGCACGGCCGAGGCGTTCACCGGCCTCGCGTCGGGCGGCCCGAGTGTGCCTCGCAGCCCGCTGAACGTGAAGATCGGTCGCGACCGCCGGGTCGCCTGGGCGCGGACCGACCTCGATCGCCTGAAGCGCGCCCGAGCCATCGCGGAGGGGTCCACGGTCAACGACGTGCTGCTCTCCGTCGCCGCCGGCGCCCTGCGGCGCTATCTCGAAGGGCGGGGCGACAAGGCTCCGGACTACCTCGTCGCCCTGGTGCCGGTCAGCATCCGCCGCCCACACGAGAAGGGCGAGCTCGGCAACCGGATCTCGACCATCATGGTGCGCCTGCCGCTCGCGGAGCCCGATCCCCGCAAGCGGCTCGACCGGCTGCGCGACGAGACGCGGCGGCTGAAGGAGTCGGACAACGCCCGCGCCGCCTCCTTGCTGATCGAGGCGACCGGCTGGGCGCCTCCCACCATCAACCGGCTGCTCGCCCGGGGTATGGCCCGGCCCCTCGTCTTCAACCTGGTCGTCTCCAACGTCCCAGGCCCGCAGCAGCCGCTCTATCTGCTCGGCCGCCAAATCAAGGAGATCTATCCCTTCGTCCCCCTCTCCCCCCAGAACCACGCCCTCTCGATCGGGATGATGAGCTACGACGGCCGGATCTTCTTCGGGCTGGCGGGTGACCGGGACGTGGTGCCGGACCTCGACGACCTCGCCGCGGCGCTGCGGGAGGCGCTGCGCGAGCAGCCGGTGCCCCGGGCGAAGTCCAAGCCGAAGGCGAAGTCCAAGCCGAAGGCGAAGTCCAAGCCGAAGGCCAAGCCCAAGCCGAAGGCGAAGGCCAAGCCGAAGCGGTCCCCGAGAAAGCGGGCGCTGAAGAAGAGGGCGGCCCGGGCGAAGGGTTCGGCCCGACGGCGCTTCAGGCGCGGATGAAGACCGGCGCGCCGAGCGGCACGCGGGCGAACAGGGCGATCATGTTGGGGTCGGAGGCGCGCAGGCAGCCGTGTGAGTCGGCGCCCCCGATGGAGCCGGGCGTCCCGTGGATCGCGATTCGGTTCCCGCCGATCCAGCCCGAGGGCAGGTTGTCCTGATGGCCGGAGAGGGCGAGGACGCAGCATCCGTACCACGGCCCCAGCCCCCGCCCGACGAGACCATCGGTGACCGAGTAGTTGCCGAGCGGGGTGGGCGTGGTGTTGGCGCCGACGGTCACCGGCATGCGCTCGAGGATCCGGCTTCCATGGTGCAGCTCGATCTGCCGCCGCGAGATGTCGGCTGTGACCCAGAACCGCGTCTGTGTGACATCCAGGGCGAGCCGGTCGTCCCGGATCCAGGCGAGCTGGTTGTTCGGCAGGTCCGGCGTCGGCACGCCGAACCAAGGGCCTCGGACCTGCTCGATCCAGTAGACGCGTATTGAGCCGAACTCGGTGCGATCGCCGACCTGCTTCAGCACCCTGCCGCCGGGCGACGCACGCAGGGCGATCTTGTGGCCCGCCCTCACCGTGGCAAGCGCAAAGCGCGGGCCGCGCCGCTCCCTGGGCGGCGGATTCACATGAACATCGGGGAGCGGAACGCTTGACCGGAGCGCATCGATCGCCGAGATACCGGTCGGGGCGGGGGCCGTGACGGCTCCTGGGTTGGCGGCAGACTCCGTCCCGTCGCCGGCACTGTCGATGATCAGGAACGCGAGCACGGCAACCACCACTGCGCCCGTTGCCACCCAGCCGATCGACCTCATAGCGGAGAGGGAGGGATTCGAACCCTCGAGAGAGCTATTAGCCCCCTACTCGCTTAGCAGGCGAGTGCCTTCAGCCGCTCGGCCACCTCTCCGGGGGGCGGTCGCCAGGGCGACCACGCGGCACGATTGTAGGCTGGATCGGAATGCCTACTACTCGAGAAAGGCCCACACCGCCGGAGAATCCGGTCGCCGCGCCGCCGGTGGATGAGGAGACCCGCCCCATCTCGGCGATCGACACGCCGACTCCGCTGCCCCTGCCCACTCCCATGGAGGCCTACGAGCGCTTCGAGGCCATCTTCGGCGGCAGACAGGCGCCGTTCGCCTTCCTGGATCTGGACGCGGTCTGGGCCAACGCGGCGGACATGCTGCGCCGATCGCGCGGCAAGCCGATCCGCATCGCGAGCGGCGCGATCCGCTCGCGGCCGGTGCTCGAGCGCCTGCTGGACCTCGATCCTGGTTTCCAGGGCGCGCTCACCCACAGCCTCCCCGAGACCATCTGGCTCTGGGAGCGCGGGCTGCGCGATCTGGTGGTCGCCCATCCCACCGCCGATCGCGCCTGCCTGACGCGGCTCGCCCGGATCACCTCCGAGGACCCGGACGAGGCGCCCGTCGTGATGGTCGACAGCACGGAGCACCTCGACCTGATCGAGGAGGCCGCCGCCTCCTTCGTCGCGCCGATCCGCGTCGCCATGGACATCGACCTCTCGTGGCAGCCACTCGGCGGAATCGTGAAGATCGGCGATCAGCGCTCCCCGATCCGGACCGCCGACCAGGCCGTCGCGCTCGCCCAGGAGATCGACCGCCGCGAGCGGACCACGCTGGTCGGGGTGCGTGCCTACGAGGCACAGATCGCCGGCATCGGCGACAACGTCCCCGGCAAGGCGATCACGAACCTGTTCGTCAGGCGGATGCAGTACGCCTCTGCCCGTGACGTCGAGGAGCGTCGCGCCGAGATCGTCAACGCGCTCTCCGAGGTCGCGCGGCTGGAGTTCGTCAACGGCGGCGGGACGGGCTCGATCGAGACGGCCGCCTCGGAGTGGGCCGTCACCGAGATCGGGGCTGGATCGGGCTTCCACGCTCCGGTCCGGCTCGACCACTACCGCTCCTTCCGGCCGCGGCCGGCCGCGATGTTCGCGCTCCCGGTCACCCGCGCATCGGGCCTCGAGTCAGCTCCCCAGGCGGCCCAGCGAGCCCTCCCGCACACCAGGCGGGACCGGCTCGAGCTCGGCGACCGCGTGTACTTCCGGGACCTCCGGGCGGGCGATCTCTGCGAGCGCTTCAACCGTCTCTTCCTGGTCACGGGCACGACGATCCGCGACGAGGTACCCACTTACCGGGGCGAGGGGAAGGCGTTTCCCTAGAACGAACGTCCAACGGACGTTCGGTACCGAATAGCGGTCTTTTGCGGCCCCAGGGCGAGGTCTACCGTCGCTCGATTCCCAGGGGAAGAATCCGGATCGCTTCCTGTTGGGGCTCGAAGGGATTTCCAGAAGGGACGAGAGTGAGCCACCGACCAGCCGTCGTTGCGGTCCAGCAGGCCGATCGCGGCTGGTCTCGCGCGATCGGCCTGGAGGTCGAGCCGGGCCGCTTCTTCGAGGGCGCGAACGTGGCCTGGCGGATCGCCCCGTTCGCGGCGGCGGGCATCCTCCCGTTCGCACTGGTCCCGGTGGCGGGCCTCTCGTTCGCCGATCCGCGGGTCGCAATCGCTGCGGCCATGGTGCCCCTGATCATCGCGGCCGCGCTGCTCTTGCCGTGGGAGCGGTACCCGGCCTGGCCGCAGGCGATCCTCCCCCTCGCCTACTTCGTCATCCTCGGCCTGCTTCGCGACGCGGGCGGCAGCACGCCGACGGTCTTCGACCCGCTGCTGTCGATCCCCATCATCTGGTTCGCGATCTACGGGACGGGGCGCGAGCTGGCCATCTCGATCGTCGCGATGGGGCTGACCCTGCTTGCCCCGTTCGTCATCCCAGGCGGTGGTGGCTACGACGGCGAGCAGCTTCAGCGCGTCATCGTGGCGGTCGTGCTGGCGAGCACTGTCGGCCCGGCGGTGCACGCTCTCGTCCTGACGCTGCGCCGTACGAGCCGGGAGCTCGGTGAGGCCGAGGAGCTCTTCCGCAAGGCGTTCGACGACAGCCACGTGGGGATGGCCCTGGTCTCGTTCGGCGGGCGCTACCAGCGGGTCAACCGCGCGCTCTGCGACATCACCGGCTATCCGGAGCACGAGCTGCTGGGCAGGACGTTCAGCGAGATCACCCATCCCGATGACGTGGACTCGGACCTCGACGCCCTGCGCGACCTGATCGAAGGGGAGCGCTACGGGTACCGGACCGAGAAGCGGTACCTCCACGCCGAGGGGCATCCCGTCTGGGTCTCGCTGAACGTCTCGCCCGTCTACGACCGCGACGGCGCGATGAGCTACCTGCTCAGCCAGGTCGAGGACATCTCCGACCGCAAGGAGTCCGAGGAGCGCCTCACGCGCCAGGCGCTGCACGACTCGCTGACGGGCCTTCCCAACCGGACCCTGTTCGCCGATCGCGTCCGAATGGCTGCGAACCGCCGCAGCGCGGCCGGCTACGCGATCGTCTACCTCGACCTCGATGCCTTCAAGCTGGTCAACGACACGCTCGGCCACGCCGCGGGCGACCAGGTGCTGATCGAGGTCGCCCGCAGGCTCGAGCGGCTGCTCCGGGCCGGCGACACCCTGGCCCGCCTGAGCGGAGACGAATTCGCGCTGCTCTGCGAGGAGGTCGGCGAGAAGGAGGTGCTGACGGTCGCCGATCGCGTCATCGACGCCATGGCCGATCCGATCGAGGTGCAGGGCAGGGAGATCACGCAGGCGGCCAGCATCGGGATCGCGATGTACGCGGCCGACGGCTCCCCGGCGGAGCCGGACCAGATGCTGGGCGACGCCGATCTCGCCATGTACCGGGCCAAGGCGGCCGGGAAGTCGCGTTACGCCCTGTTCGAGACGTGGATGCGGATCGGCGAGACGGACCAGACCGGGTTGGAGCGCCAGCTGCGAGACGGGATCGCCAACGGCGAGGTCATCGTCCACTACCAGCCCGAGGTGGACCTGCACAGCGGCGAGATCACGGGCGCCGAGGCGCTGGTGCGCTGGCAGCATCCCGAGCGCGGCCTGCTCGAGCCCGCACAATTCCTCTTCGCCGCCGAGGCCACGGACCTGATCGCCGAGGTGGACGACCTGGTGATGCGGGAGGCCTGCTTCCAGGCGGCGCGGTGGCGTGAGGACCTGCCGGACTCGGAGCACTTCACGGTCTCCGTCAACATCAGCGAGCGGCGGCTCTCCGATCCGGGGCTGAGCGGCAAGATCGCGCAGGCGATCTCCGACGCGGAGCTGCCGGCCTCGTCCCTGTGCCTGGAGATCGCCGAGCGGGCGGTGATGGACCGCCGGGCGGCGGCGCTGAGCGCCATCCCGGATCTCGAGGCGCTCGGCATTCGTCTCCTGATCGACGACTTCGGCATCGCGATCTCCTCGTTCGGCAGCCTCAAGCGCCTTCCCCGGCTGAACGCGATCAAGATCGATGCCTCCTTCATCGCGGGGCTCGGTCGCGCACGCGAGGACGCCGCGGGCGTGTCGGCGATCGTCGGGCTGGCGCACGGCCTGGGCCTGACCGCGACCGCCGAGGGGGTCGAACGGGAGGACCAGCTCCGTGAGCTGCAGGCCCTGCACTGCGATCGTGGCCAGGGCTACTACTTCGCGCGGCCGCAGCCGCCGGAGGCCCTCGGCGAGGTGCTTCGCTCCGCCCGCCTGGGCGAGCTCATCTCATAGAGTCACAGCGCGATGGGACGGGTTCCGCCGTACGACCCGAACGAACCGAAGGGCCTCTGGATGAGCTCGCTCTCCTGGGCGGCGCGCCAGCGGCCCGTCACCTGGTACCTCGTCAACGTCGGCAACAAGATCGACCCGTACCTGATGAGGGCCACCGGCGGCAGGGTGAAGTCCACGTTCAACGCCCCCACCGTCCTCCTCACCCACACCGGCGCCAAGAGCGGCCGGCCGAGGACGACGCCGCTCGCCTACTTCACGGACGGCGACGACGTGATCCTGATCGCCTCCCGTGGCGGCCACCGGGACCACCCGGCCTGGTACCACAACGTGCGCGCCAATCCCGACGTCGAGCTCTGGACGAAGGGCGGCGGCGGGACCTACCGGGCGAAGGAGGCCGAGGGGGCGGAACGCCAGCGGCTCTGGGACCTCGCCACCGGGTTCTATCCCGGCTTCGCGCGATACCAGGAGCGCGCCGGCGACCGGCGGATCCCGGTCATCGTCTGCAGCCCGCGCGACTAGCCTTCAATACCCCGGAGGGGTGGCAGAGTCTGGTTGATTGCGGCAGCCTTGAAAGCTGTTGACCGGGTCTTCCCGGTCCGGGGGTTCGAATCCCTCCCCCTCCGCTCGGGCGTCAGCGCAGCTTGACGCCGGTGAGGTCGATCGTCCCGATCTCGTCGCCCGCCGCGAAGTCGTCGGACGCGCTCCCCGACTCGGTCGGGAAGAACTGATTGAGCGTCAGGGCCGCCGGGAAGCTGAGCTTGATCGTGGCCCCCGTGATCGAGATGGTGTTGTCGCTCGGGTTGAACGTCCGGGTGCCCGTCGAGAAGTCGATGTCGGCGAGCGGGGCCCGCAGGCTCGTACCGGTCGGAAGCGCGGCGGTCGAGTTGAGGGCGTTGTGCGCGAAGTCGACGCCGATGACGGTGCTGCTCAGGCTGGTGCCCACCGGCGGGCTGGCCGATGAGCAGCCGCCCGGCGTCAGCAGGCCATCGTCCTTGGTGAGCTTCTGACCGCCGGCGGTGAGGACCTCGCCGGCGCTGAAGTCCGGAGCGACCGCGCCGGCCGACACCGGGAAGCTGAAGTTGGCGAGCGTCTGCGTGGCGGGAGCGATCGGAGTCACGCCGCCCAGCAGCGAGATGCAGTGCTGGGGGATCTTGTTGGCGAAGGCCCCCGTGACGCCCGTGCTGAGCGACAACGTCCCGGTGTTCGGGACGATGCCGACCGCCAGCGGGACGGTGACCACGGAGACCACCTTGCCGAGCGGCTGCCCGGCCTTGACGCCCTTCTTCGACGCGGCAGAAGCCTTGCCCTTCTTCTTCGGAGAGAAGGCGCGATTCAGGGCCTGAGCGCCCTTGCCGGCGAGGGTTATGGTGACGTTCTCGATCTTGGCGCCGAAGCCGTCGCGGGTCACCGTTCCGCCGGTCAGGGTGGCGAACGGCGTCACGCCCTTCTTGCCGACCTTCGCGCTGACGCTGCCCTGGCCGCCGTTCGCGGGGAGGCTGAGGGCCGTGATCCTGACCTTGGTCTTCGCCTTGCCGCGCCGGGCCTGAATGCCCCCGGAGACCTGCACGGTGCCGGAACCGTCGATTGGGTCGACCGCTCCGCCGGTGATGGGGAGATTGAGGCTGCTCGGCTTCAGCTTGAGCCCGCGTGAGCCCTGCAGCTGGATCGCCACGGACCCGCCCTTGAGCTCGTCCTGTGAAGCCAGGGCGGAGCTCGACGCGGCGAACAGCGCCATGACCGTGAGCAGAACGGCGCTGAACGCGCGCCGACGCACCGAGGCGTGCTTGTGGCTGTGACTCAGCATCAGAAGCTGGAGGCGAAACTCTCCCTGCGGCCGGAGTGTCTCATGGCCCCGCTCGGGATGCGCCGGTTCGACTACCCAGTATCGGCCTCAAGGATTTCGGCGGGTGGACGATGAACCTATCCAGGGGGAAGCTCGTCGTGCTTCGTCGATAACCGTGGACCCAGCTTCGCGACAGCCCAACTCGATCACCCGACTGGCAGGAATCGCCTTCGGCAGCGTCGTGCTGGCCGCCCTGCTGCTGGTGATCCTGCACAACGCGGTCCACCTCGGCGCCCCCCGCTACAGCTACTTCATCGAGGAGTGGATCTACGACTTCGTGACGATGTCGGCGGCCGTCATCACCCTGGGCAGCGCCGCCCTGCGCAGGCAGGAGAGGCTGCAGTGGGCGCTCCTCGGTTTCGGCCTGCTGTGCTGGGCGACGGGCGACCTGTATTGGACCGTCGCGCTCCGGGACATGGCGAGTCCGCCCTTCCCATCCGTGGACGACGTTCTCTACTTCGTCGGCTACTTCTTCATCCTCGCCGGCTTGGTCATCTACGTCCGCGCCCGCGTCGGGCGCATGACCGCGGTGGTGTGGACCGACATGGCGATAGGCGCACTCTGCGTCACCGCGATCGGCGCCAGCCTGCTGATGGACTTCGTCCTCGCCAACACGACGGGGACCCCGGTCGAGATCGTCGCCGCGGTGGGCTACCCCGCCCTCGACCTGACGATCCTGGCGGTCGCCGCCGGCGGCGTCGCGCTCACCGGCTGGAGGCCCGGCCGCGCCCTGGGCCTGATCGCAGCCGGCGTCGCGTGCGCGGCGATCGGCGACGCCGTCTACACCTACCAGTCGCTGGCCGGGACGTACACCTCGGCCTCCTGGAACAACTTCCTCTGGCCCCTGGCGACCATCCTGATCGCCTTCGCCGCCCTGCAGCCCTCGCCGAAGCACCCCGAGACCGAGCCGGCGGAGGGCTGGCGCGCCTTCGCCTCGCCCACCATCTTCGCGCTGGCCGTCCTCGCGCTGCTCATGCTCGAGCGCCAGGACATGAACGAGCCGGCGGTCGCCGGCCTAACCGTCGCGACCCTGCTCGCGGTCGTCGTCAGGCTCGGCCTCACCTTCGCGCAGAACCATCGCCTTGTGACGGAGCTCGAGACAGATCCCCTGACCGGCCTGTCCAACCGCGGGAAGCTCGTCTACGACCTTGATCGGATCTTCAGCCTGGACGACCCGCCGCCTCACGTCCTCGCCTTCCTCGACCTCGACGGCTTCAAGGCCTACAACGACGCCTTCGGTCATCCGGCAGGCGACGCTCTTCTCGTGCGCCTGGGACGCCAGCTCGGCGAGGCGGTCGGAAATCGCGGCCGTGCCTACCGGATGGGTGGGGATGAGTTCGCGATGCTCCTGCCCGGCGACCTGTCCGGCACGGCCGCCGCGGTGGCGGGGGGCGCTGCCGCCCTGAGTGAGCGGGGCGAGGGCTTCAAGGTCTCCTGTTCATGTGGAACGGCTGAGCTGCCCACGGACGCGACGACCCCCAGCACGGCCCTCCAGCTCGCCGACCAGCGAATGTACGCCGACAAGGACTCGCACCGCCCCTCCAGCGGCGGGGAGGTCGAGGCGGTCCTGCTCAGAATCCTCAACCAGCGCGCCCCCGAGCTGAGCGAGCACGTCGACGCCGTGAAGAGCCTCGCGCTGGCCATCGGCGCGGAGCTCGAGCTGACCCCCGGGGAGCTGACGACCCTCGGCCGCGCCTCGGAGCTGCACGACATCGGGAAGATCGCGATCCCCGACGCGATCCTCACCAAGTCCGGCCCGCTCGACGAGGACGAGTGGGAGTTCATGTATCAGCACACCATCCTCGGCGAGAGGATCGTCGCCGCCGCTCCCTCCCTGGCCTCGGTCGGCAGGCTGATTCGCTCCTCCCACGAGCGCTGGGACGGGAAGGGCTACCCGGACCACCTGGCGGGCGAGGACGTGCCGCTGGCCTCGCGGATCATTCTGGTCTGCGACGCGTACGATGCGATGACCTCCGAGCGCCCGTACTCGCTCACTCGGACCCCGGAGGCGGCCCTCGCCGAGTTGCGGGACTGCGCCGGCACGCAGTTCGACCCGAAGCTGGTCGAGATCCTCGAGCGCGTCGTTCGCAAGGCGCCCGCCGACGAGCTGCCCGTCCCGATCCCGGTCGCCTGAATCGCCCGAAAACGAAACCGGGCGCCCGGTGGGCGCCCGGTTTGCGTTCGGGAGATGAGGCGAGGGCCTACTTGACCAGCTCGACCTTCTCGAACGTGGTGCCCTGGAGCTCGGCCTCGTGGACCGCGGTGCCCGGGGCGAGGTCGGCGGTCGTGCACACGCTGCCGTCGTCGCCAGGGTCCGAGTTGTCGTCGCCGGACCCGTTCTCGCCGGACTGATCGCCGCCGCCGTCATGTGACGCGGTCGCGGTGCCCGGTCCCTCGTTGTCGTCGGACTCGTGCTCGTCCTCCGACTCGCACTTGATCTGGGTGGACGTGTCGACGGTGCCCGAGACCTGGCCGCCACCGGCGAGGTCGATGGTCAGCGTGGTGCCGTCGAAGTTGGCGATCGTTCCGGCGTTCTCCGCGCCGTCCTCGATGCCGTTGTTGTCGGTGTCCTGATCGTCGGGGAGGTTCGCGGTCTGATCCTCGCCCATGTTGTTGAGGCCGTCGTGATCCGAGTCCTCCTTGCCATCAGGACGACCGTTGTGGTTGGAGTCCTTGGAGCGGGGATTGGTCCCCTCCTGGAACTCGTTCAGGTTGTCGACGTGGTCCTTGTCCTGGTCCTTGTTCGACTGGTCGACCTTGAGCGAGAGATTGAACTTCTTCTCCCACTTGTCGGAGATGTGGTCGTGGTTCCGGTCCTTGGCGACCGCTGTACCACCAAACGCGACGACAAGAAGCGCCAGCGCTCCGGCGGCGGCCACCGAGAAAGCCCTCATCTTTCCTCTCATGTCTTCCTCCATTCAGGTCGCGGCCACCCTTCTGAATGACGCGTGCTCCGGCCGCCGTTGAGTTGACACGGTCACTATCGGCGGCGCCGGTCAGGCACCGGTTAGACGCGGGTTATGCCTTGGTAAGGAGTGGACGGCTGTTCAGGTGCGCTCGGCCACGAGCAGCGTCTGCGCGGCCCTTCCGATCGGCCCGCGCATCGAGCAGGCGGGCGTCGGCCATCCCCACCCCGTTCGCCTCGGGCAGGGTCATATGTGATCCGGCCCACCTGCGCGGGCGGGCCATCCTCGCCGCCGACTCGGCCGCCCCCCAGGCGCTCGGCCTCCCGGCCGATCAGCGCCGCGGGCGGCCCGGCGTGCTGGGCATTCGGATCCCAGGGCCCGCGGGTGAGCTCGGTGGACATGTAGAGCTCGCCGTCAGGCTCGTAGAAGGAGTCGGGCACGGCGGCATCCTAGGATCCACCCGTGTTCGACGGTCTCTCAGAAGCCGAGGCGGTGGAGTTCGCCGGGCGCTGGCTGCCCGCCTGGACCGGCAACGACCCCGAGCGGCTCGCCTCCTTCTACACCGAGGACGCCTTCTACAGCGACCCGGCGATTCCCGAGGGCGTTCGGGGCAGGGAGGCGCTGCTCGAGTACTTCAGGGTGCTGCTCGCTCACAACCCGGGCTGGGTCTGGACCAACACGGGGGCGACGCCGATGGAGGGCGGCTTCCTGAACCACTGGCATGCCACGGTCCCAGTCGGGGAATCGGTGGTCGAATGCGACGGGGTCTGCACCGTTCGCCTGCGGGACGGCCTGATCGAGCGAAATCAGGTCTTCTTCGACCGCGCCGAGTTGCTCGCTGCCATCACCGCGGCCCAGTAACGCCCGGACCTCTCACGGGACTGTGAATTGACCGGTTTAAGCTGGTCGATACCCCAAGGAAGTGAGGTAAGAGAACTTGGAGAAGCTCAAGAAGAGCCAGCAGGAGTGGCGCCAGGAGCTGACGCCGGAGCAGTACGAGGTCGTCCGCAACAAGGGCACCGAGGCACCGTTCACGAGCGAGCTCAACGACGTCAAGGAGCCGGGGCAGTTCGTCTGCGTGGCCTGTGGCCAGCCGCTGTTCGACTCCGACAATAAGTTCGACTCGGGCACCGGATGGCCGAGCTTCGATCGGCCGATGGGCGGCGAGAACGTCGAGACGGCGGCTGACAACAGCCTTTTCATGAAGAGGACCGAGGTGCTCTGCTCGCGCTGTGATGCGCACCTGGGCCACGTCTTCGACGACGGCCCGCAGGACACCACCGGCCAGCGCTACTGCATCAACGGCTGCGCCCTCGAGTTCAAGCCCGAGGACTCAGACTCGTAGATCAGACCTTGCCGCCGGCGCCCAGGTAGCTGAAGCGCACGGCGAGGGCCACCGCCTCGGTCCGCGTGTCGACCTCCATCCGCGCAATCGCGTTGCGGACGTGGGTGTGGACCGTGGCGGGGCTCAGGGAGAGCCGGTCGGCGATCTGCTTGACGCGCAGGCCCTCCGCGAGCAGCTCCAGGATCTCGCGCTCGCGGGGGGTCAGCTCGAGCAGCTTCTCGACCTCGCCCGCGCCCTGGCCGAGCTCGGTGCCGACGAAGGTGCCGCCGCCGGCGACCACCTCGATCGCCCGGGCGATGTCCTCGCTCGGCGCCGACTTGAGCACGTAGCCGGAGGCGCCGGCGCGCAGCGCCAGCGTCAGCAGGTCGGGCTGGGCGTGGGCGGTGAAGATGATGACCCGGGTCTCGGGCCGGACCTTGAGGATGTCCTTGGTGGCGTCGATGCCGTCCTTGCCCGGCAGCTCGACGTCGACGATGCAGACGTCGGGCTCGAGCTCCTTGACGACGTCGACTACCTCCTCACCGGTCTCGGCCTCGCCGACGATCTCGACGCCTTCAACCGCTGCCATTCTTGCCTTGATGGCCTCGCGAACGATCTCGTGGTCGTCGCAGAGGACTACTCGCTTGGGAGTCGAGGCGCTCATTTTATTTGGGAATCCTTCCTGGAGAGCCGAATTCCTGCAAAACCGCGGGAAGTTCCACGCTCCCGTCCTCCGTCTGCCCGTTCTCCAGCAGCGCGATCAACGTTCGGCCGACAGCTACCGCAGTTCCGTTCAGCGTGTGCACGGGTTCGGGGGATTCACCGTGAACGGGACGGTACCGGGCCGACAGGCGTCTTGCCTGATAGTTGGTGGTGTTGGAGCAGCTTGTCACCTCACGGAAGCGTCCCTGACTCGGGATCCAGCCCTCGCAATCGAACTTGCGAGCCGCCGGAGCGCCGAGATCGCCGACCGCGACGTCGACCACCCGGTACGGGATCTCGAGCGCGGAGAGGATCTCCTCCTGGATCGCGAGGATGCGCTCGTGCTCCTCGCGGCTCGCGTCCGGCTCGACGAAGCTGAACATCTCGACCTTGTCGAACTGGTGGACGCGGAAGATCCCGCGCGTGTCCCTGCCGGCCGCCCCGGCCTCGCGCCGGAAGCAGGTCGAGAAGCCCGCGTAGCGCTTCGGCAGGTCGCCGGCGTCCATGATCTGGTCGGCGTGGAGCGCCGCGAGGGAGACCTCCGAGGTGCCCACCAGGAAGAGCTCGTCGCGCGGGACCTCGTAGATCATCTCCCGCTCCCCGGGGAAGTACCCGGTGCCGAAGAGCGCCTGCTCGCGGACGAGCACCGGCGGGATCGTCGGCTCGAATCCCTCGGCGCGAACGCGCTCCATCGCGAAGCGCACCAGGGCGAACTCGAGCATCGCGAGATCGCCGAGCAGGTAGGCGAAGCGCGAGCCCGAGGCCTCGGCCGCCGCCTCCATCTCGATCCAGCCGTGGCGCTGGGCGAGGTCGAGGTGGTCCAGCGGCTCGAAGCCGAGGTCGGGGCGGTCCCCCACCTCGCGAACGGTGACGTTGTCGTCCTCGCTCTCCCCGTCCGGGGCCTCCGGCTCGGGGATGTTGGGCAGCGTGGCGAGCAGGCCGTCCCGCTTCTCACTCAGCTCCGCCAGCTGCGGCTCGAGCTCCTTGAGCTCCGACTTGAGCTCGCCGGACGCGTCGCGGAGCTTCACGAACTCCGGATCGTCCGTGTCGCCGCCCTTCGCAGCCTCCTGGATCTGGCCGGAGAGCTTGTTCTGCTCGGCGCGGACCTGATCGATCCGCGTGTTCAGCTCCCGGCGGCGCTCGTCCGCGGCCAGCAGCTCGTCGAGTTGCTCGGCGGCGCCCCGCCTGGCCAGCGCCTCGCGCACCGGTCCCGGGTCGCTGCGGATCTGCTTGAGGTCGAGCGTGGCTCCGCCCCGTGAGCGCTAAGGAGCCGCCGTGGCGTTGTTGGTCGTCGTCGACGGCCCCGGCTGCTGGCTGACGTCCTGGCCGGCGTACTTGGAGACGAAGGCGGCGACCTTCTGGGCGTCGGCGCCGACGACGATGTTCTGGGGCATGATCGCCCCCGAGAAGCCGCCATTCCGGATCGCGTAGATCACGTCGTCCATCGTCTCCGGACGCTGGTTGAGATTCGGCCCCTGGACACGCTCCGCGCGGTTGGCGGTTCCCTCGGTCCCCGCCGCGCTCAGCGTATGGCAGCCGGAGCAGCGCTCCGAGAAGATCACCGCGCCCTCGTGGGTCGGGTCGTTGGCCGGAACCGAGACGCCCTGCGTCCCACATCCGGCGGCGGTCGCGACAACGGCGACTGCGATGAGTAGGAATGCCCCTCGCACGCGGCGGGATCATATGCGAGCGCCCTCGCGTAGCGTTGAGCCATGGCCGTCACCCCGGAGGAGTTCCGAGCGGCGCTCGGCGCCTACGCGACCGGGGTAACCGTGGTCACCGCCGTCGGCGAGAGCGGCCCTTCGGGTGCGACGGCGAACGCGGTCACCTCGCTGTCGCTGGACCCGCCGATGATGCTCGCGTGCCTGGACCGCGGCTCGCGCACGCTCACTTCGGTGCGCGCCCAGGGTCGCTTCGGCGTCAACGCGCTGGCGGCAGGACAGGAGGAGCTGGCGCGTCGCTTCGCGGGCAAGGGCGCCGAGGCGGAGAAATGGGGATCAGTGGAGTGGTCCGAGAGCGACGGCCTGCCGAGGCTGGCGGGCTCGCTGATGTGGGTCGCCTGCGAGCTGCGCGACCTGATCGACGGCGGCGACCACCTGATCCTGACCGGGAACGTGCTGGCGCTCGACTCCCGCGAGGGTCAGCCGCTCCTCTTCCATCGCGGCGCCTACCGCGATTTGCTGGCCGAGTCGTAGGACGAGCAAACCGCCTAACGGAAGGCCCGAAACAGGCCCGTGACGGCCTTGCGCCCCCCGTCGATCCGGACGTCCCCGGCCTCCACCGCCTTCCGCAGCGGGTTTCCGCCGAAGACGATGCCCGCGATGGTGTTGGGATCGCTGCGGATCGTGGCGTCGGGGGCTTCCGCCTCCCCACGCGCCGCCTCGATGCTGCCGCCGGAGATCGCGATTCGGAATGGAACCTGCTCCTTCCCCAGCCGCAGTTCGTATGTCCCCTCCGCCCCCTCAGCCTTCTCCGGCTGGAACGCCGTCTTCAGCGCCAGCACCAGCACCAGCGAGTCGCACCATTTCATAATCCGCTCGGCCACACAAAGGCCCGGGCCGGCGGCTAGAACGCCGAGCTGGTCCCCGCGGCCCGCAGCGCGATCAGGAAGATCACCAGGCAGGCCGTCGCCATGATCCCGGTGTCGCGCCGGACGATCGCCATCGCGATCTGGTTCTGGCGCTCCTCGGGCAGGGAGCGGACGTCGAGGTCGCCGAGCTCCTGGGCGACCGCGCCGGCACGAACCAATTCAGCGACCAGCGAGAGGGCGAGCGGGAGGACGCCGTAGAGGATGTGGAGCTGTTCCGCGTGATGCCCGGTGAAGACGAGCAGCAGGCCGAGCAGCGCCTGGAGGACGACGGTCGCCTGGGCGACGCGGAGGGCGTACCAGAACCCCACCGTAGGCCGGTCCTGGAGCCAGGCGATCCCGCCCCACACCCCCGCCACCAGATTGGCGGCGATCAGGCAGACCCCGACGACGAGATGGACTTCCGGCACGGCGCGGGAGCTTAGACGTCCGAAAGCCGCCAGAAAGGGTCGGGATTCGGCTTCCTGATGCGGAAAAGCACTATGTAACAGCTTGATACAAAGTGCGAGGCAAGTGGTATAACGCCGAACGAATCGTGCTCCAGTCCTACCTCCCCGTTCTCGTCTTCGCCGGCCTAGGGATCATCGTGGGAGGCGCCTTCGCACTGTTGAACTCGATCACCGGGCCGAAGCGCCCGAACCCGATCAAGGGACAGCCGTATGAGTGCGGGCTCCCCTCCCACATCACCCGGACCTTCCGCTTCGGCGTGAGCTTCTACATGATCGCGATGCTCTTCATCCTGTTCGACATCGAGGTCGTCTTCCTCTATCCGGTCGGCGTCCTCGTTCACGCCACCAAGAGCGTGTTCGTCCTCGGAGAGATCCTCGTCTTCGTCGCGCTGTTGCTCGTCGCCCTGGTGTTCGTCTGGCGTCGAGGAGCGCTCGATTGGAAGTAGAGCGGGAGAGCCTCCGGGCCAGGCAGCTGCGCGCCCGCGACCTGCTGCGGGGGGACCTCGAGGGAAGGGACCTCGAGCAATACGTGGAGGAGCGGCTCCTCACCACGACCTTCGAGAACGTCCTCAACTGGGGGCGGTCGAACGCGCTCTTCCCGATGACCTTCGGCCTGGCCTGCTGCGCCATCGAGATGATGTCGATGGTCACCTCGCGCTACGACATCGCGAGGTTCGGCGCCGAGGCCTTCCGCGCCTCGCCGCGGCAGGCGGACATGATGATCCTCTCCGGCCGCGTGTCGGTGAAGATGGCGCCGGTCGTCCGCCGCGTCTACGACCAGATGCTCGAGCCCAAGTGGGTCATCGCGATGGGCGCCTGCTCCTCCTCGGGCGGCATGTTCTCCAACTATGCCGTCGTCCAGGGCGCCGACAAGTTCATGCCGGTCGACATCCACGTGCCGGGCTGCCCGCCCCGCCCCGAGGCCCTGCTGCACGGTTTCAACAAGCTGCAGCGGCTGGTCCGCGGCCAGCCCGACCTCGGCTGGCGCGAGCGCTACAACGCGGCCGGCACCGAGGAGTGGGCCCGCTTCGAGTCCGGCGAGCCGACCAAGGAGGCTCTCGAGCGCGCAGCACAGGCGATCAGGGTTGCCAAGCCAGATGCGCCCTCTCCCCGCACGCCCGGACGCGAAGCGGAGGACGTGCGGGGTGATGTCTGATGCCTGACGCGCCTGGGCTGGAGCTGATTGCCCAGGGAATCGAGAAAGGGCGGCAGGGGACGGTCATCGAGACCTCGATCGAGCACGGCCGGGCCACGCTGATCGTCAATCCCGAGGGCGTCCTGCACGCGCTCACCTGGCTGCGCGACACCCCCGAGCAGGGCTACCGCTTCCTCTCCAGCCTGCACGCGGCCGACTACCTGCCCGCCACCCCGCGCTTCGCCGTGCACTACGAGCTGCTCTGCCGGGAGCGCATGGAGCGGCTGAACGTGAAGGCGCTGCTCGCCGACCCGGCGGCCGGGAACGGCTCCAACGGCGCCGCGGCCGAGGAGAACCTGCCCGAGCTCGACTCCTGTGTCGCCCTCTACCCCACGGCCGAGTTTCAGGAGCGGGAGGCCTACGACTTCTTCGGGATCGTCTTCCGCGGCCATCCCGACCTGCGCCGGATCCTGATGCCCGAGGACTACGTGGGCTGGCCGCAGCGCCGCGACTTCCCGATCGGCGGCGAGCCGGTGCTCTTCACCCACAACGAGATCGAGACCCCGAGGTGGTTCGAGTAATGGCCGACGAGCTGCTCCGCGACGAGGCGGACATCACAGAGCGCGGGTACTCCCGCGAGGCCGAGGATCCGTCGGCGCCGCTGGTGGACGCCGCCGAGATCGAGCATCGGGACCTCGAGGGACCGGGTCTCGAGCCCGAGCAGGAGGTCCTCACGATCAACATGGGTCCCCACCATCCGGCGACCCACGGCGTCCTGCGGCTGATCGTGACCCTCCAGGGCGAGCGGATCCTCGATTGCAAGCCGATCATGGGCTACCTCCACACCGGGATCGAGAAGTCCTGCGAGGACAAGAGCTACTGGAAGGTCATCCCCTTCGTGGAGCGGATGGACTACCTCTCCTACTTCTTCCAGATGGAGGCCTTCTGCGGCTGCGTCGAGCGCCTCGTCGGCCTCGAGATCCCGGATCGCGCCAAGTACCTGCGCGTCCTCCATATGGAGCTCAACCGGATCATGTCCCACCTGGTCTGGCTCGGCACCTCGGCCCTCGACCTCGGCGCGATCTCGATGTTCTGGTACTGCTTCCGCGAGCGCGACACGATCCTCGACCTGTTCGAGATGTCGGCCGGACAGCGGATGCACACCCGGTACTTCCAGGTCGGTGGCGTCTTCGAGGACATCCCGGTCGGCTTCGAGCGAAAGGTCCGGCAGTTCACGGACGCGATGCCGAGCCGGATCGACCAGTACGAGTCGCTGCTCGACCGCAACGAGATCTTCCTGCACCGGACGCGGAACGTCGGGGTCGTCTCGCGCGAGCGGCTACTGGAGCTCGGCGTCACCGGCCCACTGCTCCGGGCCGCCGGCGAGCCCTGGGACCTGCGCAAGAGCCCCGGCTATCTCTCCTACGGCGACTTCGACTTCAAGATCCCGGTCGGGACGATCGGCGACGGGTACGACCGCTACCGCGTGCGGGTCCAGGAGATGCGGGAGTCGGTGCGGATCATCGAGCAGGTGCTCGACGGGCTGCCCGAGGGCCCCTGGATCTCCGACGACCGCAAGTACGTCCTGCCGCCCCGGGACGAGCTCTCCACCTCCATGGAGTCCCTGATCCACCACTTCAAGCTCGTGACCGAGGGCTACCGCGTAGCGCCCGGCGAGCTCTACTACTCGATCGAGTCGCCCCGCGGAGAGCTCGGCTGCTTCGTGCTCGCCGATGGCTCCTCGAAGCCGGCGCGCGTCCACTTCCGCGATCCGTCCTTCGTCAACCTGCAGGCCTTCAAGGACATGTCGGTCGGCGGGCTGATCGCCGACCTGATCCAGAACCTGGCGATGCTCGACCCGATCATCGGAGGCGTCGACCGGTGAGCCCGCTCCTCCCCAAGGGCAAGCGGCCGTGGACGGCCGATCCCGGCCACATCCACGACGTGCCCGGACCGCCGCCGATGCCCGACGAGCAGGAGCAGGTCGGCGTCGACATCCCCGCCGAGGAGATCGAGGTCATCCAGGCCACCGCCGAGGAGCGCGTCCCGCACCGCGAGCCCGCTCCCGTCCCCGAGCCCTCTGAGGTCGAGGTGCCGGTCGGACTTGCTCGGGAGATCCGCCGGGCGATGAAGCGCTACCCACAGAAGCGCTCGGCCGCGATCCCGGCGCTCTGGGCCGTCCAGCGCCGCTACGGCTGGTGCACGTCCGAGGGGATCGAGCAGGCCGCGGCGGTCATGGGAGTCACCCCGGGCTACCTCGAGTCGGTGGCGAGCTTCTACGACCTCTTCCGCATGGAGCCCGAGGGCGAGCACCAGGTGCTGGTCTGCACCAACATCAGCTGCTGGCTGCGCGGAGCCGATCGCCTGCTCGAGGCCTTCGGCGAGGCCGCCGGCGTAGACGGGCAGGGGAGCTCGGAGGACGGCAAGGTCTTCGTCAGGGGGTTCGAGTGCCTCGGCGCGTGCGACCTGGCGCCGATGGCGTCAATCGACGAGCGCTACTACGGCCCGCTCACGGAGGAGGACGCGGAGACGGCGGTCGAGCAGCTTCGCAACAACCGGAAGGAGGTCCTCCCGGAGAAGAGGCTGCAGGACCGGCCCGCCGCGGGCGGCCCTCGCGGCGGCGGCGACAAGCGCCTGGCGCGCCATTCGCTCAACAAGGGAAGCCGCCCAAAGCCCAAGGCGAAGAAGGAGAAGAAGTAGTGGCCTCCCAGGAGACCCGGCTGCTGTTCCGGAACATCGACGAGCCCGGGCTCGCCTCCATCAAGACGTACCGCAAGTTCGGCGGCTATCAGGCGATCAGCAAGGCCTACAAGGAGATGACCCCCGAGGAGGTCCTCAAGGAGCTCGAGGACTCCGGGCTCCGCGGCCGCGGCGGCGCGGGCTTCGCGATGGGCAAGAAGGCCTCGTTCCTGCCGCGCGGCGACATGGACAAGTACCTCTGCTGCAACGCCGACGAGTCCGAGCCCGGCGCCTTCAAGGACCGCGAGCTGCTGCAGAAGAACCCGCACCAGCTGATCGAGGGGATCATCATCGCGGCCCGGGCCGCCGGCGCGAACCGCTGCTTCATCTACATCCGCGGCGAGTACGACCTCCAGGGCGACATCCTCGACCAGGCAGTCGAGGAGGCGTATGACGCCGGCTTCCTCGGCGAGAACGTGCTCGGCACCGGCGAGCAGGTCGAGCTGGTGGTCCACCGCGGGGCGGGCGCCTACATCTGCGGCGAGGAGACGGCGCTCCTCGACTCGCTCGAGGGCAAGCGCGGCAATCCGCGGCTCAAGCCGCCCTTCCCCGCCGTCCAGGGCCTCTACGACGGGCCGACGCTGATCAACAACGTCGAGACCCTCTCCAACGCGCCGCACATCATCTCCTCGGGCGCCAAGTGGTTCACGAGCTTCGGCACGGAGCAGTCGCCCGGCACCAAGGTCGTCTCGGTCTCTGGCGACGTGCAGCGACCGGGCAACTACGAGGTGGAGCTCGGCATCCCGACGAAGACGCTGATCAACGACCTCGCCGGCGGCCCGCTCGATGGCCGCACGATCAAGGGGATCTTTCCCGGAGGTTCCTCGTCGCCCGTCCTCCTCCCCGAGGAGTGTATGGACGAGCCCTACAGCTTCGAGGCCATGCAGGAGGCGGGCTCGATGCTCGGCTCCGGCTCGATCATCGTCTTCGACGACACCACCAGCATCGTCGAGCTGGCCCTGCGGACCGCGCGCTTCTACCACCACGAGTCCTGCGGCAAGTGCACGCCCTGCCGCGAGGGCACGAACTGGACCGTGAAGATGCTCGAGCGGATGATCCGCGGCCAGGCGACGCCGATCGACCTGGAGACTGTCGCCTCGGTCCAGGACAACATCATCGGCAACTGCCTCTGCGTGCTCGGCGACTCGATGGCGATGCCGGTCGGCGCGATGGTGAAGAAGTTCCGCGACGAGTTCATCGAGGCGATCCAGCAACCAGCCCTGGAACTGGCGGCGTGACTCGCCAGATCCGCAACGCCGTGACGCTGGTCGTCGACGGCCGCGAGGTCACCGCCCCCGAGGGCACGATGCTCCACGACGCGGCCAAGATGGGCGACATCGAGATCCCGATCTTCTGCTACGAGCCGAAGCTCGGCGAACCCGTGGGCGCCTGCCGGATGTGCCTGGTGGAGATCGAGGGGATGCCGAAGCTCCAGACCTCCTGCTCTACCCCGATCCGGGACGGCATGGTCGTCTACACCCAGACCGACCGGGTGAAGGAGGCGCAGAACGCGGTCGTCGAGTTCCTGCTGGTCAACCACCCGCTCGACTGCCCGGTGTGCGACAAGGGCGGCGAGTGCCCGCTCCAGGACATCGCGATGGGCTGGGGGCCGGGCAAGAGCCGCTTCACCGACCCGAAGCGGCACTTCCAAAAGCCACTCGAGCTCTCGCCGCTCGTGGCCATCGATCGCGAGCGCTGCATCCTCTGCTACCGCTGCGTCCGCTTCAGCCAGGAGGTGGCCGAGGACGAGCAGCTGCAGCTGCTGGAGCGCGGCGACAAGACCTTCGTCGGCACCTTCGACGAGCGACCCTACATCGCCCCGTTCCACGGCAACATCACCGAGCTCTGCCCCGTCGGGGCGCTGACCTCCTACACCTACCGCTTCAAGGCGCGGCCCTGGGACATCGAGGACGCGGGGTCGATCTGCACGCTCTGCCCGAGCCAGTGCAATGTGAAGTTCACCGTCCGCGACGAGCACGTCATGCGGGTGCTCGCCCGTGACAACGCCGACGTCGACGACGGCTGGCTCTGCGACAAGGGCCGCTTCGCCTTCCAGATGTTCAACTCGGAGGAGCGGATCACCCGGCCGATGGTCCGCGCGGGCGATGGCAGCCTCAGCCCGATCTCCTGGGACGACGCCGCCAAGCGGACGGCCGACGCGATCCGCGGCGCCGGCGAGAAGGCCGCCGCGATCGTCGGCGGCGGCACCTCGAACGAGGAGGGCTGGCTGGTCCAGAGGATCCTGCGTAGCGCGGGCTCCTCCAACATCGACAGCTCGGCGAGCCCCGTCGACGCCGGCCTGCTGGGCGAGCTGTCGCGGCCCGAGCTCGGCTCGAAGGTCTCGGACCTCGACCACTCCGACGCGATCCTGGTGATCGGCGCCGACCCGCTGCACGAGATGCCGATCCTCGACCTGCGGATCCGCAAGTCGGTGCGCCGCGGGCCCGCCAAGCTGATGGTCGCCTCCGAGCGTCCGACCACGCTCGACGGCGGAGCTGACGAGGCGATCCGCTATCTGCCGGGCGACGCGGCCTCCTTCGTCAGGGCGCTCGCCGGAGCGCTGGGCGCGGACGGCTACGACACCGAGGGCCCCTTCACGAAGGAGGCCGCCGCGTTCGCCGAGATCCTGCGCGCCGCCCCCGACCAGACGATCATCTGGGGCGAGCGGCTCTGGCGAAACCCCGGCGCCGTCGAGGCGCTCCACGCCTGCGCCCGCGCTCTCGAGATGCACCATCGGATCGGCCCGGGCCTCCTCGAGGTTCCGGAGGAGTCGAACGGCCGCGGGCTGCGCGAGGTCGGCTGCCTGCCCGGCGCCAAGCCCGGCCTCGAGCCGGCGGACCCGGGCCGCGGCAGCGCCGCCATCAAGGACGGCCTCGCCGCCCACGAGCTCGGCGCGACCCTGCTGGTCAACGCGGACCCGGTTCGCACCCAGCCCGGCTCGGACGGCTGGCGCCAGGCGCTGGCCGGCAACTTCGTCGTCGCGATCGCCGGCTTCGAGGACGAGTCGACCCGCCTCGCCAATCTCGTCATCCCGGCCGAGACCTGGGCCGAGAAGGAGGGCACGGTCACCCACCCCGACGGCCGACTCCAGCGCCTGCGGCGGAATGTGCCGCTGCCCGAGGGAATGATCCCCGGCTGGCGCTTCCTGGCGGCAGTCGCAGCGGAGCTGGGCAGCGACCTGACCCCGGAATCCCCGGCGGACGTCTTCGACGCGCTGAGCAGCGAGGTGCCGTTCTACGACTCGATCACCTACGAGGAAATCGGTGGCACGGGCCTGCGCTGGGGCGACAGGGATCCGGGCAGCTCGTGGACCCCGGGGTCAGACCCCTTAACAAAGGGGTCAGACCCCTTAACAGAACGGGGAGAGGGCGACGGGCTGATCCTCGGCACTTACCGGGACCTGTGGGCGGCCGACGTCACCAAGCGCAACCCTGCCCTCCGCTTCCTGATGCCGAAGCAGAAGCTCGAGCTGGCGGCCAAGGACGCCGAGTCCCTCGAGCTGGCCAACGGCGACGACGTCACCGTCGCGGTCAACGGCCACAGCGTCGAGGCGACCGTCGCGATCCGCGACCGGATGGCGCAGGGCGCCGCCTTCCTGATCGAGGGCACCGACGAGGCCAACGGCAACGTGCTCACCAACGGCGTCCCGCAGCGCATCCGGGTGAGCAAGCGATGAGCCTGCCGATCCACCTGCCGTTCGCCGAGGTCGACTACGTCGAGGCGACCTGGGTGATGGTGGTCAAGTCGCTGGTCATCTTCCTCGTCGTCTTCATGATCGTCCCGGTGCTGACGGTCGTCGAGCGCAAGCTGATCGGCCGCTTCCAGAACCGCTACGGGCCGAACCGGGTCGGCCCCGTCGGCCTGGTCCAGCCGCTCGCGGACATCATCAAGCTCGCCGGCAAGGAGATGTTCCGGCCGGACGCGGCCGTCCCGCTCCTCTTCGCGATCGCTCCGGCCATCGTGATCTTCTCCGGCATCGTCACCCTGGCCATCCTGCCGTTCGGCAACGTCCAGGACGGGATCGGCCTCTACGGGATAGACGTATCGATAGGCGTCCTCTACTTCTTCGCCTTCGGCTCCCTCTCGTTCTACGGCCTGCTCCTCGCCGGCTGGTCCTCGGGCTCGAAGTACAGCTTCCTCGGCGCGATGCGCTCGGCGGCGCAGCTGATCTCCTACGAGGTATCGATGGGCCTGTCGCTGCTGGGCGTGGTGATGATGACCGGCTCCCTGTCTCTCACCCACATCGTCGACGCGCAGGGCCAGATCTGGAACATCGTCCCCCAGATCGTCGGCTTCCTGATCTTCATGATCGCCGGCTTCGCCGAGACCAACCGCGCCCCGTTCGACCTGCCGGAGGCGGATGCCGAGCTGGTGCAGGGGTACATGACCGAGTACGGCGGGATGCGCTTCGGTTCCTATCTGCTCGCCGAGTACCTGGAGATATTCGTCGTCTCCGGCATCGCGGTCACCTTCTTCCTCGGCGGCTGGATGGGCCCGGGCCCCGGCTGGCTCGACCCGGTCTGGATGGTGGCCAAGACCCTGACGCTGGTCTGCTTCTTCATCTGGATCAGGGCGACCCTTCCCCGCCTTCGCTACGACCAGCTCATGTCGCTGGGCTGGAAGGTGATGCTGCCGCTCGCCACCCTGAACATCCTCGCCACCGCGGTGATCGTGACGGTGAGCTGATGGAGGCCAAGCTCAACACCGAGAAGACCGACTGGGCTGCGTTCTCGTACCTGGAGAACCACGAGGACGTGATCTCGGTCCAGCGCGGCCCGGAGCCGGGCGGAGCCGGCGGCGCATACCGCGCCTTCGGCGAGACGCTCCGCGGGCTGCGCACCACCTTCGGCCGCGTGCTCGAGGGCACCGTGACGATTCAGTACCCGGAGGAGAAGACCCCGGTCTACCAGCGCTTCCGCGGCCGCCACAAGCTGCACCGCTTCGAGGACACCGGACTCGAGAAGTGCGTCGGCTGCTCGCTGTGCGCCGCGGCCTGCCCGGCCGACTGCATCCGGGTGGTCGCCTACGAGAACGATCCGAACCACCGCGTCTCAGCCGGCGAGCGCTACGCCGAGGTCTACGAGATCAACCTGTCGCGCTGCATCTTCTGCGGCTACTGCGAGGTCGCCTGCCCCTTCGACGCGATCACGATGGGCCACGACTACGAGATGTCCGACTACAACCGCTCGGACCTGATCTTCACGAAGGAGATGCTGCTCGCCGAGCCGATCGACCGGACGCCCCTGCGGAGCGAAGGGGAATGACCCAGGTCTGCTTCTTCCTCGGAGCGATCGGCTGCCTCGGTGGCGCCATCGCGGTGATCGCCCTCCGCAACCCGTTCTACAGCGTGCTCGCGCTGATCGTCCACCTGATCTCCCTCGCCGGGCTCTTCCTCCTGCTCCAGGGCGAGTTCCTCGCCGCGGCGCAGATCGTTGTCTACGCCGGCGCCGTGATGGTCCTCTACGTCTTTGTCGCGGCCTACGTGGGCAACGTCGACGAGCCGCTCTGGGAGCCGATTCCCGGTCAGCGCTTCATCGCGCCGGCGCTCGGCCTCGCGCTCTTCGTCGAGCTCGCGATCGCGATCACCGGCTCCGGCCTGCAGGCGATCGACACCCGCGGCCCGACGGTCGAGCTCGGCTTCGGCTCGCCCTCGGCGATCGGCAAGCTCCTCCTCGAGCGCTTCCTGATCGCGTTCGAGGCGGCGTCCCTGCTGCTGCTGATCGCGGCGGTTGGGGCGGTGGTCCTGGCTGGACGGCACCGAGCCGATGAGGCCGACGCACCCCAGGAGACGGCCTGATGGACATCACCTGGTACCTCGTCCTCTCCGCGCTGATCTTCGCGGTCGGCGTCGGCGGCGTCCTGCTCCGCCGCAGCCCGCTGGTCATCCTGCTCTGCCTGGAGCTGATGCTGAACGCCGGCAACCTGGCGCTGCTCGCCTTCTCCCGCTCGCTCGGCAACCAGGACGGTCAGGTCTTCGCCCTGATCGTGATGGTGATCGCCGCCTGCGAGGTCGTGGTCGGGCTCGGGATCATCGTCGCGGCATACCGGCGCCGGATTCCCCTCAACGTCGACGACCTGCGCAACCTCAGGGGCTAGCCACTTGAGCGCTACGTCCTACGGCTGGCTCGTCCTCGCCTTCCCGCTCGCCGGGAGCCTGGCGATCAGCCTGCTCTACAAGAAGCTCCCGGGCCGAACCGCCGGCTGGATCGGCACGGCGATGATCGGACTCTCCTTCCTCGCCTCGATCGGAATGCTGGTGAAGATCCTCGACCTGCCGGTAGACCACCGCCAGGTCACCGACTCGCTCTATGACTACGCGAGCGCCGCCGGGCTGAACATCCAGCTCAACATCCTGGTCGATCCGCTGTCGGTCTACATGTGCCTGATCGTCAGCGGCGTCTCGATGCTGATCCACCTCTACTCGATCAGTTACCTGACCTCGGACCGCGGCTTCAACCGCTTCTTCTCCTACCTCAACTTCTTCGTCTTCTCGATGCTGCTCCTCGTCCTGGCGGGGAACCTGATCCTGCTGATCGTCGGATGGGCCTTCGTCGGCTTCGCCTCCTATGCGCTGATCAGCTTCTGGTACCGGCGCACAACCGCCACCAACGCCGGCATGAAGGCCTTCGTCATCAACGTGATCGGCGACATCGGCATGGTCCTGGCCGCGCTGTTCATCTTCCGCGACCTCGGCACGTTCGACCTGCTCTCGATCTTCAGCAAGGCGCCCGAGACCTTCCACACGAACCAGGGCGTCGTCGTCGCGATCTGCTGCCTGCTGCTCGTCGGCGCCTTCGCGAAGTCGGCCCAGGTTCCGCTCCACACCTGGCTTCCCGACGCGATGGAGGGCCCGACGCCCGTCTCCGCCCTGATCCACGCCGCCACCATGGTCACGGCCGGCGTCTACCTGATCGCCCGCTTCCACCCGCTCTTCGAGATCGGCCTGACCGCAGCCGACATCGCCGCCTTCGTCGGGCTGGCGACTCTGCTGATCGCGGCGACCATAGCCCTCGTCGTCACCGACCTGAAGCGGATCATCGCCTACTCGACCATGAGCCAGATCGGGTACATGGTCATGGGGGTCGGGATCGGCGCGTACTCGGAGGGGCTCTTCCACCTGATGACGCACGCCTTCTTCAAGGCCCTCCTCTTCATGGCGGCCGGCTCGGTGATCGGCGCGATGGCGAACCGCCAGAACATCGACCTGATGGGCGGCTTCCGCAAGTCGCTGCCGTTCACCTCGGCGATGCTGATCATCGGAGCCCTGGCGCTGGCGGCCTTCCCGCTCACCTCGGGCTGGTTCTCGAAGGACGAGATCCTCGACTTCGCGGCGTACCGGGGCGGCTTCTACGTGATCTTCACGATCGGCGGCTATATCGGGGCGCTGCTGACCGCCTTCTACGCCTTCCGGATCGGGTTCCGGGTGGTCTTCGGCCCGCCCTGCGAGGTGGCACGCGACCTCGAGCAGGGGGTCCACCAGCACATCCCGCCGCAGAACCCGGCGACCGGCGAGCCCGAGGACACCGACGTCGGCTTCCCTGGCGAGAAGCACACCGTCGCCGAGGACGCCTGGCCGATGAAGATCGCGATGAGCATCCTCGGGTTCGGGGCGCTGTTTGCGGGCTTCGTCCAGGTCCCGGGGGTGGACGACGTCGTCCACAAGTTCCTGCACGGCTCCTTCCTCGACTCGCATCTCTACGAGCAGGGGCCGACGACAAGCGCCGCGTACCACGGCCTCGTGATCGGCGGCCTGATCTCGGTGCTCGGCATCGCGACCGCCTACTACGCCTACCTGCGCCGGCCGGGCACCACCGCGGCGCTCCAGAAGCGCTTCCCATGGGCCCATGACTTCCTCGAGAAGAAGTGGTACTTCGACGAGGCCATCGACATCCTCGTCGTCCGCCCGGCGCTGGCGGTCGGCCGCTGGTCGAACGCGATCTTCGAGCGCTACGTCGTCCAAGGGGTCGTCGTGGGCGTGACCGACCTGGTCCGCGGCGTCGGGGCCGGGGTCCGCGGCGCCCAGTCCGGCTACCTGCGCTCCTACGCCCTCCTCCTGGTCACCGGCTTCGCCGGCCTCGGCCTCTACTTCCTCCTGCAGGCCTCATGAGGAGCGCGACGTGATTCAGATCCTGCTCTGGGCTCCGCTCGCCGCCGGTCTGCTGGCCTGCGCGATGCCGCAGAAGCTCGTTCCGCTGCCGCCGCTGATCACCGCGCTCACCCGTCTGGTGCTGGTGATCTACGTGGTCGCGAACTTCAACCCGTCGCTCGGTCTGCAGCACACGGTCGACGAGAGCTGGATCCCGACCCTCGGCGTTCGCTACCAGCTCGGCGTGGACGGGATCAGCATCTTCCTGGTCCTGCTCACCTCGGTGCTCTGGCTGGCCTCGACGATCTGGTCGGCGGTCAACCCGCCGGAACGCCGGCGGACCTGGTTCCTGATGCTGGGCCTGGCGGAGACCGCGACGCTCGGCGCCTTCCTGGCGCAGGACCTGATCCTCTTCGTCCTCTTCTTCGACCTGATGCTGATCCCGTTCTATTTCCTGTTCGGGAGCTGGGGCACTGAGCATCCTGGCCGCCCCGAGGAGGACGAGGGGCCGATCCGCCCGCAGCCTGCCGTGATCAAGATGATCGTCTACACGCTGGTGGGCTCGCTGCTGATGCTGGTCGGCGCGATCGCCGCCGGGATATTGGCCGCGAACGGCGGCCCGATCGACTTCAACATCCAGCACCTCGCCGCCCATCCCCTCGGCACCGGCAGTCAGTACTGGATCTTCTGGTTCTTCGCCGCCGCCTTCCTGGTGAAGATGCCCGCCTTCCCGCTGCACGCCTGGATGCCCGACGCCTACCGGGTCGCGCCGCTGCCGGCGCTGGCGCTCTTCTCGGGAGTGCTCTCGAAGGTCGGCGCCTACGGCTTCCTGCGGATCGTGCTCCCGGTCTTCCCGGCGGCGACCACGCACTTTCAGGAGGTCATCCTGATCATCGCCGTGGTCTCGATCCTCTACGGCTCGGTGATGGCGTTCACTCAGACGAGCGCGCGCCTGATCCTCGGGTACTCCTCGGTCGCGCAGCTCGGCTTCATCACGCTCGGGATCTTCAGCCTGCGCGCCGACGGGGCCGACGGCGCGGTGCTCCAGATGGTGAACCACGGCCTCGTCATCGCGCCGCTGATGCTGATCGCCGTCGTCCTCGTGGCCCGCGCCGGGACCGACGACATCACCAAGATGGGCGGCCTCGCGCTGCGGGCGCCGGTCCTCGCCGGGCTCTTCCTGGTCGCGACGATGGCCCTGCTGGCCATCCCGGGCTCCTCCAACTTCGTCGGCGAGTTCTACATCCTCAACGGCATCTTCCAGACGAAGATCGTCTTCGCCTTCGTCGCCGCGATCGGCATCGCGCTGGCCGCCTACTACGCGCTCCGCATGTACCAGCACGCGATGCACAACCGCAAGCCTGAGGGGATCGAGAGCCGCGAGGTCGGGCTCCTCGACGGCGGTGTGATCGCCGCCCTGGTCGTCTGCATCGTGGCCCTGGCCCTCTATCCGGGCCTGATCCTGCATCGGGCTGACCACTCGGCCACGGCGTCGGTCAGCTCCGCGCATGGAACCCCCCCGACCCAGGTAGCCGAGCGATGAACAACTTCAACGCCCCACACATCGACTACGCCGGCCTCTCGCCCGTGATCGCCCTGACCGCCGGGCTCTGCATCGTCCTGATCGCCGGCCTCTTCGTGCGGTCGCGATGGGTGAACGCCGCGCTGACGATCGCGGTCCTGGCGGCCACCGCGGGCCTCTCGATCTGGCAGTGGGGCTCGAACACCGACCTCGTCTCGGGTGCGCTGCGCCTCGACGCCTTCGGGCTGGCGGGGGTGTTGATCGCGTGCACCGCCGCCGCGATCGTCGTCCTCCTCTCGCTGCGCGAGCCCGCCGCGGAGGAGGCCGGATTCGGGGCCTTCTACACGCTGCTGCTCGGCTCGGTCCTCGGCATGACGCTGATCGCCCAGGCCCAGAACCTCGTCTCGTTCTTCGTCGCGCTCGAGCTGCTGTCGATCCCGCTCTACGTGCTCTGCGCCTCGGCGCGGCGACGGGAGGAGTCGCTCGAGTCGGGACTCAAGTACCTGGTGATCGGCTCGATCGGCTCGGCGACCGTCCTCTACGGCTTCGCCCTTCTCTACGGCGCCTCTGGATCGACCGACTTCTCCGGGATCGCCCACGCCCTCGGCCCCGGTGGCAACGGCAACGACACGCTCGTCCTGATCGGCACGGCGATGGTGCTCACCGGGCTCGCCTTCAAGACGTCGCTGGCGCCCTTCCACCAGTGGACGCCGGACGTCTACCAGGGCGCCCCCACCCCGGTCACCGCCTTCATGGCCGTCGCGACCAAGGCCGCCGCCTTCATCGCGCTCGCTCGCCTCTTCGAGGTCGCCCTCGGCCCGATCGCCCATGACTGGAAGCCGGCGCTCGCCGCGATCGCCGTGATCTCGATCGCGGTCGGCAACATCGGCGCGCTCGGTCAGGACTCCCTGAAGCGGCTGATGGGGTACTCCGGGATCGCCCAGGCCGGCTACATGCTCGCCGGCGTCGTCGTCGCCACCGAGATCGGCCTGAAGGCCCTCGTCTTCTACCTCGCGGCGTACCTGCTGATGAACCTGGCGGTCTTCGCCGTCATCGTCGGCCGCGAGCGGGAGACCGAGCGCGGCGACGACATCGAGTCCGTCGCGGGCCTCGGCCGCTCCCGGCCGCTGCTGGCCTGGCCGCTCACCATCGGGATGCTCGCGCTCGCGGGAATCCCGGGCACCTCGGGGTTCATGGGCAAGCTCTTCCTGATCGAGGCCACCGTCGACGGCGACTACACCTGGCTCGGCGTCGTGATCGTCGTCGGCTCGATGGTCTCCCTCGTCTACTACCTGCGGGTGGTGGCGGCGATGTGGATGCGGCCGGGCCCCAGCACCGAGGCGATGCCGGCGATCGCCGGAGCGTCGCCTGAGGCCGATGCTGCTCCACGCAAGGGGACGGGTCGCTGCATCCTCGTCTTCGGCTCGGCGCTCGTCTGCGCCGCGGCCACCGTCGCCTTCGGCGTCGCCCCCTCGCCGCTGATCGACTGGGCCTCGCACGCCGCCTCGTCCCTCGCGACGACGATCTAGTCCCAACCGCGAGGATGGCGCCCGATGGGCGTCCTCCTCACCATCGCCGCCATCGCCATCTCCGGCTCGGCCGGGGTCGCGGCGGAGCGCCGCTGGCCCGCCCGGGCGGTCGGCTGGGCGCGGCGCCTGCTGGTGATCTCGCTCTACACGCTGGTCCCCTTCGTCGTCTTCTTCAACCTCGACCGGGCTCACCTGAACGCCGACGTCGCCGGCGGCCTGCTGATCGGCTGGGTGGCGATCCTGATGGCCGCCGGACTCGCCTGGGTGGTCAGCCTCCGGGTGCTTCGCCTGGAGCGCCCGTCGGCGGGCTCGCTGATCGTGGGCACCCTTGCCCCCAACACCGGGTACCTGGGCTATCCGCTCTGCGCCTCGCTGCTCGGCTTCCACGCCCTGGGGCAGGCCGTCGTCTACGACGTGGTCGTCTCGGTCCCGAGCCTGCTGCTCCTCGGCTTCGGCGTCGGGGCCGCCTTCGGCACCAGGGCCGGCGAGGGGACGAGAGATCGCGTGATCGCGTTCTTCACGCGAAACCCCCCGCTCTACGCCGCGATCCTGGCCCTGCTCGCGCCGGACTCGTGGGCGCCGAATACGCTCGTCGACATCTCACGCGGAGTCGTGATCGCCCTGCTTCCGATCGGGTTCTTCGCGGTCGGAGCAGTGCTCGCGGAGGAGGTCGAGGAGCAGAGGATGCGGCTGGGCTCGCCGCTCGACCCACCGGTCGGCGCGGTGACCCTGCTCCGGCTGATCGTCGCCCCAGGGCTGCTGCTTCTCCTCTCGCTGCCCTTCATCGACCTGCCCGGCCCGTACCTGCTGCTGGCCGCGATGCCGTGCGGGGTCAACACCCTGCTCGTGTCCCACGTCTACGGCCTGGACACCAAGCTCGCGGCTCAGGCGGTGGCTTGGACGACGGCGATCGCGGTAGTTGCGGCTTTGGCGGCCCAATCGATCTGGGGATGAAGCTACGCTGGCCCATCCGTGCGCTACCCCGTCGAGGAATTCACGGATGAGGAACGGAGGCTCCTCTCCCCCCATTTCACCAACCTCGACCGACCCGTCTTCGCGCTCGTCAACCTCCCCGAGACGATCAAGGGAGCGCTCTTCGCCCGCTACTCCCGCTACGCGGGCACGCTCCGCCGCCTCTACCTCGAGGAGTTCGCCGCCGACGTTCCCGAGGGTGGCCGTCCGTTCGAGGGCGAGGAGGGCGATCGCGCCGCCGGGCTCTACGAGCGGGTGTTCATGGGCTACGGCGACGACTCGATCGCGCAGGTGGGGGGAGCGCACGTCGCCTGCGAGTGGGTCTCGAACATCCTGACCAAGGTGCTCCAGCGCGGCCGGCTCGCGGCCTACCTCGAGCAGTCGACCCGCTACATCCCCTATGACCAGCCGCTCCCGGAGTCATCCGGCGGTGGCTATCGCTTCTATCGCGACGACGAGCTCGGACCCGACTACGCCGCCGCGATGGACGAGATCTTCGCGATCTACTCACGGTCGCTCACCGAGGTGAGGGAGTGGGCGGCCGAACGCTGGCCGCGCGGCGACGAGCCCCAGGCCGCCTGGGAGCGGTCGATCAAGGCGAAGGCGCTCGACCTCCTGCGAGGGCTGTTGCCCGCCTCGACGCTGAGCCACGTCGGCATCTTCGCCTCGGGCCAGGCCTATGAGCAGCTCCTCCTCCGGATGCTCGCCTCCCCCCTGCCTGAGGCCCGTCACTTCGCCACGATGATCCTCGAGGAGCTCAAGAAGGTGATGCCGAGCTTCGTGGCGCGCGTCGAGCGGCCGGACCGCGGCGGAGAGTGGGTCACCTACCTCGAGCGCCGCCGCGACGCGGCGGAGCGCTGGGTGGCGCGCATGGGCCTCGATCGCCCCGAGGGCTCCGACGCGCCCTCGGTCGAGCTGATCGACGTCGAGGGCTCCGAGGACGACCTGATCGCCGCCTCGCTGTTCGAGTCGTCGGCCGCCTCCGAGCGCGCCATCCTCGACCGTGTTCGCACCCTTCCCCCCGACGAGCAGGCGGAGATCATCGCCGACCTCGTTGGGGAGCGGCCGAACCGCCGGCATCGCCCCGGGCGCGGCTGGGAGGCGGTCCGCTACCGCTTCGAGATCGTCTCCGACTACGGCGGCTTCCGGGACCTCCAGCGCCATCGGATGCTGACCTGCCAGTGGCAGGCGCTCAGCCCGGACCTGGGCGCCGGCATCCCGGACGACGTGCGTGAGGCCGGTGCCGGCCCCGAGTACGAGCGTGCCCTGGAGATCTCGCGCGGCGAGTACGAGCGGCTGGCGGCGGCTGGCCTGCGGGACGCCGCGCCCTACGCCCTCTGCCTCGGCTACCGAATCCGCTACCTGCTCGACCTCAACGCCCGCGAGGCGATGCACCTGATCGAGCTGCGCTCCGGCCGCGAGGGGCACCCGACCTACCGCGCCGTGGCCCAGGCGATGCACGAGCGCATCGCCTCGGTGCATCCCGCGATCGCCGCGGCGATGACGCACGTCGACTCCTCCACCGAGCCCAGGCTCGAGCGGATCATGAGCGAGATCCGCACCCACCGGAAGAGGGTCGCCGCTGAGCAGGAGCCGGAGCCTTCGGACGCTCCGCCGGGCGTCAGCGCGCTCGGGTAGCAATCCAGAAGACCCGAGACTTCGTAGTTGACTACGAGTCAATGGACCGTAGGATTCAGAGGGTGAAGGGAGCGAGAGCCCTGGCGAGCGGGATGCTCGTCCTGGTATCCGTCTGCGCCGTGCCCGCCATCTCAGCCGCGCAGGACACAGGCACGCCCACGGACACCACGACCACGACGGCGACGGCGCCGGATCCGGTCGTGCCTCCCACCGACCCGAGCACCACGCCGGCCGATCCGGGAACGGGTAAGCAGAAGCCCTCTGATTCGGGCAGCGGCGGCGCTTCGGTCCCGGCGGCGTCCACGCCCGCGGCCCCGGACGTCACGGTCTCGAGCCCCGGCGGAGGCGCCAAGGCGCGCAAAGCCGCATCCGCCAGCGTCACGATGGGCGACTACTTCTTCTCCTCGGCGTCTGTGACGATCTCCGTCGGCGACACCGTCACCTGGCACAACTCGGGACAGGCGCCGCACACCGCGACCGCCAACGACGGCAGCTTCGACACGGGCACCGTCAACTCGGGCGGCAGCGCCTCCCACACCTTCAACTCGCCCGGCACCTTCAGCTACATCTGCACGATCCACCCGAACATGAAGGGGACCGTCCGGGTGCTGAGCGCGAGCGGTGGCGGCGGCGGTGGCGGCGCGAGTTCGAGCAGCTCGGGAACCTCGGAGTCCTCGGCGGTCGCCTCACCGAACGCCGCGGGCACCTCGACGACGCTGCCCATGACCGGCCTGGCTGTCGGGGCGCTGGCCCTGGTCGGGGCGGGCCTGCTGGCCTCCGGTCTGCTGGTCCGGCGAGCGCACGATTTGCGCCGCCGCTGGCTGTCAATCTTCTAGGCGTGCTCCACCACGTCTCGCTGGAGGTCCCGCCGGACGAGGCCGACCGCTCGGTCGAGTTCTGGAGCCTGCTCGGCTTCGAGGAGGTTCCGGCAGCCGACGTCCTCGGTGACTCGGTCCGCTGGCTCGAGCGCGACGGGACGCAGATTCACCTCATCCTCACCGAGGCCCATACCGCCCCCGTCCTCGGCCACGCCGCGGTGGTCGCCTCCGATCACGGTGAGGCGAAGCAGCGCCTGCGCGACGCGGGCTTCCAGGTCGAGGACACCCGTCAGCTCTGGGGCGCGAACCGCGCCTTCGCGGTCGCCCCGGGCGGGCACCGCGTCGAGCTGATGGCCTTCCCGCCCGAGCCGAGAACCTAGCCGCGGCGCTTGCGCTTCTTGCGCCGCTGTCCCTGCGTCTCGCCGTAGGGAGGCTCGGGAGGCTGGCCATTGCCGTCGCCCTGGTCGGGAAGTGGCGGCTCCGAGACCTCGCGCCCGCTCCCCTCGACCGTGCCGCCCGGCCCGCCCTCGGCCGGCGGCGGCCCGAGATCGTCGCCAGGCCGTTGCCAGGGAATCGCCTCGCCCGCGGCCCAGGCCGGGGGCAGCGGCCTCGGCCACAACCCGTTCAGCATCAGGCCGGTGACCGCAAACCACAGGACGAGTCCGGGAATCGGCGGCAGCAGCGGGATCACCAGGAAGAGGCCGAACGCCATGCCGACCCCTCCCCAGAGGCGGCTGAGGAGCCCGAGTCGCATCGACCAGAGGTTCGTGTAGACCATCCCGAAGACAAAAGCGAGAACGCCGATGGTCGAGATCAGGCCTCCGACGATCAGAACGGTCGTGTGCTTGTTGAGATGGTCGGCGAGGCCCTCTCGCGCGTCGTGGGCGGCCTGATCGGGGGTCTTCGGCTGTGCGGCGGTGGTGGTCGTCCCGGTCGAGGTCGACGCGGTGGTGGTCGATGCCGTGGCCGTCGTGGTCGCCGGCTGCTTCGCGGATTGGCCCTTCGCCTTGGAGGCTGAGGTGGTCGACTGCGCCGCGGCGGCGTGCGCACGCGCACTCTGGACGACGGCCGGCTCCTGCTTGACGAAGTCGCTCGCCGACTGGGTGCTGCCGATCGAGGAGATGGCCACCCCGATTCCGAACGCCAGCGGCCCCAGGAGGATCAGGCCGAGGAAGGAACTCCGGACGCGCTGCGCGCGCATCGCGGCGGCACGGAAGAGAACGGTCAGGGGCACGGCGAAGAGACAGAAGCCGATGCCCTGCAGGACCGACGAGTAGATCAGCCGCGAGCTGTGCGCGTGCTCGAAGACCAGCTGGTCGGCGTCGGAGTTGCCGCTCGGCAGGTGGAGCCCCGCCCGCTGCAGGACGATCGAAGCCGCCACGATCACCGCTCCGGCGATGCCGGCGAGACCCGCCCTCCGCAGCCAGGTGTGCTGGAACGCGAGAACCTCCTCCTTGCTCGGGAGGGGACGGCCTGCGGATGGCGGCGCTGCGTTCACGGGGCCGGCCGGACTGTATCTTGGCCGCGATGTCCCTTATCTCCCGCCAGAGCGGGCCGGTCGCCGTCTACGGGGCCACCGGCTACACCGGCCGGCTGGTCGTCGCGGAGCTCGCGCGGGCCGAGGCCGACTTCATCGTCTCCGGCCGCAGCCCCGAGAAGCTCGAGGCGCTGCGAGAGGAGTTCAAGCTCCAGACGCCCGCCAGGGCCGCCCGTATCGACGATCCCGCGTCCCTCCGGGACCTGCTCGGCGATTGCGCCGTGGTGATCGACTGCGCCGGGCCGTTCGTGAAGTACGGCGAGCCGGTGCTCTCCGCGGCCGTCGAGACGGGCACCCACTACCTCGACACCACAGGCGAGCAGCCGTACATGAAGATGGCCTTCGAGCGCTACGGGCCGGGCGCCGCTCGCGCCGGCGTCGCCGTGATCCCAGCGATGGGCTTCGACTACGTACCCGGCGACATGATCGCCTCGCTCACCGCCGAGGGGATGGGCGAGCTGGACGAGCTCGCCGTCCACTACTGCTGGCGGGACTTCGCTCCGAGCCAGGGCACCGCGCGGACCACCCTGGAGATGATCGGCGGCAAGGACCTCGAATGGCGGAACATGGAGTGGATCGAGGCCAAGGGCAGCGTCTCGCGCGGGGCCTACGAGTTCCCCGAGCCTTTCGGCCGACAGAGGATGTTCCGCTACCCGTCCGGCGAGCAGGTCACGGTGCCGCGCCACGTCCCTACCCGCAACGTGCGGGCCTCGATGAACGCCGGCGCCTTCTCCAGCGACCGCCTGGCCCCGCTCTTCAGCGCCATGGTTCGGCCGGCCGGCCTCGCGATGCGGACTCCGCTGAAGCGGCTCGCGAACGCCGCAATCTCGCGCCTGCCCGAGGGCCAGACCCCGGAGCAGAGGGAGCGCATGACCTGGGCGATCGTCTGCGAGACGAAGCGGGGCGAGGTCGAGCGGAAGGGCGTGATCACCGGCCGGGACGTCTACGGGCTGACGGCGGCGGCGATCGCGCAGGGTGCGCGGCTCGCCGCCCACAAGGGCTTCGAGGGGCGCGGCGGGCTGGCCCCCTCGCAGGCCTTCGAGCCGAAGGCGTTCCTGGAGGGCCTCGATCGCTTCGATGTCCGTTGGCGGATCTTCGAGACCCATGTCCCGGTCGCGGTAGAGGCCTAGCGTGGCCCGGCAGATCGGACTTCCCACCCGCAAGGGGCGGCGGGTCACCCTGGAGGAGGGAGCGACCCCCGGCTCGCCTCGCTGCCCGGCCGACGGCGAGCCTCTCTTCGTCTGGATCGAGACCGAGGGCTACGGCCCGAGGGAGGATCAGGTGGTCGACCGCTGTGAGAGCTGCGGGCTCGTCGTCGCGCGGGATGCGGTGCCTTCACCCGAGATCGCCGTGGACGAGCTGCTCGGGGGCCAGGAGGAGAACGGGGCCGGCCTGATGTTCCGCTGCGACAACGCCGCCAGCCTGCAGGCTTGGCTTGGTGCCGAGAACTGGGCCGCCCTGCGGCCGGGCGGCCGCTTCATCAAGCCGACACCCCACGCGGCCAAGCTGCTCCTGGCTGAACGTGGCTTCGAGGTGCGCCGCATCCGCTACCTGATCAGGCCGGGGATGGCGTCGATGTGGCAGACGCTGCTCAACCTGCTCACGTTCCACCGGGACTTCGCCTCGGAGGCGGCGTCAGGACGGCTCCGCCCCGGCACGGGCCGCGGCCGGGCCGCCTTCTGGGTGGACGCCATCGTGACCGTGCTGGCCGCCGTCCCGACGGCGATCATCGCCGTCGTGCTCGAGACCGGCGCGGTGCTCGCGCGCCGCGGTGGCGCGATCGAGGTGCGGGCGGACCGCCTGCCCTCTACGGACTGACCTCTGCCACGATCGCCGCAACCTCGGCCGCTGCTCCGACGTGCGGAGGCGCCTGAGGGGAGCTCACCTCCTGGAGTGTGCTCTCGGCGAGACGCGCCGCGAGCGATTCGGCTGCGTCCCGGAGCAGAGGCGGCGTCGACTCGGAGGTGACGATCGCCGAAGGGCGGTCCGCACTTGCCAGCTGCGGGAGCGGCATCCGCCAGGCGGCCGGGATCCCGAGCTCGGCCGTCACGCTGCGCGGCCGCGCGCGTGCGGCCTCAGCCGTCGCCTCCGGCATCCGCCCCACGCCCCGCCCGAGCGCCGGCAGCCCTCCCGACAGGTACACGTCGATCACGTTCTCGCGGTTGCCGGCGGCGATCTCGATCCGGCGCCGGTCCTGGGAGAGCGCCTCGGTGGCGACCGGGATGAGCTGCAGGAGCGTCGGCTCGATCAGCACCGCCGCAGAGACGAGCTCGCTTCGCCGGAGCAACAGGTCGAGAGCGATGACCGCTCCCAGCCCGGCTCCGCACACGACCGCGGGTTCGTCCGCCGTGGCCTCGAGCACGGCGGCGGCATCCTCACTCTGCTCCTCGACGGTCGTGCGGCGATAGTCATCGGGCTCGCTCGATTCGCCCCATCCGCGCCGGTCATAGGCGATCACCCGGAACTCGGTCGCCAGCGCCTCCGCGAGCGGACCCCAGACCACCCCGGTGGCGGCGGTCTCGTGGACGAGCAGGACGGGAGGGCCCTGACCTCGCTCGCTCCACGCCAGCTCGACGCCGCGGGCCTCAAGGCTGGGCATGCCTCAGACGTTGCGCCAGAAGCGGCTGATCAACGGCAACGCCAGCGCCCGCGGGCTGTGCTGGCCGGCGAGCGCCGTGGCGCGGTTGAGCGTGCCCGGAACGACCACCCGCCGGTCGCTGGCCGCGCCGTCGACGGCGTGCTTCGCGAGGTCGTCGGGCGTCATCCAGACGGCGCCCGGAGTCCGGTCCTCGACGCCGCCGAACCCGGCGACCTCCATGAACTCGGTCCGGACCGGGCCCGGGCAAACGGCCGTCACACCGACTCCGGAGCCGCGCAGCTCTGTGCGAAGCGCCTCGCTGAACGAGAGCACGAAGGACTTGCTGGCCGCGTAGACCGCCGAGCCGGGCAGCGGCTGGAACGCGGCCGTGGAGGCGATGTTGATCACGCTGCCGCGACCGCGGTCGACCATCCCGGTGAGGAAGCGGCTGGTGAGGTCGACGACCGCCTCGACGTTGATCCTGACCATCTCCACCATCCGCTCCCGCGGGCTGGTGGCGAAGTCGGCCTGGTGCCCGAAGCCGGCGTTGTTGACCAATACCTCGACCACTCGGCCCCGGCCGCGCAGCTCCTCGACGAGGTGTTCGCGGCCTGCCTCATCGCCGAGATCCGCGGCGATCACATCGGCCGCGACGCCGTGGGCGGAGGTGAGCTCGGTGGCGAGGGTCCGCAGCCGCTCCTCGCGACGCGCCACGAGCGCAAGGGAGTGCCCGCGCGACGCGAGCTCCTTCGCGATGGCTGCGCCGATTCCCGACGACGCGCCGGTGACCACCGAGGTGCCTGCTACCGAGGGCTCGGGAAGGCCCATCGCTAGGCCCCACCGACGTGGCGGCCCATCAGTCCTGCAGGCCCTCGCGGGCCTCCCTGACCAGCGTCACCGCCTCAGGGAAGACGATCCGGATCGCGTCGCGGACCTGCACCGCCTGCTCGTCGCTCGAGCCGGTCAGCTCCATGGAGCTGATCGCGGCGACGGTCATCTCGACCGCCAGCTTGATGGCGTTGTCCGCCCAGGCGACCTTCTGAGCTCCCTGCATCTGCTCCTGGAGCTCCTCCATCCGCCTGCGCATCTCCTCCGGGTCGCCGAAGAGTCCACCGAAACCTTCCATGGCTTCGATCATAGACCGGTCACCGATTCGGCACTCGTGCATGCCCCCGCGCACAGCACCGCGGCAAGCGTGGGCGGATGCGCTCCCGCTCAGACCGGCGCCGCGGCGCCGCCTCGGTCGAGTACGTGGCCCTCGCCGGCGTGATCGGCCTGCTGATCGTGGTCGCCGTCGCCGCGCTCCTCGCCAGCCCCCCGACGCGCGGCGAGCGCGAGCTCGGCGAGATGCTCGCCCGCCGGATCGCCTGCACTCCGCGCTATCCGGTGCCCTGCGGCCGCAACCCTCTGGCGCTCGCCTACGGCTTCCCGCTCGGGAAGCTGGTGCGGAGCCTCGCTCCGGTGCCGGCGATCCGGGGCGGCGAGCTCCCGGTCGACTTCCGCTACTGCCGTCAGCCGGGCTGCGCCGCGCCCGGGTCCGACCCGGAGCTCACCGCATCGCGCCGCCGGGTGACGGAGTTCACCTCGGTCGAGGACCTTCGCCGCTCCGGAGGCCCGGTCCGGATCACCTACTGGCTCTACCGTCCGGTCCTCGGCTGGGAGAAGATCGTCCGCACCGCGGGCGCTCCCGAGATCCAGGCGGCCTCGCGCATCCGGCTCAGTCTCGATGACGACCCGGCGCTGGTCCCGCTCGAGACCCTCACGGGGAAGGACCATTACGGCTTCTCGCCGGCAGAGGAGCCGCCGTGGCGCTGGCGCCTCCCCTCACGGCCCGCGACCTAGCGTCGCCGGGTCCATCCGCCGCCTGCGGGACGATCGGTCCATGTTCCTGGTCACGATCGTCTGCTCCGATCCGGAGTGCATCGAGGAGCGTGAGGTCGCAGTCGAGGACCTCGACGCGGTCGACGGCTACGTCTGCGAATGCGGCCACGGGTTCGTCGTGGTCTCCGTGTCCGAGCTCGATCAGCCCGGCGCGGTCGTCCGCCTTCCCGACCGGCGTCCCGTTTCGCAGCGCCGCGCCGCCTAGCCCGCGGCGGGCTAGGCCTTCGCGTGCTGCTCGGCCTCGCGGCTCGCACTGTGGATCAGGCTGCGCCAGTTCGTCGTGCGGAAGACGAAGATCAGCGCGAGCGCGCCCAGGATCACGGTCCAGGCGGCCACGGCGATCTGCTGGCCCACCGAGTAGGTGAGGACGGCGATCGGGCCCGGGCCGACCAAGGTCGCGACCAGCAGCGCCTGCTGGGCGCCCGCCCCGCCGGGGGTCAGCGGCAGGAGCGTCGAGATGGTCTGGACGCTCATCACCAGCATCACGTTCTGGAAGGAACCGCCGATTTGGAACGCGTCGAGGAAGAACCAGAAGGAGAAGAAGCGCAGCACCCAGCCGAGCCCCTGCCAGGAGGCGACGGTCTTCAGGTAGAGCATCGGCGTTGCGAGGACGATGGCGCCCTGCTTGACGCGATCCCAGAACGCCTCGACGTGCCGGGCGAGCAGCGCGAACGTGACGACGATCGCGATGGCGAGCGCGGTCAGGGTGAAGACGAGGAAGTCCGGGTGCTGGGCCCAGAACGCGATGTCGAAAGCGGGCAGGTTGGGCAGCTCCGGAGGCTTGGGGAGCAGGCCCTGGGTGAGGGCGTAGATGAAGACCAGGATTCCGGCGGACGTGTCGAAGACCGAGCCGACGAAGAAGGATGAGACGACCGTCGGGTAGGTGGAGCGGCGGACCGAGCGCTTGGCGAGGAAGATCTTCACCGCGTCGCCGATCCGCGCGGGGACGACGCTGTTCATTCCCGCGCCCACCAGGTAGGCCGCTGCGATCCGCGGGAACGGCACCTTGCGGTCCGGGTAGGCGGTCCGCAGCACGTTCTGCCAGGCGCGGCTCCGCGCCAGCAGGTGGGCGAGATAGAGGGCGAGCGCGATCGCCATCGAGGGCCAGGCGATCTCCGAGAGGCGGTGGAAGAACTCCTGGGCGCCGTGCTGGAAGCTGTCCCAGCTGGCGCCGAGATCCACCCCCAGGGGGGCGGCCATCAGGCCTTGTCCACGGCCCGGTAGCCCTCCGCGTTGAACAGCGCTCCGAGGAGGAACGCCAGATTGCCGAGCCAGAGCCAGATCAGCAGCGAGATCATCGCCCCGAGGGTGCCATAGGTCTTGTCATAAGACCCGAAATGGGACACATAGAGCGTGAAGAGAAGGGAAACGGCGAACCACAACGCGGTGGCGACCGCCGCGCCCGGCAGCACGGAGCGCAGCGAGCGGTCGCCGGGGAGCGGCGTGCGGCGCGGCCCCAGCGCGTAGACGATCGCGAACGCGGCGAGCAGAGCCGCCGCGCCGATCGGCCAGCGCAGGTAGCCGACCAGGCCCGTGACGACGTCCGGGAGGCCCGCGGCGTCGGCGATCGCCCCGAAGAGCGGCCCGGCGATGACCACCGACAGGAACGAGACCAGCACCAGCAGCGTGACCAGGACGGTCAGCCCGAGACGGACGCCGAGGTTCGGCAGGAAGTCCCTCCCCTTCTTCGCCCGGTTGATCGCCTCGAGGGACCGCATCGAGGCGCCCATGGTTCCGGAGGCGGAGTAGAGCGAGAGAACGAGCCCCACGACCAGCAGGATCCCGGCATTGCTGCGGTTCGAGAGCGCGTCGCGGAGCGCGCTGTCGATCGTGTTGACTGCGGTGCCCGGCGCCGCGTCGCGGAGCGTGCTGACGATGCTCTCGTAGGTCTGCGGATAGCTGCCGAGAAGCGACAGCAGCGAGACGAGCACGAGCAGCCCCGGGAAGAGCGAGAGGATCGAGTAGTAGGTCTGGGCCGCGGCGCGATCCGTGACCTGGACCTCGTTGAAGCGGCCGTAGATCGCCTTCGCCATGGCGATCCATTCCTGCCTACCAGACGGCATCGTGCGCCTCCATCACGCCAAGCCCCGACTCGACGGAGAGGCCCATGAGCGTGCCGCTGAAGGTGCCGAGCGGCGCCTCGTAGTCCGAACGGGCGAGGAGCGGTATGCCCTCGTGATGGGAGCGCTGCGTCTCCGCCGTGAAGTTGAGCCGCGACTCGTCCTCGAAGTGGATCGTGTCCAGCCCCTGGAACCGGACCGGACCGGGCTCGGTCGGCTCGCCCGCCACCCAGATCGTGCGCTCGCTCGAGCTAGGAGGGTCGTTGATCCCGCTGACCAGGTTCCAGGCGAAGGAACGGCCGTCGCGGGCTGCGCCGACACCGGCCGACCACTTCCAGGACGTGTAGCGCGGGTGGTAGCCGGCCGATTCGTCCTCGACGCCGAGGCCATCCAGGTTGTTCGTCCTTCGTCCAATGCGCACCTCCCCTCGGACCGGCATACCGGCTGCCTTTCTCGTCCACGTGTACCCGCCCTCGCCATTCGGGCACATGCATTCGACGGGTGTCCCCTCGCCAAACTCGAGGTCGAACTCGATGTTCCCGGCGCGCACGTGCACGGATCTGCCCCGCATGTCAACGTCGCGGCGGCGTCCCGGCAGGCCGCGGCGCGTCCGCTCCCAGAGCCTCCTGCGCTCGCGATCCCAGACGCCCCAGAAGGTCATGGAAGCGGGGCCGACCTGTACGACCGCCGCGAACACCATCAGGTTGTCCGCGAAGGCCCCGACCCAGCGCCAGCGCTTGCGGAACCGGCGCCCGTTGAGCAGGGGCATGGGCGCAGGCGGCACCGGCAGGCGTGGGCGATCCTCCTCTCGTCCACGCCAGGGGAGCCGGTCCAGCTCAGGCGAAGACACGGAGGATCTCCCCGGCGATCTGCTCACCGCGGTCCTCCTGCAGGAAGTGCGCGGCGCCCTCGATCTTCACCTGCTCGGCGACCGTGGGGATCCACTCGACGAAGCGCTCTCCGGAGCGCGGATAGGGGAAGACAGGATCGCTGTCGGCGAAGGCGACGAGGGCCGGCTTGTCCCACCGGCCGAGGGCGTCCACGACGTCACGCATCTGCTTGGCGCCGGGCGCGTCCTCCTCGGTCGGGACGAGCAGCGGGAACTGGGCCGCCCCCGCCTTCGACTCGGCGTTGGGGAACGGGGCGTCGTAGCCGGCGACGACCTCGTCGGGTAGCTCGGTGGTCGTGGCGCCCTGGATCACGAAGCCGACCGGCAGGTCCGGGTTCTTCTCCGCGAACTCACGCCAGGCCATGAAGCCCTTCGAGACGCGCCCTGTGAACAGGCCGGTGTTGAGGATCGCGAGGCCGCCCACGAGATCGGCGTTCTCGGTCGCCCAGCGGAGCCCGATCGGGCCGCCCCAGTCCTGGACGACGGCGATTGCGTCCGAGAGGCCGAGGCCGCCGAGCAGTTTCGTCACCAGCTCGACGTGGCCGTCGTACGTGTACCAGCCGCGATCGGTGGGCTTGTCGGACCGCCCGAAGCCGGCGTAGTCGGGGCAGATCACGCGGAAGCCGCCCTCAACCAGCGGGCCGAGCATCTTCCGGTAGAGGAAGGCCCAGGTCGGCTCGCCGTGGAAGCAGACAATCGGCCGGCCGTCCTTCGGTCCCTCGTCGAGGTAATGGAGCCGCAGCCCGTCGATCTCGGCGTAGTTGGGCTCGAACTCGTACCCCGGCAGGCCGTCGAAGCGCTCGTCGGGCGTGCGGAAGACGTCCACGAGAAGCGACGCTACACTGCCCGCCTTCATGGCTGCCGTCTCATCTCCGGCCATGCCTCCCCCCACGCACGATCCTGCCGACGAGGCGATGTGCCTGCGGGCGCGAGAGCGCTATGCCGCCGACCGCAAGCGGGGCGGACGCGTGCCCAGACGCCGCCGCCGCCACGCCGCCATGCCGAACCTGATCATCATCGGCGGCCTCAAGTGCGGCACGACGAGCATCCACCACTACCTGGGGCTCCATCCCGAGATCAACATGTCGAAGCCCAAGGAGCTCAACTTCTTCGTGGACGAGCTCAACTGGGACCTCGGCCTCGACTGGTACCGCGGCCGCTTCGACGACCGCTTTTCGGTGCGCGGCGAGTCCTCTCCCCATTACACGAACCTCCCCTACTTCGAGGGCGTCCCGCAGCGCATCCACGAGCACATCCCCGACGCCAGGCTGATCTACATGGTCCGCGACCCGATCTCGCGGATCCTCTCCCACTGGAAGCACTCCGTCGGCGCCGGCTACGAGACCCGGCCTATGGAGGAGGCCCTCGCCCGCGGCGACCAGACCTACGTCACCCGCTCCCGTTACTGGATGCAGCTGCAGCCCTACCTCGAGTGCTTCGACCGCTCCCAGATCGAGATCATCACCCAGGAGGAGCTCCAGTCGGACCGCGACGGCACGATGCGCAAGGCCTTCGCCTTCGCGGGCGTCGATCCCGACTTCACCTCCCAGCAGTTCGACCGGGAGTGGGAGAAGTCCTCGGCGAAGGAGAGCGACAAGTACCAGTTCATGGAGAAGCTGATCAAGCTCCCGGGCTTCCGCTCCTTCGACCGGAACTTCGACCGCCTGCCGGAGCGGATGCGCTGGATGGTCGAGAAGATCGTCCACGCCCCCGACGCCCCCTCGGCCCCCAAGCCGGAGATCCCGGAGTCGATCATGGAGACGCTCCGGCCGCAGTTCACGGAGGACGTCGCGGCCCTCCAGGAGTTCGCCGGCCGTGAGTTCTCGGGCTGGAAGCAGTACTAATCCAGCTGTGAGGATCGCTGTCGCCGCTGACGAAAGGGTCGGCGTCGCTGACGCTCTCTTGAATGAGCTTCGGGGGCGAGGCCACGAACCGATCGTCCATGGCGCCCTCGCCGATGAGGAGCGCGACGACTGGGCGTGGGCCAGCGAGGCGGCTGCGCGCGACGTCGCCGAGGGCCGCGCCGACCAGGCGATCGTCTGCTGCTGGACCGGCACCGGCGCCTCGATCGCGGCGAACAAGGTGGACGGGGTCCGCGCCGCCCTCTGCCTCGACGCGCAGACGGCGGACGGGGCGAGGAAGTGGAACGACGCCAACGCCCTGGCGCTCAGCCTGCGGGCGACCTCGGAGGCCCAGCTCGCCGAGATCCTCGATGCCTGGTTCGCCGCTGAGCCGAGCGGCGAGGCCGGCGACGCCGCCAACGTCGATCACCTCTCCGAGATCGAGGGCGCATGAGCATCCCCGGCGAGACCCACCCGGTTCGGCGCCTCGTTCCCGATGAGGCCGAGACGACGGTCGCCGAGCAGCTCGCGGAACTCGACCTGAAGCAGCTGGCACACCCGGACCGCCCCTACCTGATCCTCAACTTCGCGACCACACTGGACGGCCGCGCGGCCATCTCGGGGAGGTCCGGCGCGATCGGCAGCGACACCGACACCGAGATCCTCCAGCGCCTCCGCACCCATGTGGACGCGGTGATGATCGGCGCGGGGACGATGCGGGCCGAGCGCTACGGCCGGATGGTCTCCGATCCCGCCCTGCGGGCCTACCGGGAGCGAATCGGCCTGGCGCACGACCCGCTCGGCGTGATCGTCTCGAACCGCCTGGAGCTTCCCTGGGACGCCGGCCTCTTCACCGACGGCGGCGGCCGGATCGTGATCTTCACCGCCTCAGAGGAGGAGCCGCCGGAGACTGCGACGCCGGTGACGGTCGTGCGCCATCCGGAAGGTGTCGAGCTCGACCGCGCCCTCGCCTGGCTGCTCGAGGAGCGTGGCATCAAGTCCGTGCTCTGCGAAGGCGGCCCGACCCTCCACGGCCGCCTGCGCGAGGGCGGCCTCGCGGACGAGCTCTTCCTCACCATCGCCCCGAAGATCGCCGGCGGCGAGGGCCCGCGGATCCTGGAGGGCGCCCTGGCCGACGTCGACCAGGTGGAGCTCGCCTGGCTGCTCGAATCCGAGGGCGAGTTGTTCGCCCGCTACCGCGGGATGTCGTAGGGTCCAGATAATGGACTTCAAGCCCTCGCCCGAGGTCGAGTCCCTTCTCGAGCGCGTCGCGGCGTTCATGGATGAGCACGTCTATACGGTCGAGTCCGAAGCGATCCAGGCGATCGACGACGAGGTCAAGCCCGGCGTCCCATATCCGCAGATCCTGGTCGAGCTCCGGGCCCTCGCCAAGGAGCAGGGCCTTTGGAACCTCTTCCTCCCGGACGGCGAGTACGGCGCTGGTCTCAGCAACTGGGAGTACGGGATGCTCTGCGAGCAGATGGGCCGCAGCCCCATCGTCGCCCCGATGGCCTTCAACTGCTCGGCGCCGGACACGGGGAACATGGAGATCCTCGTCGACCACGGCACGCCCGAGCAGAAGGAGCGGTTCCTGCAGCCTCTGCTCGACGGCGAGATCCGCAGCTGCTTCTCGATGACCGAACCCGAGGTTTCCGGCTCCGACCCGACCACGCTTCAGACCCGCGCCGAGCTGGTTGACGGCGAATGGGTGATCAACGGGCACAAGTGGTTCACCTCCGGCGCGAACGGCGCCGAGCTCGCGATCGCGATGGTGGTCACCGACCCCGACGCGGCCCCCTACACGCGGGCGAGCATGATCATCGTCCCGATCGACAACCCCGGCTTCGACTTGATCCGCAACGTCTCGGTGATGGGGCATGACGGCGGGCCCGGCCACTGCGAGGTCCGCTACACGGACTGCCGCGTGCCGGAGTCCAATCTCCTCGGCGAGCGCGGCGCGGGCTTCGTGATCGCCCAGGACCGTCTCGGCCCCGGCCGCATCCACCACTGCATGCGCGCGATCGGGACCGCCGAGCGCGCCATCGAGATGATGTGCCAGTACGCCAACACCCGCGAGTCCTTCGGCGGCCCGCTGGCCGACAAGCAGTTCGTCCAGGACTTCATCGCCAAGTCGCGGATGGAGGTCGATCAGGCCCGCCTGCTCACCCTCTACGCCGCCTGGCAGATGGACACCGAGGGCAAGCGCCGCGCCCGCCAGGCGATCTCGATGATCAAGGTCGTCGCGGCCAACGTCGTGATGGACGTCCTCGACCGCGCGATCCAGGTCCACGGCTCGCTCGGGATGTCCGACGACACCCCGCTCGCGGGCATGTGGCGCTTCAGCCGCATGCTGCGCGTCGCGGACGGACCCGACGAGGTCCACAAGATGGTGATCGCCCGCCGCGAGCTGAACCGCGCGGCGAAGCGGGCCGAGGCTTCCACCGAGGAGCCGGCCAAGGCTCCCGCCTAGTCCTCCTGGCTCTCAAGGACCGCGAGCGCGCCGCGGTGAATGAGCAACCGGGCAAGCGTCGTCGATCGTAATCCGTAGGTTCGGGCGGCCTTCGCGAGCGCCTCGTACCCGAGCTGTGTGAGTCTGACGTTCACCTGCCGATCGCGTGAGCTGCGTGGCCGGGTGGCATCGGATGCGACGGCGTCGAGATCGAGCGCGGGCGGCGACGCGTCTGGCAGTTCCTCCGTTCTCGGCCGCCTCTTGCGATTGCGGTAGATGCTCGAGAAACCCATGCGCGCCCAGCTCTTCTCCTGCTCCTGCACGTAGTCCCAGTAAGTCTCGTAGCCGGCCTGATTCCACCAACCGTCCTTCATCGCTTTCCATCGGTCGATCAGGGAACCAAGGCCTTCACGGAGTTGATAGCCATCGCTATCCGGCTCGCTATCGCCCTGGTAGCGATCGCTATCACGCTCACTCACACCGCCCGAGTTGTCTTGCATGCCCGGAGGCTGAGACAGCCGGTCGCGCGGCGGACCCGACCAGGTGACCATTGGGTGACTTGAGTGCTACGGCAGGCGGTTCGCGGCCTCGTCCGCCGCGTCCGCGAGGCGCTCCACGATCTTCGCGAACTCCTGGAAGCCCTCGTCGGTCTTGCCGTACTGGCCCGAGGCGTAACGGGCGTAGACGCCCTCGAGGATGATCGCCAGCTTCCAGTAGCCGAGGGCGATGAAGAAGTCGATTTGGCTCAGGTCGCGGCCCGAGCGCTCCGCGTAGCGCTCGCGGACGTCGTCGCGCTTGGGAAAGCCGGGGGCGATCGTCGCCGGGGCGAAGAGGGGCATGAAGTCGTCGCCCTCCTCGGACCAGTAGACGAGCAGCATCCCGACGTCGGCGAGGGGGTCGCCGAGCGTGCAGAGCTCCCAGTCCACCACCGCTGCGACCTCTCCCGACGGGGTCAGGATCATGTTGTCCAGCCGGTAGTCGCCGTGCACGATCGTCGCCGGGCCCTGCTCCGGGATCCGCGCGGAGAGCCGCTCGTGGACGGAGTCGACCGCCGGCAGCTCGCGGGTCTTCGACTTCTCCCACTGGCCCTGCCAGCGCTTCAGCTGGCGCTCCACGTAGGCCTCCTTGCGACCCAGGTCGCCCAAGCCCACCGCGTCGGGATCGACCTCGTGGATCGCCACCAACGTGTCGACCACGCGCTCCCCGATCGCTCGGCGCTCGTCCTCGTCGAACTGCTTCGCCTCCTCCGCCGAACGGAGGATCGGGCCCTCGACGAAGCCCATGACGTAAAAGGGCGCCTCGTTCACGGACTCCTCCTCGCAGAGGCCGATCACGGGTGGCACCGGTACCGGAGTGTCCTGGAGCGCGGCGATCACGCGGTGCTCACGTCCCATGTCGTGGGCGGAGCCGAGCCGCTTGCCGAGCGGCGGCCGGCGCAGCGCCCAGGCGTGGCCGGCGGAGTCCCTGACGCCGAAGGTCATGTTGGAGCGTCCGCCGGAGATCCGGTCGAAGCTCAGCGGAAGCTGGACGTCGGGGACGTTCGACTCGAACCAGCCCTCTACGCCGGCGCGATCGATCCCCTCGATAGCCTCCTCCGCCATGGCGCGCAGCATATTCAGGGCCGTCCTCTTCGACTTCGGCGGGGTGCTCACCACGCCGGTCTGGGACAGCTTCTCGGCCTTCTGCCGCGCCGAGGGCCTCGATCCCGATGCGATCAAGAACCTCTTCCGCACCGACCCGGAGGCGCTCAGGGACCTGCGCGGCCTGGAGACCGGCGAGCTCAGCGAGGCCGACTTCGAGAGGACCTTCGGGAGGCGCCTCGGCCTCGCCAACCCGGACGGCCTGATCGACAGCATGTTCGCCGGCATGAAGCCGCTCGTGCCGATGGTGGACGTCGTGCGGAAGATCCGGGCGAGCGAGCTGCTCACGGGACTCGTCTCCAACTCCTGGAGCACGGCTCACTACGACCGGGAGCTCCTCACCGAGCTCTTCGACGCGGTCGTGATCTCGGCCGAGGTGGGCCTCCACAAGCCCCAGCCGGAGATCTACCGGCTGGCCGCGGAGCGGCTCGAGGTCGATGCCGGCCGAGTGCCTCTTCGTCGACGACCTGAAGGAGAACTGCGAGGGAGCCGAGGCGGTCGGCATGACCGCGATCCGCTACCGCGACCCCCCCGAGACGATCGCCGAGCTGGACGAGCTGACGGGCCTCTCGCTCGCCGTCTAGCTGCCCGCCGCGATCAACGCGACGCCGAGCAGGGCGAGCACGACCCCTCCCCACTGGATCCGGCCGAGCCGCTCGCCGAGCACGCCGTGCGCGAGCGCGATGGTGAACGCGGGGTACATCGAGCCGCCCACCGCCACCACGGGAAGGACGCCCTTGGTCGAGGCGACCGCGAAGAGCGAATTGGCGAGGACGTCGAAGAAGCCGATCGTGAGCAGGACCGCGATCGAGCCCGAGACCTCGGTAAGCCGCGGCCGTGTGAACAGCAGGGCGATGGCCACCGTCGCGACGCCGCCGACGCGAACGGCCATGATCGACCAGCCCGGCCGGTCGGCGGCGGCCAGGTCGAGCCCTGTGAAGAAGATGCCGAAGCCGAGGCCCGCGAGAATCGCCAGGACGACCGACCGGCGGGCGACGCCGGCATGGTGCTCGGGGTGCTCCTCGTAGCTCAGGATCACCACGCCGGCGATCGCGGGGACGAGGCCGATCAGCTGAATCGCGGCGGGAGCGTCCCCTCTGGCCAGGCCCACGGCAACCGGCACGACCACCCCCAGGGACGCGATGGGCGCGACGACGCTCACGGTGCCCATGGCCATGGCCGCATAGAACGCCCAGAGCCCGCCGAGCGAGGCCGCCCCCGCCGCGGCCGCGATGGCCAGCTTGTCCGCGGAGACCGGATCGGCGCCGAACAGCAGGACGATGATCCCGATCATGACCAGCCCGGCGGGCTGGGAGACGGCAAGCACGCCGAGGACAGGCAGGCGGCGGCTGGTCAGGCCGCCCAGGAAGTCCGAGACTCCCCAGGAGAAGGCCGAAGCGAGGCTAATCGCGAACGCGAGCAACCTGGATCAAGGCCTGCTGAGCGAGGACTACTTGCCGAGCAGGCCGTTGACGGTGTTGTTGACCCCGCCCAGCACGTTGTTGAGCGTGCCGTTGACGGCGTCGGTGGCCCCGCTGACGGCCCCGCCCGCGCCACTGCTGCCGGAGCCCGGCAGGCTCACCTGAGGAACGCCCGGCGTGCTGGTGGCCGGCGCCTGCGTGCCGCTGCTGCTCCCGCTCGATCCGGTGGTCCCGCTCGTGCCGTTCGTGCCGTTCGTGCCCGTGGACCCGCCCGTCGACCCGCCGGCGGCGTTCCCGGAGCCGCCCGAGCCGGTCGACGCAGTCTGCCTGCTCGCGAGCGCCACCACCGCCCGGTTCAGCCTGGTCGGCCCGGTCTGAGCGGAGGCCGGCACCGCCTCGGGGCCGCTCGTGACGGACGAGAGTCCGCCGGCGACACCGGCGAAGCCGCTGCCGAAGCCAATCAGGGCGGCCACGGCTACAGGCACGGCGAAAAGCGCCGCTCCGGCCAGTCCTCGCGCCACAATCCTGCGGCGCCACCAGGCAAGTAATCCTTTACCCATGAGATCCCCTTGGCCGTAGTGTACGCGAAGAACGAGGATCCCCAAAAACGATGAGCTTCAACCCCTCACTGACCGCACGCCTGCGAATCGGGTTCCTGGTTCTCTTCGCGTTGCTCCTGATCGTCTCCCTGCTGGGCGTGGGCAGGCTGTTCCAGATCAGGGTCAACTACGAGAACGACATCACCCGCTACTTCCAGCTCGAGCTGCAGAGCGAGCGCCTGCGCTCCGCATTCATCCTGGAGGAGGCGGCCGCGAGGCCCGCCACGGCCCACCAGAAGCCGAGCCAGGTCGAGCTGGATCAGGCCGCCGCCAGCTTCTCGGGCGCGGCCAAGAGCGCGCGCGACCTGACCGACGAAGACACGATCCTGACCGCGAAGCTCGACCAGTTGGTCGCGGGCGAGGTCGCCTGGCGCAAGAAGGTCGCCGAACCGCTGATCCACGGTCAGGTCCCGCCGGCCCCGATCGAGCGCCGGCTCTCGCTGGCGGTGAGCAACAGCGGGGAGGCGCTGGCGAACGACACCCGTGCCGCGCGCGACGCGGCACGGGACAAGGCGCGAACCGACACGCGCAACACGACGATCCTGGTGGCGGCCGGCCTCGGCGGGGCGCTGCTCGCGGCCCTCCTCCTCTTCTCCGGCCTGATCAACTCGATGCGGGCGCCGCTCGGCCGTCTGGTCGAGGGTGCGCGACGGCTCGCGGGAGGCGACCTGCGCACGCGGGTGGAGGTTGGCGGTCCGGTGGAGATCGCGACCCTGGGACGCGCCTTCAACGAGATGGCCAACTCGCTCGAACGCGACGCGCGAGAACGCGACCGGGTCGAGCAGATGAAGGACGACTTCGTGCTCACCGTCTCGCACGAGCTGCGAACGCCGGTGACAGTGGTGAAGGGCTTCGCCGAGATGCTCACGGCACAGCGCAAGTCGCTCAACGCCCGCCAGTTCGAGGCCGCTGAGGTGATCGCGGAGAGCGCCGGCCAGCTCCAGAAGATGATCAACGACCTGCTCGACCTGGCGCGGAGCGACGCGGGCAAGCTGCGGATCGAGCCGGAGCCGACCGCCGTTCGCCCGCTCGCGCAGGGAATCGGCAGGCAGATGCGACCCAACTTCGAGAACAAGGACCAGCGCTTCACCGTCAGCGTCGAGAAGGACCTGCCCGACGTCCACGCGGACGCTGGCAGGATCGGCCAGGTGCTCGCCAACCTGCTGACCAACGCCAACAAGTACGCGCCCGAGGGCGCGCAGGTTCGGCTCGCCGCGACCAAGGTGGGCGACGAGATCGAGTTCCGAGTCTCCGACGACGGCCCGGGCCTGGACGAGGACCAGCTCGAGCACGTCTTCGACCGCTTCTGGCGCGCTGACAGCAGCGAGTCGCAGTCCGTCGGGGGCACCGGTCTGGGCCTGGCGATCGCCAAGTCTCTGGTGGAACTTCACGGCGGAGCGATCTCCGCGAACTCGTCTCCGGGGGAGGGAGCTACCTTTAGCTTCGTGCTGCCGATCGCCAAGGATGGACGACCGAAGCAAAAGGTCCCCGCGCGCCGGACGAAGGCAGGGGCCACCGGGTGACGCGCCTGCTGGTCGCCGACGACTCGGAAACCGTCCTGCTCATGCTCCAGCGCCGGCTGGAGATGGAGGGCTACGAGGTGGTCACCGCGACCGACGGGGTCGAGGCGCTCGAGCGGCTCCGCGAGCTCGGCGCGAAGGAGCCCGACGTGATCCTGCTCGACGCGATGATGCCCAACAAGTCCGGCACCGAGGTCCTCGAGGAGATCCGCGGAGAGGGCTCCACGATCCCGGTGCTGATGATCTCCGCACACCTCGACGCCCAGGAGCCCGAGCGCATGCGGAAGCTGGGCGCCAACGACATCGTCCCGAAGCCATTCGAGTGGGAGGACCTGATCGGGAAGATCGAGGAGGTCCGGGGCCCCTAGTCCCGGCCCGCCTTAGCTGCGGGCGATCTCCATCCGGATCTGCTTGCCCTTGAGCTTCGTGCCGTCCAGGAACTCCACGGCGCGCTCGGCCTGATCGGCCGCGACCTCGACGAACGAGAAGCGGTCGAGGACGCGGATCGAGTGAATGGCCTCCTTCGGGAGGACGGCGCCCTCCGTCAGGGCCCAGTTCAGGTCCTCCTCGGTGATCCCGCCCCGCTTGCCGCGGTTGACGAAGAGCTTGACGCTGCCGTTCGTGGTCTCGGGCGGCGGCCCCTCGCGGTGGCGCGGCGTCGGGGCATGCTCGAGGCGCTCCTCCGGCGGCTCCCATTCGCCGATGTGGGCCTTGATCACGCGCTCGATCTCCTTCAGGTCCCCCTTCTGCTTCGCGGTCGCGAAGGTGATCGCACGGCCCGTGCGACCGACGCGACCGGTGCGCCCGATCCGGTGGACGTAGATCTCCGGGTTGTTCGGCAGGTCGTAGTTGATGACGTGGGTGACGTGCTCGATGTCGAGGCCGCGGGCCGCGATGTCGGTCGCCACCAGCAGGGGCGTCTTGTGCTCCTTGAAGGAGATCATCACCCCGTCACGCTGGCCCTGGCTGAGGTCGCCGTGGAGGGCCTTGACGCGGAGGCCCTGGTCGGCGAGATCCCTGCCGAGCCGAGCCGCGCCGATCTTGGTGCGGACGAAGATGATCGCCTGCTCGGGCTCCTCGGCCTTCAGCACCTCGGCGAGGCGCTGGGGCTTCTGCTTGGGCTCGACCATCACATAGGCCTGCTCGACCGAGTCGACGGTCAGCTTCTTGGGCGTCACCCGGATCGTCACCGGGTCGTACATGTAGGTCTCCGCGAGGCGGGCGACGGGGGCCGGCATGGTCGCCGAGAAGAGCAGTGTCTGGCGCCCGTTCGGGCACATCCGCAGGATCTTCTCGACGTCCTCGATGAAGCCGAGGTCGAGCATCTCGTCAGCCTCGTCGAGGACGACGTAGCGGGCCGCGGTCAGCACCAGGGACTTGCGCGAGATCAGATCCATCATCCGGCCGACCGTCGCCACGACCACCTGGGCGCCATGGCGCAGCCTCGACTGCTGCTCGCGGATCGGCGCCCCGCCGAAGACGGCGACGACGTTCACACCCTCGAGGTGCTCGGCGTAGGCGCGCAGCGCCTGCGTCACCTGGATGCAGAGCTCGCGCGTCGGGGTGAGGACGATCGCCTGGGTCTCCTCGTTCTCCGGGTCGATGTACTCGAGCATCGGCAGGCCGAAGGCGGCGGTCTTGCCGCTGCCGGTCTGGGCCTGGCCGATCACGTCGTGACCGTTGAGCAGCTCGGGGATCGCCTGGGCCTGGATCGGCGTCGGCTCGGCGTAACCGAGTTCCTCCAGCGTCTGCTGGAGCCCCTCGGACAGGCCGAGTTCCTTGAAGGAGGTTGCCGTCTCTGTTTCGGTCATCTACTTCGAGGGATCGAGCAGGAGCTTGCCGGTGGTTCCCCGGTCCTGCATCGCCTCATGGGCGCGGGCGGCCTCGCTCAGCGGGTACGTCTCGCCGATGACCACCTCGAGGTCCCCCTTCGCTACGGCCCCGAACAGGTCGCCGATCATCTCGCCGATCAGCTGGCGCTTCCGGACGATCAGCGCGATCAGCCAGAACCCCAGGACGGACTTCGAGCTCTGCAGCAGATAGTTGGTCGAAAGCTCGCTCGGCTGGCGGGCGGCGTTGCCGAAGACGACGATCCGGCCGAGCATCCCCAGCGAGGCGAGCTCGGCCTCGAACCCGGCACCCGACATGTGGAGCACGACGTCGACCTTCTCGCCGCCGTTCGCCTCGAGGATCGCCTCCTTGAGGTCCTCGGCTCGAGAGTCGGCGGTCGCGTCGGCTCCGAGGTTCTCAGCGAACTTGCGTTTCTCCTCGCTGGACGCCAGCCCGATCACCTTCGCGCCGGCGCGCTTGGCCAGCTGCACCGCGAGGGAGCCCGTGCCTCCTGCCGCGGCCTCCACGACCACGGTCTCACCCTCCTCGACGTGCGCACAGTAGTGGAGCAGCGCATGCGCCGTCAGGCCCTGGAGGAGCAACCCCGCCGCCTGCTCGTCGTTCACCTCGTCCGGCAGCGGGATCAGGAAGGCCTCCGGGACCAGCGCCTTCTGCGCGTAGCCTCCGTTGTTGATCAGCGCGGCGACCCGTCGCCCGTCCCCCGTGGTCCCGGAGATCTCGGCGCCCGGGACGAGGGGCAGCTCCTGCTCGGCCAGGTAGTCGTTGCGGATCGCGTGGGTGTCCGCCCAGTTGATCCCCGAGCGGTTGACGTCCACGACGACCATGCCGTCCGACGGCTCCGGGTCCGGCAGATCCACCAGCTTGAGCTTCTCTGGCCCGCCGAACTCCTCAATCTGAATAGCCTTCACGCCTCAAGCTTATGGCGCTAACCGTCGTGGGGTCGATTGCCTTTGATTCCGTGCGCACGCCGTTCGGCGAGCGCGAGCGGATGCTGGGCGGCTCAGCCGTCCATTTCTCGCTGGCCGCGAGCTTCTTCACGGACGTCCGGGTGGTCGGCCCGGTCGGCGAGGACTTCGGTCCCGACGAGCTCGCGGTGCTCGAGGGACGCGGGGTGGCCACCGACGACATCGAGCGAGTGGCCGGCGGCGAGACCTTCTTCTGGCAGGGCCACTACGAGTACGACATGAACGTCGCTCACACCGACGACACGCAGCTCAACGTCTTCGCCGACTTCGACCCGAAGCTCTCGGACACCTCCCGCCAGGCCCAGATGCTCTTTCTCGGCAACATCCAGCCCGACCTCCAGCGAAGAGTTCGCGCCCGCTGTCGCGAGGCGGAGTTCTCCGCTCTCGACTCGATGAACCTCTGGATCGAAACGGCGCGCGACTCGCTGAAGAGCGCGATCGCCGAGGTCGACTGCCTGCTGCTCAACGATGCCGAGATCCGCGAGCTCACCGGCGAGCCCAACCTGGCGCGCGCCGCCCGGGCTGCGATGGACATGGGGCCCGGCGTGATCGTGGCCAAGCGCGGCGAGTACGGCGCCGCGCTCTTCTCGCGCGACGAGTTCTTCGCGATCCCTGGCTTCCTCCTCGAGGATGTCCGCGATCCCACCGGCGCCGGCGACAGCTTCGCGGGTGGCTTCCTGGGCTACCTCGACAACCGCCGGGCGGCAGGCGAGTCGCCGCTCGACCACGCCGTCCTGCGCCAGGCGATGGCATACGGCTCGGTGCTCGCCTCGTTCAACGTCGAGGACTTCGGGACCGAGCGCGTCAGGTCACTGACGCGGGAGGAGATCGACGACCGTCTTCGCGACTTCCGCCGGATCACTCACTTCGACGCGGAGCCCGCCCCGACCTGAATCAGGTCCCCAGCCGCGCCTCGTCCAGGTCGAGGTCGCGCTGGATTCGGCGGAAGAGGTCCTGCTTGATCCGGCCGTCATTCCGCATGCCGAGCAGCGTGTCGCGCTCGGTCTTGATCAGGTCCTCGCGAAGCCGTCGGTAGCCGCTGAGGGGGTTCTCGATCGGGACCTCGGAATCCTCGCCCTGGAGGGCGGCGACGCAGCGAGCGAAGCGCGCCTGGTAGAGCTCGCGCAGGCGCTCGAGGGCGCTCTCGGAGACCGGAGTTCCCTCGGATTCCAGCTCGTCGAGGCGATCGAGGGCCGCCTGCGCCGCGGCGAGGCGCGCGACCGCTTCGTCCGGCGCCCAGGGCTCCGACGTGCTGAGGCCGAGCGCCCGGACCAGCGCCGGCAGGGTCAGTCCCTGGCCGACGAGCGTCACGAAGATGACCGCGACCGTCAGGTAAACGATCAGGTCACGGGAGCCGAAGGTGGCACCGGAGTCGAGGGTGAGCGGGAGGGCGAGCGCGGCGGCCAGCGAGACGGCGCCGCGCATCCCGGTCCAGCCGATCAACACGCGCTCGCGCCAGTCCTCACCGCCCCCCGTGTCCCCGATCTTCGGCAGCAGGCGCCCCAGCGACACCGGCAGGAACTGCCAGACGAGGCGAACCACGATCACCACGGCCGACACCATCAGCCCGTAGCCGACGATCTCGCCCGGCGAGAAGGTCTCCCCCACCTTGCGCAGGATCTCGGGGAACTGCTCCCCGACGAGCACGAAGAGAATCGCGTTGAGCGCGAAGACGAGCACCCGCCAGAAGGACTGGGCGTTCAGGCGCAGGTCGGCGTCGAAGATGATGTGGGAGCGCCAGCCGGAGAAGAGGCCGCTGCTGACGGCCGCGAGCACACCCGAGGCGCCGATCCCGTCCGCGAGCGCGAACGAGGCGTACGCGGTGAAGACGGTGAGCAGGATGGCGAGCGGGGCGTCGTCGAGGCGGCGAAGGGCCATCTGGGCGATGCCTGACACCGCCAGCCCAATCGCCACGCCCCCGATCACGCCGACCACCAGGTCATCGACGGCCTCGCCGGCCGTGAGCGTCCCGCTCACCACGGCGGCCAGGGCCACCTTGTAGGAGACCAGGGCGACCGCGTCGTTGACCATGCTCTCCCCCTCGACCAGGGTGGCCACGCGGTCGGTGACGCCGACGCGCTCGAAGGTGGCGATCGCGGACACGGGGTCCGTCGGCGCCACGATCGCGCCGAGGACGAAGCCCTCCGCCCAGCTGATGCTCGGGATCACCGCCTGGGCGATGGCCGCCACCGCGACCATGGTGACCAGGGTGAGGCCGATCACCAGCCATGTGAGCGGCACCAGCTCCGCCCGCAGCTCCTTGGGCGATGACCAATAGCCGGCGGACTGCAGCAGGGGAGGCAGGAAGACGAGGAAGACGACGTCGGGCCGCAGCTCGAGCGTCGGGCCGCCGGGGATGAAGCCGATCCCAAGCCCGCCGAGCACGAGGACGATCGGGTACGGGATCGAGATCGCGTCGGCGATCCGCACCAGCACGATGGCGGCGGCGACCAGCGCAATCAGGATCTCGATGTCGTTCACGCCGCGAGTCTAAGCTCGCGATCCCATGGGTCAGCTGACTCCGCCGACTTCCGCCGAGGATCACATCGACGGCCCGGACCGGGCCGAGCTCGAGCTCGTCATGTACGGCGACTTCCAGTGCCCGTACTGCACGGCCGCCTTCCCGATCGTCAACCGGATTCGCGACCAGCTCGCCGGGCGGCTGTTGTTCGCGTTCAGACACTTCCCACTGCGGGAGATCCACCCGGACGCAGAGCGCGCGGCGCAGGGGGCCGAGGCGGCGGCCGCCCAGGGCGCGTTCTGGCAGATGCACGACCGGATGTACGAGTCGCGCGGCGCGCTCGGCCGCGAGGACCTCATCCACTACGCGGGGGAGCTAGGGCTGGACGTCGAGCGCTTCACGACCGAGCTCGACTCCGAGGTCCACGCTCCGCGCGTCCAGCGCGACGTGGACAGCGGCCTGGCGAGCGGCGTCACCGGGACGCCGGGGTTCTTCGTCGGCGGGCGACAGCACACGGGCTCGTTCGACGCCGCGTCCCTGAGGGCGGCGCTCGAGGCGACCGCTCAGTAGCGGATCACTACCAGCCCGATCGCGAGCACGACGACCGCCCAGGAGAGACCGCGCAGCGACGCGTCGAGCGGGCCGGAGATCTCCGCGGCGGTCAGCGGGATGACCGTGCCGTCGTCGAGCCGCTGCTCGCCGCTGACGGAGACGGTGTTCCGCCTCAGCCTCCGCACCGGCGTCGAGAGCGTTCTCTGCACGCTGACCAGGCCGAAGCAGCCCGCGGCGACCAGGACTCCCGCCACGTCGACCTTCAGCGATGCGAAGGAGAGCGTGTTCACCCACCACGACGTCAGAGCGGGAAATGCGGCCCAGGCGAAGGCGAGCCAGAACGCCGTGTGGAAGCGGCCGCCGAAGAGCTCAAGGTTGTAGGCGACGACGAAGAACCCGCCCGCCAGCACGAACGGAATCAACGTCGGCGACACGATGATGCACCCCGCCACCCCGATCCCGACCGCGCCCGCCAGCGAGAGGACCGCGAGGGCGATCAGGACCCTGTCGGAGAGCTCGGTCTTCAGCGGGCGTCCGTTGAGCTCGTCGAGGGTGTGGGCGCTGACCCCGACGGCGAGGAAGAAGGCGGCCAGCGTGGCGACGAAGCGGTCGGTGTGGATCTGCGCCGCCGCGGCGGCCCCGAAGCAGACGTTGGCGAGGTTCCACGCCGTGTAAGGAGGGTGCAGCACCGTGATCAGGTCGCGCCATCCGCCGCGGCGAAGCGCGTAGAACGCCGGGCGCTCGAGCCGGTCCTCAGCCACGAGTCCCCCAGATCACCACTCCGCCGCCGAGGCTCATCACGCGCGCCGCCACGTTCTCGATCCCCGCCTCCCGCCAGAGGTCAAGCTGGCGCTCGAGGGGCAGCCGCCCGTAGAAGTCGGCGATGCTGCGCCCCAGGAAGCGCCCGACGACGTACCAGTCCGGCGAGATCATCCGGCCGAACAGCGGCATCGCCGCGCGGGTGTAGGCATGCCAGAGGGAGCGGGCGATGGGGTTGGGAGGGAGCATGAACTCGAGCGAGGCGATCCGTCCTCCACTCTTCACTACGCGCGCGAGCTCCCTCAGGGTTGCCCCCGGGTCCTCCACGTAGCGCAGCAGATAGGTGTAGGTGAGATGGTCGAACTCGCCGTCCGCGAACGGCAGCGACTCGGCCTCGCCCCTGACCAGCTCTATGCGGCTGGCCAGCACGGGGTCGGAGGCCAGCTTCGCCCGCGCGCCGGCGAGCATCTCCGGGCTCTGGTCGAGGCCGACCACGGAGCATCCGTACGTGCGCGCGAGCGCCGTCGCGACCATTCCGGTCCCCGTCGCCACGTCGAGGACGCGATCGCCCCCGCTCGCGCCCACCTGCCGGACCATCGCGCGGCGCCAGCGCGGGTCCTGGCCGAAGCTGAGCAGCGCGCCGGCGAGGTCGTAGCGCTTCGGCAGGCCGGCGAACAGGCGCAGTGTCTCCTCCTTGCTGGGCCTGTTTGCCGGAAACGCCACCGTGAGAAGATATGCGGGAAGCGCGCAAGCGACCGAGGAGCTTTGATGGCGACGAAGGACGAGACTCAGGCAAAGCCGGGCGGCGCGTCGCAAGACGGCGCCTCAGGCGGAGACACACTCAGCATCACCGACAACAGGACCGGCGAGTCCTACGAGGTCGAGATCAACGACGGGACCATCAAGACGATGGACCTGCGGCAGATCAAGGTCTCTGACGACGACTTCGGCCTCATGGGGTACGACCCCGCCTTCACGAACACGGCCTCCTGCCGCTCCGCGATCACCTACATCGACGGCGAGGCCGGCATCCTGCAGCACCGCGGCATCCCGATCGAGCAGCTCTGCGAGCAGTCCACCTACCTCGAGGTCGCCTACCTCCTGATCTTCGGCGAGCTGCCCACCCCCGCCCAGCTGGACCGCTGGACCTTCGACGTCACCCACCACACCTTCGCGCACGAGGACATCAAGAAGTTCAACGAGGGCTTCCGCCACGACGCCCACCCGATGGGCATGCTGCTCGCCAGCGTCGGGGCGCTCTCGACGTTCTATCCGGACGCGAAGCACATCGACGATCCGGAGGAGCGCTACATGGCCGCGATCAGGCTGATCGCCAAGGTGCCGACCATGGCGGCCTGGGCCTACCGGCACAGCATGGGGTTGCCCTACGTCTATCCCGACAACGAGCTCTCGTACTCCGAGAACTTCCTCTCGATGCTCTTCAAGATGGAGAACACCTACGAGCCGGATCCGCGCCTGGCCAAGGCGCTCGACGTCCTCTTCATCCTGCACGCCGACCATGAGCAGAACTGCTCGACGAACGCGGTCCGCTCGGTCGGCTCGTCGGGCGTCGACCCGTATTCGGCGGTTGCCGCTGGAGTCGCGGCTCTCTACGGCCCGCTCCACGGCGGCGCCAACGAGGCGGTCCTGCGGATGCTCCGCCGCATCGAGACGACGGACAACATCCCGAACTTCCTCGAGGGCGTGAAGAACCGCGAGGAGAAGCTGATGGGCTTCGGCCACCGGGTCTACAAGAACTACGACCCGAGGGCCCGCATCATCAAGAAGCACGTCGAGGAGGTGCTCGAGGCGACAGGCGACAACCCGCTGCTCGACATCGCCACCGAGCTCGAGAAGCGAGCCCTCGACGACGAGTACTTCACCTCGCGGAAGCTCTACCCGAACGTCGACTTCTACTCCGGCCTGATCTACGAGGCGATGGGAGTCCCCAACGACATGTTCACGGTGATCTTCGCGATCCCGCGGACATCGGGCTGGGTCGCCCAGTGGATGGAGCAGAACGAGGATCCCGAGCTCAAGATCGCCCGGCCGCGGCAGATCTACACCGGCCGGCGCGACGTCGACTACACGCCCGCCGATGAGCGTGACGGTCCCGAGAAGATCACCGGGCCGCCCGCGAAGCGCCCGAAGCGCCCGCGCCGCGGCGCCTGACTCGTTCAACTCTGAGAGCGTACGCTCGCCGGGTGAGCTGGAAGGTCACGGTCCGGCACGGATCCAGTGTCGGGAGGGAGAAGTTCGGGTCGCTGGATGAGGCGATCGCTGAGGCGCGGCGGCAGGTCGAGGAGATTCAGCGCGAGGATCGGCTACCGCCGATCACCGCCTTCCGCACACACACTCCCGACCAGCGAGTCAACGCACGGATCGAGATCACAGGCCCGGGGTTGATTCGCCATCCGGAGGGCGGCATCGACGTGATGGGCGACGGCCACGCGATCGCCTATACGGGAGCGATCCGCAAGGAGACGATCGAGGCGGACACGCTGGACGATGCGCTCGAACGGCTGAGGGACGCCCTGGGATAGGCTCCCCGCGGTGAGGTCAGGGACGACCCGCATCATCTTCATCGCGGCGCTGCTGTCGGCGCTTCTGCTCGCTGCGTCCCCGGCGGACGCGAAGAAGAAGCACAAGAAGCCCAAGTCGCCGCCCGTGACGGTGGTGAGCGCCTCCAAGTCGACCAGCACCGACGGCGAGCTGGTCACGGTCACGGCGACATGCCCGCCCGGCCTGATCGCGGTCGGGGGCGGGTTCTCCGACCCGATCAACGTGGTTGGCACGACGCTCGAGGATCTCCACGTCGTCTACGAGTCACGCCGGGTCGGGCGACAACGCCTGGCAGGTCTCCGGTGCCCGCGAGACCTCCGCCGGCTCACCGCCCGCGCTGCCGCTGACCGCCGAGGTCGACTGCCGGACGCCGCGGCTGAGCAAGCCGAAGTCCGTCAAGAAGGCCGTGGCCGCCAAGAAGAAGAAGGTGAAGCGAATCACGATCACCGAGGCGAGCGCCACCGGATCACAGGCCGGGACCGGTGGCGTCTCCAACCCGACGGCGAGCTGCCCGACCGGGAACGCAGGCGATCGGTGGCGGCTTCTCGTCGACCCCTCCGCCGAAGCTGAACGGATCACCCGCCTTCCCGGTCTACTTCCAGAACCTCCGTTCCTCTCCCACCGCCTGGACCTCGGCGTTCACCAACAGCGGGACGATCGCGCGCACCGAGACGAGCTACGCCTACTGCGCTTCCGGACTGAAGCTGATCGATGCGACGGTGACGGTCCCGCTGGATGCATCCAGCATCGGGTCCCTGAAGTCCGCGACGGCGGCGGCCAGGTGCCCGAAGGGCAAGGCGCTGCTCGGCGGCGGCTTCAGCACCACGCAGCCCGGGCCGATGGGGCCGCTGGCGTTCCTGTCGGAAGCCGGAACGGTCGCGGGAGGCTGGCAGGTCAGCGCCTACAACCTCTCCGGAGTGCCCGCGACGCTGTCCGCGTCCGGGATCTGCGCCTAGCCCCGGATAACCTGCTCGCCGATGGGCGAGAGCTACGAAGCGGGGCGACGGGTGAGGCTGCCGAGCGGGGCCGGGCGGCCGATTCAGGTGTTCATCAACGGCACCGAGCAGCAGGAGGGGTCCGACTTCACAATCCACGACGAGCTGATCGTCTTCTCCCGGCCGCTCGTCAAGGAGAGGGTGAGCAGGAGCCGCTGGCTCGCGATGAGCCTCGGGCTGTTCGGCAGCTACGGGAAGAACGAGTCGGTCGACGTCCACTTCCGCCGTGGCGGCAAGACGCAGGTCATCTCCGACGCTGAGATCCTTCCTGACTGATGCGCATCTGCCTGATGATCGAGGGGCAGGAGTCCGTCACCTGGGAGGAGTGGCTGGAACTCGCCAGGGCCTGTGAGGACAGCCCGATCGACGCGCTCTTTCGCTCCGACCACTACCAGTCGGTCATGGGTCAGACCGATCGCAGCTCGCTCGACGCCTGGGCGACGATCTGCGGGCTCGCCGCCAGGACCTCCACCCTGCGCCTCGGCACGCTGGTCTCCCCGGTGACCTTCCGCCATCCCTCGGTCCTCGCGAAGAACGTCGTCACCGCCGACCACATCGCCGGCGGCGGTCGCATCGAGCTCGGCATGGGATCGGGCTGGCTCGAGGCCGAGCACGACGCCTACGGCTTCCCGTTCCCGCCCACATCCGAGCGCGTGGGGATGTTCGAGGAACAGATCGAGATCGTCAGCCGCCAATGGGACGAGGAGCCCTTCGACTTCGAGGGCGAGCACTACCGGATCAAGGGAGGGAACGCCCAGCCCAAGCCCCTGTCACGGCCGAACCTGATCGTGGGCGGCGCCGCGCGGCCGCGCACCCTCGCTGCCGCCGCGCGCTGGGCCGACGAATACAACCTCGTGATGATGAGCGCGGAGCAGGCCCGGGAGGCGGTTCCGGTCGTCAGGAAGGCCTGGGAGGACGCGGGGCGGAAGGCGCCGGTGATGTCTTTGATGACCCACGGCATCATCGGCTCGGACCGGGTCGACCTGCTCGAGCGGGCCCACAGGGTCGCGGAGATCCGCGGCGAGGACGCCACCGACCCGGAGGCCTACATCGAGGGCCTCAGCGAGAACACCCTGGTCGGCACGGTGGCCGAGATCCGGAAGCAGGTCGCCGAGCTCGAGGAGCTCGGCGTCGAGCGGCTGATGTTCCAGCACCTGACGCACAACGACCTCGACGGCGTCGACCTGATCGCCGAACTCGCCGAGTAGCGATTAGACGGCCGCGGGCTCGCCGGCGCCCATGCCGGAGAGATCGGCGACGCGCTCGCGGTGGTCCCGCGGGGTGCCGAGCATGCGGCCGGCAACGCGGCCGCGCTTGAGCCAGAACTGCAGGTCGTGCTCCCAGGTGAAGCCGATGCCGCCGAGGACCTGGAGAGCGGAGGCCGGAACCTGCCAGCCGGCGTCGGCGGAGCGGGCGCCCGCCATCGCCGCGGCCAGGGCGAGCGACTCGGGCTCGGCGTCCGCCGTCCAGGAGGCGTAGTAGGTGAGCGAGCGTGACTCCTCAGTCGCGAGCAGCATCGCCGCGCAGCGGTGGGAGACGCCCTGGTAGGCGCCGATCGGGCGGCCGAACTGCTGGCGCTCGCGCGCGTACTGGACGGCCATCTCCATGGTGCGCTGGGCGATGCCGGTGAGCTCGGCCGCGATCGCGACCGCGAGCCGGTCCCGTCCGCCGTCCACGTCGCCCGACAGCCGTTCGCCGGCCGCCGCCGAGACGAGCCCGTAGGAGCGGGTGGCGTCGATCGCCTCGAAGGGCTCGAAGTCGACCTCGGAGGCCGGGGCGAGCAGGGCGCCCTCCCCATCGAAGGTCACGACGACGTCGGCCGTCGGCAGATCGCAGAAGAGGGTGCTGGACCCGTCCGCATAGCCGCCGAAGGAGCCGGTCGCCTCACCCGAGGCGAGCTTCGGCAGCCACTCGGCGCGCTGCTCGTCAGAGCCGGCCGCGGAGATGACCAGGGCGGCGCCGGCCGTGCCCAGCAGCGGGCTGGGCGCGCAGGCGTAGCCGGACTGCTCGAGCAGGACCGCGAGCTCGATCATCCCCAGGCCCTGGCCGCCATCGTCCTCGGAGATCGCGATCCCGGGCCAGCCGAGCTCGGAGATCTCCTTCCAGAGGGCGTCGTCGTAGGAGCGGGCCTCCGCGAGCCCCCTGACCTTCTCCGGCTTGAAGCGGGAGGCGAGGAACTCGCTCGCGGTTCGCTTGATCTCCTGCTGCTCGTCGTTCAGGTCGAAATTCATGGGCTACCTCAGCCGCGGGAGGCCGAGCACACGCTCGGCGATGATGTTCTTCAGGACCTCGGTGGTGCCGCCCTCGATCGAGTTGGCTCGCGAGCGCAGGAAGCGGTAGCTCCACTCGGTCCCGACGCGCATTCCCTCCGGCCCGAGCACCTCGTTGCCGAGCTCAGTGAGGGCCTGGTTGTAGTCGGCCCACTGCCATTTCGAGAGGGAACCTTCGGGACCGGGAATGCCGGTCTTCATCGTTGCGGTCAGGGCGCGGAGCGCACCGAGGCGCATCGCCTCGATCCCGATCTGAAGCTCGGCGATCCGCTGGCGGATCACCGGGTCCTCGTCGAGCCCCCGTTCTTGGATCACCGCGAGCAGGTCCTCCATCGAGCGCTTCAGCCCCATCACCGCGGCGGCGCCGAGTCCGGCGCGCTCGAACATCAGGGTGGTGATCGCGACGCCCCAGCCGCCACCGACTTGGCCGATGATGTTCTCATCCGGGATCTCGGCCTCCTCGAGGAAGATCTCGTTGAACTCGGCCTCGCCGGTGATCTGGCGAAGCGGCCGCACGTCGACGTTCGGCTGGTCCATGTCGAGGATGAAATAGGTGATGCCCTTGTGCTTGGGGGCGTCCTGGTCGGTGCGGGCGAGGAGCATGCAGTACTTGGCCTCGTGCGCGTAGGTGGTCCAGACCTTCTGTCCGGTCACCTTCCAGGTGCCGTTGGCCTTCACGGCGCGGGTCTTCAGCGAGGCGAGGTCGGAGCCCGACTCCGGCTCCGAGAATCCCTGGCACCAGATCTCCTCACCGGAGAGGATCGGCTCCAGGTAGCGCTCCTTCTGGTCCTCGTTGCCGTGGGCGATCACGACGGGGCCGCCCATCACCAGGCCAAGCACGTTCGCCGGCAGCGGCACCCGCTGGCGGGCGAGCTCCTCATTGAAGATCGATTGCTCGATCAGGGTCGCGCCCTTGCCTCCGTACTCCTCGGGCCAGGAGAGGCCCGCCCAGCCGGCCTCGTGCATCTTCTTCTGCCAGGCGCGGCGGAACTCGAACTCGGCCTGGTCGTCGCCCTCAGGCGAGGGGCCGGGATGGTTCTCCTCCAGCCAAGTCCTGACCTCGTCGCGGAAGGCCGCCTCCGAGTCGGTCAACGTCAGGTCCACATTCCGGACTCTATATGACTGGCCGACTGGCCAGTCAACGGCTCGGCTCGTGGATACTCCGCCCATGAGCGCGCTGCTGGAGCGGATCGGCATCGAGCGCCCGATCTTCCAGGCCGGGATGGGAGGCGGGCTCTCGGGAGCCGAGTTGGCCGCGGCCGTCTCCGACGCGGGTGGCCTCGGCACGATCGGCTTCCTCGCCCCCGACGACCTGCGCGACGAGATCGCCGCCGCCCGGCAGCGGACGAGCAAGCCGATCGCCGTCAACCTCCTCCTGCCGTTCACCCGGACCGCCCACTACGAGGCTGCCGACGACGCGGACGTCGTCGTCACCTTCTGGGGGAGACCCAGGCGGCGCACCGCCCGCACCTGGATCCACCAGTGCGGCTCGGTGGAGGAGGCGCTCGCCGCGCGTCAGGCAGGCGCCGACGCGGTGATCGCCCAGGGCGTCGAGGCCGGCGGCCACGTCAGGGGAGGCCTGCCCGCCACCGAACTGCTCGCCCGAACCCGGGCCGCGCTGGGCGGCGCCTATCCGGTCCTCTCAGCGGGCGCCGTGATCAACGGCTCCGAGACGGCTGCGCGCCTCGAAGCGGGAGCGGAGGCGGTGGTCTGCGGCACGCGCTTCCTGATGAGCGACGAGAGCGGAGCCCACACGGCCTACAAGGACCGCCTGATCGACGCCGACGACACCGTCCTCACCGAGCTCTTCGGCTTCGGCTGGCCCGCGCCGCACCGAGTGGTCCCCAACGCCGCCACCGAGCGCTGGCTCGGATCCGATCCCAGGGGGCCTGCCTGGCTGAGGACGGTGCAGCGGGTGACCGCCCCCGCCCTCGCCCGTGCGCCGGTTCCGATGCAGATCAGGCTCGCCGCGACGCAGCGGCCGGGCAGGCCGGTCTTCGGCCCGGCCGCCGCCACCGCCGGCGGGCCGGCCTCGCTGGTGGACGCAGGCCCCCTCTACGCGGGCCAGTGCATCGCCCGTATCGGCGACGTTCGGCCGGCCGCCGAGCTCGTCGCGGACCTCACGCCCGGATAGCGCGCGGACCACCCAATTCTGTCGAGCCCAGACGTCCACCGCAGAGGCCGTTCGCTCAGGGCCCGGCTCGATGAGCCGATCCTGGCCGCGAGATGCGGACCAGGCACCTTCGTCTCCTCCTCCTCGCCGCGCTGGCGGCGCTCGTCCTGCTCGCCCTCCCCTCGGGAGCCGGCGCCGGCCTTCGCAACTGCGGCGGCGGCGTTCGCGCCGCGGTCGTCTCGTGCTCCAAGGCCAAGCGGATCGCGGCCGAGTACGCCAAGACGCAGGCCAAGTCGCTCCAGGGCTACACGTGCAACTCGGGCGGGTCGCAGGGACGTTGCGTCCTCGACCGCAAGGTCGTCACCTTCCCGCTCTGAGCGGCTACGGGTTCCCGATCACGCCGATCCGGAAGCCGAGCCACGGATAGACGGCGTTGTAGAACTTGTTGTCCTGCGGCTGCAGGCCGATCGCGGAGAGCCAGAGTTGGTAGCCGGGCGCGTTGGGGACGCCGCCGTGTAGCCCGGCTGCCCGATCTGGGTCATCGGGATGGTGATCACGGCCCGCTTCGCGGCCTGAGCGGCGCCGGGAGCCGCGAGCGCGGCGGCCGCGCCGGCGATCAGCAGTCCCCTGACCACCCTCCTCCGCGTATTGGGCACCCCGTAAACAGTAGGTGGCGCGCCCCGGCGGAGCGCATCCGTATTGGCTACTAGTGGTAGATCGCGAGCAGGATGCCGACGCTGGCGACCCAGGTGACCGCGGCGCCGATCATGCCGTAGTCATCGAGCAGGATCTCGTCGGTCGACCGCGTGTCCTTGCGGTCGTAGATCAGGTAGAGGTAGCGGAAGATCCCGTAGATCACCGGCGGCAGTGTGCCCAGCATCTTCGAGCCGATCAGCGGCGAGTTGACCGCGTAGATCGCGTAGCTCATCACCGTCGAGGCGGTGACCATGGCGACCATCTGGTCCAGGAACGGGATCGAGTAGTGCTCCAGCACGGGCCTCGACGAGGTCCCGGAGTGGAGCTCGGAGGTCGCCTCCTGCCGGCGCTTGGTGAAGCCGAGGAAGAGGGCGACCATCCCGGTGCAGAGCAGCAGGAAGGCGGAGGCATCGGCGCCGACGGCGACGGCGCCCGCGAGCACTCGCAGGACGAAGAGCCCGGCGATCGTCATCACGTCGAGGATCACCTCGTGCTTCAGCACGTAGGAGTAGAGGGTCGTGCCCACCCCGTAGGCGAGGACGAGCCCGCCGACCTCGAGGCCCTCGAGGATCGCCGAGCCGGCCAGTGCGACGACGGCGAGGATCACCGCGAGCGTGATGGCCGTCGGAATGCTCAGCTCCCCCGCCGCGATCGGGCGGAAGCGCTTCGTCGGGTGCTGGCGATCCTCGGCGACGTCGTGCGCGTCGTTCACCAGGTACCCGGCGGAGGCGACCATGCAGAAGGCGGCGAAGGTGACCGTCGCGTCGACGACGGCGTCGAATTCCTTGAACTTCGCCGAGAAGAGCAGGCCCGCGAAGACGAGCGTGTTCTTGACCCACTCCTGCGGGCGCATCGCCTTGATGGCAGCGCGAAGCGGCCCGCGCCGGGGCCTCACGGATGCGCCATCGGGGGGCGTCTGCGCCACCTCCGGCTCGCTGCGCTCCTTGAGAGCGTCGGCCATGAGGGCGCAGGGTAGTGGTCATGACACGGCATTCGCGATCAGATCGCGGCCGCAAGCGCCCGCCCACCATCTGCGCAACTCCTATGCGTCTCGAAGCGGTCGGCGGCAATCCCTGAGAAGCGGCAGTGGCGTAGTAGTACTCAACCCATGCACCCTGACCTCGACGAATGGCTTCCCGATCCACAGGTGCGCACCTGCCACCGCGTCTCAGCCGAGGCCGACGCCGGTCGACTGTGGCACGCCGCTGAGACGGTCCGGCTCCGTGACGCGCCCACCCTGGGACGAGCGGTGCGCTGGCGGATCCCCGGCACCTCATCGGATCTCTTGTTCCGGGATCTGTTCCGTCAGTACCCGTTCACCGTGATCGACGAGGGGGCTCGTTGGTCGGTTTCGGGCATGTGCGGGCGGATCTGGACGCTTCGGCGAGACTACCCTCGCATCGAAGGCGCGGACGACTTCCTGGCCTGGGACCAGCGCGGCACGGTCAGGGTGCTTCTGGCTCACTGGATCGAGGCCGAGGGCCCGGAGCGAAACGCCCTGGTGAGCGAGGCGCGGATCAAGCCGGTCAATGGCCAGGCCGGCCTTCGCCTTCGGGCGCTGTGGGCAATCGTCGGACATCTCGAGCGCCTCATCGGCGGTGAGGTTCTGCGCGTTGCGGTCCGCCGCGCCGCGCGGGAGTGAGGCCGCTAGGGGTCGATCAGCACACCGGGGTTCAGCACGCTTTTCGGGTCCAGCTCACGCTTGGCGGCCCGCAGCGCGTCGGCGAACGGGTCGGGACGCTGCCGGTCGTACCAGGGGCGGTGGTCCCGCCCCACGGCGTGGTGATGGGTGATCGTCCCGCCCGCGTCGATCAAGGTGTCTGAGACCGCAGCCTTGATCTCGTCCCACTGCGCGACCTCGTCGCCGCGCCTGGCGGGTGCCAGCACCGTGTAGTACGGCGCCGGGCCGTCGGGATAGACGTGGGTGAAGCGGCAGCTGATCCGCGGCGAACCCCGGCCCTCGGCCTTCCCTCCGCTCGCCTCGGCGACCGCTCGCCTCGCGGTCTCCATCACCTCGGCGTGGAAGTCGGGGAAGCGATCCCAGGTCACCGCCGTCTCGAAGGTGTCCGAGAGGACGCCGCAGGCGACCAGCGAGTCACGCAGGTACGGCGCGTAGAGGAACGCGTGCCGCCATGCGTTCACCGGGTCCTCCCCGGGTGCTGCCGGGGCGGGGGCCTCGCGGCGCGCCTCCGGGCCGGGCGATGGGGTGCCGCTTCGCTTCAACTCGCCCGGCTCGCCTCCGTGGCTGCGGCAGATGTCGAGCGCCAGGGACATCGGCTCCTCAACCGGGACGTGCGCCGACTCGAACCCGAGCACCAGCAGCGCCTTCCCAGGCGGGCCGGCGGAGGTCGTATCGGACTCCATCGCGTCGAGCAGCCGGCAGTTGGAGGGATTCAGCCCGGACTGGGAGATCTCGCGCACCGCCTCGGCCCCGGCCGCGAAGTCGTCGTACGTCACCCCGCAGGAGACCTTCTCGGTGGGCCGTGGACGCACCCGGACCCACGCGTCCGCGATCACGCCGAGGATCCCCTCGGAGCCCATCAGCATCCGGTCGGGGCTCGGCCCGGCGCCGGAACCCGGCAGCCTGCGGCTCTCCCAATCGCCGTCGAGCGTCACGGCGCGCACCGACTCGACCAGGTCGTCGATATGGGTCTCGAGGGTCGCGAAGTGCCCACCGGCCCGAGTGGCGATCCAGCCCCCCAGGGTCGAGTACTCGAACGACTGCGGGAAGTGGCGCAGTGTCAGCCCGTGCTCGCGGAGCTGCTCCTCCAGTCGCGGGCCGGTCGCCCCGGCCTGGATCCGCGCCGCCTTCGAGACCGCGTCGACCTCCAGGACGCGGTCCATCCGCTTCAGGTCGATGCTGACAACGCCGGGGTACCGATCGCGCATCCGTGGCTCGACCCCGCCCACGACGCTGGTGCCGCCGCCGTAGGGGATCGCGGCCGCACCCTCATCGGCGCAGAAGCTGAGGACGACGTCCACGTCCTCCGGGGACTCCGGGTAGGCGACCAGATCGGGCGGATTCGGGAACTCGCCGCGGAAGCCGCGCACCACGTCGCGATAGGCCTTGCCGAGCGAGTGCGCGACCCGGTCATGACGGTCGCTCGAGAACATCTCGGCGAACCGCCTCGGCGGCGCGATGCGGGGCTCGGGCAGCTCGACCGTGTCGAGCGGAACGGGTTCCTCGATCTCGTCGACCTCGAACCCGAGGCGGTCGGTGACCGCCCTTGCGATCCCCTCGACCTGGTCGCGCGGGGGCTGCTGGTCCTCGTAGCCCCAGCCCCAGTGCTTCAGTCGCCGGGTCGCCGTCGCCACCGGCTGGCTACCAGTGCACGCCGCGCATCAGGTACGCGAAGGCGACGCCCTCGGTGGAGAGCTCCTGCTCCTTCTCGGCCGGCTTCCCGTCGTCCTTCCCCTTGCCCTTCGCGGCGCTCGACTCCGGGAAGAGCTTGTAGGCCGTGTTGAGGATCGCGTCCGAGGCCTTCGGCGCGACGTTGTAGAGCAGCTCGCCGAAGTTGCCGAGGCGCGTCGCCACCTTCTTCGGCCTCGTGATCATCGCGTTCGTGATCATCTCGGCGGCCTGATCCGGCGTGATCGTCGGGAAGGCGTCATACATCTTGGTCGGGGCGATCATCGGCGTCCGAACCAGCGGCATATGGATCGTGGTGATGCTGACGCCGTCGTCGACGACCTCCGAGGCGACGCAGCGCGACCACGCGTCGAGGGCGGCCTTGGAGGCTACGTACGCCGAGAACCGAGGGGTGTTCGTCTGCACCCCGATCGAGCTGATGTTGATGATGTGCCCGCCCTTGCGGCCCTTGCTGCGCTTCCGCATGCTCGGCAGCAGGCTGATGATCAGCCGCAGCGCGCCGAAGTAGTTGAGCTGCATGGTCCGCTCGAAGTCGTGGAAGCGGTCGTAGGAGTTCTCGATCGAGCGCCGGATCGAGCGCCCCGCGTTGTTGACGAGGATGTCCACTCGCTCGTGCTGGTCGAGGACCTCCTTCGCCATCCGCTCGACGTCGTCCAGGTCCGAGAGATCGCACTGGTGGAGGTACGCGGTGCCGCCCGCCTCCTCAATCTCGGCCTTGGTCTCCTCGAGCTTCTCCGGGGTGCGCGCGACCAGCAGCACCTCCGCGCCGGCCTCGCCGCACTTCACCGCGCACGCCTTGCCGATCCCCGACGAGGCTCCGGTGATCAGGACCACCTTGCCGCCGATCGCGCCGGAGAGCGAGCGGTCCTTGAAGAGGTCGGGATCGAGGTTGCGCTCCCAGTAGTCCCAGAGCTTGTCCGCATAGCTGGGCAGCGGGGGAACCGCTATGCCCGTCCCTTCGAGCGCCAGTTGTGCCTTTGTGGAGTCGAAGTCGGTCGGGTAGTTGATGTAGACGAGGACGGAGCGCGGGATGCCGAGGTCCGCAAGCACCTGGTCGGTGATGCGCTTCACCGGAGGCAGCATGGTGAGTCCTCCGCGGACCTGCTTGGGGATGAAGTCGAACATCCGCGAGTCGATCCGCATCACGGCCTCGGGCGCGTGCGCGGCCTTCGCGAACGCGTTGATCACTTGGCCGGCGCTCAACGGGTTCGGGTCGGTCAGGTGGAACGCCTGCCCATCGAGTCCGTCGATGTGGGCGATGTGGTCCATCGCCTTCGCGACGAAGTCGACCGGGACGATGTTGATCTTCCGCCCCTCGATTCCGACCCCCGGGAACCACTGCGGAACGGCGTTGCGGGCGCGCTGCAGGAGCTTGAAGAAGTAGTAGGGGCCGTCGATCTTGTCCATCTCGCCCGTCTCGGAGTGGCCCACCACGATGCCGGGCCGGTACACCCGCCACGGCACCTCGCACTCCTCGCGGACGACGGCCTCGGATTCGTGCTTGGTCTGGAAGTAGGGGTGGTTGTCGACCTTCTCGGCCTCGTCGAACATGTCCTCTGTGAACGTGCCCTTGTAGAGGCCGGCCGCCGCGATCGAGCTGACCATGTGGAAGTGCTTGGCGTCGAGCTCCTTCGCGAGCTTGACCGCCTCGCGCGTGCCCTCGACGTTGGCGACCCGCTGACTCTCCGCGTCCGCGGTCATGTCGTAGATGGCGGCGAGGTGGAAGAAGTGCTCGACCTTCCCCTGCAGCTCCGAGATCTGGTCGCCGCAGCCCAGGTGCGGCTGGGAGAGGTCCCCGATCACCGGGACGATGCGGCCCTCCTCGGCGCCCCAGCGGCTCCTGAGCTCCTCGAGCCGCCCGCGCGAGCCCTCGCGAACCAGCACGTAGATCGTCCCCTCGCGCTCGAGCAGCTGCTCGACCAGGTTGCGGCCGATGAATCCGGTGGCACCGGTGACGAAGTAGCTCATCTCACCCCTCCTCCATCCAAACTGGGTGGAACTTACACCGCAGGCGCCCTCAGCCGCTCGGCCCAGATGCCCGCAGCGCAATAATCAAGACGTGGGGCTCTTCTACGACCCGGCCAGCAATCTCGATCCGGAACGGGATGAGCGGCTGCGCGCAGCGGCGGCTCGGGTCGAGATCCGTCCCGCCGAGCGGGCGGCCTGGCTCGGAATGCGGTCGCTGGCATGCCCGGAGTGCGACATGCCGCTGGCGCTGTCGGGGCCGGTGGGCTTCTCGGACCAGATCGCCTGCGCCTTCTGCGAGACCGTCGCGCCCACGCGGGAGTTCATCCGGGAGAACGGCTGGCCCGCGGTGGATTTGATCGCCCGAATCGGTTGACCGGGGCTCCAGCATGACCAGGGTTCCTGCAGAGCAGATTTAGGGAACGTCATACAGTTAGTAGAGGGGAATGGCCACTCAGCAAAAGGTTCAACTCTTGATGCCCGAGATGGGCGAGTCGGTGACGGAAGGCACCGTGCTCGAGTGGCATGTCTCGGCGGGTGATTCGGTCGAGGAAGGCGACACGATGGTCGAGGTCTCGACCGACAAGGTCGACGCCGAGGTCCCCGCCCCAGCCTCCGGCACCGTCACCAAGATCCTGGTCCAGCCCGACGAGGAGATCGAGGTCGGCAAGCCGATGGCCGAGATCGACACCAACGGCGGTGCTCCGTCCAAGGACGTTGAAGCGCCCGCAGTAGCCGCCGCCGAAACAGCGTCCGGTCGGGATGGCGGCGGCTCCGAGGACGCTTCTTCTGATGGCGAAGCCAGGTCGAACGGTGCCGGAGAGTCCGCGACTGCCACGACCGACGACTCCTCGGTCTCAGCCGGCAAGGAGCTGGAGGGCGGCGGGCTAGAGATCGTCATGCCCGAGATGGGCGAGTCCGTCACCGAGGGCACCGTGCTCGAGTGGCACGTCTCGGAGGGTGATCAGATCGCCGAGGGCGACACCGTCGTCGAGGTCTCGACCGACAAGGTCGACGCCGAGGTCCCCGCCCCCGCCAGCGGGACCATCACCAAGATCCTGGTCGGCCCCGACGAGACGATCGACGTTGGCAAGCCGCTCGCCGAGATGACCAAGGGCGAGGTAGACACGACCAGGGTTGCCAAGCCAAGCGCGCCCGCGCCCGATACGGCCGCAGCCGAAGGCGAGGCCGTGGCGGGTGATGGCGAAGCCGTCAACCAGGACGCCCGGGCGACCCCCGTCGCCCGCCGCGCGGCCCAGGCCAATGGCGTCGATCTCGCCGGAGTCAAGGGCAGCGGCCCCGGCGGCAAGATCACCAAGGCCGACGTGCTCAACGGCGGCGATGGGGCCGGACCGGCGAAGGCGGCCGAGGGCGAGGCCCAGCCTCTCCGCGGCCCCGCCGCGACGCTCGCCAAGGCGATGGACGCAAGCCGTTCGATTCCGACGGCGACCTCCTTCCGCGAGCTGGCCGTGGACACCCTCGACGCCAAGCGCAGGGCACTCAACGCCGTCCTCAAGGAGCGCGGCATGAAGGTGAGCTTCACCCACCTGATCGCCTGGGCCATCGTCAAGGCCGCCGAGGACTGGTCCGTGATGGGTCGCGCCTTCGAGGAGCGGGACGGCAAGCCCTTCGTGATCGAGCCCACGGGCGTCAACCTCGGCATCGCGGTGGACGTCGAGCGCAAGGGCAAGCGCTCGCTGATGGTCCCCTGCATCAAGGGCGCGGACAGCCTGGACTTCAAGGGCTTCCACTCCTACTACGAGGAGCTGATCACCAAGACGCGGGAGAACAGCCTCACCGCAGACGACTTCCAGGGCACGAACATCAGCCTCACCAACCCCGGCGGCCTCGGGACCGTCGCCTCCGTCCCGCGCCTGCTGGAGGGCCAGGGCACGATCGTCGCCTGCGGCTCGCTCGCCTACCCGGTCGAGTGGAGGCACGCGACGCCGGAGAAGATCAAGGCGCTCGGGGTCTCGAAGGTGATGACGATGACCTCCACCTATGACCACCGTGTGATCCAAGGGGCGGAGTCCGGATCCTTCTTGCGCCGGATCGAGGAGCTGTTGCAGGGCGAGGACGACTTCTACGAGTCGGTCGCCCGGGACCTCGACGTCAGCCCGGACCCCATCACCACGGCGCACGCGGCCTCGGCCTCCGCGCCGCCCCTGGCTGCCCCCGGAGCGCCCGGTGGCCCGCAGGCGCCCAGCGTTTCCGCAAAGCCGAACATGGAGCTGCTCCAGGCCGTCCAGGCCGCGACCTCGCTGCTCAAGGCGTATCGGACCCACGGGCACCTGGCGGCCCGGCTCGACCCGCTGGGCTCGGAGCCCAAGGGCGATCCGGCGATCCAGCCCGAGACCCTGAACCTGACGCCCGAGCTGATGGCGCAGATCCCGGCGGAGATCCTCCGCATCGGCGTCGGGGGCGAGACGCTGCTCGAGGTCCTGCCCCGGATGCGCGAGGCCTACTGCGGGACGATCGCGTACCAGATCGAGCACCTCTCCTCGCACCAGCAGCGAATGTGGCTGCGGGACATGATCGAGACCGGCTGGCACCGCAAGCCGCTCGAGTCCGAGGAGAAGCAGCAGCTTCTCGACCGCCTGATCCACGTGTTCGGGTTCGAGCGCTACCTCGAGAAGGCCTATCTCGGCCAGAAGATGTTCTCCGTCGAGGGGCTCGACGCCATCGTCCCGATGCTCGACGAGGTCTTCGAGATGGCGCACAGCGAGGGCGCGCACGACGTCGTCATCGGCATGGCTCACCGCGGCCGGCTGGCCGTCCTCGCCCACAACATCGGCCGGCCGGTCGAGGCGATCCTGGCCGAGTTCGAGGGCGCCAAGGCGATCGAGGCGGTCAAGTCGCTGGCCGCGATCCCCACCGGCGGCACCGGCGACGTCAAATACCACTACGGCCACGGCGGGGTCTACAAGACCCGCGACGACTCCGAGATCGGCGTCCGGCTCTATCCCAACCCGAGCCACCTCGAGTTCGTGGACCCGGTCGTGACCGGCGCGGCGCGCGCCTCGCAGACGAGCCGCCAGAACGGGCGCCTCGAGCACGACCCGATGGCCGCCGTGCCCGTCCTCCTCCATGGCGACGCCGCGTTCCCGGCGCAGGGCGTCGTTGCCGAGACGCTCAACCTCCAGTCGCTGAAGGGCTACGCGACCGGCGGCACGATCCACATCATCCAGAACAACCAGATCGGCTTCACCACCGATCCGGAGGAGGGCCGCTCCACCCCGTACGCGGCCGACATGGCGAAGGGCTTCAACGTCCCGATCATCCACGTGAACGCCGACGACCCGGAGGCGTGCCTCGGCGGCGTCCGGCTGGCGATGGCCTACCGCGAGCGCTGGGGCCGGGACGTGGTCATCGATCTGATCGGCTACCGCCGCTTCGGCCACAACGAGACAGACGAGCCCGCGTACACGCAGCCACTGATGGCGGCCAAGATCAAGGAGCACCCACCCGTCAGCCAGCTCTACGCCGAGGCTCTCGTCAAGGAAGGCATTGCCACTCCCGATGAGGTCGAGGAACGAAACAACGAGCGGCAGAAGGCGCTCAGGGCGGCGCACGATGATCTCCGCAAGAGGATCGAGTCCGGCGACTACGCGGACCCGACCGCCACCGGCACCGGTGAGCTCGACCGAACCCGCAGCCCGAGCGTCGAGACCGCGGTCCCCGAAGACAAGCTCCGCAAGCTGAACGAGGAGCTGCTGCGGGTCCCGGACAGCTTCACCATCCACCGCAAGCTCCGCAAGCCGCTCTCCAAGCGCCTCGACGCAATGAACGAGGGCGGGATCGAGTTCGGCCATGCCGAGGCGCTCGCGCTGGCTTCGATGCTGACGGAAGAGGTCCACGTGCGGTTCACGGGACAGGACACGGAGCGCGGCACGTTCTCCAATCGCCACCTGGTCCTCCACGACGAGAAGACCGGCCTGCGCTACGCGCCGATCCAGAATCTGGCGGAGGCCAACGCCCCGCTGGAGCTGCACAACAGCCCGCTCTCGGAGACGGCCTGCCTCGGCTTCGAGTACGGCTACTCGGCGGCCTCCCCCGACAGCCTGATTCTCTGGGAGGCCCAGTTCGGAGACTTCGGCAACTCCGCGCAGGTGATCATCGACAGCTTCATCGTCTCGGCCGAGGCGAAGTGGGGCCAGACCTCACGGCTCACGCTGCTTCTGCCGCACGGCTACGAGGGCGCCGGCCCCGAGCACTCGAGCGCCCGCATCGAGCGGTTCATCCAGCTCGCCGCCGAGGGCAACATCAGGCTCGCCAACCCCTCGACGGCCGCCCAGTACTTCCACCTGCTCAGACGCCAGGCCCACATCCAGAAGGCTCGGCCCATGGTGGTCTTCACGCCGAAGGGCCTGCTCCGTCTCCCCCGCGCCACCTCGACCCTCGAGGACCTGACCTCCGGCTCATTCGAGTTCGTCCTCGATGACCCGCTCGCCAAGGACCGCAAGGACAAGGTCGAGCGGCTCGTCCTCTGCAGCGGCAAGATCTACTACGACATCGACGCCGCTCCCAAGCGCGAGGAGACCGAGAACGTCGCCATCGCCCGCGCCGAGCTCCTCTATCCCTTCGCCAAGGAGCAGCTCACCGAGACGATCGCGAGCTACCCGAACCTGAAGGAGATCGTCTGGGTCCAGGAGGAGCCGCGGAACATGGGCGCCTGGTCGGTCATGCAGCGGCGGATGCCGGAGCTACTGCCCGAGGGCGTCGAGCTCGGCTACATCGGCCGGCCCCCGCGCGCGAGCCCGGGCGAGGGCTACGCCGTAGCCCACACCAAGGAGCAGGAGCGCATCGTCCTCACGGCCCTGATGGGCCGCGCGGATCCGGCCTAGCGGCCGCCGGCCTGAGCGGTTCAGACCGGCCCCGTGAGCGCTGCCCGTCTGATCACGGCCACCGAGAGGGAGCGGCCGCAATCGGGACAGGAGCTGAGTCGAGCCCAGGAGTGGTGTTCTGCGTCGCAGCTCGCGCACCGATACGAGCGCTGCAACCGCACGAGCCTCCTCATGCTCACGTTGGAACCCTGATCTCTGTGGAATCGCTCCATGGCGGGCATCTTGAAGAAGGGGCGTCCACAGAACTATGGACCGACGGTATGAAGATCGCCCCCCAGCACCCCGACCGGGTGTCGAGCCTCCTTACCCGCTAGTTTCGGTCGCATGGCCAGGGCAGACCGCGCGAATCCGCTTCCCAAACCGGTCCCTGGCCGGCTCTTCCACTGGGTGAAGATCGCCTCCTGGTTCGAGCTCGGCCTGTTCACCGCCCTGCTCTTCTTCTGGATTGCGCCCGGCTACCCGTCGGAGACCGCGCTGTTCGGCCTGCTGCACGGGATCGGCTACCTCGGCCTCTGCGGGCTGATCCTCTGGGCGATCGTGCGGCGCGAGGCGCCCTGGCCGCTGCTCGCGGCGACCCTCACGCCGCTGGGACCGGTCGGCGCGGTGATCGGAATCGAGCTGATCGAGCGCCGCGGCTGGGGAATCGGGGCGCCAGAGTTGACACCGCAAGGCGAAACGGGGAATAATCAATTGAGGCGGGAGGACTTACTAACTTGACAAGACTCGTTCCCGGGCCAGTCCCGCCTCCGGGAGCGATCGCGTCGGAAATCCCTCCCTGGCTACCGACGCGCAGGCGTGGCGCGGGCCGTGTGGACCCCCCTGCCTCCCGCGGCCCCGCCACGCCGATTTTTTCGTGCGACCAATCAAATAGGGGAATCGGGGGCCACTCGCCGAGACGGCGGTGCGCGTCGGGGCACTCAGTGATCGATGCGGTGGAGACAGGTCATCACGGTCCGCGCCTCGCCGTTCTTGATCTGGTTGTTCTTAGCCGCCTGATGAATCAGCTGATCGGTCGCCTTCGCGCCGCGCATCAGCGTCGTCGGGTCGCCGATGCTGGTCGCCAGGGAGGCCATGTTGACTCCGTGGTGCTCGAGGCAGGTGCTGAGACGCTTCGCCTGGCTCGCATTTCCCCCGAGCAGGCCGAAGATGTTGGTCCAGGCGCCGGTGGCGATCAGGGCCGCCACCAACCCCAGGCCGATCCAGTGTCCTGGGCGCAATGCGCTGAGAACGCCCACGTGACCTCCTCGCCACGTCGGATCTTCCCCATCGCCGTGCCCCTCGCCGGCGGGTCGAGCCTAGCCGCACCCCACACCGGGGTCAAGACGGCTCGACGAATCGTCTAGAAGTGGGACTTCAGGTCCCGCAGCACGCGGTGGAGAATGCCGCCGTTCTGGAAGTAGCTGACCTCGTTCGGCGTATCGATCCGCACCGTCGCCTCGAAGGTGACGTCCTCGCCGCCCTCGCGATGCGCGGTGACCTCGACCGTCTTCGCCTCGCCATTCTGCAGGTCGCCGACGTCGAACGTCTCCTCGCCGGTGAGCCCCAGCGAGTCGATCGACTGGCCCTCGGGGAACTGCAACGGCAGCACCCCCATCCCGATCAGGTTGGAGCGGTGGATCCGCTCGAAGCTCTCGGCGATCACGGCGCGCACCCCGAGCAGGTTCGTTCCCTTCGCCGCCCAGTCGCGCGATGAGCCCGAGCCATACTCCTTGCCGGCCACCACGACGAGTGGAACGCCCTCGTCGGCGTATTTCATCGCCGCCTCGTAGATCGTCGTCTCCTCGCCCGAATCTCCTGATGAGGAGAAGTGCTGGGTGAAGCCGCCTTCGCGCTCCACGAGCTTGTTTCGCAGGCGGACGTTGGCGAAGGTGCCGCGAATCATCACCTCGTGGTTGCCGCGGCGCGACCCGTAGGAGTTGAAGTCTCGGACCTCCACCCCCTGCTCCTGGAGCCACCTTCCGGCCGGGCTGTCCTTCTTGATCGCGCCCGCCGGCGAGATGTGGTCGGTGGTGACGGAGTCGCCGAGGACGGCGAGCACGCGAGCGCCCTCGATCGGCTCGACCGGCTTCGGCTCCGGATCCATGCCCTCGAAGAAGCTCGGCTTGCGCACGTAGGTCGAGTCGGGCCACGTGTAGCTGTCGCCCTCGGGGACCTCGATCCCCTTCCAGCGCTTGTCGCCGGTGAAGACATCGGCGTAGCTCTTGGTGAACATGTCGGCGCGAACCGCCTCGCCCACGACCTGCTTGATCTCCTGGGAGCTCGGCCAGATGTCCGAGAGGTAGACGGGCTGGTCGTCGGAGTCACGGCCGACGGGCTCGCTGGTCAGGTCGATGTCCATCCGGCCTGCGAGCGCGTAGGCGACCACCAGCGGCGGCGAGGCCAGGTAGTTGGCGCGCGTATCTGGGTTGATCCGGCCCTCGAAGTTGCGGTTCCCCGATAGCACCGAGCAGACGACCAGGTCGTTGTCGTTGACGGCCTCCGAGATCTCCTTTGGGAGGGGCCCGGAGTTCCCGATGCAGGTCGTGCAGCCGTAGCCGACGAGGTTGAACTGGAGCTGGTCCAGGTACTTGTTGAGACCCGCCTTCTCCAGGTACTCGGTGACCACGGTCGAGCCGGGCGCCAGCGAGGTCTTCACCCAGGGCTTGCGCGCGAGCCCGCGCTCCACCGCCTTCTTGGCAAGCAGCCCAGCGCCGAGCATGACGGAGGGGTTGGAGGTGTTGGTGCAGCTCGTGATCGCCGCGATCACGACCATGCCGTGATCGAGCTCGACGGACTGGCCGTCGTCGAGCTGAACCGTCACGCAGTCGCTCGTCTTGCGCTCCTCCGCGACGGCGGTGAGGCCGGCCCTGCGCGGCTTGCCGTTCTCACCGTCGTGGTCCTCCGCCGGCGGGTCGGAGGCCGGGAAGCTCTCGTCGATCGCCTGGTCGAGCATGTTGGTGAGCTCCTCGCCGGCATCGGGGTCCCAATCCTGCATCGCCTCCAGAAAGGCCGGCTTCGCATTGGTGAGCGCGATCCGGTCCTGGGGCCGCTTCGGACCGGCGATGCTCGGCTCGACCTCGCCGAGGTCGAGCTCCAGCGTGTCGCTGTAGGTCGCGTCCTCGGAGTCGGGCTCGTGGAACAGCCCCTGCTCGCGCGTGTAGGCGTCGACGAGCTCGATCTGCTCGGTGGGCCGGCCGGTGAACTCCAGGTAGCGGAGCGTCTCGGCGTCGATCGGGAAGATCGCGCAGGTCGAGCCGAACTCCGGCGACATGTTGCCGATGGTCGCCCGGTCGGCGAGACCGAGGTCGGCGATTCCCGGGCCGAAGAACTCGACGAACTTCGAGACGACGCCCTTCTCGCGGAGCATCTCCGTGACGGTGAGGACGAGATCGGTGGCCGTGGCGCCCTCAGGGAGCTCGCCGGTCAGCCTGAAGCCGATCACCTGAGGCAGCAGCATCGAGATCGGCTGGCCGAGCATCGCGGCCTCGGCCTCGATCCCGCCGACGCCCCAGCCGAGCACGCCGAGGCCGTTGATCATCGTCGTGTGGGAGTCCGTGCCGACCAGCGTGTCGGGATAGGCCTGCTCGGTCCCGTCCTGCTTGCGGGTGTAGACGCACTGACCCAGGTACTCGAGGTTGACCTGGTGGCAGATGCCGGTCGCCGGCGGCACCACCCTGAAGTTGTCGAACGCGGTCTGACCCCAGCGCAAGAAGGCGTAGCGCTCCCCGTTGCGCTCGTAGTCGCGCTCCTCGTTGATCCCGAATGCCTTCTGGTTGCCGAAGGCATCGACCTGCACCGAATGATCGATGACCAGGTCGACGTCCACCTGCGGGTTGATCGCGCTCGGACTGCCGCCCAGATCCTCCATCGCATCTCTCATCGCCGCCAGGTCGACGACGGCGGGGACGCCGGTGAAGTCCTGCATCAGCACGCGGGCGGGCTGGAAGGGGATCTCGACGGAGGGTTCGGCCTTGGCGTCCCAGGTCGCGATCGCCTCGACGTCATCCGAGGTGACCGAGGTCCCGTCCTCCAGGCGCAGCGCGTTCTCGAGCAGGACCTTCAGCGAGTACGGCAGCCGCGCGACGTCGAAGCGCTCCTGTAGGGCGTCCAGGCGGTGGATCTCCACCTTTCGTCCCGAGACGTCGAGCTCGGCGCGCGCTCCGAAGCCATCGCTGCTCACATGGGCAGTATGACCAGTGCCGCTCGGCGGCTAACCCGCCGCTCCCGGCTCAGTGGTGCTTCTTCTTGTGCTTCTTGCCGCCGAGCTTCACCTTGGTGACCTGCGCGGTGTTGCCGGCCGAGTCGATCGTGGTCACCTGCACCCGGACCTTGCCGCGCTTGACCGCCGACCGTCCGTGCTTGGAGAGCTTGACCTTGACCGTTGCGCTCTGGCCTCCGGGGATGGTCGTCGTGGCGCGGCCGAGCACCTTGCTCTTCTTCTTCTTCTTGGCGGAGCTGGCCTTGGTGCCCTTGCCGGAGCCGAGCAGCTGGACCTGGACGCGGCAGGGATTGGTGCCCGGCGCCGAGTCGACCGGAACCTTGACCGCCTTGCCCTTGGCCTTCACCTTGCCGTCGCCCAGCGAGGCACGCAGATAGGACGCGGAGGAGAACTCGGGCGCGATCGCGCTGCCGCACGGAAGCGACAATGGGGGCGCGGCGCCGACCTGGCCCCCGGCCGCTCCCGGGTCGTCGGTCACGGGCAGCCGCAGATCCAGGTTGGAGACCGTGATGTCTCCCTGGCCGTTGGCGGCCCGGCCGTAGCTGTTGAGGGTCGTGCCGCCCGCATCCTTCGGCAGCAGCTCGAGCTTGGCGACATGACCGGGCGCGAACAGGTGCCCGCTCGGATGGAGCTGGAAGACCTGCCGTGCGGTGCCGACCTGGGGCCGGAACAGCTGGCGAGCCACCAGCGTCTCCGTTCCGCTCGGATCGACATCCAGCAGCCTCGCGGCCAGCTCCGAGTTCGCGGTCGGCGAGCTGATCTTCGCGATCATCGTGGCCGAGCCCATCAGCGTGTAGCCGCTTCCGGCAGCGGCCGGGAGCCGGTAGGTCGCCACGCCGGGGAGGTCACTCCCCGGAGCCGTGGCGCAGGCACCGGGGCCGCCCACCGGGTCGAAGGTCGCGTCGACCGAAGCCGAGCCACCGTTGGCGGAGATCGTCTTGCTCCCGTTGTCGCGCAAGCGCACGACGCCGTGCGAGAGCCCTGCCCAGCTGCCCGCCTGGTACGGGCCGCCGGACGGCGCCGCCAAGGGGCAGGTGAGCGTGTACGCGGTCGCACCCTGGAACGGCTGTGACCCGGTTCCCTTGACGTAGAAGTCGAGCCACGCGTTATCCGCGGCGTCGAGCGCGTTGGAGACGTCCGCCTTGTTCAGCGCGCGCATGTGGCCGAAGTCGCCAAAGAACAGCGAGATCGGCGCGTTCGGATAGAGCGAGCGGATCAGGTTGTACTCGCGAATCGCCTCGTCCGCCGGGAAGAGGTCGTCCGAGAAGCCGTTCGAGATCAGCATCGGGGCCGGCGGCTCGGAGTGGTCGATGTAGTACGCCGAGTGGTGCGCCTTGATCTCGTCGAGGATCGCGGAGACGGCCGGGTCCCCGTCATAGGGCTCGCCGGCGTCGAGACGCGCCTTCCAGGCGGTCACATCCGCCCCGAAGTCGTTGCACGGCGAGGAATACGGCGCCTCCCCGCAGTAGCGGCCGGCGATGGACCCCGTCAGGTAGAGGCCGCTCTGAAAGGAGAGCTTCTCGATCCCGGTGCGGCCATTGTAAGGCGAGTCGGCGACGTAGTCGAGGGTGCCGCCGTTCGGGGCCAGCGAGTAGGCCAGGTCGCTCCACGGGATGTCCGGCGCCGCCGCTGCGATCCGCATCGGATCGTGGTTGATCGGGCTGGTCCACGGGACCAGGCTGCCGTCGGGCATCATCGTCCGGTCCTTGAGCGCGGCCAGTTGCATCGAGAGGCCACCGCCATAGGAGCCGCCGATCGCGCCGACCTTCTGGCCGTCGACCAGACCCTCGTCCTCCAGCTCCCCCGCGAAGAACTGCGCGTCGCGGATCTCGTAACGGTCGTCCATCAGGTGGATGTAGCCGTTGTCGCAGGCCGAGCCGCCTGCCGTGATCGAGGCCGGCGAGCCGCAGGACTCGTGGAAGCCGCGGTCGGTCATGCTGAAGACCGCGTAGCCCCGGCTGGTGAAGCGCCTCAGTCCGTCGGTGCCGCCGGAGGTCCCGAACCCGATCTTCGAGCCCCCATAGCCGTGACCGACGATGAGCAGCGGGTAGTTGTTGTCCGATCCGCTGGCGGGCGGGAAGGCGACGTTGACGTCGATCGGTGTCCCGTCCCAGCTCGCGGCAGTGCTGCGCGGAGCGGTGCTGCCGCACTCGCGCACCCCATCTCCGGCGACGGTGCAGGTGACAGTCCCACCGAAGACACTCGGGATCGCAGCCTGGGCGCTCGACGCAGCGAACAGCGAACCGACGATGGCCGACACCAGCACGAGCTTCCGCATTGCCTCTCCTGTCCCTCGAATCGAACTTTGAGCGGCGTGTCCCTCGGCACGCCTCACGCGTCTCTCCTTGACGCGCTACGGCAGCCTACCGCTTGTCGGCCTGCCCGGCCGCGAGCTCGGAGGCGATTTGCTCCGCGCCGCCCCTCCGCTGCATGCGCGCCGCGATCTCCGGATGGCGGTAGCCGATCTCGGCGGCGAACCGCTGCCGCCGTGGCGCCACCGTGATCTCGTTGCGGTTGCGCTCGATCGCGCGAGCGACGGCCTTGGCCACCTTGGCCGGGGTCGTGGTCCCGATCATCGGCGGCGGGTCGACCTCGGCGTCGGCCCACATCCCGGCCCCGCGGACGAAGCCGGGGGACACGATGGAGACGCCGACGCCGTACGGGTGCATGTCCTCGCGCAGGGCGAAGGCGAAGCCTCGGAGCCCGAACTTGGTCGCGCCGTAGAGGGCGGCCCGTGGGGAGCCGACCTTGCCCGAGAGCGAGGAGATGAAGACGAGATGCCCCTCGCCTTTCCTGGCGAGCTCCGGGGCAAGCGCCCTGGCCATCAGGATCGGCGACTCGAAGTTGACGCGGATCGCTCGCTGGACCTCCTCCGAGCTGAAGTCGTCGAGCCTGCCGCTCGCCGGGAGGGCGGCGTTGGCGACCAGCGCGTCGATGTCGCCCGCGTCCTCGATCAGCTTCTCCGCGGCACCGGCCTCGGCGAGGTCGGCGGCGACGACCTTGTGCCGCCCCGCGCCGCCCGGCAGGGACTGGGCCAGCTCGGAGAGCTCCTCCTTGCGCCGCGAGCTCAGCACGAGCCCGCAGCCGCGGGCGGCGAGCTCCTCGGCGATCGCGCGGCCGATTCCCCCGGTGGCGCCGCTGACCAGCACCCGCTTCCCCTCGAGATCCACACCGTGAAACTACCTGTCCAGATCTGTGAGCGCTCGCTCACAAATTGGCTCCGCTCTGCTACGGTCATTTGCAGGGAAAAGGAGGGACTGTTCTGCCTCGCTCGAGTCGCCAAACTCGCCGGATCGGGCTCGCCGGAGTCATCTTCGCGGCGACGCTGATCGCCGCCGCCCCCGCGGCCGGCCAGACCGAGAGCACCACGACCACTCCCCCCGGAGCCCCCGTGGGCTCGCCGGGACCGTCGACCGCGGCGGCCATCCTGCCGGACGGCAAGGCGAGCATTCCCGCCGGCGCCCCCTACGCGGTGGTGCGCGCGATCCAGGCGGCCAACCGCATCCACCGGAAGACCTACATCTGGGGCGGCGGGCATCGGGGCTTCAAGGCGAGGGGCTATGACTGCTCGGGCGCCGTCAGCTACGTCCTGCACGCCGCGGGGTTGCTGAGCTCGCCGCTCGTCTCGGGACAGCTCGCCTTCTGGGGCGCGCCGGGCCCGGGGAACTGGATCACGGTGTTCGCCAACAAGGTCCACACCTACATGTACATCGCGGGCCTGCGTTACGACACCTCCCCGGTCGGGGAGACGGTCAATCAGGGCCGCGGGCCCCGCTGGCGCTACACCCTGCGGACCGGCACCGGCTTCGCCATCCGCCACTACGCCGGCTTCTAGGGATTTCCGCCCAGTTTCCGGGGCTTCTGTAAGTACCTGCTTACAGTTCCGCGGACCCTGCTACATTGCCCCGCGAACCAAACGCCGAATCTCGGCCCCGCCAGTGCGGGCCGGGAGCGGGGGAACCAAGCAGTTGGGGCGAATCCACCGGAGAGGTGGAGCCGCAAGCTCCTTTAGCGGTAGCCCGTCAGCTAACCCCGTAGGCCGACGAAGGAGAACGGTTTGCGGTCAGACACATTCAGCAGAAAGGCAGTGCTGGCAGGGCTGCTGGTGGTCGCATCGCTCGGTAGTGCGGTGCCGGCCATGGCCCAGACTGGCGGGACGGGTTCGCCCGGCAGCGTCACCACCTCGACGGCACCGACCGGTCCCGCTCGGATCCAGTCCGACGGCACCGCCGTGGCCCCGGCCGACGCGCCGAGGCAGGTGCGGAAGGCGATCGCCGCCGCCAACAGGATTCACACGCGCCCCTACATCTGGGGCGGCGGGCACCGGAGCTTCAAGTCCAAGGGCTACGACTGCTCCGGCGCCGTGAGTTACGTGCTGCACGCCTCGGGACTGCTGCGCAGCCCCGAGGCCTCCGGGCCGCTGATGGCCTGGGGTGTCCCCGGCATCGGGCAGTGGATCACCGTGTACGCCAACCGAACGCACGCCTGGATGACCATCGCCGGGATGCGGTTCGACACCTCCGCCGCGGGCGAGTCACTCAACCAGGGCTCCGGACCGCGGTGGCGTTTCAACATGCGTGCCGCCACCGGCTACTCAACGCGCTTCTCCCCCGGCCTCTAGCCGCCTCCCCGGCGGCCTCCTCGAGGCCACCTCTCCTCCCCTAGGTACGCCGCGTCGCCTCTCCCGGGCGGCGCGGCGTTGCCGCTTTGAATTCCTTCTTTTTTTTCGTCCGTGAGGGGGAGGAGCCTTGCTCGTGGGCGTCGAATCCAAAGATCGTGCCTGAAGTCACGAGCCTACGGTTGTCGATTGCAAAGGTTCTTTCACGTTTGGTAAGGTCCCGCGTCAGTTACGCCGAGTCCCATCCCACAGAGGAGATGGGAGCGGGGGAACCAAGTTTTGGGGCTAACCCACCGCAGTCGAAGGGTGGGGGCGCAGGCTCCTTAAGCGCCAGCCCGTCAGCTAACCCCGCAGGCCTGCAAAGGAGAACTGTTGATGCGAAGCACACTTAGCCCCAAGCGTCGCCTCGCAGTGGCGGGGGTCACAGCGATTTCACTTCTGTCCGTGGCCGTTCCCGCGGCCGCCCAGACCGGTGGCTCCGGGCCTCCCGGAGGCACGACCACTCCGACCGATCCCGCAGCGCCCGTCGGGCCTCCCGGGAAGGCGAAGATCCGCAGGGACGGCACCGCCGTGGCTCCCGCGGACGCGCCCGCCAACATTCAGGCCGCGATCGCAGCCGGCAACGCCATTCACACCTTCCCCTACATCTGGGGCGGTGGGCACAGGAGCTTCACCGACACCGGCTATGACTGCTCGGGCGCCGTCAGCTACGTGCTGCACGCGGCTGGCCTGCTGGCGAGCCCGATGCCGTCCGGGCCTCTGGCGAGCAGCTGGGGCGTCCCCGGCAAGGGTCGCTGGATCACGGTCTACGCGAACGCGAGCCACGCCTACATGATCGTGGCGGGCGTGCGGTTCGACACCTCGTCCGGTGGCGACCGGTGGAACCAGGGCAGCGGGCCTCGCTGGCGCAAGAAGAAGCGCGGGCCGGTGGGCTTCACCGCGAAGTACGCGCCCGGGTACTAGGCGACGCGGCTCCACAGGTGCAGGACTCCCCTTCGTAGAAGGCGGGATGTCCAAGGCATCCCGGCAAGATTGTCCATCGTGTCCTCGCGAGGCAGGGCTGCGCTCGGATATACCTATGCCCTGATCCGGGCACGTTGTACGGTGCGCACAGCCGACCCGGTCACGGAAGCCACCGAAGGAGACGGCAGTAGCCTCGACTCAGGCAACGACGACTGACGACGAACCCGGCGCCGGAGCCGGCGACGTCGACGTCCGCCTGGCTGCGGTGAGCAAGCGCTACGGCGACGTCGCCGCGGTCGCTCAGCTCGATCTGGAGATCAACCGCGGCGAATTCTTCACGCTGCTCGGCCCATCGGGGTCCGGCAAGACCACGACGCTGAGGATGATCGCCGGGTTCGAGGAGCCCGACACCGGCCGCGTCGAGCTCGGTGGCAGGGACGTGACGGGCCTGCCGCCCTACGACCGGTCGGTCAACACCGTCTTCCAGGACTACGCACTCTTCCCACATATGAGCGTCGGGGACAACGTCGCGTACGGGCTGCGCGTCAAGGGCGTCGACAAGGCGGAGCGCCGGAAGCGCGCCACGGAGGCGCTCGCCACCGTGCGGCTCGGCGGCTACGAGGGGCGCAAGCCGACTCAGCTCTCGGGTGGCCAGCAGCAGCGCGTCGCCCTCGCCCGGGCGATCGTCAACCAGCCACGCGTTCTGCTGCTCGACGAGCCCCTCGGCGCCCTCGACCTGAAGCTGCGCGAGCAGATGCAGATCGAGCTGAAGGCGATCCAGGGCCAGGTCGGGATCACGTTCATCTACGTGACCCATGACCAGGAGGAGGCGCTGACGATGTCCGACCGAATCGCCGTCTTCAACGAGGGGCGAATCGAGCAGATCGGACCGCCGACCGAGATCTACGAGCGGCCTCAGAACGCGTTCGTCGCGGGCTTCGTCGGCGTCTCGAACCTGCTCGAGCGAGACGGCGAGCGCTTCACCGTGCGCCCCGAGAAGATCTCTTTCATCGAGAACGGGGCGGCGCCCAAGGGACTTCACGTCGAGGAGGGGACGATCAAGGACGTCTCCTACGCCGGGATGATCACGCGATATCTCGTCGACCTCGAAGCGGGGGGACAGCTCCAAATCGTCCGCCAGAACCTGGAGACGACCTCCGCGGAGGTCCAGGCAGAACGCGGCCGCAAAGTGAAAATCGGATGGCGAGCGGATCAGACCGTCGCCGTAGAGGGAGAGGAGGAAGGAAAGTGAGCAGACTCAAAGCTCGCTCCGCCTGGCTGCCCGCCGCGATCGTCGGAGGGCTCGCCGCCACCATGTTGGTGATCGCAGGCTGCGGCGGCAGCAGTAGTAGCGACAACGGAACCGCCCAGAAGTCCGTCGGGGCCGGTGAGGGGAAGTTGAACCTCGTCGCGTGGCCCGGATACGTGGCCGACCCGTGGAAGTCCGACTTCGAGAAGCAGACGGGCTGCCAGATCAATCTGAAGGAGGCCGGCACCTCGGACGAGATGGTCGACCTGATGCGCACCGGCCAGTGGGATGGCGTCTCGGCGTCGGGCAACGCGACCGCGAAGCTCGTCTCCGGCGGCGACGTCGCCCCGGTGAACACCGACCTGGTGCCGAACTACGCGACGATCTTCGACGACCTCAAGAACCAGCCCTACAACACGTTCGACGGGAAGCCCTACGGGATCCCGCACGGACGCGGGGCGAACCTCTTGATGTCGAATTCGAACGACGTCAAGCCCAACCCGACGTCGTGGTCGGTGATGCTCGATCCGGCCCAGGCGGCCAAGTACAAGGGCAAGATCAGCGTGTACGACGATCCGATCTACATCGCGGACGCCGCCGTGTACCTGAAGGCCCACCAGCCCGACCTGGGGATCACCGATCCCTACGAGCTCGACGACAAGCAGTTCAACGCTGCGGTCGACCTGCTCAAGCAGCAGCATCCGTACGTCGGCGAGTACTGGTCGGACGCCGCGAAGCAGATCAACTCGTTCTCCAACGGAGACGTGGTGGTCGGAACGACCTGGCAGTACCAGTACTTCGCGCTGCTGGCCGACAAGCAGCCGATGCAGGCTCCGGGAGCCTCGACCGGGTTCCAGCCGACCGAGGGCGCAACGGGCTGGTCCGACACCTGGATGATCGCGAAGAACGCGGCTCATCCGAACTGCATGTACAAGTGGATGAATTTCATCGTCTCGCCCCAGGCCAACGCCGAGGTCGCTCAGTACTTCGGTGAGGCACCGGCCCAGAGCAAGTCGTGCGATCCATCCACGTTGACCGCTGCAGCGAAGGCAGACGGCCTGCCGGCGGATCCGAAGTTCTGCGACGAGTACCACGCAGCGGATCCGAACTTCTGGAAGAACACGTACTACTGGAAGGTTCCGGTTGCGGACTGCGGCGATAGCCGCGGCGACACGTGCAAGGACTACAACGACTGGTCCGCTGCATGGACCCAGATCAAGGGCTGACCTGGGTCGCCTGATGATTCACGTGCCGTGGAAGCGGCCGGCGTAACAGCCGGATCGCGAAGGAGGTCGGCGAGCCGCAGGCTCGCCGACCTCTTCCATGGCCGCTCCCGGCTCCAGGTGGGAGCGCTGCTGAGCGGCCCGCTCGCCTGGCTGGTCATCCTCTACCTCGGCTCGCTCGCGGTTCTCCTGATCGCCTCGTTCTGGAGCGTCGACGCGCTCAGCGGCGAGCTGATCAAGGGCTTCACCTTCGACAACTACAAGGAACTCTGGAACACCGACGTCTACCGGACGGTGGCGTTCCGGACCATCGGGATCGCGTCCGCCGTCACGGTGACGGACGTGCTGCTCGCCTTCCCGATCGCCTTCTACATGGCGAAGTTCGCCTCGCCCAGGGCAAAGGGCTTCCTGATCGTCGCGGTGCTGATGCCGCTCTGGTCCTTCTACCTGGTCAAGGTCTACGCCTGGCAGACGATGCTGGGCGCGAACGGCCTGATCAACTGGGCCCTCGACCCGCTCGGCGTCAACGGCCCCGGCTTCGGCGCCACGGCCGTCTGGATCGTGGAGAGCTACCTCTGGCTCCCGTACATGATCCTGCCGATCTATGCGGGGCTCGAGCGCATTCCCGACTCGCTGCTCTCCGCATCCGAGGACCTCGGCGCGAAGCCGTTCCTCACCTTCCGGCGCGTGATCCTGCCGCTCGCCTTCCCGGCGGTCGTCGCCGGATCGATCTTCACCTTCTCGCTGACCCTGGGCGACTACATCACGCCCTCGCTGGTCTCCCCCGACACCCAGTTCATCGGGAACGTCGTCTTCACCAGCCACACAAACAACCTGCCCCTGGCATCCGCGTTCGCGACCGTCCCGATCGTGGTGATGGTCGTCTACCTGCTGACCGCGCGCCGCCTTGGCGCTTTCGAGCACCTGTGAGCCGATGACCTTCTCTCCGAAATACAGGAACCTGCTGCGCGTCGGCGTCGGGATCACGCTCGCCTTCATCTACATCCCGCTGATCGTGATCGCGATCTATGCGTTCAACGGGGGAACGACCCTGAAGTGGCCGCTGGACAGCGTGACGACCCACTGGTTCGGCGACGCCATCCGCGACCACGCCGCGCGCACCGCCTTCTTCACCTCGGTCAAGGTGGGCGTGGCGGCGACTGGCATCGCGCTGGTCCTCGGCACGCTCGCCTCGTTCGCGGTCGCGCGCCATCGCTTCTTCGGCCGGGAGACCGTCTCGTTCCTGGTGGTGATCCCGATCGCGCTCCCCGGCATCGTCACCGGCCTCGCCCTGAGCGACACCTTCACGCAGGTGCTCGGCGTGACGCTCGGGCTGTTCACGGTGATCGTCGCGCACGCCACCTTCTGCATCGTCGTCATCTACAACAACGTGATCGCCCGTCTCAGACGGGTGTCCGCCAATCTCGAAGAGGCCTCGGCAGACCTCGGCGCCCACACCTGGCAGACCTTCCGTCACATCACGCTGCCCAACATGCAGACTGCCCTCGTCGCAGGCGCGCTGCTCGCCTTCGCGCTCTCGTTCGACGAGATCATCGTCACCACGTTCACTCTCGGCGGAGGCCAGCAGACCCTGCCCGTCTGGATCCTCGACAACCTCTTCCGGGGCCAGCAGCTGCCGATCACGAACGTGGTCGCGGTGATCGTCGTACTGATCTCGATCATTCCCGTCTATCTCGCACACCGCCTCACACGCGAGGAATCGATCAGTGCCCGGGGCGGCGGCGGAACCGAGCCGGCGACGTCCGCCGAGGCCGCGGTCGTGGTCAACTGATCTCTCCGTAGACTTCGCGGGGCCATGCGGCTTCGCCAGGGAACAGCCGCGCTCGTCGCACTCTGCCTGCTCGGGGCGCTCGCCGGCAGTGCACAAGGCTCCGGTGAGCCAGCCTTCGGCTGCAAGAAGGTCCACCAGGGCACGGCGAGCAGCGACCCCAACCCGAAGGGCCGTGCGCCGGTAGCGATCGGCGACTCGACCATGATCCTGCCGATCCCGAACCTGAACGCCGTCGGGTACTCGGTCAACGCAAGGGGCTGCCGCGGCTTCAAGGAGGCGGTCAATATCGCGCGGAAGCTGAAGGCGAAGGGACACCTTCCCCACCTGGTGATGATCAATGCCTACGGCAACGGCGGCGTCAATCCCGGGCTGATCAACGACGCCCTCGACGTGCTAGGCCGCAAGCGGGTCCTTGGCCTGGTCACGGCTTACAACGCCGACACCGGCGAGCCGCCCGCGCCCGACACGAACGTTCTCTTCAAGGCGGCGAAGCAGCACCGGCACCAGATCTTCGTCCTCGACTGGGTGAAGTACAGCCTTCCCCACCACGCCGCCGAGCCGACCCCGGGCGCCTGGTTCCTGCCGGATCTCTTCCACCCCAACTTCACCGGAGCCGACGCCTACGCGCAGTTCCTCGCTCAGGCGCTTCCGCTGGCACGAAACGGCAAATTCCCGTAGGCGGCCCAGCCGCCGAGGTCTAGACTGCCCGAGGTGGGCGTCAGTAGGCGGGCGGCCGGGATGGCCGCCTTGACACTGGGGATCATGTGGGCGAGCAGCGCGGCCGCGTCGAATGCCTGGGGCCTCACCTACTGCGTGGCCAACCCCGGCTGCGTGACCGGCGGCGGCGTGTCGCAACCGGACGTCCAGTCCGCCCTGACCGCAGCTGCCGGCAATGGCGGCGACGACACGGTGCAGGTGGGGCCCGGGACGTTTCAGGCCGCGGGGCCGGGCGGGTTCACGTACAGCGGCATCGCGGGCAACACTGTGCAGCTGGTCGGGGCGGGTCAGAACCAGACGATCCTGACGGCGCCGAACGTCAATGGCACCAGCGTCACGACGCTGGATGTCGAGATGGCATCTGGCGGGGGCTCGACCATCAGCGATCTCGCCGTCCACCTGCCCGGAGCGTCAGGAAGCGGGCAGAGCACCGGGATCTTCGCCATAGGCGCGGACATCGATCACGTCGCCGTCACTACGCCACTGACCGTCAACGGGGGCTCAATGGGGGTCTTCTTCCAGACCGGCACGCTTCAGCACTCGACCGTGTCGGTGCCGCAGGGCATAGGCGGTGTGGCCGCGGTCCGCGTCATCGCCGACGGGAGCGGGACGATCGCCGACTCGACCCTGTCGGGCTACTACGGGATCTACGGCGACGCCTCGTCGACGCCGACCACGATCACCGCGCGGCGGGACCGCATCGACGCGACTGGCGGCAACGCCGGCATCTACACCAAAGGAACCTCGCTGACGGCCGATGACATCCTCATCCAGACCAACGGGACCGGCGTACACACTTTCTGCCTCGCTGCACTGGACGGGACCAGCACGTTGCGCAACGTCACCATCACCGGCGCCCCCCTCTACGGTCTATACGACGAGTGCGCGACCAGCGGCAGGACCGCGACGATCAACCTCGACAGCTCGATCATCGACAACCCGTCCTTCTCGATCTTTCGGGACGGAAACGGCCCGAGCGGCGGCACCCCGAATGTCGTAACGAGCTACTCGGATTACCCCGACTTCACCGGGTCAATCGCTGGGAGCGCTGGCTCGCTGACCGAGACCTCCGTCATGCGCGTCGACCCCACGTTCGTCAACGCCGCCGCACAGGACTTCCGGCTGCGCTTCGACTCACCCCTGCTCGACCTCGGCAACCCGACGAACAGCGGCGGCTCCACCGACCTGGACGGCCTGACGCGCGTCGTGAACGGCAGGCTCGACGTGGGCGCATTCGAGTACCAGCGGCGACCTCCGAGCGCGGCGGCGACGGTGAGCCCCGGGTCGGTCATGGCCGGCCAGGCGGTGACATTCGACGGAACCGCCTCGAGCGATCCGGACCCAGGCGACACCATCGGATACGCGTGGACGTTCGATGACGGCACCACGGCGACCGGCCCGATTGCCTCGCACGTCTTCACCGCGCCGGGAAGCCATACCGGAACCCTCACCGTCACCGACTCCACCAACCTGCATGCGCGTGCGACCGCCACGGTCGTAGCTGCGCCCACCGGCCAGCGTGCGGCGGCTCTCAAGAAGTGCAAGAAGAAGAAGTCCGCCCGGGCACGCAAGAAGTGCAGGAAGCGCGCAGGGAGGCTGCCCCTCTAGCGCTGCGGCTTTGCCAGCGGGATCAGCCTCTTGAGCAGCCGCGCGAAGGCCTTGGCGCCGGTGAAGGTGAGATGGAGGCCGTCCGGCTGGAACCAGTTGCTGTGGCCGGCGGAGTAGTGGACCCAATCGAGGACCTTGACCCGGTCGGGGTCGCGCTGGCCGGCGTTCCGGATCACCTGCGCGTCATTGGACTCGCCGCCGCCCAGCTCGCGCGGCGTCACCAGCCCGAGCTTTCGCTTCGGCCCCAGGATCTTCTTCGCCTGGTCGATCTGCGCTGCGGTGACGGAGGCGTCCGCGCCGAGCGCCAGGACGACGAGGTGCGGGAGCTGATGGGCGCGGCGAGCATCCCGCAGCAGCCGCAGGCCCTCCGTGAACTGGCGACAGCCCCGCGCGTTGGCCTTGTAGCCGACGCGCGCCAGAGCCGGCAGGGCCAGCAGCATCGACGAGTCGCCGATCGCGAGCGGCGGGCGCGGCGCGACCTTGTGCTTGGGGGTCGCGACCTCCACCCCGCCGCAGCCGGCGCTCGCGACCGGGGCCGCAACCAACGTCACAAGGGCGACCAAGGTCGTCGCCAACGCGATCCCTAGGCTGACGCCCGTGCTCTTCCCGACAGTCGAATTCGCGATCTTCTTTCCGATCGTCCTGGCCCTCTCCTGGGCGCTGATGCCCCGCGAGCAGCTCTGGAAGCCGTTCATCGTCGTCGCAAGTTATGTCTTCTACGCGGCGGCCGATCCGCGCTTCTGCCTGCTGCTCGCAGCGATCACCCTCGTCAGCCAGCTCGCGGTCGTGGCAATCCACCGGACCGAGGACGAGCGCCTGCGGAAGTGGTTCACTGCGGGAGGCGTCGTCTTCGACCTCGGCATCCTGGCCGTCTTCAAGTACTACGGCTTCTTCGTCACGGACGTCTCCGACGTGCTCGACTCGATCGGCCTGGGCATGCCGCTGCCGCTGGTGACGATCGCGCTCCCCGTCGGCGTCAGCTTCTTCAGCTTCCAGGCTGTCACCTACGTCGTCGACGTGAAGCGGCGGCAGACGGAGCCCGCCTCGCTGCTCGACGCTGCGATCTACCTGAGCTTCTTCCCCCACCTCGTCGCCGGGCCGATCGTCCGGGCCAGCGAGTTCCTTCCTCAGCTCAAGAAGCCGAGGGATCCCGACCGGGTGGCGGTCGGCGCGGGGCTGACGCTGATCGCCCTCGGGCTGATCAAGAAGGTGATGATCGCCGACTACCTCGCCCGCGAGGTCGTGGACAAGGTCTTCGCGGTGCCGCAGGCCTACAGCGCGCCGGACGCGATCCTCGCCGCCTACGCCTACGCGGCCCAGATCTTCTGCGACTTCTCCGGTTACACGGACATGGCGATCGGGCTCGCGCTGCTGATGGGCTTCGTCTTCCCCCAGAACTTCAACAGCCCCTACCGCGCCACCGGCTTCCGCGACTTCTGGCGCCGCTGGCACATGACCCTCTCGCGCTTCCTGCGCGACTACCTCTACATCCCCCTCGGCGGCAACCGCAAGGGACGGGTCCGGACCTACGTCAACCTGATGCTGACCATGGCCCTCGGCGGCCTCTGGCACGGGGCGGCCTGGAACTTCGTCGCCTGGGGCGCGTACCAGGGGACCGGCCTCTCGGCCGAGCACGCGATCAGGGGGCGACTCGGCCGCATCTTCCCCGGCTGGCTGCGCTGGTTCGTCACCTTCAACCTGATCGTCGTCGGGTGGATCCTCTTCCGCTCGACCGACCTGAGCCTCTTCGGCGACTACATGTCCGCGCTGGTTCGCTCCGGGCCGGCAACCCTCTACTCGGTGCCGGTGGTCGGGGCGATCGTGCTCGTGATCGGCCTGCAGCTGCTGCCGGAGCGCCCGATGGAGGGAGTCGAGCTGCGCCTCGGCCGCCTGCAACCGCTGCTCCTTGGCGCAGCGCTCGCCGTCGTCGTTCTGATCGTGGGCGCGACCGTGCCGAGCCAGGGCGTCCCTCCCTTCATCTACTTCCGCTTCTAGATGGCCAAGGCTCCGGAGACATTCGAGACGATCGCCGAGATGGAGGCCGAGGCCCGTCCCGGCCGCGAGGGAGAGCCGCACGGCGACGACAGCCTGATGGGGCGGTTCGACCGCTGGGGCCTGCGGCGCTTCACGGGCTGGGAGGCCGTCAAGGCGGTCACCCTCACGACCGTCCTCCTGCTGATCTTCGCCGGCGGCTCGGTGCGCAAGGCGGCCGACGAGCTCAAGCCGGGGATTGGCAGGGACATCGTCAAGGCGATCGGCGGCCCGGCGGGCTGGGTCTCCGACCGGCTTCCACTCGCCGACACCCGGCGCGATCTGACCTCATGGCTCTCGCCGGACCAGCAGCTCTCCGGCCAGGGCTTCCGGGCGGCCCCGGGCGGCGCGGGACGTCCGGTGGCGCCCGTTCCGACCACCCCCCAACCACTCCACAACCTGCTTGTCACCGGGGACTCGCTGTCGACGCCGCTCGACATCGAGATCGCGCGAAAGCTCGCCGACCAGGGCGCCGGCGTGCAGGTCACCCGCGATCCGCATCTGGCCACCGGGATCTCCAACACCGGCCTGGTGGACTGGGGCAAGCTCTCCTCGAGCCAGGCCGCGAACGACGATCCGGACGCCGTCGTGCTCTTCATCGGCGCGAACGAGGGCTATCCGATGCCGGGGCCCAACGGCCGGCAGGTGAGCTGCTGCGGACCGGCGTGGGAGGCGATCTTCCGCTCCAGGGTCGGCCAGATGATGGACAACTACCTCCAGGGCGGCGCCAAGCGGGTCTACTGGCTCACCGTCCCGACCCAGCGCGACCCGGCGCGGAAGCCGATCGCCGACGACGTCAACCAGGCGGTGCGCGAGGCGGCCGCTCAGCGCGGTGCCGCCGTGCGCGTCGTCGATCTCATCCCCCGCTTCACCCCCGGGGACCGCTACCGCGACTCGATCGACATCAACGGCAACCAGACGATCGTCCGCGAGTCCGACGGCATCCACCTGAACGAGGCCGGCGCGTCGGTGGCCGCGGATATGGTCCTCGCCGCAATCGACCGGGACTTCGACTACTGAGGCACGGCTTCGCGATCAAATCGCGGCGACAGGCGGCCGCCCCACATAAGTCGCTCCGGGCTTCGCCCTCCGCTCCAAAGTGGAGCGGCCTGGTCGCCGCTAGTCGTTCTGGGTGTAGCGGCTCTTGACGCGCTTCGACGCGTTCGAGACCTTGTGGCACTTGGCGGTGGCGTTGTACTGCACGTTCGGCACGCCGGTCCGCTTGCCGTCCTTGCACTTGAAGCCGAGCACCGTGGCGCCGCAGGTGCCCGCGGGCCCGCCGTTCTGGTGGCGGCACTGGTGGTAGGCCCGGATCACCTTCTCGCCCTTTGCGCAGCTCACCCCCTGGACCTTCAGCGAGGTGACGTAGGAGGCGCCGAGGTTCTGCTGCTGCCCGCTGATGTCGCACGGCGAGAAGCTGGCCTCATGCGCGACCGGCGAGGCGCCGCTCGCCGGGACGAGCGCGCCGGCCAGCAGCGCGGCCACCACGACTGCTCCTGAGATCACCCTGCGCAAGAGGGATCGAAGAATAGACTGGCGCCTCCGTGAAGCGCCTTCCGGCACTGATCGCAGTCCTCACCGTGGTTCTCGCCGCGCTGCTCGGAGGGTGCGGTGGCGGCGGCGGGTCCTCGAGCAGCACCTCCTCCGCGTCGCTCGGCTCCTGCGACATCAACGGCAAGCAGCAGAACCTGGGCGCGTCCTATGTGACCTCGATCGAGGTGGCGCAAGTGAGCTGCGGGCAGGCCGAGAAGGTCGTGGTCGCCTACCACCACTGCCGACTGCAGAACGGCGGCGCCGGCGGGACCTGCAAGACGGCCGTGGAGGGATTCGACTGCAGCGAGGGATCACGCCAGTCGGTGCCGGGCGTGCAGTACAACGCCACCGTCGACTGCACCAAGGGCGACGCTGAGATCAAGAGCACGTACACGCAGAACTTCTAGGCGGAGGCGACGGTGAGGGTCAGGGCGGGACTGTTGTGCATCGGGCTGTTCGCGGTCGCGCTGTGGCAGGCGAGCAGCGCCTTCGCTGTCGGCGAGCCCGAGTTCGGCTGCGGGCACGTGCACACCGCGAAGGCGCAGCGCAACCCCTACGGGACGGGCCACGGGCCGCCCCCGGTCGCGATCGGCGACTCCACCATGCTGCTGCCGATCCCCGACCTGATCAGGGTCGGGTTCGACGTCAACGCGAAGGGCTGCCGCGGCTTCAGGCAGAGCGTCTGGGTTGCGCGCGACCTCCGCAACCGGGGCGTCCTGCCGAAGCTGATCCTGATCAACGCCTACGGCAACGGAGGCGTGAACCCTGACCTGATCAAGTTCGCGCTCAAGGTCATCGGGCCGAAGCGAAAACTGGTCCTGGTCACGGCCTACGACGCGGACACCGGGCACCCTCCGGCCCCCGATACGAACGTGATCTTCGACGCGGCCAGGAGGCATCCCGACCAGGTCAAGGTGCTCAACTGGGTCAAGTACTCCCTGCCCCACCACCGGGCCGATCCGGCCCCCGGCGCGTGGTTCCTCCCCGACCTCTTCCATCCCAACTTCCCCGGTGCGCACGCCTACGGTCGCTACCTCGCACAGGTGCTGCCGGGGGGTCTGGCCGCGGCCGAGCCGAAGTCATCCGGCGGGGGGTCCGGAGGCGGCGGCGGCGGCGTTCCATGGTGGCCGTTCGCCGTGGGAGGCGTCGTGCTGCTCTGCGGCCTGGCGCTCCTTCTCCGCCGCTAGCCCGGTCTGTGCCGCACATCACCCCAGGGGTGCTGACCCGCCCATAGGATCCGGGCCCGTCAACCCAGATCCAAGGATGGAGAGGCGCAATGAACGCGAACAAGGCACTGTGGGAGAAGGGCGACTTCACGCGCATCGCGGAGAGCATGCGTGAGAGCGGCGAGGCGCTCGTGGGGAAGCTGGGAATCAGCGAGGGCATGAAGGTGCTCGACCTCGGCTGCGGCGACGGCACCACCGCGGTGCCGGAGGCCCAGCTCGGGGCCGACGTCCTCGGCGTGGACATCGCCGAGAACCTGGTCGAGGCAGGCAACGAGCGCGCGAAGTCCCTCGGGCTCGACAACCTCTCCTTCCAGCAGGGCGACGCGACGGACCTGAGTGAGCTCGAAGACGAGCAGTTCGACCTCGTCGTGAGCATCTTCGGCGCGATGTTCGCCCCGAAGCCGTTCGACGTCGCCAAGGAGATGGTCCGGGTGACCAAGCCCGGCGGCCGGATCGTGATGGGCAACTGGATCCCGAACGACCCGACCCTGGTGGCCCAGATCCTCAAGATCAGCGCCTCCTACTCGCCCCCGCCCCCGGAGGGCTTCGTCAGCCCGATGACCTGGGGGGTCGAGGAGGAGGTGACCGACCGCTTCACGCAGGCCGGAGTCTCCGAGGACCGGATCTCGTTCGAGCGTGACACCTACACGTTCGACTTCTCCGGCCAGCCGGCCGAGCTGGTCGACCTGTTCAGGAGCTACTACGGCCCGACCATGAACGCGTTCGAGGCGGCGGCAGCGGACGGCCGCGAGGCTGACCTCGAGGCCGAGCTCAAGGCCCTGTTCGAGGAGCAGAACACGAGCGAGGACGGAACGTCCATCCCGGCGACGTTCCTGCGGGTGACGGTCGAGCGCTGACGAGCCTCACGGCCCGGTAAGGACCGCGCAGGGCGGCGGGGTGCGCTGGGTCGGGACAGACCAGGTGCACCGAGGTGCCGAATAGGGGATCTCAGCGCTGCTGCAGCCGAGGAAGGCGGGCGGCGAATCGTAGGTCAGGACGGTCGCCGTGCCCTCCATCCGCCACTTCTTCTTGTTCTTCTTCTTGACCAGGCGGCCCGTGACGTAGTCGGTGCCCGGGGTGCCGGGATTGAACCTCGGCGCAGCCTGGTTCGGGAAGGACCCGGAGAACTCGACCTTCTGATGGCTGAGCTTGAACGGGACGCTCGCGACGAACACCTCTGTGCCGCCACCGGTCTGACAGCTCACGGGCACCCGGAACTGCACGTACACCTGCCGTGGGGTGCTCTTGCCGCTCGGAGTCCTCTTCGCGTAGATGACGTTGAGGAGGATCGAAACACCGCTTGGATCCGCTGCCTGCTGCTCGAAGAACCGGTTGGAGGAGGAGTAGGTCTTGTACGCCGAAGCCGCCGGGCCCTGCGCCGCCAGAGCGGCCAGGGTCAATCCCGCAACCAGGGCTATCGAGATCGGGCGTCTCATCTGCTCCCGGCAAGGTTTCTCGCCGGGAGCAGTCTCGTCATCGGTGCTCTACACGGACCTCGGGACCGGCCCGAGCCTCAGCTGATGTTCGCCATCACGTGCTTGATCTGCATGTAGTCCTCGAGGCCGTACATCGACAGGTCCTTGCCGTAGCCGGACTGCTTGTAGCCGCCGTGCGGCATCTCCGAGACGATCGGGATGTGGTCGTTGACCCAGACGCATCCGAACTGGAGCGCCTTCGAGACCCGCAGCGCGCGGCCGACGTCGCGCGTCCACACCGACGACGCGAGGCCGTAGCGCGTGCCGTTCGCCCACTGGATCGCCTTCTCCTCAGAGGTGAACGGCTGGACCGTGATCACCGGGCCGAAGATCTCGTTCTGGATCATCTCGTCCTTCTGCTTCAGGCCCGCGACGACCGCCGGCTTCATGAAGAAGCCCGGCCGGCGCGCCTTCTTGCCGCCGGTGACGACCTCAGCGTTGTCCGGCCGGCGCTCGAGGAATCCCTCGACCCGCTCGAGCTGGCGCTCGGAGTTGACGGGGCCGAGCGTCGTGTTGCCGTTCATCGTGTCGCCGATCTTCAGGCCCTCGGCCTGCTTGGCCAGCCCGCTCACGACCTTGTCGTAGACCTTCTTCGAGGCGAGCACGCGGGTGGCGGCGGTGCAGTCCTGGCCGGCGTTGTAGTAGCCGGTCCCGGCGATCGTCTCCATCGCGACGTCCATGTCGACGTCGTCGAAGACCACGACGGGCGCCTTGCCGCCGAGCTCGAGATGGACGCGCTTCAGGGTGTCCGCGGACTCCCGGGCGATCCACTTGCCGGTCTCGGGCGAGCCGGTCAGGGAGACCATGCCGATGTCCGGATGGCGCACGATCGCGGCGCCGGTCGGATCGCCGTGGCCGCCGACGAAGTTCGCCACGCCTGGCGGGAGGACCTCGGCGCAGAGCTCGGCCAGGATGGTGAGGGTCGACATCGGGGTCGTCTCGGCCGGCTTCAGGACGAGCGTGTTGCCTGCGGCCAGAGCCGGGCCGATCTTCCAGATCGCCATCATCATCGGGTAGTTCCAGGGCGTGATCTGGCCGACGACGCCGATCGGCTCGCGTCGGATCCACGACGTGTAGCCCTCGAGGTACTCGCCGGTCGCGCGGCCCTCCAGGTTCCGGGCCGCCCCTGCGAAGTAGCGGAGGTTGTCGCACATGAAGGGGATCTCGTCCTCGTAGAAGGCGGAGCGAGGCTTGCCGGCGTCGGCGGACTCGATGTCCGCCAGCTCATCGGCGCGCTCCTCGATCCGGTCGGCGAGCTTCAGCAGCAGGGCCATGCGGTCGCCCGGAGTGGTGACGCCCCAGGTCTCGAAGGCCGTCTTGGCGGCCTTGACGGCGGCGTCGACATCGCGCTTGCTCGACAGCGGCGACTTGGCGATCACCTCGCCTGTCGCGGGGTTGAGGACGTCCTCCCTTCTGCCGTCGGCCGGCGCGACGAACTTGCCGTCGATCATGTTCTTGAGGGTCATCGCCCTCGGCTTCCCGTTCCGGCTCGCTCGGGAGCTCTTCGAGTTTCGCTTCGCGGTGGCGGTGGCCATCTCTCCTCCTTGTTTCAGACTTTCTGTTTGCTGCCGAGCACGTCCTCGACCGGCGTGTGCTCCACCCCGACGGCTTCCGCGACGGCGGGATGGGTGACAGTACCGCCAGCGACGTTGATCCCGAGTCTCAGTCCGGGATCTCGGCGTGCCGCCTCCGCGACGCCGTGGTCCGCCAGGGCCAGGACGTAGGGAAGCGTGGCATTGGTCAGGGCATAGGTCGATGTGATCGGAACCGCGCCGGGCATGTTCGCGACGCAGTAGTGGGTGATCCCGTCGACCTCGAAGGTCGGATCGCGGTGGGTGGTCGGGCGTGACGTCTCGAAGCAGCCTCCCTGGTCGATTGCGACGTCCACCAGGACGGCGTTCTTCTTCATCAGCTTCAGCTGCTCCTTGCGCACAACGTAAGGCGCCCTCGCCCCGTGCACCAGGACGGCGCCAATCACCAGGTCGGCGCGCGGCAGCATCTCCTCCACCGCCAGCGTGGACGAGAAGACCGTCGAGGCGCGGCCGCCGAAGGCGACGTCGAGCTCGCGCAGCTTGTCGATGCTGACGTCGAATACGAAGACGTCGGCCTCCATGCCGATCGCGATGAAGGCCGCGTTCATGCCGACCGCGCCGCCGCCGATCACCATGACCGTCGCCGCGGCGACTCCCGGAACGCCACCGAGCAGGATCCCCCGCCCGCCGAGCGGCTTCTCGAGGAAGAACGCCCCCGCCTGGGTGGCGATCTTGCCCGCGACCTCGCTCATCGGGGCGAGCAGCGGCAGGCGGCCCTCCGAGTCCTCGACCGTCTCGTAGGCGACGCAGATGGCGCCGCTCTCCTGCAGGCCCTTGGTCAGATCCGGCGCCGGCGCTAGGTGCAGGTAGGTGAAGAGGGTGTGCTCCGATCGGAGCAGCTCGACCTCTGAGGGCTGGGGCTCCTTCACCCCCAGGATCATCTCGGCCTGCTCGAAGACGGCGGCCGCGTCCGGCAGGACCGTCGCGCCCTGGGCGCTGTAGGCGTCGTCAGCGAGCGAGCTGCCCTCGCCTGCCCCGGCCTGGATCAGGACCTCGTGACCGCGGTCGGTCAGCTCGCGGGCTCCCGCGGGCGTCAACGCGACGCGGTACTCGTCCTCCTTGATCTCCGTCGGGACCCCAACCTTCACGATGACGCCTGCTCTTCCCGCAGAACCCCTCTCATCGGGTCACCTCGGTCGCGCGTTCCTCGAACTCGAAGCGCACGCCGCGTGTCTCCAGCTCGGCGAACATCGCCTCGGGATCGATGCAGCGCTCGGGCGGCAGCGCCCCGCGGGCGGTGATCTCGCCGCGAGCGAGCAGGCGAACGGCCGCTGCCGCCACCGAGCCGGTTGAGATCACGCCGCCGCCGAGCCGCCAGTCGGGGTTGGCCGGGGTGAAGCTCGCGGCGCGAATCGTCCTCTCGCCTGCGACCGCGTCGACGATGTGCGCGGAGACGGTGTTGGGAGAGGGCGGATTGGCCGCACGAGCCGCCTCGGCCACCCGGTCCTCGCTCGCCTCCGCCAGCTCCTGGAGCAGCTCGAGGACCTGTGGCGAAAGCGACAGGGCGAACGTGACGTCTTGAGCGCCGAAGCTCTTGCCGAATGTGAGGACCTCGGAGTGCAGAGTGAAGATCGTCTCGGCCTCGCCGATCGGGTCGCCGAAGTCGACGAGCGGGCCGGCCTGCATCGGCTCGAGCTCCTTCGGCCTTCCGGAGACCAGAGCCATTGGCGGCCTGCTGATCTCGGCGATCAGGGTCCGCACCGCATAGGGGAAGGCCATCCCGCCCGGGGGATCGAGATCCCGGCCGGCGGCGGCGACCATGATCGATCCTGCCTCGCCGCCGAGCTCGCGTACGGCGCGGGCGGCCATCAGATTGGTCTTGCCGGGGGCCGACCCCGCGCCCAGGATCGCGGTGAGATCCTGTTGCTCGAAGCGCGTACTGAGCTCGAGCTGTTGGGCAGTGACGTGGTAGAGGCCGCCCAGGTCCATGTAGTGACAGCCGGCCTCGAGACAGGCCTCCATCGCCTTCAGGTTGAGCGGGTAGTGAGCGGAGTTGACCAGCACGTCGATCTCAGCGAGCTGTTCGGCCAGGTTGGCGCTCGCGTCGGCCCGCATCGCCTTGCTCTTTTCGCCGCCATGCTGGCTCGCGACGGCCTCGGCGCGGCGCAGGTCGAGATCGAGCAGGCGCATCCCCTGCGCCTCCTCGGACTCTGCCAGGTCGCGGACGATCGCCGGCGCGATCGTCCCCCCGGCCCCGAGGATCGCGACCCTCACGCGATCAGCTCCCTGGCGCGCAGGGCGAGCCAGAGCTCGACGCGGTCGTTCGCCCGGCTCAGGTCTCGCCCGGTGAGCTCCTCGATGCGCTTGATGCGGTAGCGGAGGGTGTGGCGATGGCAGTAGCAGTCGCTGGCGGCGCGCTCCCAGTGGCCGTTGCGGTCGATGTACGCCTCCAGCGAGCGGAGCAGCTCGCCGGCGTAGCGCTCATCGGAGTCCTCGATCGGACCGAGGACGCTCTCACAGTACAGGCGGAGCGCCTCGCCGTCCTGGACGGAGAGAAGCAACGTGAAGGCGCCGAGGTCGCGGTGGGACGCGACATCGGGCGCCGCGCCGTTGGCGAACGCGGTCGCCTCGAGCGCGCAGCGCGCCTCGTGGAACGAGTGGCGGACCCGCTCGGTGGGCAGGGCGCGGCTGGTGGCGGTGCGGGTCGGCCCGTGCACGGCCTCCAGCGCCCGCCGCGCCTGGGTCGCCAGCTCAAGCGGCTCTCCCTTGGAGCCGTCGACCACGGCGCAGAGCAGCTCCCGCCGCCCGGCCGGGTGGGGCGCGACCAGGGCGGCCCGGTTCTCGGCGGCCAGGTGCTCGGCGAGGGTCGGCTCCGCAGCGGCCGCATCGCCCAGCTCGAAGGCAAGCACGACCGCCCGCTCGCCGATCCCGAACGGGGCGAGGCGGTCGCGGATGTCGTCCGGCGCCAGGCGCCCCGAGAGGGTCGCCGCGAGGACCTCGCCGGAGAGCCGCCGCTCGGTCTCGCGGGCGACGCGCTCGCGCATCAGTTCCAGCGCCACGACGATCGCGGCCTGCTGCACGCAGAGCCGCTCGAAGTCGCCCAACTCGCCCGAGCGCCGCACCACCACGAGCCACGCCTCGGCCGCGCCCGCCCTGGGAGAGACCGGATGGGCGAGGGCCCTCCCGCGCAGATCCGACTGGTTCGGCACGAATGGCGCGGCCGCGGTCCCCCGGGGCTGCACCTCGGCGCGAATGGCGTCGATCAGGTACTCGGGTAGGCGCCGCCCGCCGCTCGCCAGGACCTCTCCTCGCGCGTCGAGGACGACGGAGCTGCCGCTGATCGCGGCCGCGATCTCGCGGGCGATCTCGTCGAGGCCACCGCCCTGCAGGACCAGCCGCTCGAGGCGCTCGTTCACCGCGATCCCGCGTGAGAGCACGTCGTACTGTTCGTTGACCAGGCGGCTGAAGGCAGCCTCGGTGATCGCGATGAACGGGGTTTCGTACGGGACCTCGAAGACCGGAAAGCCGGCCTCCTCGGCCGTCGAGACGATTGCCTTCGGGACCTTGGCGTGATCGAAGCCGGTGCCGAAGCCGAGACCGGCGACACCTGCATCGGCGAGGAGGTTGATGAACTTGCGCTGTTGATCGGCGGTCTCCAGCCTGATCCCGGTGGTCAGGAGCAACTCCCCACCGGAGAGCCATGGTGTCGGGTCGCGGAGCTCCGTGATGTGTACCCAGCGGATCTCGCCCTCGACAGCGCCCTTCTCTCCGGCCGCGATCTTCAGGCCGAGCTCGGAGGTGAGGCTGTCGACCGTGAGCATCAGCGTCCTACGCGACGTGCGGACTCCTCGAGGACGGGACGGAGCACATCCACGATCTCCTCGAACTGCTGGGTGTCCGCGATCAGTGGCGGCGCGAGCTGAACCACCGGGTCCCCGCGGTCATCGGCTCGGCAGATCAGCCCGCGCCGGTAGAGCTCGCGGGACAGATAGCCCCGGAGCAGCTTCTCGGACTCCTCGTCCTCCAGGGACTCCTTGGAGTCCTGGTCCTTGACCAGCTCGATCGCGAAGAAGAAGCCGTCGCCGCGCACATCCCCGACGATCGGGATGTCGTACAGCGACTCCAGCGCTGCCCTGAACTCGCCCTCCTTTGCCAGGACGTGGCCGCAGAGATCCTCGCGCTCGAAGACGTCGAGGTTCGCCATCGCCGTGGCAGCCGCGACGGGATGTCCCGCAAAGGTGGAGCCGTGGCTGAAGGACGCGGTGCCTTCGGCATACGGCTCGAACACCCGGTCGGTGACGATCATGCCGCCCATCGGCACGTATGCCGAGGTCAGGGCCTTGGCGACGGTGACGATGTCCGGCTGGTAGCCGTAGCGCTGGCAGCCGAAGTAGTGGCCGAGCCGTCCCCAGGCGCAGATCACCTCGTCGGAGACCAGCAGGACGTCATAGCGGTCGCAGATCTCCCGCACCCGCTGGAAGTAGCCCTCCTGCGGTGGGATGCAGCCGCCGGCGTTCTGCAGCGGTTCGAGGATCACCGCGGCGACCGTCTCCGGCCCCTCGAACAGGATCCGCTCCTCGATCGAATCCGCCGCCCAGAGCGGATCGCGGTCGGCGGGCCAGCGGTAGCTGTCCGTGTTCGGCACATGGACGCCACCGGGGGCCAGCGGCTCGAAGTGGCTGCGGAGCTCCGGGATGCCGGTGGCACTGAGGGCGCCGAGGGTGGTGCCGTGGTAGGCGATCTGGCGGGCGACGAACTTGGTCTTCTGGCCGTTGCCCCTCATCCGGTGATAGCTGCGCGTCAGCTTCAAGGCCGACTCCACCGCCTCAGATCCGCTGTTGGTGAAGAACACCCGGTTCAGGTCGCCGGGCGCCAGCGAGGCGATCCGGGTGGCGAGCTCGATCGCCCGGGGATGGGCGTAGCTCCAGACGGTGATGAAGTCGAGCTCGCGGACCTGGGCGGCCATCGCGTCGCCGAGCTCGGCGCGGCCGTGACCGGAGTTGACGCAGAAGAGCGCAGAGAGGCCGTCGAGATAGCGGTTGCCGTGATCGTCCCAGACGTAGCAGCCTTCGCCGCGCACGATGATCGGCACCTCGTGCTCGGGCCCGAACGAGCCCATGCGCGTGAAGTGCATCCAGAGGTGGCGCTGGGCCTGCTCCTGGAGCGCATTTGCCTCAGTTTTGGCGGTCTGCGTGGCGCTGCTGGCTGCCATCCCTCTCCTCCAGTCTCTCTAGCCTCACCGTACAACGCTACCCCCAGCTGCGCGGCCCCACAAGCGGAATGATGTGAAATCAGCCTTGGCGGACTTGTACACGCTGTACAACAGTGGTATCCACTTTTAGGGCTTTCGCCCCTTGCGACGATTCGTCGAGGTTCCTAGGGTCGGGCGTCCAGCTAGGCCAATCGCAGCCTGCACGGGGAAGGAGACAAATTGGAGAGCGCGACGATGCCGGTTCCGGCAAGTGACCCGGAGGGTGCTGCGGCCGGTGGCAAGGGCCTCAAGTCAGGAGCGCTCGGCTATATCTCGAACCTGGTCATCGGAGTGGCGTCCACGGCGCCCGGGTACAGCCTCGCGGCCACCCTCGGGTTCGTAGTCGCGGTCGGGGGGATGGGGTTCCACGCGCCGGCGGTGATGATCGTCTCCTTCATCCCGATGCTGCTGATCGCCGCCGCCTACTACTACATGAACAGGGCCGACCCGGACTGTGGCACCAGCTTCACCTGGGTGACGAGAGCGATGGGGCCGCGGCTCGGCTGGCTGACGGGCTGGGCGATCGTCGTCACCGATGTCATCGTGATGGCGGCCCTCGCCTACATCGCGGGTGTCTACACATTCCTGCTCTTCGGCCTCGATGCGGCCGCAACCAACCTTCTCGACGTCAGCATCGTCGCCGCGATCTGGATCATCGTGATGACCTGGATCTGCTGGGTCGGCATCGAGCTGTCGGCTCGCACCCAGTACTTCCTGCTCGCCGCCGAGATCGCGGCACTCGCCCTCTTCGCTGCGGTCGCCCTGGCAAAGGTCTACTTCGGCGACCCGGGCGGCTTCCGCGTCCAGGCGGATTGGTTCAACCCGTTCACGCTCCACGGCGGCACAACGGCGCTGGTGGACGGCGTCCTCCTGGGAGTGTTCATCTATTGGGGCTGGGACAGCGGCGTCTGCGTCAATGAGGAATCCAAGGACAGCGCCAACGGGCCAGGGCGAGCCGCAGTCATGAGCACGATCCTGCTCGTGCTGATCTACGTCGTTGTGGCCACAGCGGCCCAGGCCTACGCCGGCACGACGTTCCTGAAGCACCATGGAAACGACGTGCTGAGCGCCCTCGGCGGGCCTGTCCTCGGGTCACCGCTCGACAAGATCCTGATCATCGCCGTGCTCACCTCGGCCTCGGCATCGACGCAGACGACCATCCTGCCGACCGCCAGGACCACGCTGTCGATGGCCCGCTTCGGCTCGATCCCCAAGATCTTCGGGCGGATCCACCCGCGGTATCTGACACCCGACGTCTCGACGCTCGTGATGGGGGCCGTGTCGCTGATCTGGACGCTGGCCATCATCAACGTCAGCCAGAACGTGCTCAGCGACTCGATCACCGGGATCGGCTTCGGGATCGCCTTCTACTACGGGTTGACCGGCTTTGCCTGCGTCGTCTACTACCGCAAGGAGATCTTCAAGAGCCTGAAGAACTTCATCATGGTCGGAGTGGCGCCCTTCCTAGGCGGGGCGATGCTCACCTTCATCTTCGTCAAGGCCTTCCTGGACTACAAGACCACAAGCACCGACGTCAACTATTCGGGTGGCTTTCTGGGAGTGGGAACTCCTGTCGCGATCGGCGTGGGCGGGCTGCTCATCGGCGTCGTCGTGATGGTGTTCGCCAACATCGCCTACCCGAAGTTCTTCAAGCGCAAGTGGGAGACTGCCGAGCCCGGCGTCCTCGAGGGAACCGTCAAAGGCGAAGCGTCCGTGATGTCGGACTGAGGAGAAGACGATGAGCGAGATAGTCATTGGATATGACGGCTCCGACTCCTCGAAGTCGGCCCTCGACCAGGCATTCGAGTTCGCGAAGGCCCTGAAGGACGGCCTGGTGATCGTCTTCGCCGCCGCTCCGGGCGGCTACGGCGGTGGCGAGGTTCCCGAGCAGCGCAAGGCGGTCGAGGAGTACGGCCAGAAGGTGACAAAGGAAGCGATCGACGCGGCCAAGGCGGCCAAGGTCAAGTGCAAGGTCGAGATGATCAACGAGCATCCCCACGATGCCCTGATGACCGCCGCCGAGAAGCACGACGCGCGCATGATCGTCGTCGGCAGCCATGGCGATCACCCGGTGGTCGGCGCGATCATCGGGGCCACTCCCTTCAAGCTGGTTCAGCTGTCCGACCGCCCGGTGCTGGTAGTTCGCGCGTGACCGGGGAGACGGGCAAGGCGGGCCCTTGCGTGGTCCTCAGCTCCGTCACGAAGCGGTTCGGCGATCTCACGGCGGTGGACGCGATCGACCTCGACATCGCCGAGGGCGAGTTCTTCACCATGCTCGGCCCGAGCGGCTGCGGCAAGACGACGACCCTGCGGATGATCGCGGGCTTCGAGGAGGTCACGGACGGGCGGCTGGCGATCGACGACGCGGATATGAGGGGGATCCCGCCCCACAAGCGGCCGACCAACACCGTCTTCCAGAGCTACGCCCTCTTCCCCCACCTGAGCGTCAGGGACAACGTCGCCTTCGGACTGAAGCGCAAGGGCGTCGACAAGAGCGAGATCGACCGGCGGGTCCGCGAGGAGCTCGAGCGCGTCGGCCTCGCCGCCGAGGCCAACCGGCGGCCGGCCCAGCTCTCCGGCGGAATGCAGCAGCGCGTCGCGCTCGCCCGGGCCCTGGTCAACCTGCCGCGCGTCCTCCTGCTCGACGAGCCGCTCGGCGCGCTCGACCTGAAGCTCCGCAAGGGACTGCAGGTGGAGCTCAAGAAGATCCAGCGGGAGGTCGGCATCACCTTCGTCTACGTGACGCACGACCAGGAGGAGGCGCTGACCATGTCCGACCGGATCGCCGTGATGAACCGCGGCCGGATCGAGCAGATCGGCGATCCCGAGGAGGTCTACGCCCGCCCCACCACCACCTTCGTCGCCGGCTTCATCGGCGTCTCCAACCTGATGCCGGGGAAGATCAGCAAGACGGGCGAGGAGGGCCAGGTCGAACTGGACAGCGGGGTCAAGGTGACGACCAACGCCGAAGGCTTCTCGGCCGGCGAGCGCTGTCACGCCGTCGTGCGGCCCGAGAAGCTCGCAATCGGCGCCGGCAGCGGGGGAGATCCGAGCGTCGAGGGGCTGGTTGAGAGCTCCCTCTACCTCGGCACGGCGACCCAGCTGATCGTGAAGCTGGCCGAGGACGTGCGCATGACCGTGCTGGTGCCGAACGCCGACGAGGCGGAGCGCCAGCGGCTCCCCGGGGGCGGGGCGAACGTGAAGCTTTCCTGGAGCCCTGACCACATGCACGTGGTCAAGGAGTCAGGGACGAACGGGGGGGCGCCGACCGAGGTGGCCGAAACGGCTTGAAAAAACCGGACAGGAGGGAACAAGTGACGAGCAAGAGGAGTTTCCGCGCATTGATCGCGGCGGGTGGGGCGTTCGCGGCGGCGATCGTCCTCGCCGCCTGCGGCGGCGGTGGCATCGAAGGAGGCGGGTCAGCCGAGAAGGTGACCACCGTGAAGTACCAGCCCCCACCCCATGGCAACCTGACGATCTCGAACTGGCCGCTGTACATCGACAAGAACACCGTGTCGGACTTCGACAAGGCGACCGGTGTCCACACGAACTACATCGAGGACGTCAACGACAACCAGGAGTTCTTCGCCAAGATGCAGCCGCTGCTCTCGAAGGGCCAGTCGGGCGGCCGCAGCATGATCGTCGTGACTGACTGGATGGCCCAGAAGATGCACGATCTCGGCTACGTCCAGAACCTCGACAAGGCGGGCATCCCGAACGTCGAGAAGAACATCCGTCCGGACCTGCGCAACGTGCAGTTCGACCCGGGCCGCAACTACTCGATCCCGTGGCAAAGCGGCATGACCGGGCTGATCGTCAACACCAAGCTGGCCCCGAACGTGCGCTCGATCAACGACCTGTTCGACCCGCAGTACAAGGGCAAGGTCGAGATGCTCACCGAGCTACGGGACACGGTGCCGCTGGTGATGAAGGCCGATGGGATCGACCCGAACAAGGCCACCGAGCAGCAGTGGCTCGACACGATCGACAAGCTCAAGTCGGCCGTGGCGTCGGGGCAGATCCGCCGGTTCACCGGCAACGACTACACCCGTGACATGGCCAACGGCGACGTGTCGGCGATCATCGGCTGGTCCGGTGACGCGGTGCAGTTGCAAGCGGACAACCCTGACATCCAGTTCAGGATGCCCACCGAGGGCTGCATCCTCTGGTCGGACAACATGGAGATCCCGGTCGGGGCGCCGAATCCGACGGCGGCCGAGGCGTTCATGAATTACGTCTACGACCCGACGAACCAGGCGCAGATCGCGTCCTACAACAGCTATGTCACCCCGGTGGACGGGGTCCAGCAGATCTTCCAGTCCACCAATCCGGATCTGGTGAACGATCCTCTGATCTTCCCGACGGAGGAATTCACCAAGAAGTGCTCCACCCAGCCCAACCTGACGGGCCAGGAGGAGCAGACGGTGACGAGGGCGTTCGAGGGCGTCCTCAACGGCTAGGCCGAAGATCCGAATGAGCGGTGGCGGAGAGCACGATGCGTGACCAGCGCGTCGTCGCTCTCCGCCGTCGTCTCATCCCATACTTCCTGCTCGGGCCGGGGATCCTCTGGCTGATCCTCTTCTTCGTCGTGCCCATGTACTTCATGGGCCGGCTCTCGCTCGACTCGGGGATCTTCCCCGAGTTCCGCTTCAACTGGCAGTTCTCGAACTACACGGACGCGCTGAGCGCCTACGACACGCAGTTCTTCCGCGCCTTCCAGTACTCGGCCGCGGCGACGGTGATCGGGCTGCTGATCGCCTATCCGCTGGCCTATGCGATCGCCTTCCGGGGCGGTCGCTGGAAGAACGCGATGTTGCTGGCGGTGATCGCCCCCTTCTTCACCACGTATCTCATCCGGACGCTGGCCTGGGAGACGATCCTCTCCGACAACGGGTTCGTCGTCCACACCCTTCAGAACGTCGGGCTGGTCTCGAACGACGGGCGTCTCCTGGCGACGAGCACCGCGGTGATCGCGGGGCTCACCTACAACTTCCTTCCCTTCATGATCCTGCCGATCTACGCCAGTCTCGAACGGCTGGACACGAGCCTGGTGGAGGCGGCGAAGGACCTCTACTCCTCCTCCAGGCAGGCGTTCCTCAGGGTGACCCTTCCGCTCTCGATGCCCGGCGTCGTGGCGGGGACCCTGCTCACCTTCATCCCGGCGACCGGCGACTACGTCAACGCCCAGTTCCTGGGCGGCGCCCAGCAGTCGATGATCGGCAACGTCATCCAGTCGCTGTACCTGAAGCAGACCGACTATCCGGCCGCGGCCGCCCTCTCCTTCACGTTGATGGCGGCGATGCTGCTGATCGTCTTCATCTACATACGCATCGCCGGCTCCGAGGCCCTGATGGGCGAGGAGATCGGCGGCGCGGACGTCCTCGAATAGCGATGGAAGCCCACGCCGCCACCCTCCCGCAGCGCCGCGAGTCCGCGGGCTCGAGGGTGTGGTCGTGGCTGAAGCGAAACGCGATCGTGATCTACGGCGGCCTCGCGCTCGCCTACATGCTGATCCCGATCGTCCTGATCATCGTCTTCTCGTTCAACGACCCGGCGGGCAAGTTCAACTTCACCTGGCAGGGCTTCACGCTCTCCCACTGGGCCCACCCGTTCGAGATCTCCGAGCTGACGGACGCCCTGTTGCTCAGCCTGCGCCTGGCACTGCTGGCCACGCTGATCTCGACCGTCCTCGGGACCCTGATCGCGCTCGCCCTGGTCCGCTACGACTTCTTCGGCCGCACGGCATCGAACTACCTGATCGTGGTCCCGACCGCCACGCCCGAGGTGGTGTTGGGTGCGTCGCTGCTCTCGATGTTCCTGATCTACGGGCTGAACCTCGGTTTCACGACCCTGCTGATCGCCCACGTCATGTTCTGCATCAGCTTCGTCGTGATCGTCGTCCGCTCGCGGCTGATCGGCTTCGACCGCAGCCTCGAGGAGGCCGCGCAGGACCTCGGTGCGGATCCGTTGACGACGTTCCGGAAGATCACCCTGCCGCTGATCTGGCCAGGGATCATCGCCGGCGCGCTGCTCGCCTTCGCCCTCTCGATCGACGACTTCGTCGTCTCCAACTTCACGGCCGGGACCGACGTGACCTTCCCCCTCTACATCTTCGGCGCCGCCCAGCGGGGGATTCCCGTTCAGGTCTACATCATCGCCACCATGCTGTTCGCCACTACTGTCTTCGCCATGATCTTCACCGTCTGGCAGCAGAGGCGCGCGGACAGACTCGCCTCAGTTCGTCCTGAGCAGGAGGTTTGAGTGACTTCTGATCAAGGTATTCCCGCCCGTGTGCGAACCGGGGAAGTCGCGCTCGAGCGAAACGACGACGGACTGGCCGTACTGACGATTTCAGGCGAGCATGATCTGAGCACCGCGCCGACCCTCAGACGGCGCATCGACAACCTCCTCGATGAGGGAACCGCCACCGTGATCGACCTCTCCCCCGCCACTTTCATCGACTCGTCCATTCTCGGAGTGATCCTCGACGGGCGCCGGCGCGCGGCCGAAGCCCACATCGGCTTCGCGGTCGTGCACGCCAACGGCTCCGATGCCGTGGATCGAGTGCTCGAGGTGACCGGCCTGCGGACCGAGTTGCCCGTGCACGCCCGGCGGGAGGAGGCCCTCACCGAGGCCGCGGGCTCCGGAGAGCCGGCCGCATGAAGGAGGGCGGCCTCGAGCTGACGCTTCCTGCGACCGCGGAGAACGTGATCGTCGTCCGCCAGGCGATCGCCGGAGTGGCAGAGGCGCTCGGACTCGGAGCGCAGCGCATCGCGGACCTCAAGACCGTCGTCACCGAGGCCTGCAACAACGTCGTCCTGCACGCGTACGAGGACGAGGCGGGCCCCCTTCAGGTGAGCGCCGAGCCCATGGAGGAGGAGCTCGTCGTCGAGGTCGCCGACCAGGGCCATGGCTTCCGCCCCAGGGCCAACGAGGGCGACGCCTCGCTCGGGCTGGGCCTGCCCCTGATTGCGGCGCTCTCGGACAGCTTCGAGATCACCGGCGGCGCGGGACAGGGCAGCCGGACCAGGATCCGCTTCGGCTTCTCACCCCCGGAAGCCAGGATCAATGGCGTTCCGACGATGACCCCGAAGGAGCTCGAGATCGCGCTGGCGCCCGGCGTCTTGGTGAAGCCGGTTCTCGCCCGGGTGATCGGAGCGCTCGCCGCCCGGGCCGAGTTCTCCGTCGATCGGCTGGCCGACACGGTTCTGCTCGGCGACGCCGTCTCGGCGACCGAGGGAGGCGAGTTCTCGGACGGCCGCTTCGGGATCGCGATCAAGGACGGCGACGGCACCCTCGAAGTGCGAGTCGGCCCTCTGGTCGAGGGCGGCGGCGAGCGCCTCCTCGCCGAGATGGACGTGCCCGGCGCCGGCTCGCTGCGGAACCTGACGAGCAGCATGGAGGTCACCAAGGGCGAGACCCCCGACGGCCGGGCCGCCGAGTTCTTGGAATTCGAAGTCACCCAGTAACCGGCTTCGCCATCAGGTCGCGGCCACGAGCGGCCGCTTAGAGCTCTTCTTCGGGGATCCGCTGGCGGAGCTTCTCGATCGTCGCCCGCAGGATCCGCGAGACGTGCATCTGGGAGACGCCGACCCGCTCGGCGATCTCGCTCTGGGTGAGGTCCTCGACGAAGCGGAGGTGGAGGACCATCCGGTCCCGCTCGGAGATCTCCTTCAGCACCGGCCCGATCGCCTCGCCGTACTCCACCGTGTCGAAGGAGAGGTCATCCGAGCCGATCCGGTCACGCAGCGGCCCCGGCTCGTCGCCGTCGCCCATCGTCGACGTCTGGTCCAGCGAGACCGCGTGGTGGCCCTGGGAGGCGTGCATCGCCTCGAGCACCTCCTCGTCGGTCGCCTCGATGCGCTGGCCGATCTCCTGAATGGTCGGCGAGTGGCCCAGCCTGGCCGGCAGCTCCGCCATCGCCCGCTCGACCTTGAGGATGCGCTCCTGGACGTCCCGGGGGACGTGCACGGACCATCCGCGATCGCGGAAGTGGCGCTTCAGCTCGCCGAGGATGGTCGGGACCGCGAAGGTGGAGAAGGCGGTGCCCCGCTCCGGGTCGAAGCGGTCGAGCGACTTGACGAGCCCGACGCTCGCCACCTGCACCAGGTCGTCGAAGGGCTCGGCCCCGCCCGCGTAGCGCGCGGCGAGCCGCCTGGCGAGCGGCATGAAGCGGTCAACCAGCTCCTCCTGAACGACCGGCGACTTGTCCTGCGCGTAGCGCTCCAGAAGCCGGCGTTCACCGAGCAGCTGCTCCTCAGGACCCGGTGAGGGGGTCTGATTCATTTGGATGTCGGCCAAGGCAAGTTTCGTCAAGTCGGCTCCTCGGTGCTCGTGGCTGTAGCGCCCCTGTGGAGACCGAGGTAAAGGCCGCCCACCAAAAGTAGCTACCCATGAAGGCGGGGGCGGGAAACACCGTTTCCGCGTGCGTGCGCCGGGTACCGCAATGGCGAACACCACCGCTGAAGGAGGGATTCAATGCCACCGCGTGGCGTGAAGAAGGGCACGAAGCGTGCCAGGCAGTACGAGAAGGTCAAGCAGAGCGCGCGGAAGCGCGGCGCGTCGGCGTCCCGCGCGAAGGAAGTGGCTGCACTAACGGTCAACAAGAACCGGGCTCGATCCGGCGAGTCCAGCACCCGCTCGCGCAGCTCGACCCGGGGATCCTCCCCGCAGAGCCGCGGGGGCCAGCGCTCCGGGACCAACCGGCCGAAGGGCCAGACCAAGGAGCAGCTCTACAACCAGGCGAAGCGCCTGCGCATCGAGGGACGCTCGAGCATGAACAAGAGCCAGCTGCAACGAGCGGTTGCCGCAAATAAGCGCTGATTCGGATCCCCAGGTTTAGGTACTCAAGGGTGGGGTACTCTGGCTCTGAGTCGAGGCAGCGGGCGGGCGTTCGGAGACCCCCTACTCCGGCGCCCGCCCACATATTCGATGCCTCGCCTCCGCCGGGTTTCAGCCTCGGCGCAGGCGGGCGGATAGGGCGGCCGGTTTCCTTCTCCCCCTGGCCGTCCTACCCCGCCTACTCCTGATTTCGAGATCCGGCGAGGGGGCCGGGGCAATAGCATCGGGGCGTGGCCGAGCTGGAGAGCAGGATGCTCATCAACGGAGAGAGCGTGAGCGGCAACGGCGCTCCGCTCGAGGTCGAGAACCCGTTCACCGAGGAGACCGTCGCCTCCGTCGGGACCGCCGATTCGGACCAGCTCGACGCCGCCTTCGGCGCCGCGCGCGAGGCCGCTCGGGAGTGGGCCCGGACGCCGGCGGTCGATCGAGGTGAGCTCCTGCGCGAGGTGGCCACCCGGCTGCGCGCGCGGACGGACGAGCTCGCCGAGGTGATGACCCACGAGGGCGGCAAGCCGCTCGTGGAGAACTCCGACGAGGTCGCCTGGACCGCCGCCTGCTTCGACTACTACGCCGAGATCGGGCGGGACTCCGCCGGCCGCGTGATCCCCTCGATCGAGTCGAGCCAGCTCTCGCTCGTGGTGAAGGAACCGCTCGGCGTGATCGGCTGCATCGTCCCCTGGAACTACCCGCTGCTCCTGCTCGCCTGGAAGATGGCCCCCGCGCTGGCCGCGGGCAATGCGCTCGTCTGCAAGCCGTCCGAGCTCACGCCGCTCTCGACCCTGATGCTGGCGCCCTGCCTCGATCACCTGCCGCCGGGCGTGGTCAACCTGGTGGCGGGCGGACCCGAGGTCGGGGCCGCGATCGCGTCCGAGCCGCGCGTCGACGGCATCGCCTTCACCGGCTCAGTCGCCACGGGCAAGAAGGTCGCGCAGGCCTGCGTCGACCGCATGGCCCGGGTCAACCTCGAGATGGGCGGGAAGGACCCGTTCATCGTCTGCTCGGACGTCGCCGACCGGATCGACGTCGCCGCCAAGGGCGGAGCGTGGGCCGCGTTCCTGAACTCAGGACAGGTCTGTACGTCGGCGGAGCGGTTCTACGTGCTGGAGGACGTCTACGACGACTACCTGAACGCCTTCGTCGACTACACGAAGAGCCTGGTGATCGGCGACCCGATGCGCAGCGACACGGACATCGGCCCGATGGTCTCCGCGAACCAGCGGGAGAAGGTCGCCGCGCAGGTGGAGGCGGCGGTCGGCTCGGGCGCCGAGGTGGTCGTCGGCGGCGATTCCGGAGGCCAGGAGCACGGCCACTTCTTCGCACCCGCGGTGGTCACCGGTGTGCCGGCCGAGACCGACCTGCTGCGCGAGGAGACCTTCGGGCCGGTCGCCCCACTCGTCCCGGTGAAGAGCCTGGACGAGGCGATCGAGCTCGCCAACTCGACCCCGTACGGGCTCGGGGCGAACATCTACACCGAGGACTTCAAGACGATCCTCCGCTGCATGCGGGAGGTGAAGGCGGGCACCGTCTGGTTCAACGACCCGCTCACCGACAACGACGCCGGGCCCTTCGGCGGCTTCAAGCAGTCCGGCCTCGGCCGCGAGCTGGGGCGCGAGGGCCTCGAGGCCTTCCAGGAGACCAAGCACGTGCACATCGAGAGCGAGGTGGCGCCGAAGGAGTGGTGGTACCCGTACTCGCGCTACACCGGCGGCGAGCCGCCCCACGGGGCCTAGTCCGCGGATGGGGGACCAGACCGAGGCCCCGTATCTCGACGCGGTCGTCTCCTACGTCGCGCGCAACCCCGGCCGCTTCCACATCCCCGGGCACAAGGGCACCGGCGCCGACGAGGGCCTGATCAGGGCGCTGGGCGAGGCGGCGATCCTTCACGACGTCCCCGCCGGGATCGAGGGGATCGACGTCGGCCCCGAGCCGACGCCGTTCCAGCGCGCCCAGCGGCTGGCCGCCGACGCCTGGGGCGCGAAGCGCAGCTGGTTCCTGCTGAACGGCGCCTCGGGAGGCAACCACGCGATCTGCATGACGCTCGCCCACGCCACGGGAAAGCTGCGCACCGGGCCTCCCGACCGCGGGCCGGTCGTCGTCCAGCGCAACGTCCACTCCTCGATCATCGACGGGCTCGTCCTCTCGGGGCTGCGGCCGACCTTCGTCGCGCCGGAGATCGACCCGGAGCTCGGCATCGCCCACTGCGTCACCCCGGAGGCCCTCAGCGTCGCTCTGGACGCCGAGCCGGACGCCGAGGCCGTCCTGCTCGTCTCGCCGACCTACTTCGGAGCCGTGGCCCGCGTGAAGGACCTCGCCGAGGTCGCGCACGCCCGCGACATCCCCCTGGTAGTCGACGAGTCCTGGGGTTCGCATCTCTACTTCCACGAGGGCCTGCCATCGGGCGCCCTTCGAGGCAGCGCCGACATGGTCCTCTCCAGCACCCACAAGATCGTCGGCAGCCTGACCCAGTCGGCGATCCTCCATCTCGGCGACGGGGAGAGGGTCGACGAGGACATCGTCGACCGCTCGGTCACGCTGGTCGAATCGACCAGCCCGAACGCGCTTCTGACAGCCTCGCTCGACGCCGCCCGGCGCCTGGCGGCGACCCAGGGACACGAGCTGCTCGACGAGACGCTCCGGACCCTCGAGCGAACCAGGCAGCGTGTCCGGGAGATCCCGGGGCTGGACGTGCTGGACGAGCGGCTCGCCGGGCGCACCAGCGTGGCTGCCTGGGATCCGCTCCGCCTGTCGGTCGACGTACGCAGGACCGGCGCGACGGGCCACCGGATCGCCCAGCTGATGAGGGCCAAGGACGACGTCGTGCTCGAGCTCTTCTCCGAGAACGTGATCGTCGCCGTCTTCGGCCTCGGAGAGACGGCGTCCACGCCGGCCGACCGGCTCGTCGCGGGGCTGGAGCACGCCGTCGTCGAGATCGGCCCCGGGGACCTCGAGCAGCGGCGAGCATTCGCGGAGCCGCCGCCGTGGGGCCCGCTGGAGCTCGCCCCTCGCGACGCCTTCCTGGGGCCGCAGGAGGTCGTGCCCTTCGCCGGGGCCGAGGGCAGGATCGCGGCCGAATCCCTCGCGGCCTATCCGCCCGGCGTGCCCAACGTCCTGCCGGGCGAGAGGCTGACGGCGCCGACGATCGCCTACATCGCCGACTCACTCGCGCACGGCGGCCTCGTCCGCGGGGCGAGTGACCGGACGCTGCAGACCGTCCGGGTGGTGATCGAGTGAATGGGTCGGAGCCCGCCTGGGGGGTCGACTCCGAGCACGGGCGCCTGCTTGACGTGCTCGTCTGCCGGCCGGACAACTTCCGCTGGCGCGTCACCAGCGCAATCACCCAGGCGACGCTCGACGCCGGCCACCGCCTGGATCCCGAGGTGGCGGCCTCCCAGCACGCGGCGCTGGTGAGCGCCTACGAGGCCGCGGGCGTGCGCTGCCATCTCCTCGAGGCCGACCCGGCGCTGCCCTACCAGGTGTTCACCCGCGACTCGAGCACGATGGGGCCGTACGGGACCGTGGTCACCCAGCCGGCCCAGTGGTGGCGACGCGGCGAGTACGCGCCGGTCATCCGCTTCCACCAGGAGGCGGGAATCCCGATCCGGGCGATGATCACCGCGGGGTCGCTGGAGGGCGGCGACGTGATGATCATCGAGCCGGGGACCGTCCTGATCGGCGCGGGCGAGACCCGCACGCAGGAGGTCGCGGCGAGGCAGCTCGCTGAGTGGTTCCGCGAGGACGGCTGGGAGGCACGGGTGCAACCCATCCCGGAGCGCTACGTCCACATCGACGTTCTCGTCGCCATCCTGGCCGAGAAGCTCGCGGCGGTCTGCACCGAGGTCCTGCCCGCCGCCGCGGTGGAGTGGCTGAGGGGCAAGGGCTTCGACCTGATCGAGATCACCGAGGAGCAGGCCTTCACCCTCGGCGTCAACGCGATCTCGCTCGGCGGCGAGCGAGTGATCTCGGGCGCGGGCGCGGCCGAGCTCAACGCCGCAATGCGCGCCCGCGGCCTGGAGGTGGTCGAGGTCGACCTCTCGATGTTCACGCTGGGCGGCGGAGGGCCGCACTGCCTGAGTCAGGCGCTGCGACGGGAGCGCGTCGGTTGAGCGGTCCGGCGATCGACGCGGAGCGCGTGATCGCCGACCTGCGCGAGCTGCAGCGCCGCACCGGCGATCAGAGCGGCGCGCAGCGGCTCTGCTGGGGCGAGGGCTGGCGCCGGGCGCGCGAGCTCCTCGCCGAGCTGCTCGGCGAGATCGGGCTCTCCTACGAGGTCGACGAGGCGGGCAACGCCTGGGCTTACCTGGACGGGGAGTCCGAGCCGGCGCTGGCGGTGGGATCGCACCTGGACTCCGTCCCCGATGGCGGCTGGCTGGACGGCGCCCTCGGGGTGATGGGCGCGCTCGGCGTCCTGCGCGCGTGGGCGGCCGCCGATCAGAAGCCGCCCCGGACGATCGCGCTGGTCGACTGGGCCGACGAGGAGGGCGCCCGCTTCGGGCGCAGCCTGTTCGGCAGCTCGGCCGCCGCGGGCACCTTCGATCCCGCGGAACTGGCGAACGCCCGCGACGCCGACGGGCGCCGCGCCCCCGGAGTGCTCGCGGAGAACGGGGTCGACCTCGACCGAGCTCTCGAATGCCGCTCCCGCCTCGAGCGGATCTCCTCCTACCTCGAGCTTCACATCGAGCAGGGCCCGGTGCTGGAGGCCGAGGGCATCCGGGCGGCCGCGGTCAGCGGCTGCGCCGGGGTCGAGCGCCTCCGCTTCGTGATCTCCGGCCAGGCCGCCCACGCCGGCACCACTCCGATGGACGCGCGGCGCGACCCGGGCCTCGTCGCCGCCGCGGCCTCCCTGCGGGTCGAGGAGATCGCTCGCGCCGAGGGCGGCGTCGGCACGGTCGGATCGATGAGGTTCGAGCCCGGCATTCCGACCGCGGTGCCCGGCGAGGTCTCGATGCTCGTGGATCTGCGTCACAGCGATGCTGAGCCGCTGGCCCTCATGCTGGAGGCGGCGCGGGAGGCGATCCGTTCGAGCGCCGCGGAGCGCGGCTGTGAGGTGACAGAGGAGCCGGTGTGGCGGATCGAGCCCATCTCCTTCGACCCGGAGCTGGTCGCCCTCGCGCGAAAGGCGTGCGAGGAGGTGACGGGGGCCGCGTACGAGCTGCCGAGCGGGGCGCTCCACGACGCCGCCTCGATGGCGCCGCACGTGCCGACGGCGATGGTCTTCTCGCCCTCGATCGGGGGCATCAGCCACGCCCGCCAGGAGGACACCGCCGAGCCGGACCTGGTCGCGGCGATCGAGAGCTTCGGGGCGCTGGCGAACCTCCGCCTGGCCTGACCCCTCCGCGACTGCAACGGACCTCGCGTGTTGAAGGGTCGAGCGCCTCTAGCTTGGCGCCACTCGTCCCAAATGGCAGGAGTCGCACAACACCCGCATGGGAGCACGTCTCGGCGCACCCGCAGCGCGATCGCCCTGATCGCGGCCGGCGCGCTGCTCGCGGCGCTGCTGATCGCCGGCCGCTCGGCGGCCCCCGACTCCGCCGTGGCCGCCAAGGCATCGGCCGGCTGCCCGCCGCTTCCCTTCGGCCTCGCCCCCACGGGCTCCGGCCCCACCCGCTTCACGATGATGATCCGGATCAACACCCAGGGGAACGTCGACACCTACACGAAGCCCGACGGCGGCATGGGCAACCGGATCCGCCCGCAGGACATCTTCGTCCTCAACACGCGCTTCACCGGCAGCGGCCAGTTCCCGGCGATGACCCCGTCGGTCGCGGCGGGCCTCGCCGCCGGCCTGCGCACGGCCTTCCCCTGCAACCGAATCGTCGCCCTCAACGGGCTGAGCTTCAACTCCACCGACGCCGGCTATGCCTTCACCGGGATCGACGACCCGAACGTCTACGCGCTGCTCAGCGACTACGAGCGCGACGACTGGAACGACGGGCGCTCCACAGCCCCCGGCCGTCCTCCGTGGACCGACAACTTTGCGAAGAACTTCCCGCAGCTGCGCGGCTTCACCTTCGGCTTCACCACCACGGTGGCGGCGAACCCGACGGGCGCCGGCAAGAAGACCGGGCTCGTGCCGCAGGACGCCGCCGGCTGGAACTACGGGCAGATCGCCCAGAACCTCGACAAGCAAAACGCGCGCCTCGGAGCGCGCCACCTGGGGCCTCAGACGGTGCAGACCCAGGACGCCTGCGCTGACGGCGCTGGTCCCGGCTTCGGCGCTCGGGCCAAGTCGCTCCGCCTCCAATACAACTTCAAGTTCATCACCAAGAAGGTGCGGGTGAAGGGCAAGAACAAGAAGGTCAAGAAGACCATCCGCCTGCCGCTCCACAAGAAGGCGAAGCCGAACATGAGCAATCTCGGCATGGAGATCTCCTTCACGGACAGCCCGGAGGCCTCAGCGAGCCAGGCGATCCTCAGCACCTCAGCGGCGCAGGCCGCCGCGTGCGTCGCCCCGGCGCTCAAGCAGGGCGTCGGCGCGTTCTTCCTCTTCGCCTCAGACGACTCGATGCGGCTGCTCTTCCAGCAGCCGCAGATCAACGCGCTGCGGCCGGCCCAGGCAACCAGCGCCGGCGGCAACACCGGCGGCGTCGGCGCGCCGCACTAGCCCCTACGCCGCGCGGGAAACCACAGTCTTCGCGCGCAGGTCCGAGAGTGCCTCTTGGGCGTCGTCCCAGTCGACCCTGTTGACGGTCATCGGATCCGGGTCGAACTTACCCTCGCGGATCAGGTCGAGCACCTCAGGCATCAGGGTCCGCACGTGCGGGCGCCCGGTGACGAAGGTGATCCCCTGGGTGAACATGTCGAGGAGCGGCAGCGGCGTGGGCTCGAGGTAGATGCCGATGCTGGTGCAGATGCCGTCGGCGTCGGTCGACTTGAGCACGCAGTTGATGCCCGCCGGGTCGGCGCTGGCGTCGACGGTGACCGGATAGAAGCCGACCCTGGTCGGAAACTCCTCGTCGAGCACGTTCGCGCCGAGCTTGGCCGCCATCTCGCGGTCGCGCTCGCTGCCACCCACGACGTCGACGCGCTCGGCGCCGAGGGCCAGCGCGATCGCCACCGAGTACAGCGCGATCGACCCCGCCCCCATCGCGATCAGCACGGGCGCGCCCGGGTGCTCGGCGAGCGGAGGGGCCACGCAGCGCCAGGCGTCCGGGATGTTGTCGGAGAGGCTCGCCACCGTGGTCGGGCTGACCCCCTCCGGGATCGGGACCAGCATCGCGTCCGGATAGGGGACCTTGACCGAGTCGCTGGCGAAGCCGCCGAAGTCCTCCCCGATCGGCAGGCCGTAGGTGGAGAGGCGCGGCACGGACTCGCAGTTGCCGGTTCGACCGGCGCGGCAGGCGGCGCACTCCCCGCAGGAGATCTGGAACGGGACGCTGACCAGGTCGCCCGGCTTGACCGACTCGACCGAGTCGCCGACGTCGGTCACCTCGGCGACGCACTCGTGGCCGAACGAGAACGACTGCGCCGGGAAGCGACCCTGGACGAAGGCGACGTCGATGTCACAGGTGGCGAGCGCCACCGGGCGCACGATCGCCTCGCCGTCACCGCCGAGCTCAGGGTCCGGCGCGTCGCGCCACTCGAGCTTCCCCTTCTCGACGAACTGCAGCTGCCTCACGCCGGGACCTCCTCCTTCCCGGTCGCCGCGGCGGGGACCTTGTCCCTTCCCGAGCCCTCCGACTCGCGCTCGGCCTTGGCGGCCTCGCGGAGCTGCTCGAAGCGCACCACCTGACCGGCCGCGCCCCAGTTCCCGTCCGGCACCTCGTGGATCAGGGTCCAGACGCGGACTCCCGCCTCCGGGCCCCAACCCGTCGCCTCGAGCACCAGCTTCGTCGTGTCCTCAACGAGGCCGGCCTTGCGCCGCTCGCTGAGCGCGCCGCTCGGGATCGTGATGTCGACGACGGCGTGGGGCTCGGCCTGGCCGTCGGGAGTCTGAATCGACTCCGCCGGCAGCGCGTGAACGTGGGTCCAGGTGATGGAGCGGAAGAACTCGGTGTCCGGTGCCCCCTCCCAGTGGAGGAGGGTCGCGCCGAGGTCGCGCGCCAGCTGCTGCTGGTCCTCGTCGGAGAGTGCGTCGGCGGGAATGGTCAGGTCGAGCTTCGGCATCGCGTCCTCCTCGGGAGCTCCTGGGTTCGAAAGATGGACGCAGCCTATAGGGTTCGGATTCCGAACGCAGTCCGGGTATCCTGCCGTCGATGCGCGCCGCGGAGATCGCCGACCTCGAGTTCTCGATCGCCAAGCCGGCCGCCCTGCTCGGGGACCGGTGGACCCTCGTGATCCTCCGCCAGGCCTTCAACGGGATGAAGCGCTTCGAGGACTTCCAGCAGTCCCTGGGAATCTCGCGCTCCCTGCTATCGGACCGGCTCGGCCGCCTCGTCGACGCCGGGGTGCTCCGCCGTGAGCCCTACAAGGACGACGTCCGCACCCGGGACCGCTACCGCCTCACCGAGATGGGCCTCGACCTCTATCCCGTCCTGATCGCGCTGCGCGACTGGGGCGATCGCTACATGGAGGGGGACTGCCCACCGGTCGAGATCCGCCACAAGGGCTGCGGCGGAGAGCCGACGCTCGAGCTGCGCTGCTCGAAGTGCGGCGAGGAGGTCGGGGCGAGGGACGCCGAAGCGACCCCGGGCCCCGGCCTCAAGGTCGCCTAGGCGGTTAGCCGCCGAAGTTCCGGCAGGGCTCGCCACGCAGGCCCGGGCAGGGCGGCAGCGGCGTCGGCGCCGTGAGGCCGGGAATCAGCGGCAGGGTCAGCCGCGACGGATGCTTGCGGTTGGAGGCGATGCGAACCTGGGCCGTGCCCTGCGGCACCGTCTCGGCGAACGACCAGACCGGCTGGTCGCCGTTCGGCGAGCTGATCGTCACCCGGATCCGCGAGCCCGCCCGGTACATGTGGCCCTCGTAGTAGAGGGGGATGGCCACCGGCGAGAGCTCCTTGGGGAGCTTTGAGGCCGTGTCGCGCCGGAGACTCAATACGGGCTCGAGGGGGGAGCTCTTCCGCTTGTCGAGCGCGCGGAGGCTGGTGCGGAGGTAGCCGCTCTGGACGTAGGTCTCCTTGCCGTCGGGTCGGACTTCAGAGATCGTGGCCTGGAGGTCGACATCGGGAACCGACGCCTTGATCCACGTCCGCACGGCGCCCGCCCCGACGATCGCGGTGTCCCGGCTGAGCGGCGGCGTCAGGTAGGAGGCGGCGGTGCCGGCGGGCGGCTGGCGCCAGTCGAAGCTCGGGTTGGCGGTCCAGAGATCGCCGCTGCCCGTGTTCGTCCCGGCGAAGTCGTGCTCGGGCCGCGCGGTCTTGTCCCAGGTGAAGCTCTGGCTGCCGCCCTTCTTCGGCGCCTTGCCGGTCAGCGTTCCGTTCGGGCCGAAGTACCACGAGCGGGCGCGGGTCCCGGGGATCGGGAAGCGGCTGAAGTCGCGCTCGAAGCCCGGATAGGGAGCACCCGGCGACCCGCCGGCGCCGTTGTCGAACATGACCTTGACCTGCGGCTGGGCCTGGAAGGCCGCCAGCGCCGCGGTGTAGGTCGGCTGGTCCTGGATCGGGTCATGAGGCAGCGTGACGCCGGGGACGCCCATCGCCGACTGGTAGAGGACCGGCGCAAAGCCGCTCTGGGTCGGAGTGAGCTGGGGTCTTCGCCCGGCGACGTAGAGCTCGAGGAAGTCGAACCAGCGGTTGAAGGTCTCGGGGTCGAGCGAGTCGATGTGGAAGCCGTTCTCGAACGTGAACCACTTGCGCCGCGTGCTGGTGAAGCGATCGGCGAGGTTGGCGCAGTGGCCGCCGGTCTGCTCGTCCTCGAACTGACACGCCATGAAGACCGGAACCTTGATCCTGTTGACGAAGGTCGAGGGATTGAGCGGGTTCGCAACCTTCGGCCGGTAGAAGCGGTTGCGGTGGACCTTGCTGATCAGGTCGGCCGCGGCAGTGTGCAGCGTCTGGTTGGCCTTGCAGATCTGATCGCCCTCCTGGATCCGCTTGTAGGCCCAGCCCTGTCCCTCGGTGGCTGTGGCCGGCTGCGAGTCATCGACCCGATCCTGGGTCCACTGCAGAGCGAAGCCCGTGTTGAGGAAGCCGCCGGGGTAGAGGGTCGTCGCGGTGTTGTCGATCACCGAGAGGGGTGTGATCGCAGCGAGATGCGGCGGCCTGGTCGCCCCGACGAAGAGCTGGCTGATTCCGCCGTAGGAGACCCCCGCCATGCCGACGCGGCTGCCGAGGACCCACGGCTGGCGCGCGGTTGTCTCCACCGCGTCGTAGCCGTCCAGGCTCTGCAGCTTCTCGAAGTAGTCGAAGGCGCCGCCGGAGCAGCCCGTGCCGCGCATGTTCACGTCGACCACCGCGAAGCCGAGCAGGTTGAGGATCTGGCTGATCCCGCTCTCGGCACCCGCCGGATTGGCGTAGCCGTAGCCGGCGTACTCGACCAGGGTCGGATAGGGGCCATCCGAGGCCGGACCGGGCAGCCGCACGTCGACCGCGAGCTTGGTCCCGTCGCGAGTGGTCAGGTACCCATAACCGCCCGCCGGAAGGGTCTGGTTGTAGATCGACGTGTTCCTGGGAGCGTCACGGTCGCGCATCACGCCGACGCGGGCCGACAGAGAGCCGTCGGCGGCGCGAACCCGGTAGCCCTTGCCGGCCGGGACGCGGCGGAAGATGACGCCGCCGAGCGAGCCGACGGGCTTGGTCGAGACCTTCCTCTTCTTCCGGTCGATCAGGCGCAGGCTCGTCCCGGGCTGGGCGCCGGTGACGTAGACCTGGTTGACGCTGCCGTGGACGCCGAGATTGTTCGCCGCCGAGGCGGAGGCGGGAACCAGGAAGGCGATCGCAAGCGAGGCCGCGATCGCGGCGCTGGCCATCAGATTCCTCTCACTCCCCGCGGTGCTCACCGGTGGCCTCTCCTTGGCTTCCCTGGATAGCCGGAAGCATATTCAGTGACGCATCTTCGGGCGCGCGAAACAGCATGCGGTTAACACCCCGACGCCCGCGCGCGCATAGGGTGCACGCCGATGTCCGACTCGCATCGCCGCCCGCCATGGATGGCCGGCGCCCTGATCCTGCTGGCCCTGCTCGCGTTCGCGCCCTCGTCGTCGTCCGGCGATCCGGTGGGCTGCCCCACCCCGCCGTACCAGCTGGCCCCCAAGGGCGGCCGAGCGGCCCGCTTCACGATGCTGATCCGGGTCAACAAGCCCACCAACGTCGGCGCGTACGTACGGCTGCAATCGACCTACGGGCAGCTCCGGACGCGGGACGTCTTCGTAGTCAACACGCGCTGGAAGGGCACCAGCCCGGCCCTGCAGGACGAGATCCTCGCCCGCCTGCACAACTCGTTCCCCTGCAACCGGGTGATCGCGCTGAACGGCCTCGGAGCCGATCCCACGCGCCCCGGCTACGCCCTCAGCCTCACCGACTCGCCGCAGCCCTGGGGGGTCTTGCTGGACTGGGAGCGTGAGGACTGGGCCCACGCCCGAGCCACCGACCACCACCTCTCGCGCTGGAAGCAGAGCTTCGGCCGCAGCATCCACAGGCTCGGGTCGGTCGTCGGCAGGGTGGCCGGCGGCATCCGTGACGCGGATACCGGGATCCAGAAGGTGGGCGCGGCGCCCGGCTTCTTCGGCGACTGGCACTACGGGCGCATCGCCTGGATGCTCGATCGCCGCAACCGGCGCTTCGGCCACCGGCGCGGCGGCATCCAGGTGGTTGGCACCCAGGCGTCGTGCATGAAGCGGCGGAGCGGCCAGAGGGGAATGCGCTCGACGGCGCAGAGCCTCTACCGGCAGTACCGCAGCAGCCATCGCAAGCGGCACAACCTCGCCGTCGAGATCTCCTTCAGCGACCACGCCCGCTCCAAGCACCATCTGCCGATCCGCGCGGTGAACGAGGGCCGCGCGGCGAGCTGCCTGCGGGCCGCTCTCGCCGGCGGCGCCGGCGCGGTGCTCTTCTGGGCGTCCCCCGAGTCGATGTGGGCGCTCGCGCAGACCCACCACTTCCGCCGCCTCCGCCACCGGAGCTGATCGGCCCCGGCGGCCGGGAACGGCCGGCCGGTAGCCTCCGCCGCTATGTCCAGCTACGACAAGATCAAGGACCTGCCGCTGGAGATCGAGGGTTATGAGCTCAGCGGCCTCGACTTCGAGGTCCCCGACGCCTTCGAGCGGCTGACGACGATCATCCACCTGAAGGGCGGGGGCCACGAGGGCCTCGGCGAGGACGTTGTCTACGACGCCCTCGATCACGTCGCCTTCCAGGACGCCGGCCCGGTTGTCGATCTCGCCGGCACGCACACGATCGGCTCCTTCTCCGAGCTGCTCGACGGTGTCGACCTCTTCCCCAGCCCGCCCGAGCGCGAGGTCTCGGTCAACTACCGCCGCTGGGCGTTCGAGAGCGCCGCGCTCGACCTGGCGCTCCGGCAGGCCGGCAAGTCCCTCCACGAGGTGGTCGGCCGGAAGCCGAAGCCGGTCACCTTCGTCGTCTCGATGCGGCTTACCCCGCCGGGCTCCGAGGAGGTCTCCACGATCGAGCCGGTCCGCAAGCGGCTTGAGATCTACCCCACTCTTCGCTTCAAGCTGGACCCGACCAACGACTGGACCGACGAGCTCATCGGCCAGCTCGCCGAAACCGGCGCGGTCGACTCGCTCGACCTGAAGGGCCAGTACAAGGGCACGCCGGTCGATGTCGACACCGACCCCGAGCTCTACAGCAAGCTGATCGAGGCCTTTCCCGACGCCTGGCTCGAGGACCCGGACGTGAACGACGACACCAAGCCGATCCTCGACCCGGTCGCCGACCGCGTCACCTGGGACGCGCCGATCCACTCGGTCGCCGACATCAAGGGCCAGCCCTGGATGCCGAAGATGGTGAACATCAAGCCGTCCCGTTTCGGCCCGCTGCACGAGCTATTCGCCGGCTACGACTTCTGCGAGGAGAACGGCATCGGCGCCTACGGCGGCGGACAGTGGGAGCTCGGCCCCGGGCGCGGCCACATCCAGTACCTCGCCTCGATCTTCCACGCCGACACGCCCAACGACGTGGCGCCCTCCGGCTACAACACCGCCGGCACCGAGCCGGGGCTGCCGTCGAGCCCGCTCGACCCGATGCCCACCGAGACCGGCTTCCGCTGGGGCGAGTAGTTAGGCTGCGGACATGGCCGACCAGAGCTTCGCCGACGCCCTCAACGAACAGATCTCGAACGAGTTCGCCGCCCAGCAGCAGTACATCGGCGCGGCGGTCTACTACGACTCGGAGACCCTGCCGCGGCTCGCGGCCTTCTTCTACCGCCAGGCGGTCGAGGAGCGGAACCACGCGATGATCATGGTCCAGTACCTGCTCGACACCGACGAAGAGGTGAAGATCCCCGACATCACCTCGCAGCAGACACGCTACGACGACGTCGTCGGCCCGGTGAAGATGGCCCTCGAGCAGGAGAAGCGGGTCAGCGACGAGATCAACGACCTCTTCAAGCTCGCCCGCGAGGCGGGCGACTTCCGCGCCGAGCAGTTCCTGACCTGGTTCGTCAAGGAGCAGGTCGAGGAGGTCTCCTCGATGAACGACCTCCTCAACGTCTGCGAGCAGGCCAAGGAGAGCCCGCTGCTGATCGAGGACTTCCTCGCCCGCGAGCAGATCGGCGACGAGGGCACCGATCCCTCGATGCCGCCGGCCGCCGGCGGCGCGCTCTAGGGCGTCCGGCGTCGGTCCTTTCGGATCGTTCGAGCCCTGCGGGTAGGGCGCCCGCCTGATGAGGCCCGTGTCGCCAGGGTCTGGCGCAGCTCCAGGATGTCCGCCCGGATGCCGTTGATCGGCGGGCGGCTGTCCTCCAGCTGGCGCGACTCGAGCTCGACCTCGCGGGCTCCGGCGTTCTCGCGGGTGACCTCCCAGACGGCGGCGCCCTCGCGGGCGCTGATCCTCTCGGAGAGCTCGGCGTCCTCGAAGAGGGCGCCGGTCTGGTCCTCCAGGCCGAGCCCTGATTCGAGCTCCCCGCGCGCGATCGCCCGCAGGAAGCGGCGGCGGCGCACCGGCTCGCTCAGGTAGTGGACGCAGAGGCTGCCCGGCAGGACACCGAACCCGCTCGCGACGGCGGGATCCCCCTGCGAGCTGGTGATACCGCCCTCGAACCAGCACATCGCCCCGGCGCTCTGACCGACGATCAGGATCCCCTCGCGCCAGCATTCCCGCAGGATCTCGTCGAGCCCGTGAGCGCGCCAGATCGCGATCAGGTTGAGCATGCTCCCGCCGCCCGCGTAGATCACGTCCTGGTTGAGGAGCTCCTCACGCAGGTCGACCGGGTTCTCGCCGAGGCGGAAGAGCGAGATCGCCTGCGGGACACAGTCCCGCTCGGCGAAGGACCGGCGGAAGCGAGCGATCTGGTCCTCGGGGTCCCCGCTCGCAGTCGGGAGCAGGCAGACCTTTGGGCGCGGCGTATCGGCGAGGTCGACGATCAGATCGCAGATGGCGTCGTTCCCCGCCCGACGGTCGAAGTCATGGCCGCCGAGGGCGAGGATGCGGCGCCGCGCCGTCATGGGTTGACCCTACGCGGCCTGGCGAACCAGCGGAACGACGTTGTCCGGGGCGTCCGCGCCCAGGTACCGGGTCGCCAGCCTCGTCTCGAGGACCTGGCTCCCTCGCCGCTCCAGCTTGTACGCCCGCGCCTCGGGCCGCGAGGCGACGACCTCGACCAGCTCGTCGCCGACGAAGCGCAGCGCCGCCCCGTCCTCGGCCGCGAATCCGGCGGGCATCCCGTCGAGCAGGTGGCGGTGGAAGGCGCCGCGCCGCTCGCCGTCGCAGTAGTGGACCGCGTTCGAGTGCCGCAGGAAACCGAGCGCGGGAACGCGGTTGACCTCGCCCTGGTATCCGCTGACGGCGTCGGCGAACCAGCAGAGCGAGCCGGCGCTCAGCCCGCAGAGGATCACCCCCGCCTCGTAGGCCTCGCGCAGCATCGAGTCCATGCCGTGCGCGCGCCAGACGCCGAGCAGGCTGATCAGGCTGCCGCCGCCGACGTAGATCAGGTCCTGCGCGAGCAGGTGGGAGCGGATGTCGGAGACGCCCCGCTCGCGCCGGAAGAGGCTGACGTGCGAAGGCCGGCATTGATCGCGGAACGTGTTGTAGAAGCGGACGAGGTAGTGGTCCGCGTCGCCACTCGCGGTCGGCAGGAAGCAGACGCGCGGGTTCGCCGTCTCGGTGAGGCCGAGAACGTAGTCGTCGAGCAGCGGGTTCCCGGACTCCTGCGAGAACCCACCGCCGCCAAAGGCGACGATCTGTCTCATCGCTCCCGTCATGCGGAAAATTGTCCGCGCGGTGCGGGGTTCGATCCTTGGCCCGATGTCGAAAGATCGCCGAGGGCCGATCGACCGGCTGTCGAAATCCGTGCCTACGGGCGCCGAATCGCGGGCTCCTGGCCCCTGCGCTGGGCGAAGAGGGCCAGCAGGACGAGCGGGGCGAACCAGGTCACGTAGGGGTAGAACCAATGGTTGGCGGTCACCTGGACCGCGATCAGCAGCACGGCGGCCAGAGCCGCCACCTGCAGCGTCGTGCGCTGCCTGGGCACGAAGAAGAAGAGGGCCGCGAGGGCGAGCGCGACGACCTTGCTGACGGTCTGCAGGAAGTGCAGTGACGGCGCCTGCCCCCAGACGCTGAACGGGGAGCCGCGCGAGGCCTGGTAGCCCAGGGTGCGATCGTAGAGCGCGCGGAACCCGCCGTCGGGGAGCAGCGGGATCGTCACGACCGCCGCGGTGACCAGGAAGGCGAGGGTGAAGAGGATCAGCGCTCGCGGCCGCCGCTCGCCGCGGCCGGCGGCGAAGAGCGGCGCGAGGATCAGCGGCCCGAACTTGGTCAGCCCCGCCAGGGCCGAGACCGCTCCTCGCGCGGGCGCCGACGAGATCACGAGCAGGCAGCAGACGACGAGCAGCGCCACCAACGAGTCGTTGAAGCTCGAGCCGAGCGTGTACATCGTGAACGGGTAGGCGAGCCAGGCGTAGGCCAGCGCGACGCCGAGGGTGCGCCCCTCCGGCCCCGCCCGGACGCGCCGGCCGAGGGCGAACAAGGCCAGGGCCGTGAGCAGCTCGAAGCCGAGCGCCGCGGCGCGGGCCGCCGAGACCTCGTCCCACTTCCCGCTCCACGGGAAGGCCTGCTCGAAGGGGACGTAGGAGAGGTAGTTGACCGGGCCGTAGACGTCGCCGCGGATCGGCATCCCGGACGAGGCCCCCGGCCCGTAGACCTCGTCCCCCTTGACGAGCCGGTCGGCGCCGATCACGCCGGCCAGGCCGACGTCGATCACCTTGCCGTCCCGGGCGACGTAGGCGGTGTGGAACGCGACCAGCGCGACGATCCCCGCCACCAGGAGCCCACGCGGGGCGAAGGGCAGTAGCCGGTCGCGGGTCTCGACCGGCCTCAGCCCCGCGATCAGCATCCGCACGAAGACGTAGGCGAGCACCGGGTAGACCAGCGCCACCGAGGCCTCGATCTTCGCGTGGTTGAAGAGCGCGAGCGAGACGCTGAAGCCGAGCAGCACCAATAGATCGAGGTGGATCAGCCGCAGCGGCCTGCGCGGATCGACGAAGGGCGCCAGGAAGAGGACGCAGAGGGGCAGCCAGATCCAGAGGTGGTTGACGTCCCCGGAAACGGCGCCGGGGTAGCCGCGCGCGAGCTTGGTGTCGACCTGGGTCCCGGTCCACTTCTCGACGACGCAGCCCCCGGCATCGTCGATCACCACCTGCCCGACGTCCTTCCCGCCCGCGTCGAAGTAGTCGACCTGCCACTGCCGCGGGAGGCCAGCGCCGGTCCGCGTTCGGACGTCGAAGCGGCGCACCGACCCCTGTGGCGTCAGCGAACCGGTCGCGATCGCCGTCGCCCGGCCGGGGGTGAGCTCGAACCCTGTGGGCCGCTCACCCGGTGCGAGCGGACGCGAGAGCGTTGTCGTCTGACCGCCGAAGGGCGGCTGGTCGGCCGGATTGAAGGAGCCCGAGTCGCAGGCGTGTGCGGCTGCCGGAGCGGAGGCGAGCAGGCCGAGGGCGATCAAGGCGATTCGCGCTGGACGCATGACCGGCGCAGTTTCTCCGATTCCGTTGCGGAGAACTCCTGATGACCGCGACCGACGGACCGACTAGGTTCCTCCCGGCCACCTTCGAGTGCAAGGTCGACGGTGGCTCGTTCACGCCATGCTCCTCACCGTTCACGGCTTCATCGCTTGGTCTCGGAGCGCACTCGATTCAGGGGCGGGGAACAGACGCACTCGGCAACGTCGGCCCAGTGGCCACGCGCGACTTCAACGTGGCCGCTCCGCCGGCCGCCAAGAAGAAGTGCAAGAAGGCCAAGAAGCGCCAGGCCTCGGCGGCTAAGAAGTGCAAGAAGAGGTAAGCCGCTAGCCGGACTGCGCAGCGATCGCCGGGGTGCAGGCGGCGAATTCGTCACCGCTCGGCATGTCGCGGCGCAGCATCGCGAACGCGATCCCGCCGATGACCAGCGGCAGCCAGAAGAGGATGATCCGGTAGGCCAGCACCGCGGCCGCCGTCGCCGCTGCCGGCGCGCCGTAGACGATCAGCGTGCCGATCAGCCCGAGATCGATGCCGCCGATCCCACCGGGAAGCGGCAGGGCGCCCCCGAGCTGGCCGATCAGGTAGCCCATCAGGATCACGGTCAGCGGCGGTGAGACGCCGAAGGCGTGGTAGGTCGCCCAGAGGACGAGGTTGTCGAAGAGCCAGTAGCCGATCGCCCCGGCGATCACGGCCGGATGACGCCGGTGGAGGATCTTCCCCGCCTCGGCCGTGCCGTCGATCATCGCCCGTCGAGACGCGCTGATCCACCGCCGGGCGCGCGAGGCGTCCAGTCCCGGGCGATCGCCCGGGCCGAAGCGCGGCAACACGGCGACCAGGGCGATCGAGGCGGCAGCCAGGGCGGCCGGCAGAGCGGTCAGCCAGAGCGACAGGTCGGGCCCGAGCAGCCCGACCGCGAGCGCGAAACCCAGCAGTGCGACCGCGACGAAATTGACGCCGCTCTTGATCATGAAGAAGGCGACCGAGCGCCGGGCGACGCGCTCACCGCCCATGCCGCCGCGGTGGAGCACCCACGCCCCGAGCGCCAGCCCACCGGCCCCGCTCGCCGGGACCAGCGAGCCCATCGCCAGCTCCGAGCCGCCGATCTGCCAGCTGCGATTCCAGGTGAGGCCGGTGCAGAAGATCGGCCCGAACATGACCAGGTAGGAGAGGAAGGAGAGTCCCTCCAGCGCGACGGCCAGGACCAGCCAGCCGGGCTTCGCCTTGACCAGCAGGTCACGCACCTCGCCGAGCCCGGGCGCCAGCAGGAAGACCGCCACCAGGATCCCGAGCGCTAGGAGCGCCTGGAGCGCTCGCTTCTCGAGGTTCCGCGACTGGAACTCGTGCGGCAGCTCCTCCCCCCGAGGGGTGAGATAGGTGACCTGCGCTTCGTCGACCATGCACTAAGCATCGCTGAGTGGCGGATTCGGCAAACCCCGGCTGCTTAACCCCCGATCAACCGGGCATGGGAGGATGGATCCAGGCGGGATGCAGAAGACGCAGGTGAAACCAGTCACGGAGGACCGGCTCGCGCAGCTGCTGGATGACGCGGGCGCGTTCTTCGAGGCCCGCCTCTGGGAGGACGAGACCAGCGGCAAGGCTCGCGACGCGCTCGCCCGAGAGGGGATCGAGGAGAAGGTCATCCGGGCCTTCGGCGTCGGCTACGCGCCAGTCGGCGAGAGCGACCTGCTGGACCACCTGGAGGAGCTCGGCTACTCGGAGGAGGAGGTGGTCGAGTCCGGGCTCGCCAGAGTGTCGGGGCGGGGACGCATCCACGCGCACTTCGCCTCCCGGATCATGTTCCCGATCCGCGACCGCGACGGCCGCACCCTCGGCTTCGCAGGGCTCGGCACCCATCTCGGCCCGTCATGGCCGATGTGGGTGGTCTCGCCGGATGGCGGCCTGTACCGCCGCTCGGAGGCGGTCTTCGGCCTCGACCGGGCCGCGAAGCGGATCGCCACCAGCAAGACCGCCGTCGTGGTGGGCGACTGCGTCGAGGTCCTGAGGGCGCATCAGGACGGACAGCCGAACGCGGTGACCGTCCACACCGGCGGCGTGACTCCCGAGCAGATCGACGAGCTGGCGGCCGGCATCCGCGGCGGCGGGGACACCCTCAATCTCGACCTCTATGGGGTCCGGATCGAATCCGAGTCCGAACGGACGCCGGACCGGGACACCGGCCCCACCCCGGTGGTGCGGCACGAGCCTCCGGCTCACCTCCAGCTGAAGCGGATGCTCCTGATCGCGGCGACGGTGCTGGTGGGCATCAACACCTGGACCGGGGCCCCGCTGTTTGCGATCTGGGTCGGCTCCCACGCCCAGGGCGGAAAGGTCCTGAGCCTCCGTGGCGTCGTGACCGTGCTCGTCGTGCTGACGGTCCTCGAGTTCTTCTGTGCCCTCGCCCTCGGCTGGCTCAGCGCGACGTACGACCGGCTCACGGGCAGGCCCAGGTTCGCCGGGGAGACCTCGCCCTGGCACCGGGCCAAGCGCGGCGACCGGGTTCAGGACATCAGGGCTCGCTTCGGGATGAGCGGGCCGGAGAGAGCCGTGGCGGCGTGCGTCGTCCTCGGCATCCTGGCGCTCGAGGTCTGGTTCTTCTTCCTGGCGGGCTCACCCCTGCCGAACCAGTAGGAAGCAACGGGAGCGACGGGACTCGAACCCGCGGCCTCCGGCGTGACAGGAGCGGTCAGGGGGAGGGGTCAGGCGGCCAGTTTCCCGCATTCCCATCGGGAATGACCCATCTGCCGCCGCCCCCCTGAGCGCCCTCCAAGTAGCTGCAATTTGCGGGGGATTACACGCCGTTTGGGCACTGGTGCCCAATCAGTTGATAGACGCGCGGAGGCACGCGCACCGAGTTCTGTACCTCTGGAACTCGGTCGCCGTGCCTCCGACACATTCCGTTCCGCAAGGGAGTTAGGCGCATACAAGCTCGCGGATCTGGTCCAGGGTTCCGCTCGCATCGCCACCAACGGCGTCGCGAATGATCTGATCGCCAGCGCCACTCGGTCGCTCGACGGCTTCGATCAGATCAGCGACTGGGCTGCCCAGGCGATAGACGCGCACCTCTTCATTCGCCCATTCAGGGAGGTTCCTCGGATAGATCCCCAGGCCCTCTCCGGCGAGCTCCTTGCCAATCCTCTCGCGAACGAGGCGTCCGAGGCGCTGCGCACCGTGGGCGTCGCGGACCTCGTAGACCTTGACCGTGAGCACACCGCCGTCGGCCTCAACAGCGTCTCGGAGCTCTCCGAGGTCAGCAAAACGCTGATTTGTGTTCTGATTTGCTTCCATGTTTTCACCTCCTTTCTGAGCGTTGTTAGCTAGTAGATAAGTACTGATATAAGAATTAAAGCACGTCCTTAATCCAGTGTCAAGCGCACCCACGGCGGTGGGAAGGGCCGGTGGCCAGCTCTACAACCGGTCGAGCGTCGCGATGATCCGCTCGGCCTCGCGAATCGCTGTTTCATCCTCGTCTTGCGCCAGGCGCGAATTGAGTCGGTAGTCAGCCTTTTGCCTTCGCTCCTTAAGCCGATGAGCTGTCGCAACGAGCGCATCGCGTTCTGCCTGGCGGTGAGCATCCCGATCAGGGACGCTCGAGCGAACGTGATTCCACATTTTTTGATGCGACCCGCCACCGGGCGACTGACGGAATCCCCACCGCTGCGCGTACGCACTCGCCTCAGAGAACGCCGCGTAATAGGCCCGGTTCACGGCGGATCGGCTCCAGGGCTCGGCGGCGTTTCGGCCGGCAAGCCGACGAGCCACCGGAATCAGATCCCTGCCTCTCATCGGCGAAGCCACGCGCCAGCGGCCCCCAACGTGGCCTCGTGCGCCGGTTCAGGGTCGAGCACAACGTGGAAGCGGGCGCGGGCGGGCTCCATCCGCGTGTCATCAGTCAGGCTGAGCCGTTCCCGCATCACGAGCTGCACCTGTACGAGGCGAGACCACTCCTCATCCGAGGCCACATCTCCCTTGATCTCGAAGAAGAAGTCCCAGCGTCGACCGCGCTGGGGATCGACGGGTACTAGCGCACCGACAAGCTGATCAAGACCGAAGACCTCAGCTACCGAGGAATAAGCGAAATCAAGGAGATGCGGCCCGGCCCAGCGCCGGCGGGCCAGCCATTGGACTGCATCCCGCCCCGCGAGGGTCTCTGGCTCAGAGGCCGCCTCCAAAGTGAGTCAAGCCTATGACGCAGGTCTCCCGCGGCGCTAACTAGGTGATGGGCCCAAATGCACCCGCTCATGCGGGTTCTCATTGATCGGAATCGCATCACCGTCAAGTTCGGTGGGATCGACCGTGATTGTCCGTCCGCACCCTAGGCATTCGAACGGCTCTCCTTCCATGCTTTCGTAGATTCCGGTGACCGTTCCGCACGAACATCGCACGTGGACTGCCTGGCAGCGATCGCACCGGCCCACGTACACCCGCTCGTTCGTAGGCTCGCCATCGGGAGCAAGCCGCTCCAGGTACATCATCCCCGGCATCGCATCCGAATCTTCGTCCCAATTGCAGACCTGGCACATCTCGACATCGGGTTCCCATTTGCTCAGCTGATCGAACGGAATGACCTCCACTTGCACCCCTCGAGACCGGGCGGCGCGACGTTGGGCGGCTTGAGTGAACCCTTCAGTGGTGATCAACAGGCCATGGTCGGTTGAAACGTCATCGACAAGGCCGATGAATCGCTCGACGTCAGTCACGTCCACCTTCGAAGACCAGCATTTGCAGTCCACTGCAAGAGTGATCAGGTTTGGAAGAACGTCGCCAGCGAACCTGCCCTCGACGTGGACATCAATCTGCCGGTCAACGCCGCTGAGCTGGCCAGGCAGTCGGACGTCGAACCGGACCTCAGCATCAGGCTCCGCCTTGGCCAGGAGCAACTCGTAGATCTGCTCTTCGTAGTCTCGCCAATCCGACATCGTCATCAGTGTGCACGAAGCGGGATGGCGGTTGGCTTCCGCCGCGGCTTCGCCGAGAATCGAGGGCGCAGATGAGCGTGTCAGGTCGATCAGTGCAAGCAGGGCGGGGACCGCGGCGTCGGGGGGAGAACCTCAGCAGGCGTTCCCTAAATTCATCACCGATGCGCAAACCACCTCCCCAGGACCTCCCCACTGAAGTGGCGGTAAAGAGGAGCGATCCGATCTACAACGCTCACGCCTATCTGACCAAGGTTCCGTACTCGGCGATAGTGCCATTTGTTGAGGCTCTGTCAAAGCCGGGAGAGACAGTGCTCGACGTCTTCGCCGGATCCGGGATGACGGGCGTAGCCGCTGCAATCACCGGCCGACCGGCAGAGCTTCGCGACATCAGCGTGCTTGGCCGGCACATCGGAACGAACTACATGCGGCTGCTAGACGGCAACCGACTTTGGGACGCTGGAGATTCAGTCATCGCTTCTGCCGTCAAGCGGCTCGGCGACGTCTATTCCGCACACTGCACTGGGTGCGGCAAGACCGGAGTGCTCTCCAAGACTGTCTGGTCATTCGAGTACGAGTGCCCCAGCTGTAAGGAGCCCATTCTGTACTACGCGGCATTCAAAGCGTCTGGCTGGCGAAAGAAATCGATGGCGTGTGCGGGATGCGGAGAAGCATTCCGACCTCGCAACGCCCGACGCGTCGGCGAGGTCCCTGTGCTTGACCATGTGCGATGCGACTGCTCACGAACGATCCGTGAACAGCCGCACGCTCGGCCTCTGGTGCCTGTCTCCCTCGACGACTTGGAGTATCCCGACCTAGAAATTGGCTCACACCGCCAGATGTTTCAGGCCTCCGCGCTTGAAAAGCACGGGCTGCTTACGACGTCGGCCTTCTTCTCAGATCGAAATCTCGCGGTGCTGGCCGGTCTCTATGAAGGGATCAGCCAGGTCGACGATCCCGACGTGCGTGAGAAGCTCAGGTTCGCTTTCACCGCGATCCTGACGCGGGCGTCGAAGCGCTACCAGTGGCATCCGAAGCGGCCCCTCAACGCCGCCAATCAGAACTACTACATCGCGCCCGTCTTCTACGAGTGGAACGTCTACGAGCTCTTCGAACGCAAGGTGGACGCCAGTATTCGCTCCGACCGATTCATTCGTGAGCAGATGAATCGGCGCGGGATGATGAAAGCCCCCCCTGTCAGCTACGTGAACGCCTCAGCTGAAGCCCTCGACCTGCCCGATCGCAGCGTCGGCTATGTGTTTACCGACCCGCCATTCGGAAGCAACATCTTCTACAGCGACATGAACCTCTTTCAGGAGGCTTGGCTCGGTGCGGTAACGGATGATGAGAGGGAGGCCGTTGTAGACCGGTCGGGTGATGGCACGACGAGGCGATCGGCCAAGCGCTACGAGCAGCTCATCGTCGATTCCCTCAAGGAATGTCACCGCGTGCTCAAAGACGATGGATGGCTTTCGCTGGTCTTCTCAAACTCGAATGGTGAGATATGGCTGCTCGTACAGCGCGCGATTCACGCCGCGGGCTTCGTCCTCGAGCACGTCACGCTTCTCGACAAGGGACAACGCTCCGTGAAAGGGCTAGCGAGCGGATTCGAGAGCGTGGTGACCTCGGATTTGATCCTGACAATGCGAAAGACAATCCACGGCGAGTCCCCCGGCCTTGTCGATGCCCCTGGCGGCGCCCTTCACAAGGCGATCGAAGAAGCCCTTCAACAGCCGGAACCTCTGAGCCCGACGAAGATCTACCTCTGGATCATCACCCGGTACCTCCACAACGGGTGGGCAGTCGCTGGGATCACGATCGGGAGCATTCGGGACCATCTTCTGGCGCGGGGCTATGACCTCGATCCGGCTTCGGGAGAGCTCACCGCCACAGTGACTACTGCTGCTTGATCGTCCAGCCCCGTTTCGGGTCCTGCACCTCGACATAGCCACGTCGCAGGAAGAGCTTCTTAGCCTTCGGTCGGATCACCGAGAACCGCCACTTCGGATTGTTCTCTTCGCCTCGGCGCTGCTTCTTGCGAAGCTTCATCTTGCGTTCGAGTTCATCGATCAATTTGGCCATGTCGGCTGCGTCAACCCTGTACACCGCGATTAGCTCCTGGTGAAGGTCAAACACGCCGAAGAGCCAGAACTCGGCTCGCCGAAAACGGGCGATTACCGTGGGAGACACCGAGCGGCTGGTCGGGAATTGGATCACGGGCTTCTCCCCTAGCCGAGTGCTCTTGATCTCGACCTCCTTGTCGTCCTTCTTCGTTCTCGCGTCGGCGCCCCCTCGATCTCCGACCCAGATCAAACCCTTGGCCTTGACGCAAATCTGCGCTTCGCGGAGGAACGCGTTGTCCGCAGGGTTGTCGGCACCAACCTCGTCATGGAGGATGCGATAGCCCTTGATCAGCAGCTTCTCCGCTCGCACCAACGCGTCGCGAGCCTTGCGCTTCGTGAAGTCGATCTCATTGGCCACGTAGCGCACTGAGTTCGGCGCAGGCCGCCAGGTCCCTCTCGGCTCGCCGGCGATGCTGGAGCCAGCTCGGCCCCGTTCGGGACCAACTTCGCTCACATTATAAGGAAACTTAGTATTGCCTTGAAGGGTACGCTAAGGTACATTTATCGTGGAGTTAGACGAATAACTGCGCATTAGAGGAGGCCTGTCTGTTGGCACCGAACATTGAGATCGACGAAGACGTCTATGCCCTACTCACCAGCGAAGCCAGGCCGTTCGTTGAAACCACGCCGAATGCTGTCTTGCGGCGCCTGCTTGAACTGGATTCGGGTGCCGCAGGCAACGGGACGGCCAAGGCCACCGCGAGTGACGAGGCAAACGGTCAGCCTCGATCCGGCCGACAAGCCAGGCGCCGCCCTCGGCGACGACGGTCCGGCAAGCGTGCCCCAGCGGGAAGCCTGCTCCCGGAATCGGAATACGAGACCCCGATACTTCGCGTCTTGGAGGAGCGCGGCGGTCGTGCTCCGACTCGCGAGGTTGTCCAAGCGGTTGGGGAAATTGTCCGCGATCGGCTTACAGATCTCGACAAGGCTGCTCTGGCCTCCGGCGATATCCGCTGGGAGAACCGCGTCCAGTTCACGCGTCTCCGGATGATTGAGCACGGCTTGCTGCAGAAGGATTCCCCTCGCGGGACCTGGGAGATCTCGGACAAGGGTCGCCAGATCCTTAAGGGCTAGACGCAGGAGCTCTATGTCTCAGCGACCGGAAACTGCGACGCCTCATCAGCTCGTCGAGCGGCTCTTCGCGGCTAAGACGAGGGACGATTGCCACGCGATCCTGGCGTCAGCGGCGGAGGAAGGCATCGCGGGCGAACGACTGCTCGGCGACCGAGAGGGCAACGCCGGCACCGTCCAGTTCGCATCGAATCCGTACTCCGCGCTGGTCGAGCGAGTCACCAACGCGTTTGACGGCCTGCTCGACATGAAGGCGGAGGAAAACGCCTCAGACAACATGCCGCAAAGCCCCCGCGAGGCTGCAACCGCCTGGTACGGCGTGCCGAAAGCAGGATTGAATGACCTGACCAGGGGCGAGCGTCGCGAGCTCGCTGAGAATGTCTGGGTAACCCTGGAGGAGAGCGGGCGCAAGCTCTTTCCGACGGTTGTCATTGAGGATCACGGGGTCGGGCAACACCCGCTTGAGTTCCCGACCGGGCTCCTTTCCCTGAACCGCTCGAACAAGCTGCACAAGCGCTGGTTGCAGGGCGCGTACGGACAGGGTGGATCGGCGACCTTCCGCTTCTCCGACTTCACGCTGATCATCGGTCGTCGGAAGCCCAGCCTGCTCGACGACAAGGAGGATCTCGTGGGATGGACCGTGGTCTGGGAGGACGAGGGCGACCCCTACGAAGATGCTCTCCCTGTCTACAAGTATCTCGTCGGTCCGGACAACGAGGTACCGGTGTTCGAGGTCGGCTCGTTGCCCGATCCCGATTGGCACGGTGTCCGGATTGCCCACATTTCCTATGAGCTTCGCCGGTTCGCCCAGGCCTATACCCAGCTGGAGACCGGCATCTGGGGCATGTTTCACTCGGCCTTGTTTGACCCCGTCCTGCCATTCATTGTCTCTGGCCGTCGCGAAATCGACACCAAGGCGTCGCGCAGCCCGGGCCCGACTCGCATCGTGATCGGTAACGCTGCCAGGCTGAACAATCCCGACGGCCCCTCAGGTGACCTCGAAGTCAGCTACGCGAACTCCGAGACGTTCGATTTGGGGAAAGCCCTTGGCGACGATCTCGGGCGCTTTCGGGTCAACTACTGGGTCCTCCAGCGAGACCCGGAGAGCAAGTCAAAGAAGGACCCCTCCTCCTCTTACGTGACCACCGAGAACGCCGTGTCTATGACCCTCTACGGTCAGCGGCAGGATTCCGAGCGCCGGGGGTGGCTCAAGGGCCAGGTAGAACTCCCATACCTGACGCGGAACATGCTGGTCCAGATCGATGTAGACGCCCTCTCGCCCCCAGCGAAGCGCAAGCTGTTCTCAAGCACACGCGAGCGAGGCGTCGAGGGCGAGCTGCGTGACACGATCTACCGCGAGACCGCCGCCATGCTCCGGGCAGACGGTGAACTCAGGCGTCTCGAGCACGAAGAGCGCGAGCGGCTCAGGGCGAAGGGCGCAGAGGAAGTCGGCGACAAGGTTCGAGAGAAGCTGCGGAAGTTCGTACAAAGCTTCCTCAAAGACAAGACGCGCAGGGTCACCGGCGCGTCAGAGGCGCCCAAGAGGCGCCGTAACGGCGGTGGCCAAGGCAAGACGAAGCGCGATACCGACGACTCTGGACTTCCGAACGTACCCAGCAACATCGCCTTCGAACGCGACCCGATCACCATCAGCCAGGGGCGCCGCACCACCGTCTGGTTCAGGGCCAACGCAAAGAACGGCTATCTACGGAGGCATGAAGACGACCTTTCCGTCTCCTTTGACGATTCCCTCGCCGGAAAGATCGCCGACGTCGCGAAATCCGAACTGCTCGCCGGACGGTCACTCTGGACGCTGCAGGCAGCTGATGACGCTCCACTCGGTGAGGGCACCATCGAAGCCGTCCTGATGACGCCGAACGGACTTCTCACCGCAACCGCACGGATCAAGGTGATCAAACCACCGAAGGAACGCAAGCGCCGACACAAGCAGGCACCCGAACAGGGTCCTGAAATTCGGTGGGTGAAGCGAGATGAGTGGGACGAGCTCGACTTCGACGAGCGCACCGTTGGCCGAGTGAACATCGGCGCCGACGCCACCGACATTCTCGTGAATCGCGATCAGCGGATCCTTGAGAAAGCACTCGGCTCCCGCAAGCTCTCGCCTACTGAAGTCAAGCTGCGGGAGGACAGGTATCTATTCGCTGTCGCCTGCGGCCTGTACAGGCAGGAGCACCAAACTCGCGAGCTGAAGCAAGAGCCTGATGGCCAGTACGTGGTTCAAGAGCAGGAGCGTTTGGCGGAGGCCGTTCTGATCGCGATCGACGAGAAGCTCATCGAGCTGGAAGACGATTGAGCTGCGATGCGTGCGCTGAAGGTCGAGCACTCCAACCACAGATCCTCTGAGCACAGCGTCTCGCGAAGCATCGCTGCCTAGCACTTGGCGACGCCGGCTGGACGGCGGACGGCCTGATGTTGGCACGGCAGAGCCGTGCTGTCGGCCGCCCTCATGGCCGCCCAGCCGGACTCACGACCAAGCGCCCACCAGCGGGAGCGAAACGCGGAGCTGCTTAACGAGGTGTTGCGTCAACACGAACACCGACTTCGACGACAGGCAAGTCGTCATGCCGAACTGCTCGATGACGTTGAAGACGCTCTTCAGTCCGCGTATGCACAGTTCCTCGAGCGGTTCAAAGGCGACTGCGAGCCACTCGCGTGGCTCTACACGACGGTCAAGCGAGAGGCCTGGGCAATTCGTCGACGTGCATCCCGACGCCGCGAAGCGAGCATGAACTGCTCGGTCCATGGGACCGACAGAACATTTGACCTTGCAGAGGCGCAGCCGGCTGATTCGCCGGGACCTGATGACTTTGCCGAGCGAAAAGAGCAGCTCGCAGAACGGCGCCAAGCGCTCGCAGATTTGAAGCGCGATGAGCGACGCGCACTCTGGCTCTTGGCCCTGGGGCTCAGCTATGCCGAGATCTGCGAGGCGACCGGGTGGACCAACACCAAGGTGAACAGATGCCTCAGCGAGGGTCGGACAGCACTGAGACAAGGCCGCCGAGCCTCATGAGGCAGCGCCAGATGAATCGGTTCGCAGCTCGCGATATCTCAAGCGCCCCGCGTCGGCCGCTGAGCCGGCGAGCTTTCTTGAATGGCCGTCGAAGGTCATCGTCCCTTTGCCTCCCCGTTCCGAGTAGTAGGAACCGCTGATTTCCTGAACCGGCCGACCGACGATTGCGAGATCGCATGCACCCTGAGTAGGCCGGTTCTGGTCTCTGTCCGGGGCGGGCGCTTCCTGCTGAAAGATGTAGCGCAGCTCGTAGCGATGTTCGCCCTTCGAGAGTGTCGCCGCAAGGGTCCACGAGGTTGACTGCGTCTTGGGGAAGTAGCAGCGGACGCTGATGGTCGAGTAGGTCTGGTGGACCGCCATATAGACGGCCGTGCTCCCCGGGTTGCCTTGACCGTCAGCGATGTAGTTGATCTGCCCACGCCACGTCCCGTAGATCACACGCTGTCCAGCCAGCTCAGTGAACCAGCGGACGATCGGCCATCGCCACATCCAACGATCAAATGCAAGCAGCAACAGCGTGATGCCACTGGCAACCCCGCCGATCCAGCGAAGGCCTTGCTCATCGATTGAATCGCCTGTCAGGACCGAAAGGCCCAGCATGGCGGCGGCGACCAAGGCGATGACAATGCGGATCCACCCGGCGGAAGGCATCAGCTGTCGCTTACGTACTGCCACGCGGCGTGTACGAAGGCGCGAGCATCATCCCGATCCCAGCTTTGCCACACGTGAAACAGGTACTTGATGCCGTTCACCTCGTACCAACGCTTCTCGGACTCGGCGTCCTCGGTGTCCTCCCAAACATGAGCCAGGACTGCTCGCACGCGCCTAGCCCAGCTAGAGCCTGTAAAGCAATCCTGGGGAGCGTTGTAAACGAGGCATTCGATCAGGTAGCTGGCTACGACAGGACTCACACCATCGTCAACCATGCGGTTCTCAAGGTTCTTGAGAATGCGGACGACGCTCTTGAAACGCTTACTCGTCGCCTCGTTCTTGGTGACGCCGTTCTCGTAGTGCTGGCTCGGATAGTTGTGGATCCAGTGGCCCGGTGAGCGGTCCGGCAGGAGCCTTATGCCCTGGTTGAAGCGACTCGGCGACCAGTACTTGCGATAGGTCGTGCATGGAACGACATCAGCGGCGAGCGATCGGGAGCTTTCACGAACCGTGAAGACCCTGTTGGAGCGTGTCACTGCCGCAGATCCGAATGCTTCGCGAAGAGCCTCGCCTACGGCGTTCTTGAACTCCCCGATCTGGGTCCTCCCTCCTGCGTCCCTAAACGGTCCTGAGTAGGGCTCCATTCCACGCTGTTGCCGGACCGTCGCCTGGTTTGTGTCCGGACCGTAGTCGGAGTAAATGATGCCGGTGTACTCGACAGCAACATCCACGTCGCTATCACGGCGGACGTTGGTGTTGTTCTTGTAGGACCCCTTGCCGTAGACATCGATCGACAGCGTCTTCAACAACCGGTGGCCGGAGATCGCTGCCCGGATCATTGACTCGGTGTTGCGACGCCTCTCGTCTTCGTTGCCAAACGCCGGCTTGGTCCAGGTGGCGAGTTGATCCTCGGAAACGGTTGGCATGCAAAGAGCCTGTCGCATTTCCCGGACCGACCTGCGAGCAAATAGCGTCGCCGCGGCGGGAGTCAAGGTGCGGAGCGTCGGACCCCGAAGGAGTTGAGGGCCGCCGGCAAGGCGCCCCAACACTCAATTGGGTCGGCAGCCAGATCCGCCGTGTCCGGAAGCGAGCCTTACGCCTCCATTTCGCGCAAGGGAGGAACAGCTTCCCAGAGCCACTGGAGTACCGCTTTGCATGGAAAGCAGCGGTCTCGGCGCCCGAGGCGATTGCTGTTGATCGGTGGTCCCCCACGATGCGGGATCGGTCGGCAATACCGGTCCGGATGGGGATTCGCGGGGTTAGCGTTGATAGAGGCCTATGAAGACGCTCTCGATTCATCGTCCGTCGATACCTGCGTGCGGGCTCGCGCTGCTGATTGCCGCGTGCGGGATGCTCCTTTCGACCTCAGGGGCCCAGGCGGCCGGGCACCGCGGGGCCGTGCTGGTCAAGGACATCAATCCGGGTCGCTCCCCCAGCATCACCACTAACGGCGGCGGGAATTGCGGCTGCATCTACAACGGGGGCGACCTCACCGACGTCCGCGGCACCCTCTACTTCAGCGCCAACGACGGAAGACACGGATTCGAGCTCTGGCGAAGCGACGGCACGGGGCGAGGGACGAGGATGGTCAAGGACATCAACCCTGGTCGGGGCGGGAGCGACCTCACCGGGATCACGGCCATCAACCGCATCATCTACTTCACTGCCGACGACGGCGTCCACGGGGCCGAGCTGTGGCGAAGTGATGGCACGGCGAAGGGGACGAGGATGGTCAAGGACATCAACCCCGGCAGCCAGGGCGGCCATCCTTCCTACTTCACCGACGCCAACGGCATTCTCTATTTCTCCGCCTTCGACAGCACCGATTCCGGGTCCGGGCTGTGGCGAAGTGACGGCACCGAGGCGGGGACGACTGTAGTCAAGCCGTTCCCGAACACGGGCGTCTTCCCACTCATCAACGTCAATGGCACCCTCTACTTCGGCAGCTTCGGCGGTTTCTATTCAGATCTATGGCGAAGCGATGGCACCGAGGCGGGGACGACCTTGGTCAAGCCCCACTTCGTCGACATCTTGGGCCTCACCGACTTCAACGGGACCCTCTACTTCAGCGCCGGCAACGCCAACGAGGGCGGCAGCGCGCTGTGGCGAAGCGACGGCACCGAGGCCGGCACGACGATGGTCAAGGACCTCGGACCCGGAAGCTCCATTTACCTCCAACCAACGTCAACGGGCACCCTCTACTTTACGGCTTCTCTCGGACCGGGTCCCATCCCGAATGAGCTGTGGCGAAGCGACGGCACCGAGGCCGGGACGAGCCTTGTCAAGCAGGTGCAGGGCGGCATCTTCGGCCTCGTCGTCATCAAGAAGACGACCGTCTACTTCACCGGCGGAGAAGGGCTGTGGCGAAGCGACGGCACCCAGCAGGGAACGACCCTCGTCAGGGGAAACCGCCTCACCGGCTACTTCGGCCCCCAGCAGCTGACGGCCGCCAAGGGAACGCTCTACCTCGCGGGCACCGATAAGAGGCACGGCCAGGAGCTCTGGCGAAGCGACGGCACCCGCAAGGGGACGAGGATGGTCAGGGACATCCGCCGTGGCAGCAGCAGCAGCGAGCCCACGAATCTCACCGCGGTCGGTGGCACCCTCTTCTTCACCGCCAAGGACGGCAGGCACAACAGGGAGCTGTGGAGGGCAGGGCCACCACCATGCGCGAAGGGGAAGTGCAAGAAGGGATAGGACTCCTCGTAGCTGCTTTGGACGAAAAGCAGCGGTCCTGCTTTGCATGGAAAGCAGCGGTTTGACGCTGCACTCCCGCTTCTCGCGCAAGGGAGACATAACACGAAATGGGGGACTGTGCAGGGACTTGACGACGCGGGATACTCCAACGATGGCCGACGGAGAAGAGGATTTCCGGCTCTTCCGCGAGCTGTGCGATGCTTTCAACGGTCTCGGACAAGGCGACCTCGACGACCCGTACACGGCGAAGCCGTTCCGGTATCTCCACGAGGATGTCGAGCTGCAGGACTATCCCGCCATTCCGGGTGCGACCTGGCACGTGGGGCACCCAGGGGCCCTGCAATGGACCATGAATCTCTGGGAGTCCTTCGGGGACTTCCACTTGGAGCCACAAGAATTCATCCCTGGGAGACGTGGCCGCTTCGTGTGCATCACCGACACTGTCGGACAGGGTCGCCGCAGCGGCGTCCAGCTCAGCCTGACTGCCTACGCAGTTGTCACCATCGAGGAGGGAAAGATCATGCGCATTGCGATCACCACCGACCAGAAGGAGGCTCTCGAAGCGGCCGGGTTGTCGGAGTAGCAACCTCCCCACGGTGATCTCCGTCGTGTCGCTGCGAACGCGCGATCCGAGCTGAGGGGTGTGCATACATGGCAGGTAGTGCACGGACTCGTCTCTCCCGGGCGCCCTGCGCCGTAGCATTCGATGCGGCGCGGCAAGTGCGCGGTCGTGCAGCGAGGATCGATCGGCGATCGGAGAGCGGAGATGCCGGTGTCGTACGAGATAGGGACGGGGATCGGCGAGGTCACCGATCCCGCGGCCGGACTGCCGTTGCAGGGGATGGTCGATCAGGACCAGATCGCGACGGGAGTCGAGTCGCCGCTCTACGCCCGCACGTTCCTGGTCGCCGACCGGCCGTCCGTCGCTGACGGGGGGTGTGTCGCGATCATCGTGGCCGACATCTGGGCCGGCACTCGCCGAGTGAAGGACGGCGTTCTCAGGCGCCTCGCGGCGTCGCAGGAGCGGGTCTACACCGAAGAGAACGTCCTGCTCGCGGGAACGCACACGCACAGCGCGCCGGGCGGGTTCTCCGGGAATCTGCTCTACGACTTCGACTTCGACCGTGGCGGTTGTGACGAGGCCACCGTCGCGTGCATCGTCGACGGCTGCGTTCGCGCCGTCGAGATGGCACACGCCAACCTCGCCCCCGGACGGATCTACGTCAACAGCGGCGAGGTCGCCGACTGCGGGCGGAATCGCTCAGAACCTGCGTACTTGTGCAACCCGCAGGCCGAGCGCGATCGCTGGGGCGCGGACACCGATCGCGAGATGCTGCTGCTGAAGTTCGTCAAGGTCGACGACCATGGCCGGGAGCGGCCGGTCGGCGCGCTGAGTTGGTATGCGATCCACCCCACGGATCGCGGCCAGAAGAACACGCTCGTCTGCGGCGACAACAAGGGCTACGCGAGTTCACTGTTCGAGCAGGAGATGCGCAGCGACCATCGCAGGCCGGAGACCTTCGTCGCCGCGTTCGCGAACGCCCACTGCGGCGACGTCTCAGGCAATGTTGAGCTCGGCCACCTCCCTGACGGCGTCCACGACGTCGCCCAGATGCAGAAGCACGGTCGCCGGCAGTTCGAGGTCGCCGAGCGTCTCTTCCGGGAGGCGACCGAGGAGGTCACCGGACCGGTCGAACACCGGCACACCCGCGTGGACTTCTCGAAGGTCACCACCGGCGCAGGGGGAGCGCGCACCTGGCCTGCAGCACTTGGGCTCTCGTTCGCGGCAGGCAGCTCGCAGGACAGCGTGCCCGAGCCCAACCTGGGGATCCACGAGGGCCGCACGGCCGCGAACATCACCGAGGGAGACGCCATCATCGCCGAGGCCGCGCACCTGGCGCTCAGCGTGATCTTCGGCATCTCCCTCATCGATCAGGCGACGGCCGTCGCGGAGCGCGAGGGACAGCTGCCGAAACCCGTCGTGCTGATGCCGGGCATCGAGCAGCCGCCGGTCGTGCCGCAGGTGCTGCCCGTTCAGCTGCTCCGTGTCGGCGCCGTCGCCGTGCTCGGGATCCCGGGCGAGTTGACCACGATGGCCGGTCGCCGCCTGCGCACGAGGGTCCTCGGCGCTTTGTCCGCCACGGGCGTAACGCACCTCGCGCTGGGTACCTACGCCAACGAGTACGCGCAGTACATCACGACACCCGAGGAGTACTCATCGCAGTACTACGAAGGTGCCTCCACGCTCTTTGGTCCCCACACGCTCGAGGCCTACCAGCAGGTGGCGGCGCAACTCGCGACGGCGATCGCCGAGGGCAAGCCGTCGCCGCCCGGTCCGGCCGCGACCCCGTGGACGTCCCCTCGACAGCGGCGGTACCGCTTCCGGAACCTGTCGAGCTCGGCGGTCAGGCTGCGCTTCTACAACAAACACAATTGGTTGCAGTGGGTCCCCCTCCCCAGGGCCGACAAGACGATTGAGGCCGGTGCCGAGGTGGCGTACCCCGAGCGCGAGTTCACATGGCGTCTGCCGCCCAAAGTCGAATTGGTCACCCCCAAGCTGCCCACCGTCGAAACGGTCACCGTCAAGGTAGGCAACGACATCAAACGGACGATGTCCGCCGGACAACTGATGATCATCTCGGCCAACGGTTCGATTTCCGTCGGCGAGTACATCCCGCCGCGGCGGTGGTAAAGGCCAAACCTATTCGCCGATCGGCATGCGCCCCAGCGCACCTACGAAGCCGGCAGTGAAGAAAGCCGTGGCAGAGGCCCGGAACCTGAGCCTTTGGCGCTGCTATCCGGGTCGACTCGGACCAGTCCTCCGGCCGATCCGATGATCATCGCGACAACTCTTTCAAGGTGAAGTCGAACTATCGAACTTCATCCTCCACGCTGATCACGACGACACACCATCGAGGCCGACCTCGAATCGGGCCACGACAAACGCAGCTCGTATCGGCTCCGGCAGCTGCTCGGACGCCACCCTGCGCCATCTCGAGCGCGCGGTCCGGAGAACCAGCACGCAATCGCAGATCCGGATCGAGCGCCTCTAGTTGAGAGAGGAGAAGAAGGCGGACGCGGCCGCCCTGGATCTCAGCTCAGAGAGAGCAGGCACGGCACCAGACGCGGGTCGGCCAATCTCAGCGGGCCCGCCGTCGCGTCACCTGCCGTGTATCGAGGGTGCGGGGCGGGAAACCCGAGGGTCGCCGGGTGGCCATTGCCGGCATGACGCCAGTGGGGGGAGGGCGGGCGACGGTGGCACTGTAAGCCCGTCGTTGACTCGGCGACCGGCCCCGAGGGTAGGGTCGGCGATGGGCTCGTGACGACCACCGAAGGCACCCTCGGCGCGCCCGCCTCGCCGCTGGCTCCGACCGTCGCCGAGGTCGAACGCATCGCCGCGATCACCGACCCGGTCGTCCGCAACCTGCAGATCACGCAGTGTTACTGCGAGTTGTCGCAGGCGTTCGCCGCGCGGATGGACGGCCAACCGGCCAACTGGTGCACTTTCGCCACTTGGGCGTCGAAGCAGGCCGGCCAGACGATCCGCAAGGAGGACCTGGCGCGTACCTTCGAGCGGCTGTTCGCTCAGTCGCCCCGAGTGACAAGCACTCGTAACGCCGCGGCCACATCGATGGCCGAGTTAAGCGCCGAGCGTGGTCCGCAGGCCATCCGGGACGCGATCTGGAACGCGCTCGAGCCGAATTCGGCGTTCGACCGGGCCAGCGACGCTGTCGCTCGCGGCAACCTGAAGGTGTTCGAGGAGATCGGCCGCGAGTTCGCGCGGCTGCTGACGCTACCAACGGCGGGCGTCGCGATCGATCCGACGGAGTTCGAATCGTTTCGCGACAGCCTGCGGTCAGGCGATCCCCCCAACGGTCAGGGCTACCTGAGGGAGGCGTTCACCGCCTACGCGGCGGCGTTCCGCCAGGCGGACGTCAAGAGGCGTGCCGAGCTGACGCTCCTCGCCAACCTGGCGATCGGCTGGCATGAGCAGACTCGGCTGCAGCCGCAGATCGCAGAGGCGCTGGACGCGCCGTTCGAGGAGCCGGTCAAGCTCCGGCGGGAGTTGCTGCGCGACCTCGCGCGCCTGCACATCGGGTTCGCGCTTCGCGTCTTGCTCGACCTGATCCCGGGACGCTCCACCTCGATCAAGAGGCTGCTCGACGAACTCGACGCTGGCGCCAAGCAGATCGCACATGAGGCGATCACCGAAGGGCTGATGACGCTCGCCCTGCCGGGTGAGGTGTTGAGCCTCGGTCGCGACGTACCCGGTGCGTTCCCGGCCGACCTACAGACGATCGACGACGGAGACCTGCGCGCGCTTCTCGGCCTGATCGACCCGACTCCGGACACCACGCTCGGCAGCGGAGCCGATGACTGGTCAAATCTGACCGAGCGGATCCACTTCATCGCCGACCTCTTTCGGGTCTACCAGGAGCGCCCGATCCTGCTCAGCGCTCCGTTCACGACCGAGCAGGTGGCTGTGATCAAGTCCGGCGGCCGCCCAACCGGCCGGCTGTGAGGAATGGCGGGTGGGCGGACCGACCCGGCCGCTGGCTACGCCCTGGTCCTGCTTCAGCTGCCAATCGGGGCGTAACGGTCGCGCCTCAGCTGGTCTCCTCCTTGACCATCTGATTGAACTGATCGGCGAGCGCTTCGCCCGCCCCCTCCACGACCTTTCCGACCAGCGGGTTGACGACGACGCTTACCACCGCGCCGGCCAGCTGTGGCGCGTTGTCCCGAAACCAGCGAAGCACGGTCCGCATGCGGCCGACGTCGGGCCGCTCGCTGACCACGGCGCGCTCCAGCTCCTCGGCCTGCGCCACCGCCTGGGCCCGGCGCTCGGGCGGGGCCTCTTCCTCCACCGACGATCGCAGCCCCTCAAACACCCCGCGCAGCTTCGCCGCCTCCTCGGGCGAGAGGCCGACGTTCTGGGTGACGGTGTTGTAGTCGCCGATCACGACCTGGCCGTGGCTGACGTCGCCGATATGAATGTCGAACTTGCCGGCGGATTGGTCGTCTGCGGACATTGCGTTTCCTCCTGGTCGACGGCTAACTCATGGATGGCGAGCTTCGCTGGCAGTTGCCGCCTCGGTCCCCGGCGTTGTCCGGAAGGGATGCCGACGAAAGGCTCATTGGGCCAGTATCTGGTCGCCGCGTTGCGGCGGGATCGTGGGCACCGTCGTGGTCGTGGGCAACGTCGTGGTCGTGGGCACCGTCCGGCCGGCGGGCGGCGGGGAGCTGTTGCCGTCGGTGGGGGTTACCACGCTTGTCGTAGGCGGCTTCTCTGCGCGGTGCGAGCGCGGCTTCTTGGGCGCAGGCTCGGGTGCGCCACCCCCGCCGCCGCTGGCCAGGACCACGCCGCCCACAACGAGTGCCGCGAGCGCGGCGACCACCGCGAGGGTCACGCCGAGACGCGGCCGCCACGGTCCGCCGCCGTTTCCGCCGCCGCCGTTTGAGCCAGGTCCGCCCCCGATCTGGCCCAGGTTGTGACGGGTCAGCTCGACGCCCTCGCGGTCGCCGAGGCGCTCGCGGATCCGAAGTGCCGCGCCGAGCTGGGAGACGGCGGCCTCGCTGTCTCCCTGGCAGAGAGCGAAGCTTCCCAGCTGATGCAGGATGTAGGCCTCCGCGGGCTTGCTCCCGAGGGCGCGCGCCGCCGTGAGGCCGGACGAGAGCACCCTCCTCGAGCTGGCCCAGGCCCCGGCGAGCGCCAGCCCGGTGCCGGCCGCCACCGCGAGGGAGAGGGCATCTTGCCAGCGGCCCGAATTGGAGCCCAGCGCGAGCGCCGCCTCGATCGCCTCCCCCTCCGCCGCGATCTCGGCTGGCTTCGCCTCCCGGCGAGCCCAGACGGCGAGGTGGTCGAGCAGGCGATCGGCGAACCCCGACTCGGGGGCCACCGCGAAACCCTCGGCCAGGTCGCGAGCGAGGCGATACCTGGGGCTCTGGCTCTTCACCCATCCGTGGCGCTCCAGCTCCGCTAGCTCGCTCGCCGCCTGCGGCGCGTCCGCGAGGACGGCAACGTGCTCGGTGCCGAGAGCGGCGCCTTCGAGGGCTGCCAGCACACCGAGAATGCGTCGCTGTGAGGCCGTCAGAGTCTCCGGGTCGATCCGCCGCTCGAGCGCCGGCGCCTCGTGAGCGAGCTCGTGGAGGGAGGCTCGTTCGTCCTGGATCAGGGCCGCGCTCTCGACCAGGGACTGCGGGCGCCCATCGAGTTGCTTGACGATCGCCTCGGCGTCCTCGCGGTCGCTTTTCCCGACTGCCTGGCCGAGTTCGCGCTCGAGAAGGGCGACTCCGGCCGCCGGGTCGAGCCCGCTCAGCGCTCGGGCGGTCCCCCGCGACCACAAGGCCCGCGCGTCGGAGCCGATCACGAATGTGCTTCGCGGGGCGCTCTCCAGAAGGGCATCGAGGTCTTCGCGGTCGAGCTCGCAGTCATCGAGGAGCACGAGCGCCTCGCGGTCGAGCAGGAATCCCCCCACCTGGGCGGGATCGGGAAGAAACGGCACGTCGCACTCCCAGAAGGCGGCGTAGAGCTTCACCTGGACCTCATCCAGGCTCCTTCGCCTGACTGACTCGAATACGACGCCTTCGGCGGGCGGCGTGGTCTGCTCTGCGGCCAACTTCAGGAGGGTGGTCTTGCCGATGCCGTCGCCCCCGTAGAGCTGGACCGGGGATTCGGCGGCGGCGGAGTCGGTGAGGGCGAGCTCCTCTTCCCTGCCGAAGGCCTCGGCGCGTGCCGCCGGGCGATATGCGACGGGCATCGCGCGCAGCCGCGGGGCCGGGGCGCCGCCGGCCTGGATCACCGTCACCTTGGCCCCCTTCGGGGTCTGGATCGTGTTGTAGTCGCCGATGACGAGCTGGCTCTCGCTGACGTCACCGACGTGCAGTTCGAACTGTGGGGTGGCCGTTTACCTCACCCGTCTCTCTCGCCAGCGGTGCTTGCCGGCGCACCAGCCCGCAGACGTGGAAGAGCCGAAGCGCTCACGAGGACGTTACGCCTCTCGGCCGAGGCCATCAAGCAAGCGCTGGCTTCACCTGGCCAAACGGTTGGTATGGACCACGCGCCGGGGTGCGCGCGAAAGCGCGCGGCGCGGTCAGCGCTGCCGCGGCGGAAGCCAGTCCTTTCCGAGCCCCAAGCCCACGACGCTCTCGAGGCCCTCGGGAGGATGCTCGGGGGGCGTCTCGGAGGAGAGGAACCAGCCCTCGAAGTGATCGTCGAGGACGCCGTGGGTCTCGGGAAACCAGCCGCTCACGATCGGGCGGCCGCCGATCCCGAGCTCCTTGAGCGCGGCGACCCGGGGATGGTCTCCGATCTCGAGGCGCGCGGAGCGCGTGAAGGGAAGGTTGATCCCGGCCCGGCCGCGGAAGTAGACGAACGAGCGCATCAGCATGCCGCGAAAGGCGCAGTAGTTGACCGCCGAGGCGGCGAGCGGGAGGCGGGTGAACCGCGGCCGGTCGACGTCGATGCGCACCGCGAGCCGGCCGTCGAGGTCGTACTGGCTCGAGACGACCCGCTCGGAGACGACGAAGTCGAGATTCGCCTGGTGCTTGGGCATGCCCCAGATCCCCTTTCCTCCCTTGACCGAGATCTCGGTCGAGACCGGGAGGTCGTAGACGTATTGACCGGTGCCGTAGAAGCGCCGCAACAGGCCGGGCAGCAACGGGGGCGCGGGACGCCCTCCGTGGGTGCAGGCGATCGCAATCGAGAACTCGATGTAGTTGCCGATGTCGGTGATCTCGTAGTTGACCACCGTGATCACCAGCAGCCCCCGGGAGGCGGAGATGCGCAAGGGGTGCACCTCGTCTCCCTGGAGCAGCCCCGCGGCGCGCTCCGCGTCGATCGGGAACACCGCCATCAGCGCCGGGGTCCGCTCGGAGTTGACCGGGAGCGAGAAGGGGATCCCATCGACGAGCGCGTAGCGCCCGGCCTGCTCGCTGAGCCGCTTCGGCATCCTCATCCTTTCCTCTCCTTTTCCATCTCAGCGGCGATTGCCGGGAGGATCTCGCCGGCCGGGTATTGGAGCTCCGATATCAGCGCCAGATGGATTAGGAGCATGCCCTTCTCCCTTCGCTAGGAAGTACGAACGCCTCTGCGAGACCCGGTCGGCCAACTATCACTGAGCGCCGCGGCGGACGCAAGTCAGCGTCAACGATCGAATATCGTCGCCTTCGTGCCGGCTCCAGAAGCGACGAGGCTCGATGACTTCCAGCGGCAGATCGCCGCGGGCATGACCAGGGCTTTCGATGACCCGGCGACCGACGAGCACGAACTGGATCTCCGCTCGGCGCGGCTGGTCGTGTTCTCGGATCTCCACAAGGGCGCTCGCGACGGCGCCGACGATTTCCGCCGCAGCGAACGCGCCTACCTCGCTGCCCTGGCCTACTACCTCGAGCAGGGCCATACGCTGTTCACCCTCGGCGACGTCGAGGAGCTGTGGAAGTACAAGCCGGACGAGGTGATCAAGGCTTATGCGCACACGCTCGAGCTCGAGCGGGAGTTCCACAGCCAGGGCCGCTACCTGCGCTTCTGGGGCAATCACGACGATCTCTGGAGCCATTCCGGCGCCGTCTCGAAGCGACTCGACCGGCTCTACCCGGAGATCAAGGTCCGCGAGGCGCTCAAGTTGCGCGTGACGAGCGACGGGGAGGAGCTCGGCCTGATCTTCCTGGTCCACGGGCACCAGGGGACGCTGGAGAGCGAGCGCTTCGCCTGGTTCTCGAAGCTCGTCGTGCGCTACGTCTGGCGGCCGCTTCAGCGCCGGGTCGGAGCAACTGCGACCACCCCCGCGACCGACTGGGACCTCCGCCAGCGCCACGAGGAGGCCATGTTCGCCTGGGCGCGATCCCACCCCGCCAAGCCCTTGATGATCGCCGGCCACACTCATCGGCCGATCTTCGGCACCAGCAAGCCACCGAAGCCCACGCTCCGCCCGGTGGAGGAGATCGAGCGCGATCTTCGGGAGGCCCAGCGAGACCCCGGCGATCGCGACCGGATTGCGGACCTGCGAGCCGAGCTCGAGTGGACCGAGGCTGACGCGCGCCGGGCCTCCCCCCCGATGCCGATCCAGCCGCCCTGTTACTACAACACCGGCTGCTGCTCGTTTCCCGACGGGGACGTCACGGGAATCGAGATCGCCGAGGGCAAGATCCGCCTGGTGCGCTGGCCGAGCGACGAGGAGACGCCGGCCGCCAAGATCCTGGCGGAGGACGACCTAGGCCACGTGCTGGCCGCGATCCGGGCGGGGGAACCGCCGGCGAGACCCCAGCCGGTGGCCCCGCGCCCGAGGCAATAGGCGACGGCGCCGATCAGCGCGTCGAGCTGCTGCGCAGCTTCTACGAGCGCTGGAGCGCGGGGGACTACGTCCAGGCGGCGACGCTCCTCTTCGATCCCGAGATCGAGCTGGTTCAGCCGCCGGAGCTCCCCGGCGGCGGCGGCAGCTACCACGGTTACGAGGGCCTGCGGCGAGCGCTCGATGAGTCGCTCGAGGCGTGGGAATACCTTCATGCCGAGGCGGAGCGCTTCGCGGTCGGCGAGGACACCGTGGTGGTGACGGTACGGCTGCGATCCCGCGGACGCCACACCGAGATGGAGCTCGACCGGCGGATCGGCCATCTGTTCGGGTTCCGCGGCGAGAGGGCCGTCCGCTGGGAGGTCTACTGGTCGCCCGCCGAGGCGCTGGAGGCGGCGGACCTGAGCGAGTAGCGGACGTGCGGGGTCTCGTCGGCGGCCGGGCTCAGCCGCGGGCGCCCAGCTCCTCGAGGATCACCGGGAAGGTGTCGCGAGCGGCGTCCTTGCCCATGAACACGTCGAGGTGGCTGTAGCGATCGAAGGCGTGAAACCCATGGCGGCCCGGAGCCTGGCCCTCGAACCACTCATAGGTCCGGCGCTGGCTCTCCGGCAGGAAGCAGGCGTTCAGCTCACCGGCCAGGAAGACGAAGCGGGCGTCCGTCTCGGGCGGCTGGGCGGTGAAGTTCTCCGGCAGCTCCGGGCGTCCCTCGACCGAGACCAGGCTGCCGGCCTTGACGCAGCGCGCCATCTGCTCGAAGAAGGTCAGCGGCACATCGGCGAACTCGCCGGTGAGCCACGCGTGCGTCGCCGGGTTCAGGTTCTCGTGGCGCCAGAGCGTCGGCTTGCCGACGCCGTAGGTGTAGCTGGAGAGCTTGCAGACGTCGTTGTCGCACTCGTGGTGGGTGAGCTTGACCCAGGCGCTGATCGCCTTGGGGAGCACCCAGGGTGCCCCCCTCACGCCCCACTGCGGGTTCAGGTAGCCGAGCACCTTGGCGGCCGGCGGCAGGACCCAGTCCATCTTGAGCCTGGCCAGCCGCGAGACGACCGGGTGCAGGGCGACGGCGTTGGAGACGATCGTGGTCACCTCGGGGACGAGGCCGGAGACCGCGGACATCATGAAGCTGGTCGACCCCTGGCAGTGGATCACGGCCTGGATCTCCGGGGCGCCCGTTCGCTCGGCGACCGTCTTCACCGCTTCGGGGTGGTCGAAGAGCGCGGCCTGGTCGAGGGTCCAGTGGTTGTGGGGGATGTCGATGCTCGCCCGCCAGTTCTCGAGCCAGACGTCGTAGCCGGAGTCGACGAGGACCTGGACCAGGTTGCGCTCCGTCGGCGGGCGGAAGATGTTGGCCCGCACCCCGGCCCCGTGCACGAGCAGGACCGGGCCCTTGCTCGGCGCGCTATCGCCGGTGACGTGGTGGAGGTTGCACCGAAGGCCATCGCCGGCGGTGAAGGGGACCACGGTGGTCTCCAGATCCTCGCTCACCGCTTCCCCGGCGCCCGTCCTCCGTAGACCTCCCAGAGCTCCCCGGCGAACAGGGCGCCGAAACGTGCGACCGCGTCGACCCGCCCGGCGGGGCGCGTCCTGAAGGTGGTCATCTGGCGGGCGAAGTCCAGCAGGTGGATGTGCAGGATCCCGGAGCCGACGAGTTCCGCCTGGTCCTCGTCCTCGGCCTCGACATGCCCCCGCAGCAGCCTGGTGAAGAGGGTCGAGGTGTCCGACCAGACGTTGTCGATGCCCGGATCGTCCTCGACCACCTTGAATCCGCTCAGGGTCAGCGGGTGCTCGGCGGCATCGGAGAAGAAGAGCCGGTAGAGCATCCGCTTTCGGCGCCGGTCGCCGTCGTGGTCGATGAAGAGATTGAAGAGACCGCGCTCGACCGCCAGCTCGCCGCCACCGAGGGCGTCGGAGCGCACGTAGCCCTCGGCGCGGGCCAGGTGCTCGGGGGTGTCGATGAATCGATCGAGGTCGTCGGTGGTGATCGTCAGGTGGAACATCAAGGCCCTGCGCTGCTCGCGTCCGGCGCGATAGCCGCGGTCGAAGTCCTCCTCGTCGAAGCTGAAGAACCCCTTCATCTCCTCGGTGAAGGCGAGGCTGATCGCATCGGTCCTGGCGGGCGGGGCGGGTTCGGTGCCGGTCTCGGGCGACGGCCCGGCCGCGGCGGTCGAGCGCCCGGGCGCATGGGTTCCCTGGTCGATGATCGCGTCGGCGAAGCGGTCGGCCAGCGCCGCGATCGTCAGGCTCGGGTTCGGCCCCACGGGCCCCGGCATCACCGATCCATCGGCCACGTGAAGTCCCGGGTGGTTGAAGACCTGACCGCTCTCGTCGACCACCCCCTCCTCCTCGCTGCGGCCCATCGGACAGCCTCCGAGCGAGTGCACCGTGATCACCCGGTTCAGGTACCAGAGCGGGTCGTCGTTGAACTCGCCGCCGAGCTCCTCGGCGACCCGGCGGGAAAGGTCGCGGACGCGGTCGAAGTAGTCCTTCGAGGCTCCGTGCTTGCTCCAGTCGACCTGCAGCCGCCCGTCGGCCAGCGACATGTTGCCGTCCGGGATGTCCCGGCCCATGCCCAGCAACGGCAGCACGCCGGACGCCAAGCCGACGTCGCCGAACAGCGCCGAGACCTCGGCGCTCATGTCGGTGTCGCGATTGCGACGGAGCAGGCGGTTGAGGAGGCGCTCGACCACCGCCGGCGCCATCCGGCTCAGGACCGAGGGTTGGTCGATTGCCTGCAGGATCCAGCTCGCGAAGTCGGGATAGCCCGCGTCCTCGAGATAGAAGCCGCGGCCCTCGGCCGCACCCGGGTCGGCGGCGTCCGCGACCCGGACGGCGCTGGTGATCACCGGTCCGTAGCCCGCCTCGATCCGCCTCGGCACGCGCTGTCCGTCCGCCCCGGCCTCCGTGCAGCGGACGGCGAAGGTGAGCAGATCGCCGTTGCCCGAGAAGCGGGTGCCCAGGCGGGGGCTGAGGCCCGGGAAGGCGGCCCGGTTCTTGAGCAGGAGGTAGGTGGTCCCGAGCGTCCCGGCCGAGAGCACCAGCCGATCGGCGCTCACGCTGAGCTCCGGCAGCGCATTGGTGTCGGTCTCCTCTCCCTCGCGCTCGGGGTCGTGCTCGACGTAGTGGATCGCGTAGCCACCGCCGTCGCGCGGCTCGAAGGAGCGGACCTCGGAGCGGGTGCGGATCTCGGCGCCGGCCCGCCAGGCGGCGCTCAGGTAGTTGTAGTCGAGGGTGTTCTTGGCGCCGTAGTTGCAGCCGAGATCGCACTCGCCGACCAGGCGGCAGGTCTGCCGCGTGCGCCCGTGGATGTTGGGGAGCGGCTCGACGATCGGCTCCCCCGGGACCGGTGGCGCTCCGGGTTCCGAGGGGAAGGTGACCGCCAGCTTCGGCAGGAACCAGTCCAGGCCGAGCCTGCCCGCCGCCGCCTGATAGGAGCGGGTCTTCGGGGTGCTCGAGTAGGGCTCGTGCTCGTAGGGGTAGGGCTGGGCGTCGAGCATCGCCTCGACGTGGTCGTAGTGCGGGTCGAGCTGGGCGCGGCTCACCGGCCAGTCCTCGTGGCCGCCCTGTGCGAGGTCCTCGTGCACGAACCAGTGCTCGTCCTTGCGGATCATCACGTTGGCGTAGATCAGCGAGCCACCGCCGAGCCCGCTTGAGACCAGCGCGTCGAGGCCGTCGAAGGACCAGAGATCGAACATCCCCTGGAGGCCCTCGCTCGGGTCCCAGAAGTTGTTCTTGAGCCCGAGCGGGCTGCGCGGAAACGAGCCAGGCGGATATGCCTTGCCGCGCTCGAGGACGAGCACCCGTCGGCCGGCCTCGGCCAGACGGCAGGCGGTCACGGAGCCGCCGAAGCCAGAGCCGACGACGACGACGTCGAAGTGCTCATCCATCGTTGCCATCTCGTCCCTCTGCCAGGACTGCGTGGGTTGGCGTGCTCAACGGCTCTCGGGTTGGAGGACGGCCGCTCTCCCGTCCGGCCGTAGAGCCGTACCTAGGGCGAGGCACGGACGGTCCCCAGCGTTTTCTCGGCGACCTGATCCTGGCCCTTGGTCTTGTAGGCGGACGGACCCAACGGCCCGATCGTGCCCGGGAGGGTGCCGACGGCGCCCCAGGCTCCGCCGTAGCCGTACCAGGGCTCCTTCTGAGCGTCGGTGAGCAGTCTGCCAGGTTCGCCAGACCGGGCAACGGGGGCAGGCGATTGCCTGATCTGCGACCGTGACGATGCCGGTGCTTCCGACTCGCAGCTGGGCGGCGTAGCTGCCGGCACGGGGATAGGAGGCATGGCTGCCGCGGGCGCTGTAGACGAGCGGGTGGGTGAGCGGCCCCTGGCCGTCGGCGACGGTCCGAACCGCAGTCCATGGAACGTCGCGCGACTGATCGTGGAAATGGTACCGGGCGGAGATGGGAGTCCACTCGTTGGCGGCCGGGCCGCGCTTGATCAGGACGCTGATCCGCTCCCAGTCGGCCTCGTGGTCGAACTCGGAGGTCGCACCGCTCAGTCCCGGCGGCACGCTCAGTCCATAGAAGAGCCAGTAGGTGATCCGCTCTGCATCCGCTCCGCCGGTCGAATCGGGGTGGGTCTCGTAATAGGCGTGGACGCCGGTGAGGACGTCCTGAGGGCCCTCTTGGATGACGCGATGCTCGCCTGCCCGTGCGCTGTTGGCGAGATCCAGGTAGAAGCCCTGGTCGAGGGGGAGCCCAGCCGGACGGCTGTCGGCGTCCGATGGCCGGGTGTGCTCGGCGGTGGTGAAGGGCCGCGAGGTGAGGTCGCGGCAGCTCGGATCGCTCGCGTAGTGGGAGTAACCGCCGGCGCCGAGCTTGGCGGGGTCGATCTTGCCGTAGGCCTGCGTGGCGCCGGCGGGGTCGGCGATGTGTCGCCGGAGAGCAGCGACATAGTCGGGGCAGGCCCCGGGGTGAGCCCAGATCAACGCGGCGTGGGCGAGGAAGGTGCTGACGTTCATCGGCCAGGCCGACTCATGGGAATGGAGGTTGACCAGGGGAGCGAAGGTCTCGACCGGGTCGTCGGTCATCACCGGCAGCGCCTTGGCCGGCTTTCCCGTCGCGAGCTGGACGCGGAGGTCCTGAAACAGCGACTGGGCCTGCTCCCGGCCGGACTCATCGGGGTGGACGCCGGCAGGCGCGCGGACGGCGAGTCGAAGGATGCTGTCGCGAGGAATCTCGACGATCCGATCGAGGTCGGCGTCGGCGAAGGGATCAGCGAGGTCACCGCTGCCCGGTAAGGGGGCCAGGTAGAGCTTGTCCGAGGTCTCCGCGACGAGGAAGCCGCTGATGCCCTGGATGCGGCTTGCCCGCAGCGAACCGCTCGCCGTCGTGCTCTTGAACACGATCGCCACCGGCTCGAGCTTGGGCGACCCTGCGGTCGTGACCACGGCAAGCAGACCGCCGAGCAGCGCGAAGGAGGCAAAAAGGGTCCAGCCGAGAGGCCGGAATCCTCTCGTCCGATGTGCTGTCCAGAGGACCACCCCGGCGCCGGCGGCCAGGGCCAGATACATGAGCATGCCGTAGGGGACCAGGTCGAGCCCCTTGACGTTCAGGAAGGCGACGATCGAGGCGATCACGAAGAGCAGGCCAATCGCTACGTAGAGCTGGATCGTCGGCTTGTCCTCGTCGTTGAGCGGCTCGATCAGGAAGACCACCAGGACAACCACCAAGCCGATCAGGATCGGCGCCGCCAGGGAGTGGGCGCCGGTGGCCAGCAGGTCGCTGCGCGGGAGGAGGGCAACCGCGCGGTCGGCGGGCAGGTCGATGGCGTCGAAGCGGAGCCACATCATCACCCCGCCGATAAAGACGACGAAGGTCGCCAAGGCGGCGCTGGCCCCAAGTATCTGAAGGACCATCGCCCAGGGTCCATCGCTGGTCGTCGGCCGCCTGGTAACGGGCGGGCTCAAATCGCAACCAGGCCGGGGATCCAGCGGGCGGCGAGGCCGAGGATCGTCACCTTGACAACGGAGTTGGCGATAAGACCGGCTGGCGGAAGAAGTCGGTGCCCGGCAGCTTCCCCCAGGTGACGATTGGGCCGAGGGCGTAGATCAGGGCAGCGAGGAAGAGGCTGCCAGCGGTAAGGCGAAGTAGGAGGCTGAGACGCCGCTCCTCTGATGTCAGGGCCGAGCTGGCCGCGGCCGCCCCACCCCTTCTCGCGTCTCCACTCTCATCTCTCCCATTCGTCGCGGTGGAAGGCGTTGCCGTCGCACGGGCCCTGCATGTACGGGGGTTTCTCGACCCGCCGAAGCTACCCGAGCCGGGCGCCGGAAGTCAAGGGGTGGACGGATGGGCGGGTGTGTTTGTACACACCTTTGTTGTCCGAGCGGGAGTGTGAGAGGGTGTGCCCGATCGAGCAGCGCCCGGGAATGGCCCGAGGCCGAAAGCTCTACCTGAAGGAGGCCCTGATGGCCGAGATCGTCACTCGTCCGGTTGCCGGCTACGGCTGGACCCCGGATCTTCCCGATGCTCGCGACCTCCAGTTTGCCGTCGCCCCGGAGGTCGTCAAGGTCCTTCCGCCAAAGGTCGATCTGCGCGAGCAGTGCCCGCCCGTCTATGACCAGGGGCAGCTCGGGTCCTGCACGGCGAACGCGATCGGCGGAGCCCTCGAGTTCGACCAGCTGAAGCAGAAGGAGCACGAGTTCGTCCCCTCACGTCTCTTCATCTACTACTGCGAGAGAGAGATTGAGAACACGATCGACTCCGACAGCGGCGCCCAGCTCCGTGACGGGATCAAGAGCGTCAACGCCGTTGGCGCGCCGCCGGAGACCGATTGGCCCTATGAGATCGCCAAGTTCCGCGAGAAGCCGCCGGCGAAAGCCTATGGCGATGCAAAGCTGGCCCAGGCCGTCGAGTACAAGCGGATCCAGCGTTCGCTCGACGACATGAAGGGCTGCCTGGCCGAGGGTTTTCCCTTCGTTTTCGGCTTTAGCGTCTACGAGAGTTTCGAGTCAGACGAGGTGACCAAGACCGGCGTCGCCCCGATGCCGGCCAAAGGCGAAACGCTCATGGGCGGCCATGCCGTCCTGGCTGTGGGTTACGACGACTCCGACGAGCGCCTCCTGGTCCGGAACTCCTGGAGCGAGGGCTGGGGCATGAAGGGCTATTTCACCCTCCCCTATGGCTATCTGACCGAGCGCGCCCTCTCGAGCGACTTCTGGTCGATTCGCTCGGTCAGCTGACGTCGACGGATGCCGCGGACGAGAGGATCGAAGGCCGGGACGGGAGCGCACGTCGTCAAAGGCTCGGGCGACGGGGAGCTGACCGTCAAGGCCTACCGCGGTGACGGCTCGACCCTGCTGGCCTTCGACGTCGACCCCAAGCTCGCTCCGGACCTCGCCGGCTTCGCGATCGAGTGCGATCCGCCGGCCGGCAAGCCCTACCCGCTGCTCAATCGCCTCAGCTTCGCCCAGGAGATCACGGCCAAGACGTCGCCCGCGGAGCGCGAGTGGACGCCGACGAGCGAGGCCCCGATCCAGAAGTTCCACTGGGTCGACTACCCGCCCCAGGTGACCAAGGGCAAGTTCACCTACACGGCAACGGCGATGCTGTTCAAGAAGGGCTCAGAGAACGAGATCGAGGCTGGGCCAGGCGGCGAAGTCAGCCTCGATCTCTGGGACGAGGGCTACGGCAACTTCGATCTCGGCTTCACCCGCGGCTATCTCTCCTCCCAGGCCTACGCCGAGCGCTTCCACAACGAACCCGTCGAGCCGACGCCAGCGACGATCGACTTCAACACCAAGCCCTACGCCGAGCGCTACTCGTGGCTCGGCTCCCATGCCGGCAAGCTGATCTTCGAGCTGCTCGACGAGACCGTCGCCGACCCGAAGCTCTCGCTCGACGTCTTCGCCTACGACTTCAACGAGCCCGACGTGATTCGCAAGATGGAGGCGCTGGGCTCACGTCTGCGCCTCTATCTCGATAACTCAGCGAGTCATGTCGCGGCCAAAGGCGACACGACTCCTCCCCGCGAGGTAGCGGCCCTTGAGGCAATCACCAAGTCGGCAGGCAAGGACAACGTCAAGGTTGGCCACTTCCAGCGCTTTGCCCACGACAAGATCCTGATTCAGAAGCGCGATGGCAAACCGGTCAAGGTCCTGAGCGGCTCGGCCAACTTCTCCATCCGCGGGCTCTACGTCCAGTCAAACAACGTCTTCGTCTTCGACGATCCGGCGACCGCGGCCCTCTACGAGGAGGCGTTCAACCAAGCCTGGGCCGATCCGAACGGCTTTCCCAAGAGCCCAATCGCCTCGAAGTGGTTCCCCGACCTTCCCGGCAAGGATTCGAAGCTGCCCAACTTCCAGGTCAGCTTTGCTCCCCACGCGGACGCCGGAGTGTCGCTCGAGCCTGTGGCGGAGGAAATCAAGGGCGCCAAGAGCTCGGTCCTCTTCGCGATCATGGAAATCGGTGCCGGCAGCGGGCCCGTTCTCGACCAGGTGCGCGCCTTGCCCAAGAGACCCGAGCTCTACGCCTTCGGGACGACGCAGAGACTCGACGGCGGCCTCGACGTCACCTCACCGGGGAAGGATCCGGTCTTCATTCCCTTCTCCTATCTCCACTCCAAAGTGCCCGAGCCTTTCCAAGCCGAGATCAGCGGCGGCATGGGCCAGGTGATCCACCACAAGTTCGTGGTCGTCGACTTCAACGGCGCTGACCCGGCGGTCTTCGCCGGCTCCTCCAACCTCGCCGCCGGCGGTGAGGAAGCCAACGGGGACAACCTGCTCGTCTTTCGCGATCCGGCGATCTGCTCGACCTACGCCGTTGAAGCGATCCGCCTGATTGATCACTACCGCTTCCGGGCCGCGATGCAGGACGCGACCAAGGCCGCACCCCTGCAGTTGCAGACTCGCAGTCAGGACTGGAGCAAGGACTATTTCACCCGTGGAAGTGCCAAGTTCCGCGAGCGCGAGGTCTTCGTCGGCTGAGCTAGGAGCCTGGCGCCGGCTTCACCGGGCAGCTCGCCCGGCCGCCGATCATGATCCGCGTCACTTGCGAGGCTGGGATGGAGGCGATCTCCAGGGCGCCTCTTACCGGCACCAACGAACGGTGGGCCAGCGCGGCGTTGATCGTCGGCCTGAGCTGCTGTTCGAAGGTGCGCTGGAGCAGCACCGGCTTGACGCCCTCTTGACGGGCCAGCTTGGTCGAGGCCTTATCCGGCTTGTGGAAGTAGCCGACCAGCGGAACGCTCAGCGGTTGTGGGACCTGGGAGTTGATCAATCCCAGGTCGGCAACTGCGAGGTCTGATCCGAGCAGGCTCCCCTTGGTCAGTGCGGGAACGAACCGCAGTCCGTAGCGGTCGGCTGGGAGGACATCTTCGAGGACGTTCTCGGTGCGCGGTCTGACGGCGGCGACAATCCGTACCGGCGGCTCGCCGATGTAGACGCGGTCACTGGTCTCGCCGACGAAGGGTCCCTCGAGACGATCGCCTTGCGAGGTGCAAACCGTGGCCTGGGGAAAAGCGGCCCGGACAACGGCAAAGTCAATCGCCCAAGGGGTGAAGATCACCGCGGCAACGACGGCGGAGAGGACGACGGCCGACAGGGCATCGGGGTGAGACTTCCAGTTCTCGGCAATGCGAGCGCTCAGGGACAGACAGATCAGCGGCGAGAGCAGGGCCAAGGGAATAACCAACCAAAGCCGAGTCGACCCGACGGCCCAGATCAAAGCGGCGGGCACGAGAACGAGAAAGGCGACGACAGCAATGGTCGACCAGCGGTAGCTCTTCTGCCATCCCTCGGTTACTGGGTGACCCAGAACCTGCCTCGGATGGCGAAGTACGGAGTTCGTCTGGCCCTCGTCCCCAGGCACTAGGACCGTGACGACCGCGGCTGTCATCAACGCCAAGAGGGGAAAGAGAACGTAGGTCAAACCGATCGCGATCAAGAAGTGAGCCGGCAAGCTGACGATGACACCCGGATCGGGAGGCAAGCCAGCATGCTTGAGACGCAGCCACATGGCGATGCTTCCCGGAATCACGACTAGCGTCGCCGCCGCGGTCAAGGCGGCGATGGCCGCGCTGGTCAGCGAGATGACTGACTTAGCCCCGCCCTCTGGATCCGGTTCGGTCACCTAGGTCACCGTTTCCACGGCGTCGGCCACGGTTCGGTCAATGTCCTTCTGGTCGAGCTCAACGACACCGACGCTCTTCTTCTCGGCGCGGACGTGATCCGTCACCTTAGGCAAGGCCTTGGACGGACCAACACCGGCTTTTCTCCAGCCCCTTGACCGCCTGGGCCGCGGCAGTGTCCGTCCGCTTTCCGGGTCAGGCCGATCTCGGCGCCAAAGGCCTAACCGAGGTGATCCGGCCGCAGAAGGCACCGGGAACATCGTCCTCTTTGCGATCAGCAACGACAGCAGTCTGGGTTCGGCGCTGACGATCCCTGCGCGTGTGAAACCAGAACGCTCCAAGCCCTGGCTGAGATGACCTCGGCCTGACGTCGTCGCAACTCTGGGAGGAAGTCGCCCGGGACCAATCCGCCGCCCGCGCCGTCCTGCCCATGCATGCAGGCGCACACCGCCGCCCCCGACCAGCCACCGCCGCCCCTCCACGGGCTCACGGACGCCACCCCGCTTTCGTTCGGCGCCGCGATCGGCCTCGTCCTCGGCACCTCGCTGTTGAGCTGCATCCCGTGCTCCGCCTCAGCAACGCCAGCTGCCAGGCTCGGGGCTAGCGCGCGCTTTGCTTTCACGCGATGCGGCGATCCCCAGCCACCCAACGGCCTTGTCAACCCGCAGGCCTCGCGGGGCACAAACGGGACGCAGGCAACTCAACATGTCACGTGCCCGCCTGCGACTACTCAGATCGGTTCAGTGATCACTAATTCCGCGAGCGACTAACAGCGCCGAACGGAAATTCTCTTGACGAAGGCGTAGTTCAACCCCGTCTCGTCGGTGTTTGGGGTCGCGAACAGGATGACGGTCGCTCCTCGCTTGAGTGGCTCGTCGATGTGGATCCGCCGAAAAAAGGTGCCGCCGAGCTTGGTGACCATAGGAAGAGCGATCGTCTGATCGACCGGCGTGGCGTGATTTCGCACCAGAAGTGCGAAGGCTCCCCCTGTTTGCCACTGGGTTCGGCGCAAACTGATCTGCGTCGCGCCGGGACACACTGGTGCCCTTAGCTGGACTGACTGGCGCCGAAGGGGGACTGTTCCCGGTGTTTCGAAAATCCGCGCAATCGAGCTCGCTGGCATTTGCCATGGCGTGGCCAGCTGCTCGTAGGTTCGGCCCCTTTTGCGGTACTGGAGTAAGTCGTCGATCAGATCAGAGAAGCTGAAGGGACACTGGTAGCCAATCGACGCCGGCGCTTTGACCTCACCGTGGACCAGCGTTTCCTTTGCCTGGAGTTGGTCTTCCCTGTAGGAGCGGTTCGGCTCCCCCAGGCCAGTGATGATGTCGGGCGGGAAGCAAGTCCGCGCGTTGGCCTCGGCTCCGTCGAAACTGGCGTCGTCGTATCCGTCTCTCGCGTAGACCTCGGCGTCACTGAGGTTTGCGAACTGCAGGTCCGCACCATCGAAATGAGCTCCGGAAAGTTGCGACCGGGCCAGATTGGCCTGGTAGAGACTCGCGCCGTCTAGATGCGCGTTCCTGAGGTTTGTCTCGCGCAGCGATGCACCCTCGAGGTTGGCGTTGCGCAAATTTGCTCCCTCGAGGTCGGCCCGGTCGAGGTCCTTGCCGGCAAGACTGATCCCGGAGAGGTTCTTGCCTGAGGCATCCAATCCGGCCAGATCCCGGCTGAGCCCGATGCTGAGCCGCAGCTGCTGTTCCTGAGCGTCCTTCTCGCGGGCGCGCTCGAGGTAAACCTGCAGGCCGAAGACCGATATCGCAACAAGAAGTCCGGTCAGGAGTGAGGAGCCAAGATCACGAGCATCGGCCTTTTTCAGCTTCAGTAAGCGACCGAGTCGACTCTTGTCTTGCTTGGTGAACAGTCCCCAGGCGAGGGCAGTCAAGATCGCGGCGATTAGCGCGACGACAAATACCGCGCGGGTCCATCCATGCCGGTTGGCCCAGACCGCGGTGGCCGCCAGACCGATGCCTAAGACCACGAAGACGGCTAGTCGCAGTCGCGTCACTGGCCGACCCTAGCCGGACTGATGGGTGCGAGGCAACCGCGGTGGGGGGCGAGAGGGCAATTCATCGAGATGACCTGGGTCGAAGCCCTCGAAGCCGCCGGGCTGTCGGGATAGCTGCTTTGGACGAAAAGCAGCGGTCCTGCTTTGCATGGAAAGGAGCGCTTTCGACCTGGCGCTTGCTTCTCGCGCAAAGGAGGAGCTGCCGAGGGCGACCGCAGACACCCCAGGACTCCACCTCTCATGGGAGAGCACGCTCGCCCATCAGAGAGGCCTCGGGGGCCGGACGGCCGCAGGCCTGCAGGCACCCGAAGCCTAGATGACTTAAGCGAGTCCGAGAGCCCGGCTGGACAAATCCTCGAACCAGTCGATTAAGGTCGCGGCTGGGCGCCCATCATTGCTGCGATTCTCGCCGGCTTGTTTGCGGGTGCGATTGCGCTTTATCGGGAGAGGCGCCGGCTGGATAAATCCGGGACGACCGCCGCCCGAATCACCTACCTGATGACCCCCCGCGAACGTCGACGTCGCGCCCTGCCGCCCGGTCAAATCTGCACCCGCTGCGGCGGGTCCGGCAAGCGACTACTGAGTAGCGGTAATACCCGGGACCTAGGAAAAGGACGCTTCGCTCTCAGGCGAGCGGCTACTTCTCAGTCGCGCCGCTGATCGAAGCCATCGCTGCTTGATGTGCCTCATTCCCCTTCTCAGTCGCGTTCAGCTTCACAGTCAACCACACGAGGGCAGCGGTAAGAGCCACCCATTCCACTGCGGCGACGCACGCGACCAGCCACGGATGCCAGTGCCACCCACGGTAGATGCCAATCGCGAGCGACCAATCGGCGAGCAGCAGAAACGCGGCGGTCGCGGCAGCAGCGAGCCAGCGTCGGTCAGGCCGTATCCCGCTCTTGGCCAAGCCTTCGGCCTCCAGCTTCTGCCAGACGAAGAACGCAGCGGGAATCTCGCCCTGGCTCCCGTACGCAGCCCGAATCGCAGCTTCGAGATCGCGCACGTATCGCCCGTCCCGCTGGACGGACATCTTTTGCCCGGCCCACTGCGCGCCGACCGCTGCGATCACGAGCGGGATCACGACGAGGAAGATCAGTGTCGAAGGTACGACTTGCTTCCAGCCAGTGATCCCCCCTGCGATTAGGACACCGACCGTTGCCCCGCCGAAGGTCAGGGTCTGTTGCGCGGCCCCCTCGGCGTCGGAGATGCTCCCCCGGTGGAGCCGCCACTCGTCCTGCGCCGCGGACACCCAGGCCGGTGGTGCTTGGTTGTTGGTCTCGGCGTCGGGCATCGGCCGCTGGAAGAATCTCACTTTTCATGACCGGTTCCACCCGCTCCCACTCCAGCCCATTCAGCCTGGCTACGCGGGTGACATTCGCGCACGCTGGCCCACCGCAGACTGCCGTTATCGGCTATCCCGCGACGTGCATGGCCACAGACACACAGTCGCTGCTCATTTCGATGCGACACACAGGCGGCAACTAGGCAGCCTTGGTGGCGCTTCCAAGTGATGGCCGCAGTTGGAGCAGTAGTGGGCCCGGACGAAATCCGCTTCTCACAGGATGGACATGAACGCGTCTGCAGCGAGTGGTAAAGCGCAAATGGAGACCCAAGCAGGCCCAAGCAAAGGTACCCGAATCCAACCCAGCCGAGCGTCCGGGGCCCGAAGATAACGAGTACTCCAACGAACACGGCGATGAAGAAGACACCGAGCACGAGGACCACAGGCTCCACACGCGGCTTAACTCCGGTCTCGGGGTCAGGCTCCGGGAAGAACGAGACAATCACGAACGATAGCCCCCCGAGCACCGCGAAGCCAAAACCAACCCACCCTACGACGGGGATGACGTTGTGCAGGCTCTTCCCGAGGCTATGGTCGTTCGCCCACCCGATGATCGCGCCGACGCCCGTTACGATCGTGAGGACTACCGCGATCGCGCCGGCCACCTTCCCGACCGTCCCTAAGAGCCCCTTCAGGTCCTCGTTCACTCTGCGCAAACTAACGGCACCAGCCCAGCCGCGTAGGTCTACAGGCGCCCGGCCCTCCCCGGGCGAGATTTTAGAACGCTCTCCCATGTAGCGGTGCTGTTCCTCGCGCTGTCCTGACGAGTTTCTTTGCGGTAACTAGTCAAGCGCCGGACCGCTCCGCGGCCGGCGACGGAGCTGTGGTGGCGAGCGCCATGCGGGCGATCCGGGCGCGTGACGTCCCCGCGGCACAGTCGACGCGAGTCGACGAAAGCGGGCTGCTGCGCGCTAGCCGGCGCGAACAAATTCGCGGCACTCGTCGCGGGTGGCTCCTTCCGGAGGCGTCCGAGGAACATCGCTGAAGCGAGTCGCGCCGATGAGTTCCGCGACTGGTGTCAATCTAAGACGCCATGACCTTGACTACCTGCCACATGTCCATCTCGCTCGACGGCTTCGTCGCCGGGCCGAGCCAGAGCCGCGAGAACCCGCTCGGCGTCGGCGGCAGGCAGGTCCACGCCTGGCATCTTGGCGAGGTGGCGGACGAGGCGGATCTGACCGCCCAGAGCTGGCTGATGCGTCCTCGCGGTGCCTACGTCATGGGCCGCAACATGTTCGGCCCGATCCGCGGCGCCTGGGACGAGGACTGGCGCGGCTGGTGGGGCGACGAGCCGCCGTATCACGCCCCCGTCTTCGTCCTCACCCACCACGCCCACGACCCGATCGAGCTGCAGGGCGGCACCACGTTTCACTTTGTCACCGACGGCTTCGAAGCGGCATTCGAGCAGGCCACGGCGATCGCCGGCGAGCGCGGTGTCGACGTCGCGGGCGGCGCCTCGACGGTGCGTCAGGCGCTCACGGCCGGGGTCGTGGACGAGCTGACGCTCGACATCGCCCCTGTGCTTCTCGGGGAGGGCGAGCGGTTGTTCGACGGGATCGCCGAGCTCGGGTTGACGCCACTCGAGACCCTCCACTCACCGCACGCGACGCATGTGCGCTATCGCGTGGAACGCTAAAGGCCGCTGGCCAAGGTTGGCCGCGCGGGCGAGTCGCGGCAGGCGGCCCGCAGCCCGCAGCGGGGGGACATTCCCGCACATTCGCTCAGCCGAGTTTCATGCCCGCGTTTGGGGGGCTGGCACGAGCAAGCCTCGGCGGGCCTCCCCCGCCAGCGCATCGACCTCGCGGTTGTAGCGGGCGTCGTCGCTCGTGTCCTTCTTCGGTCGGTGGCCGGGCACGTGGCGCCAGGTGACGGCGAGGCAGCCCTCCAGTTCGAGGAGCCGCTCCCAGAGGTCACGATTGGCGAGAGGCTTGCCGCGTGAGGTGCGCCACTCGCGCTCCGCGGCGGCGTGCGCCCATCCGGTGCGGCCGTTGGAGCTCATTCCGCGGACGAGGTACCTCGAGTCAGAGAGGAGCTCGACCTCGCGGACGCCGGACGCGACGAGGTAGGCCAGCCCCTCGATCGCCGCGGTCAACTCGGCCGCCATATGGGTCGACGAGCCGGGAGTCGCGCCCGAGCCGGAGGCTACGGCGTGCTCACTGACGAGGATCCAGGCCCACCCACCCACGGCGCCCGGGGCGGCGCAGCTGCCGTCCGTGTAGAGCCGGAGCGCGGTCATGCTCCGGCCCCTGTCCAGGAGACCTCGACCCCGCTCGTCCACCGTCGGCCGCTGCTCCGGCGAAGAGCTCGCGTAGACCTGTTCCATCCACTTCCGGCGTAGCATCGTCTGGTCGTCCTCCGGTGGGTCGAGGCCGCGTTCGCCTGCGAACGATGTCACTCAACCGCGGTGGCGTGAACTACGGCTACCGGGACGTGTCCGCCGCGCTCTTCGGCTGAACCGCGGTCGACGCGCAGTGGCGGCGACGCTTCCGCTTGCGATCCGGCGACGCGGGCCGCGCGCTTCGCGCGGCCGCTCCCGCGGTATCTCCAGAGGCCGTGACCGGCCCCTGCACGTCGGGCCCGCGTGGACCGGAGGTGGCCGGCGTACTACCTGACGGCAAGGCGGCCCGCAGGGCCGCCACTTCACTTGAACTAGTGGCGATGTTCGCTCGCGCTTTCGCGTGAAAGCAGAAGCTAGCCGTAGGCCGCACAGGTCCAGTTCCCCAACGCACAACCACAGGCCCGACCTGCAAGCCAAATAGCGCCGCCGGGGCGGCAGTCAAGGCGCGGAGCGCCGTACCCCAGAGGGGTTGACGGCCGCCGGCAAGGCGGCGCAACACTCGGCCAGGTCGGCTCTCTAGAGACTCGATGCCCAAGCCAGGTGCGAAGAAGAGGTGCGGAATCGGGTTCCGCACCTACGCCCGCGTCCCGTGCGTAGGGGCCGCCCTTCCCGCCGCTGACCCCGCGCCCCCACGATGTGGGTTCACGGGGTCAGCGGCGTCGGGCGGAGAGGAGGCACGGGACGCGGGCGCCTGGAGCGTGGAGAAACAAGCAGGGGCAGAGGTGGCCCCATTTCGCGGCCAGGGTCGTCTTGCGAGCAGTGAGTGAGTCAAGGCAATTCAAATTCGGTGGGTCAAGAACCGCGAAATCTCGTCATGCAGGTTGAGGGCAGCTAGACGAGATCGGACTGGCTGCCTCTTCGGGGATTGATGGGCCACCGCGACGAAACGGAGACTCCATGAGCCACCTCTATCCATCCGCCAAAGCCGTCAAGGGCTCGGCTGAGCGGAGCAACGGAACGCTTGCCCACACCAGCCACGCGTTGCATTACCTGCAGCTGTTCACCGAGTTCGCCTTCGGCGGCCTCGTAGTCGGTGCGCTGGTCGCATTTATCTCAGTCCGCAAGCTGCGCGCTGGGTTCGAGTGGGGGCTGCTCTGGCTCGTCCCCCTGGGCCTCGCGATCATGTTCGTCTTGTCCGGGGCTCTCACGGGAGACGCGGCAGTCGCGACGATTACGGCGCTCGCGGCGATGCTCGTCGGGCATCTCGGTGTCGGAGTCCTCATTCATGTCGAGGATCGCCGCGCCGGTGATGATCGAGGGCACGAGGCTCGGGAGCGGATCGGACCGCATCACTTGATCCACCGGCGTCTGGCCCGCCGCCGCATGACCAACGGATCGAGCGCGGAGATCGCAATCGGGGTCACCCGCCGAGGGCGGGTTGCGAGGATCCCGGCGGGCGGTCAGTCCGGATCCCACACTCTGATCGTCGGCGCGACCGGCGCCGGCAAGTCGACCCTGCTCGGCGTGCTGGCCCATGAGCACGCGCTAGGGGGCTCCGGAGTGGTCTTGGTCGAGGCGAAGAATGATCCGGAGCTCGAGGCTCAGGCTCGCCGGACCGCGGACATGGTCGGACGCCCGTTCGTCTTGGTCAGTCCTGAGGGACCGACGGTCTGGGACGTGCTTGCGAGCGGCGGGGTCGACGAGACCGTCGCGAAGCTGCTCGCCTGCGAGGAGTGGTCGGAGCCCTTCTACCTGGCGGAGGCGACCCGGTTCCTGCGGTGGGTGGTTCGCGAGATGGAGAGCACAGGCACTCGGCTGACCCTGCCGGCGGTTCTGGAGCTCTGCGACGCGGATCGCCTCGCCGCGCATGTCGCCAAGCACGGGACCCCGGAACTGGCCGGCGAGCTGGATCGATTCGTCAATGCGCTCACCCCAAGGGAGCGCTCCGACGTCGCCGGGCTCCGCAGCCGCCTGGCGGTATTGGCGGAGTCGGGCCCCGGCCGCGAGTGGCTCGATCCCGACTCGGGAGCCGGTCCCGTCCTGGACCTCTCCGAGGCGATTCGCAGGCGCGCCGTCGTGTACTTCCGACTCGACGCCGAGCGCTACGGAATCGTCGCCGAGAAGATCGGGTCGGCGATCGCGATCGAGCTGGGAGCGATCGCGTCCCAGCTCCAGGGCAGGCCGATCCCGACCCTCGTCGCGATCGACGAGTTCGGGGCGATCGAGGCCGAGCAAGTGGAGCGGCTCTTCACCCGAGGGCGAGCGGCGGGCGTCTCGGCCGTCGTGGCGACTCATGCGATGTCAGATCTCGATGTCGCAGGGGATGGCTTCGCGGGCCGCATGAAGGCGACGGTGGGGAGCGTTCTCGGGCTCCGCATGGGCCCGGACGACGCCGACGCGGTGGCCCGGATGGCGGGCCAGGTGGGCGAGTGGCAGAGCACGACCCGCACGGCCGGCCTGCTCGGGATGCCGGCCGGCACTGGCACCCGGACGCGCGGCTACCGCCTGCGGATCCATCCCTCGCTCCTCCAGCACCTTGGCTGGAGGGATTGCGCGGTAATCAGGCTCGACCGCCAAGACGGTGACCGGGCGATGATCGCCCGGGTGATCCCGAGCTGGGAGCGCGGCCCCGGCTCAGGCCGCTAGGTGTCGCCGTCATGCCGCGAGCGACGACCGCGATCAGCGAGCGTGACGTCGAGGTCCTTGCCTTTGTGGCGAGGTTTGGCCTGGTTCCCGCCTGCGCGGTAGCGACGTGGGCGGGAACGGGCCAGACCGTCTCCTACGCACGCGAGGCACGCTGGATGGAGCATCGCCTCGTCGACGCCCTAGAGCCCATCAACGGATCGGGTCGGCTTCTGGTCTGCACCAGCGACGGTCTGCGGGCCGTTGGCCGAGAGGCCCTGGGCCCGGGCCGCGTCTCGGTCGGCCGTCGTCCCCACACGATCGCGGTGGCCCAGGTAGCCGCGAGGCTGGAGCGCGAGGGTCGTGCGGTCCTCAGCGAGCGGGAGCTGGCGGCGATGGAAGTAGAGGAGCGTCGGCGGATCTACTCGGCGGAGCTCCACGACGGGCGCTTTCACCGACCCGACCTGGTGCTCCCGAATGAGGGCTTGGCGATCGAGGTTGAGCTGAGCCAGAAGGCGAGCTGGCGGCTCGATTCGATCCTGCGCGCCTGGCGAGCGGCTATCGGCGCCGATCGATTCAGCGGGGTGCGCTACCTCTGCGGTGATCGGGCGCTCCGCGCCGTCCGCAAAGCAGTCGAGCGGACCGTCACCGACGAGCTGATCGCGGTCATACCCCTCGCGTCACTCGAAGGAAACGACGATGGCAATTGAGCCGGGCGACGTCGAACAGCTGGCTCAGCGGGTCGCAGAGCTTCTGGGAGACGAGTCAGTGGAGTCGAGGCAGATGGGGCAGCTCGTGGACGCAGCGGCGGTGGCGCGGCTATTGGGAGTGAGCCGCGCCACCGTCTACGCCAAGGCGGACGAGCTTGGGGCGATCCGGGTCGGAAATGGAAAGCGGGCGCGGCTTCGCTTCGACCCGGCGCGCATCGTCGCCGCCGCCGCAGGTCGATCCAACGGATCTCCACATGCAACCGGGCACCGCCGGCGTTTCAGGCGGTCAATGCAACGCCCAAACTCCGATCTCCTGCCGATCCGAGGGAGGCGAAATCGGGCGGATGGTCCCTTAAGGTCGTGAGGCAGATGCCGAGGAGCTCAATCGGGCAGGTCGTGGAGTTGCACCGCAAAGGCGGCCGGACCTTCGCGCTGCGCTTCCGCGCCTACGGCAAGCGGCGCTACATCACTCTCGGCACCGCAGGGGAAGGCTGGACCCGAGCGAAGGCCGCGCATGAGCTGGCGAATGTCCTCGCCGATGTGCGCCGCGGAATCTGGAAGCCGCCCAAGCCGGCGCCAACGGTCGAGGAGAAGGAGGAGCCGACCTTCCACGAGTTCGCATCGGAGTGGCTTAACTCGCGGCGCGATGAGTTCGCGCCGCGAACGGCCGAGGATTACGAGCTTGCGCTGACCCACCACCTGCTGCCGTTCTTCGCCGAGCATCGCCTGTCGGAGATCACGGCGCGGGAGGTCGACCGCTACAAGACGGCGAAGGTGCGCGAGCGAGAGAAGGCGCTCGTCGACCGCCCTCTCTCCAACCGGACGATCAACAAGACGCTGACCCGGTTGGGCCAGATTCTGGATGTGGCGGTCCGCTACGAGCTGATCGACCACAACCCGGTCAAAACCAAAGTCGAGAAGCTGAAGGAAGCCGAGCCGCGCCGGGCCCGGCTGAGCGGGGAGCAGGTTCAGGTCCTGCTGCAGGCAGCCGGACGAAATCGGGCGCTGCTCGCGACCGCGATCATGGCCGGCGGCCTGCGAGCGACCGAGCTGACCCACCTTCGTTGGCGCGACCTCGATCTCACCAAGGGCGAGCTAACGGTTGTCAAGTCAAAGACGGCGGCTGGCTTGCGCCGCGTCTCGCTCGAGCTCGAGCTGGTCCAGCTGCTCCGCGAGCACAAGATCGCATCGCGCTGGAGCCAGCCCAACGACTTCGTGTTTCCCGGCCGTCATCGCGACCAGCCGCGCGATCGAAACAGCGTCCGAAAGCGCGTCCTCTATGGCGCCATGGACCGGGCCAATGAGCGCCTGGAAGCCGACGGCAACCCGCCGCTTCCGGACGGCATCACGTTCCACGCGCTGCGCCGGACCTATGCCGCATTGCGCGCCGAGCTCGGCGAGCACCCCGCGATCACCGCGGCTCAGATGGGCCACCGTGATCCGCGAATGACCCTTCGCGTCTACACCGACGTGACTGGGATGAAGCCGCAGACCAAGCTCGGAGGCTTGCTCGGCGATGCTGATTGGGCACTATCGGGCACTGGCGACCCGAATGACCCGGATTCCGCAGAAGCTGCGAGCCGGTTGGAGGAGGACGAAACCCTGCCACTAGCAGCAGCTTCATCTAACGGGAGCGACGGGACTCGAACCCGCGGCCTCCGGCGTGACAGGCCGGCGCTCTAACCAACTGAGCTACGCCCCCGAGGGCGATATGCAGGCTAGCCGCTCGCCAGCGAAACGTTCGTCGCCACGGGGCCCTTCGGGCCCTCCTCGGACTCGTAGGTGACCTTCGCGCCATCGTCGAGCGAGCGGTAGCCGTCCCCGTCGATGCTCGAGAAGTGGACGAAGAGGTCCTTCCCGCCGTCATCCGGCGTGATGAAGCCGTATCCCTTCTCGTTGCTGAACCACTTGACCGTCCCTTCTGCCATTCATGCCTCCTCGCACACTGCTCGTTTCCGGGGATTGACCCCCCTCCGATGGCGCGAGAACCTAACGAACCCGCGCGCCGAGTGCCCTCGAGCCGACTAGGGTGGCCGCCATGAAGCTCGTGACCTACCGCGCGGACGGCGAAGCCCGGGCCGGCGTGCAGACCGAGAGCGGCGTGATCGACGCGGCGCCGGTGCTCGGCGTCGAGCACGTCACCGTCCGGGAGCTGATCGAGGCTGGCCGCGTCGAGGAGCTCGCGAAGGGAATCGAAGGCGGCGGCCCCGATCCGGTCCCCGACCCCGAGCTGCTGCCGCCCCTGCCGGACCCGGACAAGATCGTCTGCATCGGCCTCAACTACCGCTCACACGCGGCCGAGGCCGGCATCGATCCGCCCGAGCAGCCGACCTTCTTCGCGAAGTTCCGCAACGCCCTGGCTCCGCCGAACGCCGCCGTCGCGCTGCCGGCGGCGAGCGAGAAGGTCGACTACGAGGCGGAGATCGCGTTCGTGATCGGCAAGCGGGCGAAGGATGTCGAGCCGGACCAGGCGCTCGACGCGATCGCCGGCTACGTGCTGCTCAACGACCTCTCCGCGCGCGACCTGCAGTTCGCGACGCCGCAGTGGATGCCCGGCAAGGTCTTCGACGGCTCCGCCCCGTGCGGCCCGGCGATCGTCACGCCGGACGAGGCCGGCGCGCCCGACTCGATCGCCTTCACGCTCGACCTGAACGGGGAGCGCATGCAGGACGCGACCACCTCGGACCTGATCTTCTCGATCCCCGAGCTGGTGGCGAGGCTCTCCCGCTGGATGACCCTCGAGCCGGGAGACATCGTCTCGACCGGGACGCCGTCCGGAGTCGGCAGCGTGCGCGAGCCACGCGTCTGGCTCAAGCCCGGCGATGAGATCGTGATCGACTCGCCGACCCTGGGCGAGCTGCGCACGACGATCTCCTAGCTGGAGCGCTCCTCCACGAGCTCCTCGATGCTGCGGTAGACGCCCGGCGCGTCCTTCTTCAGCCGCTTCACCTCGAAGTGCCCGAGGCTGATCAGCCTCATCCGGGAGGTGGCCGTGACGGTCGCGCTCCGCATCGAGTCGTCGAGCATGCCGGCCTCGCCGAAGACGTCGCCGGGCCCCAGGTCGGCGATCTTCTCGCCCTCATGCGTGACCTCGGCGGTGCCGTCCTCGATCGCGAGCAATTCGCGCGAGTAGCCACCCTCCTGAAGGATGACCTCGCCCTCCGGGATCTCCTTCGACTGAGCGAAGACCGCGACCTGCCTGAGCTCCTCGTCCGAGGCGTCCGAGAACAGCGGGATGCGCTTCAGCTGAGTTGCGTCCATAGCGGCAACCTACCCCAGGAGTGCTGGGTTAGAGTGCGACCTCCAGCACACCACGGGGAGAAGGAGAGTCCAGATGGGTTTGATGGACAACATCAAGAAGGCGCAGGAGCAGGCTGCCCAGGCGATGCAGCAAGGGGGAGCCGGCCAGATGAGCCCGTCCGCCGGCGACGTCGAGTACGCCAATCTGGCCATGAAGCTGAACCAGGGCGGACTGCCCGGCACGGCCACCATCAACTCGATCAACGAGTCCGGCGAGGGCTCCGACCCGGTCAACAAGGCCTACGACATCGGGGTCAGCGTCGAGCTCGAGAATGGCCAGAGCTACGACACGACGGTGCACCAGTACCTGACCCAGGACGCCGTCAACGCCTACCAGCCCGGCAAGAAGTTCCAGATCAAGGCCGACCCGGACGATACGAGCAAGGTAATGCTCTACGGCGAGGCGTAGGCCGCCTCTCCGCACCGAAACTTTCGCTCCAGCCGGGGAGCCGATCTGCCGATAGGTTGGGTGGACGTCTCGTCATATGCCCCTGCTCGGATCCATCCCAGACTTCTTCTTCACCTGGTACCCGGTCTTCGGGGTGGCGTTCTCAGCCGGGATCCTGGCCGTCTTCGTCGTCCTGCTCCGAAGCACGATGGGGACGACCCGGCCGGAGACGGTCAAGGCGAGCAAGACGGAGCCGGTCCTCTGGAAGGAGGTCCAGGGCGTCGACGCGGCCAAGGAGGAGCTGGTCGACGTCGCGGAGTGGCTCAAGGACCCGAAGCGCTTCGAGGCGCTCGGCGCGCGGGCGCCGCGCGGGGTGCTGCTCTACGGCCCGCCCGGCACCGGCAAGACCATGCTGGCCAGGGCCGTCGCCGCGCACGCCGGCGTTGACTTCTTCGCCGCCTCCGGCTCGAGCTTCGTTGAGATGTTCGTGGGACGCGGCGCGGCGCGCATCCGGCGGCTCTTCAAGGAGGCGCGCAACTCCGGGCGCGCCGTGATCTTCATCGACGAGCTCGACGCGGTCGGCGGCCATCGCGGCTCCGGCGCCGGCGACGGCGGAACCTCGGAGCGCGAACAGGCACTCAACCAGCTGCTCGTCGAGCTGGACGGGTTCGAGCGCGACCCCGGGACGGTGATCGTCCTGGCCGCGTCGAACGCCGTCGACAAGCTCGACAAGGCGCTGCTGCGTCCCGGCCGCTTCGACCGCCAGGTCCTGGTGGCGCCGCCCGACCGCGACGGGCGCGAGGCGATCCTCCGGTCCCACGCCAGGGGCAAGGTGCTCGCCGACACGATCGACCTCACCGACGTCGCCCGCAAGACGACCGGGCTGACCGGCGCCCAGCTCGCCAACGCTCTGAACGAGGCCGCGATCATCGCGGGCCGCGCCGGGCGGATGGCGATCCAGCGCGAGGACCTGGATGAGGCCCTCCTCCGTCAGTCCGTGGGCTCGCAGCAGTCGCGGCGACTGACCGAGGGCGAGCGGCGGATCGTCGCCTACCACGAGGCGGGTCACGCCCTCTGCCGCCGCCTCTGCGGGCTCGATCCGCCCGAGATCCTCAGCATCGTCCCGCGCGGCCCCGCACTCGGCTTCGTCGGGCACTCGCCGAGCGAGGACCGCTATCTGCGCTCGCGCAAGCAGCTGATGGACGAGATCGTGATCCTGCTCGGCGGCCGCGCGGCCGAGGAGGAGGTCTTCGACGAGGTCTACTCCGGCGCCGCCGACGACCTCGCCCGTGTCCAGAAGATCTGCGTGCAGATGGTCACGGAGTTCGGGATGACGCTCTCGCACGGGCCGCCCGACAGCGCGCCGCTCGCGCAGCCAACGAGCGACTACGCGCTATCCGACCGCACCCGCCGCGACGTCGACGAGAACGCCCAGGAGCTCGCGCACATGGCCTATGCGCGCGCCCGCCAGCTGATGAAGGTCAACCGCCGCTGCCTCGAGGACCTCGCCACTAACGCCCTCGAGCGCGAGACGCTGACGCGCGAGGACCTCGACGAGATCTTCGATGCGCACGACCTCCGCCGCACCTTCCTGCCGGAGGAAGAGCAGTCGGACGCCCAGAAGCTGATCGACAGGGACCGGTCCAGCTCGACCGGCGCCCTGATGCCGCACCACACCAAGCCGGACGACCAGCAGAAGAGCGCCGAGTAGCCGCGTCAGGCGACGGCGAGCTCGGGCGCGCCGCGCCGGACCTCGTACGCCGCCACCATGCTCTCGCCGGCGCCGCCGACGCCACCATCGGCCCGCAGCCGCTTGCGGTCGACGTCACAGACCATAGCCGTGGCCCGAGAACTCGCACCACTCGACGTGGTCGAGCGCCTCGGTGAACTCGCGCTCCGAGGCGACGATCGACTCGTCGCGCGGATCCAGCTTGAGCTTCTCGTCGAGGTTCTGCGAGGTGAGGCTCGGGGCGGTGATCTCGACGGCGACGGCCGTCCCGTTGCGGCTCAGCTGCGAGGCGACGCTCACGTGGATGTCGGCGCTCAGCACGATCACGTCGTCGAGAGCGGAGAACTTCTCCAGCACGGCGTCCCGCTCCGCCGGGTACCCGTCCCACTGGTCCTCGTCGGGGCCCTCGCCGTCCTCGTCCATCAGCTTGAGCTTCAGCATCGCAGTCTGGAGGAGCTCGCTCGGGTTCTGCGAGAAGCTCTGATGCATGATCGACGGGCTGCCGACCAGCCGCCAAGCGGCGGTCGAGTCGTCGAGAGCGCCCATCAGCCAATCGCGCTGCTCGCGCCCGAGCATCGACCGCTGGGGGTCGCTCATGGTGGGCTCCAGGGCGGGCTGGTCGCGCCGGGAGCGGATGTCGAGCAGGAAGATGTCGGCGAGATCGCCGACCGCGACCTTCCGGAAGACGCGGGTGGTGTCGTCGGGGTCGGGCGGCCGCGCCGGCAGCCACTCCCAGCGAGCCCGGAAGGCCGCCGCCTTGCGGTCCTCCCAGGGGCCGTGAAGCTTGGGGTCGTGCGCATCCGAGCCGCCGGCCCAGGCGCCGTCCGCCAGCTCGTGGTCGTCGAGCGTCGGGATGATCGGCAGCGCGCGGTGGAGCGCCTGAACGTCCGGATCGCGGTGATACTGGCGGTAGCGGGTCCGGTACTCATCGAGGGTGCGGCACTCCTCGAGCGGGTCGAAGTCCCGCCCGATGTCTGCGCCCGGCGTCTGCCCCTTCGCCGGGGTGTTTCCGGCCTCGTAGATGTAGTCGCCGAGGTGGAGGAGGAAGTCGAGATCGTCGCGCTCGGCGATCCGCGCATAGGCGTTGAAGAAGCCGGCGTTGTGCTTGGCACAGGAGCACATCGCGAAGCGCAGGCGATCGGCGTCCGAGCGCAGGGTCCAGGTCCGGCCGACGGGCGAATCCTCGCCCTCGGCATTGAAGCCGTAGTGGTAGGTCATCCCCGGCTCGAGCCCGGTGATGTCGACGTGCACGGTGTGGTCGTGCTCGGCCTCGGCGGTCGCCTCCCCCGAGGCGACGACATCTGAGAGCTCCGGGTCGCGCGCGACGGTCCAGCTCACCGGCACGGAGTCCGCGTCGGCGGTGACGTGGGTCCAGAGCATGACCCGGTCGGTCGTGGGGTCGCCGCTGGCGATGCCATGGGCGAAGACGGTCGAGGCGGACAAGGCAGGCAACTTCTACCAAGGAGCCGCCCGGTGAAGGACTCCCGCGCTCTGGGCCCGCCGCCGCCGTGTAGGGGGCGGCGGCGAGCTCAGACGCGGAACCCGGCTTCAAGTGCTCGGTACCGGGGGGTGCTCAGATGGTGCGTCGTGTACCGGCGCCACGTCCCATGAAGAAGATCAGGAGCGCGACGATTGCCAGCGCGAACAGAACGGGGTGAATGATGGCCCCGCCGGCGATGGCGATGATCAGCAGGACGACACCTGCAATTAGCCACAACATGAGCATTCCCTCCTTCCTTGGCCTGACGTGCTCGGCGCTCGTATACCCGCCCCCGGGGCGCGCAATCCGATTGGCCAGTCAGCCAGTGGTGAAAGGAGGAAGGAGGAACGATGGGCGGTGCCGGGCTCGAACCGGCGACCTCTTGCTTGTAAGGCAAGCGCTCTCCCAGCTGAGCTAACCGCCCTGGGCAAGCCGATTATGACCGGCGCGGCGGCTCGCGGAAGCGCAAGCACCGCGGCTAGTCCCACCTCGTAGGGTTAGCCCCGTGAGGGTGCTGGTCACCAGTTCGCGGATGCCGTTCGCGCTCGACGCGATTCGAAAGCTCGGCGAGTGCGGGCACGAGGTGTTCGCCTGCGACAGCTACGAGGCCTCGCCCGGCAGCCACTCGAAGTACCTGAGGGGCCACTTCACGACCGCCTCGGCGACCGGCGACCCGCAGCAGTTCGCCTCCGACGTCGAGCGCATCGCGGACGTCAACGAGATCGAGATCGTCATCCCGATGTTCGAGGAGGTCTTCTACCTGGCGGCCCAGCACGAGCGCCTGTCGAAGGTGACGAAGCTCTACGCGCCGCCGTTTCGCACGCTCGCGCAGGTGCACGACAAGGGCACCTTCCAGGAGCTCTGCGACAAGCTCGACATCCGCACCCCCCATACGACGCTCGCCCACAGCCCAGACGAGCTGAAGCGGGCGATCGAAAGCTACCCGCGCTACTTCGCGCGAGCGGCCTTCTCGCGCGGAGGAGTCGGGCTGCTCACCAACACCGGCCCGCTCGCGGGCCACCTGTCACTCGAAGCCTGCCAGCCGACCGAGGCGAACCCGTGGCTCGTGCAGGAGTTCGTCGACGGGCCGATGCACTGCACCTACTCGTGCCTGCACGACGGCGAGATCGCGACGCACATGTCCTACCGGGCTCCGCGCCAGTGGGAGCACTCGACGGGAATCCAGTTCCTCTCGGTCGACCCGTCGGACACGATGCCGACCGTCGAGAAGCTCGGCCGGGACCTCGGCTGGGGCGGGCAGATGTCCCTCGACTTCATCGAGACCGACGACGGGCTGGTGATGATCGAGTGCAATCCGCGGCCGACCGACGGGGTCCTGCTGATGACCGCCGAGGAGCTCGAGCGCGGCCTGCTCGCGCCGCAGGACGAGACGCTGCAGGTCCCCGCGGGACGGACGGAGCAGCTCGACTTCGCTGTCTTCGCCCAGATCTTCAGGGAGCCGCTCAAGGAGGCGCCGAAGACCATCCACGACCTGGCGAAGATCCCGGGCACAGATCACGGCTGGCGGGATGCGATGCCGAAGCTCTACTCCTTCCTGGCCCTGGCCCGCTTCGAGCGCCTCAGCCTTCGCCAGCGCGAGCAGCTCTTCGTCGCGATGTCCGACGGGATCACCTGGGACGGCCAGCCGATCCCGGGGCTGCCGCCCGACGACGCGGCCTATCTCGCCGAGCTGACCGGCTGATGGACCGGTCGATCCTCTGGAAGTCGGCCGTCACACAGGTGGTCGCGGTGGCCGCCGTCTCGCTGATCCTCGCGGTGACGCTGCCGCACTCCTTCTTCGAGGACTGGGGCTGGCTGACCGGGCCTCTCGCCTGGATCGGCTGCGCTGCGCTCACGGCGTGGGCGCTTCACCTCGACATCCGCGGGGTAATGGTCGGGGCGGTGCTTGCAGGCATCCCGAGCGCGATCGCGGTCATCGCCGGGATCCATTGGCTCGGCGTGGCGATCGCGGTCGCGGCGTTCGCGGCCTGGTGCGCGTGGCTCGCGCGGCGCCCCGGAGGGGCCCTATGGACCTAGGGATCGAGGGACGCACGGCGCTGGTGATGGGCGCCAGCAAGGGAATCGGCAAGGGCATCGCCGTGGCGCTCGCTCGCGAGGGCGCCAAGGTCGCGATCTCGAGCCGGTCCGAGGAATCGCTCCGGGCCGCGGCGGAGGAGATCGAGGGCGAGGTTCACGTCTTCCCGGCCGACACCGCCGATCTGGACGGGCTGCGGAAGCTGCCCGGCGAGGTCGCCGAGGCGCTCGGGCCCATCGACATCCTGGTGACGAACACCGGCGGGCCGCCCGGTGGCGGGGCGCTCGACAACTCGCTCGAGGAATGGGAGGAGGCGTTTCGCTCGCTGGTGCTCGCGATCCGAGTGCTGATCGACGGCGTGATCCCGGGGATGAGGGAACGCGGCTGGGGACGGATCGTGAACGTGTCCTCGAGCTCGATCCGCGAGCCCATCCCCCACCTGACGCTCTCGAACGCGAACCGGCTGGCGGCGCTCGGCCTGCTCGAGACCCTCGCCGATGAGATCGCGGGCGAGGGCATCACGGTGAACACGGTCGCGACCGGGATGTTCGCCACGGACCGGCTGGCCGACCGACACGGGTCGCTGCAGAGCGCCGAGGCGGCCGCCAGGGAGCGGATCCCGGCGAAGCGACTCGGGCAGCCGAATGAGTACGGCGACCTGGTCGCGTTCCTGTGCTCGGAGCGGGCCGCCTATCTCACGGGAGCTGTGATCCCGCTCGACGGCGGCCTGCTCCGATCGGTCTAGCTAGAGCTCCTCGGAGCTCTCGTCCGCCGAGTCCTCCCCCTGGTCGGACTCTTCGGAATCGTCATCGCTGCTCGCCTCGGTGGCCTCGGCCTCCGCTTCGGGGGCCTGCTCCTCCGTGGCCTCCTCCTGGACCTCCTGGACCTCGTCGGTCATTGCCGCCTCCTTTCGGTGTGTGAGTTGCTGAGAGGCGGTGATACCGAAGGGCCGGTCGCGCGGTGTGAAGCCGCTGTGACGCTCAGGCCGTTGCCGGCCGCGGAGCCCGCCGGAAGGCCACCAGGAGCCAGACGGCGCCGGCGATCATCATCGCCACGCTGATCAGCTGGGCCTGGGTGAGACCGAGGGCGATGTCGTCGTTTCGCCGGATGAACTCGACCAGGAAGCGCTCGGCGCCGGCCAGCAGCAGATAGAGGGCGAACAGCAGCCCGTTGGTGAGGCGGTCGCGGAGCCTCCAGAGGATCAGCGCCACCAGGCCCATCGCCAGCGTCTCGTAGATCGGCGTGGGATGCACGGTCTGGTCCGTCGGCTTGGTCCCGTCGGGGTAGGACATCGCCCAGGGGCCGTCCCAGGCCTTGCCGTAGTCGCCGTCGCCTGAGAGCTGGCAGCCGCAGCGCCCGATCGCGTAGCCGAGGGCGAGGGCCGGCGCCGCGACGTCGAGCAGCGTCAGGTTGAGGAAGCCGCGCCACCAGGCCCAGATGAAGACGCCGATGGCCCCGCCGATCGCCCCGCCGTACCAGACGAGTCCGGAGCCGGAGAAGAGGTTGCCGAGGAGGTCGTGCTTGACATCGCTGTAGTTCTCGATGATGAAGTCGAGGCGCGAGCCGACCAGGCCGCCCAGCAGCGCCGCGAAGCTCATCTCGTACGCCCAGTCGACCGGCTTGCCGAGCTCGCCGAAACGGCGCCAGACCACGGCGCCCGCGGCGATGAAGGCGGCCGCGAAGCAGATCCCGAACGTCTGCAGGGTGAGCGGTCCGAGGTGGATCTCAGGCAGCACCGGACGGGAGGCTAGTCGAGCCCCCTAAACCGGGCGGTCAGTCGGAGAGGGCCCCGGACATCACCTTCAGGCCGGCGTCCATGCCGCTCCAGAATGCGCCTGCGTGAAACGGCTTGCCATGCCGAAAGCGCCACGGGACCGAGGTGCCCAGCATCTTCTTCCCCATTCGCCAGACCCGGTTGGACCCGACCCGGTAGTCGCCGTTGGCGTCCGGCCGCACCTCGATCGGATGCTTGGGGTCGCCCGTCAGCCGCAGCGGGACCTTCGCGAAGGTCGCCTTGTCGAACTGCTCCATGATGCACATGCTGACCGGGTCGAAGCTCAGCTCCGGCTCGGTTCCGAGAATCGTGGCGGCGATCTGCGAGGCGGCCGCGTCCGCCTGGAGGAAGGCGAGGAACGCCTGCTTGACGGGGAAGTCGCCGGCATCGCCTACGGCGTAGATCTCGGGGTGGTCAACGAGTCGGCGTGTCGCGAGGTCCGTCGTCAGAAAGCCGCGGTCGTCGGCATCCAGCCCGTCGAATGGCGTCGAGGCGATGTATGGAGGGAACGCGACCAGCAGGTCGTGCTCGAGCCGCTCGCCGTTGTGGAACTCGACCCCCTTGGAGTCGACGCTGTCGACCACCCAGCCGGTGTGACCCTCGATACCCCGCCGCAGGAACTCGCCGGTGACGAGGTGATGCAGGCGAGGCCCAAAGGCCTGGATGTAGCCATCCTCATAGGTCGCCCACGTGATCGAGGTCGCGTCACGGCCGCCCTTGCGCCGGAGCCATGTCTCGAGCATCAGGACGATCTCGTAGAGGGGGCCGGCGCACTTGTTGTTCGGGGGAATCAGGAAGACGACTCGCTGGCGATTGCCGGCCTTCGCCGCCTCGAGCGTCCGCTCGAACGCCGCACGCAGCTCCAGCATCTCCTCCGGGGTCCACATGCTGATTGCGTGCTCGCCCAGTCCCGGGATGTCGCTCGCGCGCATCCCCGAGCCGGTCGCGATCACGAGCTGGTCGTAGTCAAGACTCTGTTCGTCGACCCTCACACGTCGCGTGTCCGGGTCGATCTCGTGCGCCCGCCCGTGGACGAGCCGGATTCCCCGCTTCGCCGTGGGCTTCGCGAGCCCTACCTTGAGGCGCTCCGGGTCGAGCCCGAATGGAACGTAGATCGAGTTCGGCTTGAAGAGGAAGTGATCCTGATCGGAGACGAGCGTGATGTCGGCGCGGTCCCCGAGGATCAGGCGAAGGTCGAACGCCGTCTCGAGGCCGCCGAAGCCGCCGCCGAGAATCAGGACTCGGGAATTCGCCATGCACGCAGCGTGGCACCGCCAGGCCGCCCCCACCTCAGCCCTGCCCCCAGAACCGGCCTAGGGGTATTCCACTGAGTAGCCCCGGCGGGAGTCGAACCCGCGCTACGAGGTTGAAAACCTCGCGTGCTAACCGTTACACCACGGGGCCGTGGCGCCAGTCTAGGCTGCGGCCATGGGACGAGTGCCCGACTTCGATCCGGCCAAGCCACGCAATCCCGTGCAGCGCGCCCTGCGCTGGACCGCCAAGAGCAGGTTCGGGAGCTGGATGGCGCTCAACGTGGCGAACAAGGTCGACCCGCCCCTGATGCGAGCCACGCGGGGCCTGGTCAAGGTGCCGAGCGGAGTCCCCACCGTCCTTCTCGGCCACACGGGCGCCAAGAGCGGCAAGGAGCGCACCACGCCGCTCGTCTACTTCACGGATGGCGACAACGTGATCCTGATCGCCTCGCAGACGGGCAAGCCGCGGCATCCGGCCTGGTACCACAACATCAAGGCCCACCCCGAGATCGAGCTCTGGGCCCGGGGACGAGGCGGCGCCTATCGGGCGCGCGAGGCCGACGGCGAGGAGCGAGAGCGCATCTGGAAGCTCGCGACCCGTCTCTACCCCGGCTATGACGACTACCAGCGGCGCGCCGACCCGGCCGGCCGCCGCATTCCGGTGGTCGTCTGCGAGCCGCGCGACCCGAGCTAGCCGAGCAGGCGTTCCAGCAGAGCCTTCTGGGTGTGCAGGCGGTTCTCGGCCTCGTCCCAGACCGCGGAGCGCTCGCCGTAGAGGACCTCCGCGGTGATCTCCTCCCCCGGATGGGCCGGCAGGCAGTGAAGGGCGATCGCGCGGTCCGACGCGGCGGCGAGCAGCTCGTCGTTCACCTGGTAGGGAGCGAGGTCCGCTCGCCGCTGCTCGGCGGTCTCCTCGTCGCCCATGCTGACCCAGACGTCGGTGTAGATCGCGTCGGCCCCGGCCACCGCGGCCCTCGGGTCGTCGATGAGCTCGGCAAGTCCCTCCTCGATCCGGTAGGAGTCCGGACTCGAGACGACGACCTCGACTCCGGCGATCCGCCCGAGGATCGCCAGGGACCGGGCCACGTTGTTGCCATCGCCGACGTAGGCGAGCCGCAGGCCCTCCAGCTCGCCGAAGCGCTCCTTCAGCGTGAGCAGGTCGGCCAGGGCCTGGCAGGGTGATGGCCCGGGGTGAGGCCGTTGACGACCGGGACGGTGGCGCCGTCGGCCAGCTCGCGAACCCTCTCGTCGGATCCCGAGCGGATCACGATCCCATGCAGGTACCCGGAGAGGATCCGGCCGGTGTCGGCGATCGACTCCCCGCGCGTGAGCTGGAGCTCGTCGGCCCGCAGGACGATCGGAGTCGCGCCGAGCTCGGCGACACCGACCTCGAAGGACACGCGGGTCCGGGTCGACGGCTTCTCGAAGATCAACGCGACCGACCGTCCCGCGAGGGAATCGCGACCCTCCCCGCGATCGCGGCCTCGCTTGAGCTCCTCGGCGCGCTCGAGCAGCGCCGTCAGCTCGTCCCGGTCGAGCTCCTCGCCGGTCAGGAAGTTGCTCGCCGGAAGATGTGCGGTCGGTGAATGCATCGGCCACCGATACTAGGGCCGTGCAGCTGACCGCAATGACATGGAACTTGTTCCACGGCCGTGACTGGCCGCCCGAGCCCGACCTCCAGCTCAGAGCCCACAAGGGGAACTTCCGCCGGGGGCCGCGCCTGGGCGACGACTACGAGCAGACCAACTGGGACCTGTTCGACGAGTTCGCCTCGCTGATCGACTCGGTCGATTGGGACGTCGCCCTGTTCCAGGAGTTTCCGCCGAGCTGGAAGAAGCGGCTGGCGAAGGTCTGCGACGCCGAGGCCCACCGGGCCCTGAGCGGGCGGAACTGGCTGCAGCCGATCACCTCCGCGATCGGCCGCTGGCGACCGGATCTGCTCGGCGCCTGGGAGGGCGGCTCCGACACGACGCTCGTCCGGGGCGCCGCCGGCGGGATCGCCGAGCGGCGCCGCGAGGTCCTCACCTGGCGCCCGGAGCTTCGCGTCATGGCCCTGACCCGGCTCCAGGCCGGGCCCTGCGTCGCGAACCTCCACGTCAGCACCAAGCCCTCTTCAGCCGAGCGCGAGCTGCTCGACGCGGCCGAGCGCGCGGTCGCCTTCGCCGGCTCCGACCCCCTGATCTTCGGCGGGGACTTCAACGTCCGCCCGAAGGCCAGCGCCGTCTTCGACCAGCTCGAGGAGCGCTTCGGGCTCGCGCCGCGAACCGCTCCGGACCGCCTCAGCCACCTGCTCGTCCGCGGCCTGGAGGTCGTCGAGCATCCCGCCGCCTGGCCGCCCGAGGCGCGGGACCGGGTCGATCCCGGGACCGGCAAGAAGATCCGCCTCTCCGATCACAACCCCGTGATTGGAAAGTTCGCGACTGTGGGATAGTGCGTTCGATGGCAAGCGCGCCAACGGAGGCTGAGGAGAGCTCCCGCGCCGAGCAGAGCGTGCAGGCGTTCCGCGAGGCGCTGGAGAAGAGCATCACGATCTCGCGCGACCGCCTGCAGGAGGTCGTGGACGACGCCGTGCGCCGCGGCCGCATGACCCGGTCCGACGCCGAGGAGATGGTCAGCCGGCTCGCCACCCGAGGCCGCGAGCAGGCGGAGGACCTTCTCTCCCAGCTCGACGGCGTGCTCTCGCAGGTCCGCGAGGTGCCGGACCGCGCGAAGCAGCAGGCGGGCGACCGGGCCGAACGGGCCAGGAAGCGCACCGTCGCCGCGGTGGACAAGCCACTGGCGAGCGCCGACCGGGTTCGCCGCGCCGCCCGCGTCCCGGGTTTCCCGATCACGGCGTACGACCAGCTCTCGATCCGCCAGATCGACCGGCGGCTGCAGGAGCTCAGCCGGCAGGAGCTGCGAAAGGTCCGCGACTACGAGCGCGGAAACAAGGCCCGCAAGGGACTTCTGCGGGCCCTGGACCGCAAGCTGAAGGACTAGCTACCAGTTACTTCAGGGCCTTGCGGCGCTCGTCCAGCTCCTTGGCGATCTCGTCGAGCGCCTCGACGGAGCTCTGCGCCCGGACGGCGAGCTTGCCGAGCTCCTTGCGGACATCCTCGGTCGCCTTGTCGAGGGTGTCGCGCCAGTTCGAGACCTGATCCTGCGCCTTCTCGCTCGCGCCACCGGAGACCTCGCGCAGACGCGATACCGCCGAGTCGATGCTCGACCGCACGTCGCCTGTGGCCTTCTCGCCGGCCGCGCGCAGGTCGTCGATCGCCTTCTGGACCTGATCCTTGACGCCACTGCTTTCACTTGATTCCACTTTGACCTCCTGCTTGGGGTTTTTCCCGCAAATTCCGCGCAAGCCTATACCGGCGCGGCTGCAACGATAGGCCGACGATGACCGACGGGACGATCACCCCGGAGCGGCCGGCCCGCGGCGAGCTCCTCACGCTCGACGTCGAATCGCTCGCCTACGGCGGCAAGGGCGTGGCGCGCCGCAACGGATACGTCGTGTTCGTCTCCGGCGCACTGCCCGGCGACCGCGTCACGGCGGAGGTGACCAAGGCCAAGCGCGGCTACGCGGAGGCGCAGGCGAAGGAGGTCGTGCGCGAGTCGCCCGACCGCGTCCCGCCCCGCTGCGACCACGGCGGCGAGCCCTGCCCGGGCGCTCCCTGGCAGGGCCTCGCCTACGAGGAGCAGCTCCGCCACAAGCAGTCGCAGGTGGAGGAGGCGCTGGTGCGGCTCGGCGGCCTCGAGGGCTTCGAGCTCGAGCCGATCGAGCCGGCGGTCGAGCGCTGGCGCTATCGCAACAAGCTCGAGTACTCCTTCGGCGAGCGCGACGGGGAGCTCGTGCTCGGCTTTCACGCCCGCGGGCGCTGGGACCTGATCGTCGACGCCGAGGATTGCCAGCTCGCCTCCGAGCGCAACAACGCTCGCCGCAACGAGCTCCGCGACTGGGCCCGCTCCGCCGGCCTGCCGGCCTGGGACGCGAGGGCCGGGGAGGGCGTCTTCCGCAACCTGGTGATCCGGGAGGGGCGGCGCACGGGCCAGCTCCAGAGCCGCCTGGTCACCTCCCCCGCCGAGATCCCGCGCCCGCCCGTCGACCTGCACACGATCGTCGAGGGGCCGGGGAGCACGACCGACGGGCCGACCGGGGCGCTGGGCGCCGAATACCTGGAGGAGGAGCTCTGCGGCCTGCGGTTCCGGATCTCCCACCGCGCGTTCTTTCAGACCAACACCGAGATGGCCGAGCGCCTCTACGGCCTGGCGGCGGAGTTCGCGGGGCTGACCGGCGCCGAGAGCGTCTTCGACCTCTTCTGCGGGATCGGGACCCTCGGGCTCAGCATGGCGAAGGGGGCCGGCGAGGTCTGGGGGATCGAGATCGTCCCGGAGGCGATCGTCGACGCCGAGGAAAACGCCCGGCGAAACGAGATCGAGAACGCGCGCTTCCGGACGGGGGACGCGCGCAAGGAGATCCGGCCGCTGCTCGAGGAGGCCGGCCGTCCCGACGTGGTCGTCGTCGACCCGCCTCGGGCCGGGCTCTCGAAGAAGATCGTCCGTCGCCTGATCGAGTGCGAGGCGCCGCGGATCGTCTACGTCTCCTGCAACCCGACCACCCTGGCGCCCAACGCGGCCCAGCTCGCGGAGGCCGGCTATAGGCTGCGCCGCGTGAAGCCGGTCGACATGTTCCCTCAGACGCCGCACATCGAGTGCGTCGCCCTGCTGGAGAAGGCATGAGCCGGGCGTTCGGAGTGACCGCCGGTCTCGATCCCGAGATCGCCAGCCCCCTCGCCGGCCGCTGCCAGGAGCTCGGCTACCACTCGATGTGGTCCAACGACCATCCCGGCGCCAAGGGCCTCGAGACCCTGGCCGAGTACGCGAAGGGCGCCGACCGGATCGATCTCGGCGTCGCGGTCATCGCGCTCGACCGCCAGTCACCCGAGGAGATCGCCGGCGACATCGAGCGGTTCGGCATCGACAAGAGCAAGCTCTGGCTCGGCCTCGGCGCAGGCTTCACCGAGAAGCCCCTGACCACGATGCGCGAGGCACTGCCCGGACTGCGCGAGGCGCTCCCGGACGTCCGCCTGGTGCTCGCTGCCATGGGGCCGAAGATGTGCGCCTTCGCTGGAGCCGAGTGGGAGGGCGTCTTCTTCAACTGGATGACGCCCGAGTTCGCTGAGCAGGCTCGCGGCTGGGTGGAGGAGGGCGCGCGCGAGGCCGGACGCGAGCCGCCGACCATCTTCGGCTACGTCCGGACCGCAGTCGGCGACAACGCCGAGGGCCGGCTCGCGAAGGACGAGTCCTTCTACCGGGACCTGCACGCGGGATACCGGAACCACTTCGACCGCCAGGGCGCCCCGGAGGGCACCGTGGGAGTCGCGGGCGAGAACGAGAGCGTCGTCCAGGCCGGGCTCGCGCGCTATCGGGCGCTCGACGTGACCGTGGTCAGGGCACTCGCCAGCGCGAACATCGAGAACATGAGCGCGCTGGCGGAGGCGGCGGCTCCCGGAGATTGAGGGCCCGGGCGGGACGGCTGGGGATGCCGCCCCGCCCGAGGAATCGGCCCTAGTGACCCGACTCGGTGGCGACGTCCGCGTGGGCGGGCGCGCGGCGGCCGGTGATCAGCGGTACCACCGTGATCGCGATGCCGACCACCGCGATGGCCAGCGAGGTCAGGATCGCCGGATGGAATCCGTCGAGCAGCGCCGCGGCACTCCCGGCGGGCGCACTGGACGCGGCGGTGCCGGCGTCGATCACCGCCGTGGCGATGGCGAGTCCGATCGCCCCGCCGACCTGGAATGAGGTGTAGACCAGCCCGGAGGCCAGGCCCTGCTCCTCCGGCGCCACGCCACCCGTCGCGGCCATGTTCAGCGGCCCGAAGGTGAGCATGAAGCCGATCCCGGCCAGGATGAAGGTCGGCAGCATCCCGGTCAGGTAGTCGGTGTTCGCCCCGATGTTCAGGAAGAGCACGTATGAGGCCGCAAGGCGCAGGCCGAGGCCCACCCCACCCACGTGTCCGTGCTGGCGGACACCCTGAGCGACACGGCCCCGCACTAACGGCGGCCACCAAAAACCGCCGCCGAACTAAGCCATACTGCCGCCGTGCGCTGGGTGAGGAGAGCCACGGCGATCGCCGCGACCGCGGCGCTCGGAGCGACGCTGTTCGCTTCGGCGGCGGACGCGGGCCCCACCGCGCCGCTGAGCCACTCCGGCCGCTGGATCACGGACGCGAAGGGCCGTGTGGCGATCCTGCACGGCGTCAACATGGTCAGCAAGCAGCCGCCCTACGCGCCGTCGGCGCAGGGCTTCGGGGACGACGACGCCGCCTTCCTGCAGCGCTTCGGCTTTGACGCCGTCCGGCTCGGGCTGATCTACAAGGCCGTCGAGCCAACCCCGGGCAACTACGCCGACGCGTACCTCAACGACATCGCTTCCACCGAAGCGGACCTCGCCAGGCACGGCGTCTTCAGCCAGCTCGACTTCCATCAGGACCTCTTCAACGAGAAGTTCCAGGGAGAGGGTTGGCCCGACTGGGCCGTGCAGGACGACGGGCTCCCCAACCCGCAGAACGGCTTTCCGACGAACTATCTGACGAATCCGGCGCTGAACCGGGCGTTCGACCACTTCTGGGCGAACGATGGCGGCCCCGGTGGGGTCGGCCTCCAGGCGCGCTATGCGGCCGCCTGGGGGCACGTGGCGGCCCGCTTCGCCTCAGCCAAGCACACCCTCGGCTTCGACCTGATGAACGAGCCCTGGCCCGGGACCGCCTACCCGACCTGCGCGGTCCTCACCGGATGCCCCGGCTTCGACAACAACGTGCTCGTGCCCTTCTATCGCAGCCTGATCGCCGCGATCAGGAGGGCGGACCCCGGAAAGCTGCTCTGGTACGAGCCCAATGTGATCTTCAACTTCGGAGCAGACACGAACATCCCGGCGATGGGCGACCCCTCGCTGGGAATGAGCTTCCACCTCTACTGCCTCGCCGGGCTGGTCGCCGGGACCGGCGGCCTGGCCTGTCCGGCGCTGGACGAGCAGGTGCTCCAGAACGCCGACAAGCATGCTCATTCGACCGGGGACGCGCTGATGCTGAGCGAGTTCGGGGCCACCGACGACCTGGCGACGATCCGCCAGAACGTGCAGCAGGCCGACCAGCACATGGTCTCCTGGGAGTACTGGCACTACTGCGAGTGCCTCGACCCGACCACATCCGGCTCCGGGACCCAGGCGATCGTGATCGACCCGAACCAGCCGCCGACGGGATCGAACGTCAAGCAGGCGAAGCTCGACGTGCTTTCAGAGCCGTATCCGCAGGTGGTCGCCGGCACCCCGACCGCCTACGGCTTCGACCCGGCGACGGGCCGCTTCACGCTCACCTACTCGACGAAGGGGCCGACCGGCAAGGGCTTCGCCCGCCGCCTGCCCAGGCGGCGCGGCAAGAAGGCGAAGGCGAAGCTGAAGGCCCGCCAGACCCAGATCTTCCTGCCCCGAGACCACTATCAGTCCGGCTACTCCGCGGCCGTGCAGGGCGGCGGGATCGCCTCGAAGGGGAAGGCGAGCCTGCTGAAGGTGATCGCCTGCCCCGGGAAGCAGAGCGTCAGTGTCACCGTGGCGCCGCGCGGCACCGGCCTCCGAAACCACGCCGACTGCAGGGTGACTCCGAAGCGCAGGAAGCGCGGCCGCTAGGCCTCGGACTCGGCGTCCTCGGCGTCCTCGACCGGGACGACCTCCGCCGCACAGGTCGTGCACAGCACGAGACCGCTCGGCGGCCCATCCGTGAGAGCAGTCTCCTTCTCGGCATCGGTGAGCTTGACGCCGCAGTTCTGGCACCGGTCGGGCAGCTGCTCGATCGTCCGCTCCTCGAGCTCCATGACTCCAGTCTATTCCTGTGCCTAGTAAGGCGGCAGGCGGTCGTACCACTCGCCGAGCACCCGGAACGACGACCAGAAGCGCTGCTTCGCGTCTTCGGTGTCGAGTGAGTCGTCGATGTCGGGCACGTACAGCGCGTCCATCGTCGGCGTCATCCGCTGAACCTCGCCCTCGATCGGGTCGATGCGCTCCGAGAGCGGGAGCTCCAACTCGTTGAGCGTGTCGAGGGCCTCATCCCCCATCACGACGACGATCCGGGGCTGCACGATCGCGATCTCCTCGGCGACCCTGGCGACGCAGGCTTCCGATGCGTGGGTCGGATCGGTGAGCGGGCACTTCACGCAGAGCGTCCCGAAGACGACGATCGGGTCGATCGCGAGCCGCTTGAAGCTCTTCATCAGCGCGTTGCCGGCCCGGCCATAGAAGGCGACTCCCTCCTCGATCTCCGAGGCGGTCGCGGAGCGCTTCAGCATCATGATGTCGGCCTGCGGGTGGCCGGAGCCCTGGACGGGCATCACGTTCCCCCGGGGGCAGTCCTGACAGGCCGCAAGGTCCCTGCCGAGGTCGTTCAGCTCCCGGATCGCGCGCTCGAGGTACTTCTCGCGGATCTCGTCGTCGGTTATGGATGACACGGCGCCTTGCCTCTTCTTCGGCCCGGGCCCGGCCCCTTGCGGGTGCATCAACTCTTGCTCGCGCTGCGACGGCGGGACCGCGTCTTCCTCCCGTCGCGCTCCGCAAGCGAACGCCCGCCGCGCCCGCCGCTGGTCTGGAGGAACTTGAGGGCCTGGACGTAGACCAGGTTCTTGTGCTTGCGGACGATGTCCGCCTCCCTCATCGACTCGAGGAACTCCTGCGGCCCGTCGAAGTCCCGGAGGCGGATCTTGACGCTGCCCAGGCCCTGCGCGACATGGCTGTCGGAGCCCGCGCCGGGGACGATCGAGTACTTGCGGGCGAAGCGGACCGCCTCCTCGTTGAAGGCGGAGAGCGTCACCCGCGGGTTGAAGACCTCCAGGATGTCGATCTGGCCCACGATCTCGAGCAGGTGCTCGTAGTCGGGGACGGAGTGGAGGCGATCGAACGGATGCGGCACGTAGACGAGTCCGCCCTGGCGGCGGATCTCGGCGATCGTCTCGGCCATCGACATGCCGCGCTCGATCTTGTCCGTGAGGAAGAGGCCGATCACCTCGCCCTCGTGCGCGGTCTTCACCTCCTCGGCCACGATCACCCTGATCCCGCCGATCCGCTCCGCGATCTCCTGTGCCTCGAGGGCCCCGGAGATCTCGTTGTGGTCGGTGATCGCGATCGCGCCGAGCCCCCGCTCCTTGGCGGTCTCGAGCAGGAGCTCTGCCGGCGTGGCGCAGTCCGGCGAGTGGTCCGTGTGCATGTGCAAGTCGACGTGGACGTACTCGCGGTCCCGCAGGCGCTTGCGGACCTCGGGATTGCCCTCAGGATCGTGTCGCCGGTCCACCAGCCGCCGGTAGACGGCCTCCACGTCGTCGGCCACCTCGGCCCAGGGCCGCGCCTCGCCGGAATCGCGGGCCGCGGCGCTCAGCTGATCTCGCAGCGAGGCGTCACGGCAGAGCCGCTCGAGCTGCGCCGTCAGCGTCAGGACGTCGCCCAGCGGGAAGAGCAGCCCGCGCTCGCCCTCCTCGACCAGCTCGCGGTAGAGCTCCAGGTCGGAGACGACCGGGACCGCGCCGGCGGCGAAGGCCTTCCGGATCAGGCCTGGAGCGGCACGCACCCCGCCGGACGCCAGGCACGCGATGTCCGCGCCGGCCAGGAACTCGGCCGGCTCCCCATCCCGCGGCCGCACCACGCGGAGGCGCTCACGGAGACGCCGGCTGACCCGAGCGAGCGGGTCCGTAGGCCCGTCGAACCAGATCACGCCCTCCCAGTCGACGTCCTCGGGCAGCCTGCGCAGCGCCCGCAGCAGGAGACGAAGGGCCCCGCGCTCCTCCTCGGCGCAGTGGACGATCCGGATTCGCCCCGGCGGGGGCGGATCGAGCGCCGGCTCGGCGACGTCGGCCCCGGGCCTGATCAGCTGGTAGTTGCCCGGGAAGAAGCGCTGCAGCAGCTCGCCGGTGGCCTCGTTGCTGGCCGTGCGCTCGTCGATTCGCCCGAAGAAGACCTCGACCAGCATCCGCGCCACCTGCGTGGAGAGGACGCGCTCGACCGGCTCGTGGAAGGTGGCCACGTTGAGCGACTGCGAGTGGCGCAGGGCCGCCGAGCCGGTGCTGGGGGCGAACGGCTCGTGGACGTGCACCAGGTCGAGCGGCACCGAGCCCAGCAGCCGCTCGAGGGCGCCGCTGATGTCGAGGGGAAGCGGGGCGGGCCTGCGCCGGGGGCCGCTCGGCAGGGGAAGGCTCTGCCCGATGGCGAGCACCCGCGGGTTCTCGCCCGTGAGCAGGGCCCGGGGGCTGTCCCCGGCCTCCCGGATCAGCTTCCGGCTCGCGCGGATCGCCGCGCGGGAGTCGGAGGGAGCAACGATCAGAACCCGGTGGCCACGCTCGGCGAGCTCCTCGGAGGTCCGGCGGACGAACTCGTTGATCTCGTGCCGCGAGCCCCACGGATGGGGGCTCACCTGCGCGATCGATAGGGAGTCGGCGCCCACGCGCGCAGCATACGGGCGGTCGCGCCTATCCCGACGGACTCGGCTCTAGCCCTTCGGCTTCGGGCCTGCCCTCCACAGCTCTTGGCCATGGACCCCATCGTCGGCTCTGAAGAAGAGGGTTCTGCCGACCGCGGTGAGCTCCCCGACGTTGTTGCTCTCCTTGCCGCGCCGGATGTCCCTGACCACGCGGGTGCCCTTCCGGGTGCCGTCGCTCCGCCAAAGCTCCTGGCCGTGCTTCTGGTCGGACGCAGAGAAGTAGAGAATGCTGCCCGCTGCGGTGAGCTGGTCGGGAACGAAGCCGCTGCGGATCAGCTTCGTGCCAGTCGGGGTTCGATCAGTACGCGACAGCCCGCCCGCTCCGAAGAAGTAGAGGGTGCCGCCGACATTGGTGAGCTCGGGAAAGCCCGTGATCTCGAGGCCGCAGTAGCAGCCCTCGGGTGTGGGGCCAATGGAGACGATCGGGAACGTCCCAGCAGCGGTCCCGTCGCTTCGCCACAGCCAGCTGTCGCTGTAGTCGCGCGTGGCGAAATAGAGTGTTCTGCCGACCGCGGTCAGGTCGTACGCCGACACGTCCATGACCGGGATCGTGCCCGCGGCCGTCCCGTCGCTCCGCCAGACGGCGGAACTGGTGCCATGGTTCGCGGCAAAGAAGAGCGTGCCCGCCACGTCGGTGAGGTAACAGGAAGCGTCGCCGCAAATGTTCGCGCCCTCCAGTTCCTTGACCGCCCCCGTTCCGGACGGCGTTCCGTCACTTCTCCAGAGCCCTGCGTGGGTGCCGTCGTCGCCGGCGAAGTAGAGGGTGCGCCCGATGGCCGTCGGATAGCTGATCTTCGCGACCTGCTTCACCAGCGTCGTTCCCCTTGCGGTCCCGTCGCTTCGCCACAGTCCTGTCTGGGTCCCGCTCTGGGGCGCGTCACCGGCGACGAAGAAGAGGGTGCCAGCCACGTTCCTGAACGATCCGAGGCTGTAGGCCCCCTGCCCCGGGACGAGGTCCTTTACGAGCCTCGTTCCCCGCGCCGTTCCGTTGCTTCGCCACAGCTCTGGGCCGTGGACGCCGTCGCGGGCCGTGAAGTAGAGGACCTTGCCCACGGCGGTGAGCTGATCGGGGTGACTTCCGGGCCGGCCCCGGCTGATGTCCGTGACCATCCGTGTGCCCCTGCGCGTACCGTCACTCCGCCACAGCTCGTCGCCGTGCCTGCGATCACGGGCGGCGAAGTACAGAATGCCGTTCACGTTTGTGAGTCCGGAGGGGTCGCTCCCGTTGGCGTCGAGACGACCAGGCCGTGGGCCTTTCCGGGCCGGGCCGGATTGATGTCCTTGACGAGGACGGCCCCGCCGTTCCTCGCCGCCTAGGCGCCAGACGCCAGCAACAGAATCGCAACGGCAGCGATCAGCAGCGTGAGCGCCAACAGGAGATTCTTTTGCCTGCAGATCGCGAGTTTCGGGAGGTGCGCTTCCATGCTCCTACGAAGCTAACCCCGCGAAATCACGGTCGGATCGGTGCTCGCTGACCGACCTGCCTCGGTGTGGAACACCGAGGGCCAGCCGACCAAACGCACTACGAGAAACGGGCCCCGAGGGGCCCGTTTCTTCAAGCGTCTATCAGAGCTTCGCTACTTCGCCTTCGCCTTGGCCTTCCTGTCCTTCTTGCTCTTCTTGGCCTTCTCTTCCTTGCCCTCGGGCAGGCCGCGCTGCTTGGCGTACTTGGCGATGAACTCCTCGGTCTTCTCACGAGCTTCCGAATCGGGTCGCTGCGTGTGCGGCGACTTCATCAGGTAGCTCGAGGGACCGTCCAGCTGGCCGGAGATGCCGTGGTTCAGGGCCAGCTTCACGATCCTGGTGGCGTCGATGACGATGCCCGCGGAATTCGGCGAGTCCCAGACCTCGAGCTTGAGCTCGACGTTGAGGGGCACGTCTCCGAACGCCTTGCCCTCGACGCGGATGTGCGCCCACTTGCGGTCGGTCAGCCACGGCACGTAGTCCGAGGGACCGACGTGCACGTCGTCGGCCGGCAGCTCATGGTCCATGATCGAGGTGACGGCGTTGGTCTTCGAGATCTTCTTGGACTCCAGCCGCTCGCGCTCGAGCATGTTGTAGAAGTCCATGTTGCCTCCGACGTTGAGCTGGCTGGTGCGCTCCATGCTTACGCCGCGATCGGCGAACAGCCTCGCCAGCTGGCGGTGAACGATCGTCGCGCCGACCTGAGACTTGATGTCGTCGCCGATGATCGGCAGACCCGCTTCCTCGAAGCGCTTGTCCCAGTAGTCCTCGCGGGCGATGAAGACCGGCAGGCAGTTGACGAAGCCGACGCCGGCCGCCAAGGCCTGCTCGACGTACCACTTGGTCGCCTGCTCGGAGCCGACCGGCAGGTAGCAGACCAGCATGTCCGTCTGGGTGTCCTGCAGGATCCCGACGATGTCGGCGGTCTGGCCCGGGGCCTTGGTGATCTTCTCCTTCAGATACTTGCCGAGCCCGTCGTGGGTCATGCCTCGATGGACCTTGACCCCGAGGTTCGGCACGTCGGAGAACTTGTACGTGTTGTTCTGACCCGACCAGATCGCCTCGGACAGGTCCTTGCCGACCTTGTCGGCATCGATGTCGAAGGCGGCGGTGAATTCGATGTCACGGACGTGGTAGCCGCCCAGGTCCACGTGCATCAGGCCGGGAACCCGCTCGTCTGGGTCGGCGTCCTTGTAGTACTGGACGCCCTGCACGAAAGAGCTCGCGCAGTTGCCGACACCGACTATCGCGACGCGAACCTTGTCGTCGCGAGCGCCGTTGCGCCGGGCGCTATTCGCTCTTCCATTCACAGTGCTCATCGTTGGAAATTCCTCCTAGATAAGAAAGTCAGCCTTGAAACGACACTTGCGCTCGGGAGTGGTTACACGTCGTCGGCTGGGACCGCGGGCTCCGCGGGCGCCTGGACATCCGCGCCGCGCTGCGTAAGCGCGTTCCTCACGTGCCAAACACGCTGTACCACGGTGAAAGCCGTCAGCGCCGCCATAGCGTAGATGGCCGGAGCCAAAAGATCTGCATCGAACACTCCAGCGCCCTTCGCGAAGACGAGGCCGATGGAGAGTATGACCACCCGCACGGGACGCGTGGCCAGGCCGACCTTGCACTCGACGCCAAGCGCCTCGGCCCGCGCCCGGGTGTAGGAGACCATCAGCGACCCGAGCACGACCACCACGCACATCGCGGCGGCGAACTCGTCGCCGGTGAGCGCGAAGCGATACGCAACGGCGGTCAGCACGATGCCCTCCTCGACCCGGTCGAGGGTCGAGTCAAGGAACGCGCCGAACATCGTCCCCTTGCCCGACGCGCGCGCGTAGCGCCCGTCGAGGGTGTCCATGACGGAGCCGATGATGAAGGCGATCCCGCCGAGGAAGTAGAGGCCCTGCCAGATCAGCACGGCGGCCGTGAGGTTGCCGACCAGCCCCACCATCGAGATGGCGTTCGGGGTGAGGCGCGACTCGATCAGGCGATTGCGAACCGCCGCCGAGAATTCCATCTAGGCCGGTGCGGCCTCGGGCTCGGGCTGGGGCTCGAGCTCCCCCACCGGCGCCGTCCGGCTGAACGGCCTGAACGACCAGTCGGGATTGAGGCGGCCCAGCAGCATCGCCGTGCCGGTGGCCAGGGCCGCCGTCAGCAGCCCGAGGACCGCGTCGAGCCAGAAGTGGTTGCCGCTCGCCACCACGACGAAGGTCATGAGCAGCGGATAGGCGAAGAGGAGCCCGCGAAGCACCGGCGCGCGGACCAGCATCGCCAGGGACCAGGCCAGGATCACGGAGAGCCCGACGTGCATCGAGGGCACCGCTGCGAACGGATTGAAGAGCGCGTCACCGGGGTTCGAGAGCAGCGGGTTGTTGCCGGTCACCGAGCTGGACGGGTCGAGGCCGAGCTCCGGCAGGAAGCGGGGCGGCGCGGTCGGGAAGAGCGCGTAGCCGATCACCGAGATCGCCATCGCGGCGAAGACCGCGTTGCGGACGAAGCCGAAGCTCCCGCGGTAGCGGAAGTAGAGGATCGCCAGCATCAGGCAGCTGCCCTTGAAGTGGAGGTTGGCGTAGCCCCAGCGGGCGACCTCGGCGGGCCAGCCGGCGCTGACCGCCCAGTGCTGGACGCTTGGCTCGATCAGCAGCCCGAGGGAGCGCTCGGCGCTGACGATGTCCCGGGCATGAGAGAAGGAGAGGCTGAGGCTGCCGTCGACGGCACCCCGGCCGTGCCTCCACAGCCAGTACGCGGCCGCCAGCAGCAGCAGCTGGAGCACCAGGTCGAGGGGGCCGCGGGGGAGGATCCGCCAGTTCCGTGCCCTGGCGGCGCTCACGGGGTGCCGCCCATGTGGGCGATCCGGGCGGCGCGGCTCGCCGAGGACTGAGCCGTGCCGTACTGGATCACCGGCTCCTGGTGACAGCGCGGGCCCGAGCTGACCGCCCGTACCGGCGAGAAGTCGATGCCGACGCGGAAGCGGCCGGGCGTGGTCACGTCGATCATCGTGTAGCCGCCGGGGGCCTGCTCGACGCATCCGGTGCCCTGCTCGATCGACCAGTAGGGGGTCCAGTGCACCCGCACCAGGACCGTTCCCGGCACGCTCGCGTCGACCACGAAGCCCTGCGGGGTGAGCTTCACCATCTTGCCGCCGATCGCGAGCGGCGACGGGTGGCTGACGGCGTAGACGGTCCAGTTCTTGCTGTGGAAGACCTTGTGGAGGTAGGAGGGAGGGCCCTTCTTGAGCAGATGCTTCTCGCCGAGGGCCGCGTAGTCGAGCGGAGCGCGGGGCACCGCCACGTAGCCGACGCCGAGGTCATCCAGCCAGCTGCGGTACTCGCGGCCCGTGATCGGGGCCGACTGGTAGAAGAGCGGATTGAGCTTGCGGTCGAGCTGGCGCTCCCAGCCGCGGGCGATGTAGATCCCGTCCGGCACGTAGGCCGACTCCCAGTGATGCTCCTCGGGGAGCACCTCGACCCGCTGCGAGTCGCGATGCGGCTGGCCCCGGAGGAAATCGATCAGCGGCGCGTAGTAGCCGGCGGTGACCGAGGGCTGGGCGCTCACCTCCTCGAGGTCGCGAACGACGGGCGACCACTGCCAGTAGATCAGCACCGGCACCAGGAGGACCAGCGCGAACCTCTGCCGGCGCCAGAGGCCGAAGGCCAGGATCGGGCCGAGCAGCAGCGACCCCAGCCTGGTCGCGTTGCCGCCCATCGGGCTCTGGACCAGGAAGGCGGCGGAAAGGGCCGCGCCGTAGACCGCGACGCCATACCGCAACAGCCGCTCCTCCGGCGGCAGCGCGACGAAGACCGCAATGGCGACGAGGATCGCCGGCTCGAAGCTCGAGAAGTCGAACGGCTCGGTGCCTCCCTCCGGGAAGGCGGCCGAGATCAGCAGCGCCACGCCGACCGCCACGACCGCGAGCTCGAGCCCCCGGCGGCTACGCTCCGCGATCGCGTAGGCGATCACGCCGCAGGCGAGGAAGAGCGCGGCCACCGGGCTCGCGAGGGGCGTCAGTGCGGCGAACCCGACCGCGGTGAACCGGTGACCCCTCTGCGCCGCGAACACCGCGCCGAGCGCGACGGCAACGCCGAGGGCGAACGTGAGCCGGCCGGTGAACAGGCTGATCGCGGTTGCGGTGGCGAACCAGGCCACGCCGAGCCGCGCCCTCTCGCCGAAGCGGCGGTAGGCGATCGCCGAGAAGAGCAACGCGGCGGCGATCGTCGCCAGGACGCCGACGAGCCGCGGGCCGACGAAAGAGCTCAGGATCGGCAGCAGAACCCCGTAGCCCGGCAGGTGGTGGCCGCCGAACCAGAAGTTGTCCCAAGTGACGAGGCCCTCATGCGTGAAGAGGCCCGAGCGGAACACCTGGGCGGCATGGTCGGCGCTGTCGGGCTGGATGATCAGGTAGGCGACGCTGAGGGCAGCCGCCACCAGCCCCGGCTCGCCGTAGCGGCGGAGCGCCTCTCGCGCGCTCAAGCCGTCGCGGGCCGCCAGGACCAGGCGGCCGGCCGGACGCGAGCCAGGACCTGCGCAGCGGTGACGGCCGAGAAGGCCGCCACGAGAAGGCCGAACGCACCGTCGACCCAGAAGTGGTTCGCCGTGACGATCACGACCCAGAAGACGAGCACGGGATAGAGGGCCCAGACCACCTTGGTGATCCTGTGCCTCGAGATCAGCACTCCGGTGACTCCGATCATCGTGGAGAAGGCGACGTGCATGCTGGGGATCGCCGCGTAGGGATTGATGAAGAGCTTCACGAGGCCGGAGTCGTGGTTGACCTGGGCATAGCTGGTGATCGTGTCGACGAGATGGGTTTCGCTGCCGAACATGCGCGGAGGCGCGGTCGGCAGGAGCGCGTAGCCCACCACCGCCAGCCCCATAGCAACCATGAACATGTTGCGCACGAAGTAGAAATTCTGGTTCCGGAAGAGGTAGAGCCAGACCAGGAACGCCGTGGTCACCACGAAGTGGCTGTTCATGTACATGTAGTTGGCGAAGTCGATGATCCAGCGCTGGTGGATGAACAGCGACTGCAGGTTCGGCTCGAAGAAGGCGTGGAGGCCGCGCTCGAAATCGATCACGTGCCGGCCGTTCACCATCGCGATCTCGCGCTGGCCGTCGGCAACCCCGCGGACCGCCTCGTAGCAGAGCTCCGCGACCACGAACAGGCTGAGCTGGCGAGCGGCGTCCGCATACCCCTGCGGTAGCCAGTCGCCGATTTTGTCGATCAAGGAACGCATGACCGGAAGATTCTAGTCACCAGGTCGCCCGGGTTACGGGGCGATAACACCTTCGTCAGGAATTGCGGAACTCTTCGTCGGTCGTGAGGAAGCGGATCACCCGGTCGACGACCTCCGGAGCGTCGATCCAGGGCCAGTGACCCGCCTCCGGAAGCTCGAGGAGCTCCGAATTCGGCAGCCGCTCCGCGTACGCGGGGCCGAAGCGGGCCGGCAGGTACCGGTCGCGCGCGCCCCAGACGACCAGCGCGGGCGCTCTGATCGCCCCGAGCCGCTCGCCCGCCGCGGCCAGCCGGTCGGGATCCGCTGAGCGGTAGAGGCGCAGGATCGCGTCGAAGGTCCCGTGGTCGAGGTGCTCCCAGACCATGTCCACGAAGGCGGGATCGTGGCGGCTCCAGTCGCCCCGCGACTCGCGCAGACCCAGATCGAGCAGGCGGCGGCTCCAGATCCGGTTGGAGAGCTCGCCCAGCCCCCGCGTGCGCCAGACGCGAGCGGTCCGGTGCCAGCGGTAGCCCGGCAGGAGGACGACCGCGTTCATGATCACCTGGCGCCTGATCCTCTCGGGATCCTCCTGCGCCGCGATCAGCGCCACCGAGCCCCAGTCGTGGACGACCAGCGAATGCTCCTCCACGGCCATCCGCTGCAGGAACCGGGTCACGAAGCGGGCCAGGCCGTCCATCGAGTAGTCGAACTCCCTCGGCGAGGGCCGGTCCGAGCGCCCCCACCCCGGCAGGTCGAAGGCGAGTGCGGGCCCACCGATCCGCTCGAGGAACGGCTGCCAGTCCTCGGAGTGGCTCGGGTTGCCGTGGACGAAGACCGCGGGCGGGCCATCCCCCTTGACCCGGCGAAAGAAGGTGGAGACACCGTCCACCATCACGGTGCCAGTCTCGATCGAGGCCATGATGGCGGCGGACAATATCCTCGGTTCGTGCCGCTGCCCAGCAAGGTCGTGCTCGCAGACGGGAAGACCGCCGAGCTTCGGCCCAGCCCCCCGCCTCGCATCCCCAAGCGCGATCCCGAGTGGCGCCGCCCCTCGCGGCGCCGCGTGCTCGCGATCCGCGATCGGCTGCGCGAGCTCTACGGAAGGCCGTTGAACCAGCCGCATGGGCACCCGATCGCCGAGCTGGTCCGCACCGTCCTCTCCCAGAACACCAACGACCGCAACCGCGACGTCGCCTACAACCGCCTGCGCGAGCGCTTCCCCACCTGGGAGGAGGTTCGCGACGCTCCCACCGAGGAGGTCGAGGAGGCGATCAAGCCCGGAGGGCTGAGCGTCACCAAGGCGCCTCGGATCCAGGAGATCCTCGGCCTGCTGGGCGACCATCCCGACCTGGACTGGCTGGCGGAGGCCCCGCGCGAGGAGGCGCTCTCCTACCTGGACGACCTGCCGGGGGTCGGCCGGAAGACCGCGGCCTGCGTGATGATCTTCGCCTTCGGGCGGCCGGAGATCCCGGTCGATACCCACGTCCATCGCGTCGGCGGCCGCCTCGGTCTGTTCCGGCAGGGAGCCCCGTTCGAAGAGGCTCACGACGAGATGCTCGCGATCACTCCGCCCGAGGACGCCTACGAGCTCCACATCAACCTGATCCAGCACGGGCGCGCCGTCTGCCGCCCGAAGCCCCGCTGCGGCGAGTGCGGACTCCGCCGGATGTGCCCGTGGTATCGGACCAATATGCTGCGCCCCGAATGAAGCGCAGCACCTTCGTCATGTTCGGATTGGTCGTCCTGCTCCTCGGGGTCGGAGTGCCCGCCTGGGCGATCACCCATGAGGGCTCGCAGAGCGCCTCTCCCGAGGAGGTCTCCGCGAGTCTCCAGGGGGGCAAGGACCTCTTCGTGACCAACTGCGGCGCCTGCCACACGCTCGCGAAGGCCGGCACCGATGGCGTCATCGGGCCGAATCTCGACGAGCTGCTCGCCCCGCCCAGCGCCAGCGCTCCCGCACCCAACACGATCAAGCCGCGGGTGCTGAGCGCAATCAACAACGGCTTGGCCGGGCGTATGCCGAAGGGCATCCTCAGCGGCCAGCAGGCGGACGAGGTCGCGACCTTCGTCTCCCAGGTCGCCGGCCAGGGCCCCTAGCCCTACCCATAACTGCGGCTTATTGCGGTTTCGGCCGCAACTCTGCCTGAAATAGCGTTGTTAGCAGCAGAGAGAGAGGACTCGAGGGGACCGCACGCACCGACGCGTGGCAACAGGCCCCTCTGAGAAAGGAGTTCTGTTGAGTCACGCACATCTGTCCCCGGGCAGGCGGGGGGGCTTCGGGATTGCGTTGGTGCTTGGGCTGCTGGTTGCCCTCGGCCTGACGCTGCTCCCCGGCACCGCCGATGCCAAGGGAAAGAAGAAGGGCCATCAGCTCACTGTGATGACCCGCAATCTGTATCTAGGGGCGGACCTGAGCCCAGCGCTCCAGGCTTCCAACGTGAACGACGCGGTCGACGCCGCCTACCAGATCGAACAGCAGGTGCATCGAACCCAGTTCCCATCGGTCCGCGCGGCCGAACTGGCTGCCGAGATCAAGAAGCAGAAGCCCGACATCGTCGGCCTGCAGGAGGGCGCCTGGTGGCGCACCGGTCCTTATGACCTGGGCGCCGTCACCTCGGGTCCGAAGGCGACTCAGACCGACCCGCTCGGCGGTGATTTCCTGACCGACCTGCTCACGCAGCTGAACAAGGGCGGGAAGGGCAAGAAGGGCAGCGCGTCCGCCGCCAAGAAGAAGAGCAAGTCGGTCCAGTACCGGGTCGCTGTGGTGAAGCCGGAGTTCGACTTCGAGCTGCCGGTGAACCAGGGCTCGGGCGGGCTCGGCGCATGTCCCGCGCAGTGCCACAACGAGCGCCTCACCATGCGCGACGCGATCCTGGTGAAGAAGGGCGTCAAGACCAGCAGCGCGACCGCGGGCACGTTCAACACGCTGCTCCGGGTCAAGGTCGGCGGCGTCATCAACGTCGACGTGACGCGCGGCTGGGCCGGCGTCAACGCCAAGGTCGCCGGGAAGCGGGTCCACGTCGTGGACAGCCACCTGGAGGCATTCGACAGCGCCGCGAACAACACGGGCAGCGATGGCAAGACCTACCCGAAGGGTGGGATTCGCGAGGCCCAGGCGAAGCAGTTGGTCGCCCCGGGCGGCCCGACGAGCTCGAAGCTCCCGACGATCCTGCTCGGGGACTTCAACTCCGATTCGCCGGTGCACGGCGATCAGGTCGATCCGGGAGACGCGCTCGCCTATCGGGCGCTGCTCGCGAACGGCTGGAGCGAGCGTGCGCTCACGCCGCCTCCTTTCGGGTGCTGCCTGCAGGACCCGAATCTGAACGACCCGAGCACGGCCGGCATCACCCATCGGGTCGATCACATCATGTCCAACAGCAAGAAGATCAAGTTCAAGAGGGGTGGTCTGACCACCACCTACGCGAACGGTCTGCATTCGTCCGACCACTTCGGCCTCTGGAGCCTGCTCCAGGTCAAGTAGGGACGGACGCATAGGGAACCATCGAGAGGCCGGGGCCGAGTGCCCCGGCCTCTTTTTTTGGCCGCCCTTGACAATTCACGCACATATCTGCCACACTGGCACTCAGATTTCTTAATCCAAGCTTTGGAGGAATGACAGTGGCAAAGACAATAGGCATCGACCTGGGCACGACGAACTCGTGCGTGGCGGTGATGGAGGGCGGAGAGCCCACCGTCCTCGAGAACGCCGAAGGCGGGCGCACCACGCCGTCCGTCGTCGCCTTCACCGACTCCGGTGAGCGCCTGGTCGGCACGGTTGCCAAGCGCCAGGCAGTGATGAACCCCGAGAAGACGATCTTCTCGATCAAGCGCTTCATGGGCCGCAAGGAGGCCGAGGTCAAGGAGGAGGAGACGATCGTCCCCTACCAGGTCGTCGCCGGCCCGAACGGCGACGTCCGCATCGAGGTGGACGGCAAGCAGTACTCGCCCCCCGAGATCTCGGCGATGATCCTGCAGAAGCTGAAGGCTGACGCCGAGGCGAAGCTCGGAGAGCCCGTCGATTCGGCCGTGATCACCGTTCCGGCCTACTTCAACGACGACCAGCGCCAGGCGACCAAGGACGCCGGCAAGGTCGCCGGGCTCGACGTCAAGCGAATCATCAACGAGCCGACGGCGGCCGCGCTCGCCTACGGGCTCGACAAGGAGACGTCCGACCAGACCATCCTCGTCTTCGACCTCGGCGGCGGCACCTTCGACGTCTCCGTCCTGGAGATCGGCGACGGGGTCTTCGAGGTGAAGGCCACCTCGGGTGACAACCACCTGGGCGGCGACAACTGGGACAAGGCGATCGTCCAGTGGCTGGTCGCCGAGTTCAAGCGCGACCAGGGCGTCGACCTGTCCGCGGACAAGAACTCCCTGCAGCGCCTCTACGAGGCCGCGGAGAAGGCGAAGATCGAGCTCTCCACCACCCAGGAGACGCAGATCAACCTGCCCTTCATCACCGCGACCGACGCGGGGCCGAAGCACCTCGACATCAAGCTGACCCGCGCGAAGCTCGCCGAGCTCACCTCGGATCTGCTCGAGCGCGTCGTCGGGCCGGTCAAGCAGGCCCTGGCCGACGCCGGCACCGATGTCGATCACGTCGTGCTGGTCGGCGGCATGACCCGCATGCCCGCGGTCCAGGAGAAGGTCAAGGAGCTGACCGGCAAGGACCCCCACCAGGGCGTCAACCCGGACGAGGTCGTCGCGATCGGCGCCGCGATCCAGGCAGGCGTGCTGGGCGGCGAGGTCAAGGACGTGCTGCTCCTCGACGTCACCCCGCTCACCCTCGGCATCGAGACCAAGGGCGGCGTGATGACCAAGCTGATCGAGCGCAACACAACGATCCCGACGAAGAAGTCGGAGATCTTCTCGACGGCGGAGGACAACCAGCCCTCGGTCGAGGTGCACGTGCTCCAGGGCGAGCGCGAGATGGCCTCCGGCAACAAGAGCCTGGGCAAGTTCCAGCTCACCGGCATCCCGCCTGCGCCTAGGGGCATGCCTCAGATCGAGGTCACCTTCGACATCGACGCGAACGGCATCCTGAACGTCTCCGCCAAGGATCTCGGCACCGGCAAGGAGCAGAAGATCGAGATCAAGGGCGGCTCGGGCCTCGACGAGACCGAGGTCGAGCAGATGATCAAGGACGCCGAGTCGCACGCCGACGAGGACCGAAAGCAGCGCGAGCTGGCCGAGGCCCGCAACGTCGCCGAGAACGCCGCCTACCAGGCGGAGAAGCAGCTCTCAGAGCTGGGCGACAAGGTCGACTCCTCCTCGAAGGAGGAGATCGAGACGGCGATCAAGGACGTGCGCGATTCGCTCACCTCGGAGGACGCCGGCGAGATCCGCTCCAAGTCGGATGCTCTCCAGGCGGCCTTCCAGAAGGTCTCCGAGCAGATCTACTCGCAGGCGGCCGAAGAGCAGGCCGCGGCTTCCACCGACGGCGCCTCGCAGAATGGCGCCGGTGACGAGGAGGTCGTGGACGCCGAGGTCGTCGACGACGAGAAGACCTCGTAGGAGCCCGGATGAACGAGGAGCAGCGTCCCAACGGCGACGAGGAGGTCGTCGACGCGGAGGTGGTGGACGGGGGCGACCCGTCCACCACTGAAGACAGCGCGGCCGATCAGGTCGAGCGCGACCTCGACGAGCTCGGGGCGGCGAAGCGCGAGCGCGACGAGTACCTCGAGCTCGCACAGCGCACCCGGGCGGACTTCGAGAACTACCGCAAGCGGGTCGCGAAGGAGACATCCGACGCGCTCGCCCGTGGCAAGGCGGAGCTCGCCCGCGAGGTCCTGCCGGTGATCGACAACCTCGAGCGGGCACTCGAGTCGGGATCCGACCCGGGAGCCCACGAAGCTCTGGTGAAGGGCGTCGGCCTCGTACTCGACGAGCTGCGAGGCAAGCTCGGCGGCGCCGGCGTGGAGTCCTTCGACCCCACCGGCGAGAAGTTCGATCCGCAGCTGCACGATGCGCTCTCGGCGCAGCCGGCCGAGGGCACGGAGGCCGGGATCGTCCTCGAGACCATGCAGAAGGGCTACCGGCTGAACGGGCAGGTTCTGCGGCCCGCCAAGGTGGTGGTGAGCAAGTAATGGCGACCGCCCCTCGTGACTTCTACGAGGTTCTGGGCGTCTCCAAGTCCGCCTCGCAGGACGAGATCAAGAAGGCCTACCGAGAGCTGGCCCGCAAGTGGCACCCCGACCGCAACCAGGACGACCCCGGAGCGGAGGAGCGCTTCAAGGAGATCCAGCAGGCTTACGACACGCTCTCCGACGAGGAGAAGCGCAAGCAGTACGACGCCGGGGGCCGCTTCGGCGGCTTTGGCGCGGGCGGGTTCCCCGGTGGTGGCGGTGGGTTCCCCGGCGGGGGCTTCGCGTCGGACCTCGGGGACATCTTCTCCACCTTCTTCCGTGGCCGCGGCCAGCAGGGACCGCGCGAGCAGCGCGGCCGCGACCTCGAGACCGAGGTTCGCCTCTCCTTCGACCAGGCGATGCACGGGACGCAGATCGCGGTCTCGGTTCCCACGACGGGCGAGTGCCCGACCTGCCACGGCAGCGGCGCCAAGCCCGGCACCTCCCCGCACACCTGTCCGCGCTGCGAGGGGTCCGGGATCGACGCGCAGAGCCAGGGCCTCTTCTCGATCTCGCAGCCCTGCCCCGAGTGCGGCGGCCAGGGCACCGTGATCGACGATCCCTGCCCGACCTGCCGCGGCCAGGGCATCACCCAGGAGACGAAGCGCTACCGGGTCAACATCCCCGCAGGCGTACACGACGGCAGCAGGATCCGGCTCGCCGGCAAGGGCGAGGCCGGCTACCGGGGCGGCCCGCGCGGCGACCTCTACGTCACGACCCGGGTCGCGCCGTCACCGGTCTTCAAGCAGCGCCCCGACGGGAACCTCGAGGTGGACCTGCCCGTCACGGTGCCGGAGGCGATCCAGGGGGCGACGGTCGAGGTCCCGACGATCGACGGGTCCAAGACGATCCGCATCCCGGCCGGGACCCAACACGGCTCGGTCCAGCGTCTCCGTGGAGAGGGGCCCCCTCGTACGAGCGGCAGCGGACGGGGCGACATCCACTACCGGATTCGCATCGACGTCCCGAAGGAGCTTTCCGACGAGCAGCGTGAGGCGGTGGCGAAGCTGGCCGAGGCCCTCAACGGTCAGAACCCGCGGGCCTCGCTGCTCCAGAACGCGGGTCGATCCGAGGCGGAGGGGAGAGTGAAGGCCGATGGCTGACAGGAAGAGGCGCGAGGGCGAGCGCAAGATCGACGAGGAGCGCGGGGTCTTCATGATCTCCGTCGCCGCTGAGCTCGCCGAGATGCATCCCCAGACACTGCGGATGTACGAGGCGCGCGGCCTGATCACGCCGAAGCGCTCCCCGAAGAAGACCCGCCTCTATTCGCAGGCCGACGTCGAGCGGCTGCGCCGGATCCAGCAGATGACGGGCGACGAGGGGCTCAACCTGGCCGGAGTCGAGACCGTCCTTGAGCTCGAGAACCGCCTGGAGCGGATGCGCGCCGAGATGGCGAGGATGCGGAAGCGGGCGGCCGAGATGGAAGGCCGGATGGCCAAGGAGCTGGAGCGGCTGCGCAAGTCCATGGGCGGTGAGCTCGTGCCCTACGGCGCCTACGAGCCGCAGAGCATGGGACGGCGGGACTCCACGCGGATCCCGATCCGTCGCCGGACGAACTGATCAGGCGGTCCGGGTCCCCGGACTGGCGAGCTCGGGATCGAGGCCGGCGTCGGTGAGCGCCTCTCCCTGATCGAGGTAGACGCGCCAGTAGGCGATCTTGCCGTCGCGGAAGGTGACCGTGTGGGCGTCGCGCTGCTCCACCTCCAGATCGACCTGCTCGCCCTTGGCGCGGGTGTGCAGCAGGGCGACGACGCGATCGCCCGCGGAGAGCAGCCGGAAGTCCTTGATCTCGACGTCTCTCGAACCCGCTCGATCAGCAGCTCCGCGACGTGCCTGGCCGCCTCGGGACCGCGATACGGAGCCCTCGGGCAGGTCGGGGTCGTAGACCTCGACGTCATCCGCGAAGAAGGGCATCACGCCGTCGACGCCCTCCCGGTTGAAGGTCTCGAGGATCCGCTGGTAGGTCTCGACGTTGCTCGACATAGCCGTCCTTGACCGACGCCGTCCGCGAGAGGATCCTATGCGGGCGTCGCGAGCCATGCAAACCTCACAATTCGGCCATTCGCCAGCCACGCATAGATCTAAGTCTTATCGACATAGATTTCTTTACTTTTCACACTGAAGCCGGTAGCATGTCGCCAGATGCAGCCTGACCGCTTCACGATCAAGTCCCAGGAGGCCGTCGCGGCGGCCCAGCGGCTTGCGTCCGAGGGCTCCAACCCCGAGGTCGGCCCGCCACATCTCCTCCTCGCCCTGCTCGAGCAGGACGAGGGCGTCGTCGTGCCGGTGCTCCAGCGACTCGGCGTCGACGCTCAGGACGCCCGCTCGAAGGCCCGGGAGGCGATCGGCAAGCTGCCCAGGCTGAGCGGCAACACGGTGCCCGACGTCCGCCCCTCGAGCGAGTTCGTCTGGGTCCTGCAGCAGGCCGAGAAGGAGTCCACCGGCCTCGGCGACGAGTACATCTCGACGGAGCACGTCCTTCTGGCACTGTCCGAGCCGAAGTCCGGCGTCTCCGACCTGCTGCCCGCCCGCAAGGAGCTGGTCCAGGCGATCTCCGAGGTCCGCGGGCCGCACCGCGTTACCTCCCCGAACCCCGAGGACAGCTTCGGCGCGCTCGAGAAGTACGGGCGCGACCTGACCGCGGAGGCGGAGTCGGGCAAGCTCGACCCGGTCATCGGCCGCGACGAGGAGATCCGCCGCGTCATCCAGGTCCTCTCCCGCCGCACCAAGAACAACCCCGTCCTGATCGGCGACCCGGGCGTCGGCAAGACCGCGATCGTCGAGGGCCTCGCCCAGCGGATCGTCTCCGGCGACGTGCCGGAGTCGCTCCGCGACCGCCGCGTGATCTCGCTCGACATCGGCGCGCTGCTCGCCGGGTCCAAGTACCGCGGCGAGTTCGAGGAGCGGCTGAAGGCGGTCCTCAAGGAGATCCAGGCCGCCGAGGGCCAGATCGTCCTCTTCATGGACGAGCTCCACACGATCGTCGGAGCCGGCGCCGCCGAGGGCGCGGTCGACGCCTCCAACCTGCTGAAGCCGATGCTCGCTCGCGGCGAGCTCCGAGCCGTCGGCGCCACGACGCTCGACGAGTACCGCAAGCACATCGAGAAGGACGCGGCCCTCGAGCGCCGCTTCCAGCCCATCTTCGTCGGCGAGCCCGACGCGGCGGACACCATCGCGATCCTCCGCGGGCTCAAGGAGCGCTACGAGGTGCACCACGGCGTCCGCATCACCGACGCCGCGATCGTTGCGGCCGCCACCCTGTCCGACCGCTACATCGCCGACCGCTTCCTCCCCGACAAGGCGATCGACCTGATCGACGAGGCCGCCTCGCGGCTGAAGATCGAGATCGACTCGATGCCCACCGAGATCGACGAGGTGGAGCGCCGGATCCAGCAGCTCGAGATCGAGCGCGAGGCCCTGAAGAAGGAGAAGGACGAGACCTCGAAGGAACGCCGCGAGGCGATCGAGGCCGAGCTGGCCGACCTGCGCGAGCGCTCCTCGGAGATGAAGGCGCGCTGGCAGAACGAGAAGGGCGCCATCGACGAGATCAAGTCCGCCAAGGCCGAGCTCGAGGAGGTCCAGCGCGACGCGGAGCGCGCCGAGCGCGACGCCGACCTCGAGCGAGCCGCCGAGCTGCGCTACGGGCGCATTCCCGAGCTCGAGAGGAAGGTCACCGACGGCGAGGCGAAGCTCGCCGAGCTTCACCGCGACGGCGGCTCGATGCTCACCGAGGAGGTGACCGAGGAGGACATCGCCCAGGTGGTCGCCAAGTGGACCGGCATCCCGGTCTCCCGCCTGATGGAGGGCGAGGTCGAGAAGCTGATCCACATGGAGGACCGCCTCCACGAGCGGGTCATCGGCCAGGACGAGGCCGTCGAAGCCGTCTCCGGTGCCCTGCGCCGCTCACGCGCGGGCCTGTCCGACCCCGACCGGCCGATCGGCAGCTTCCTCTTCCTCGGCCCGACGGGCGTCGGCAAGACCGAGACGGCCCGGGCGCTCGCCGAGTTCATGTTCGACTCCGAGCAGGCGATGGTTCGCATCGACATGTCGGAGTACATGGAGAAGCACGCGGTCGCCCGGCTGATCGGGGCCCCTCCGGGCTACGTCGGCTACGAGGAGGGCGGCCAGCTCACCGAGGCAGTCCGCCGCCGGCCCTACTCCGTGATCCTGCTCGACGAGATCGAGAAGGCCCATCCGGACGTCTTCAACGTCCTGCTCCAAATCATGGACGACGGCCGCCTGACCGACGGCCAGGGCCGCACGGTCGACTTCAAGAACACCGTTCTGATCATGACCTCGAACGTCGGCTCGCAGTACATCGCGGCCGAGAAGGTCGAAGAGGAGGGGCGCCGGCAGGTCGAGGAGGCGCTCACGCAGACCTTCCCGCCGGAGTTCCTGAACCGGATCGACGACGTGGTCATCTTCCATCGCCTGAGCAAGGCGGACCTGGGCAAGATCGTCGAGATCCAGGTCGCCCAGCTGGCGGAGCGCGTCAGCGAGAAGGGCATCGAGATCGAGCTGACGGACAAGGCTCGGGAGTTGCTCGGCAACCTCGGCTTCGACCCGACCTACGGCGCGCGCCCGCTGAAGCGGGTGATCCAGAAGCAGCTGATCGACAAGCTCGCGCTGCGGCTGCTCGAGGGCGACTTCGCCGAGGGCGACACGATCGAGGTCGACGCGGCCGACGGGGAGCTCGTCTTCAAGAAGACGACGGCCTCCGGCAAGGCCGCGAGGCGCGAGAAGGCCACGGCCTAGACAACCGTCCGTTGCCATCCCGGCTGGCGGGGAGTACCGTCGCCTGACCGGGAATGAAGCGTCTCCTCCTCACCGCCTCGCTCCTCCTCGGGTCGTCCTTGATCGCCGCGCCCGGCGCGGGTGCCGTGGTCACCATCGGGCCCAATCCCCTGCCCCCGCGAGACATGGTGTTGAGCGGCGGTCCGGCGTCGACCGTGGTCAACAGCGCCGTCCCGGGCGCGACGCTCGCCTCGCCGTTCGACGGCGTGGTGGTGCGCTGGCGAACACAGCGAACCGACGGACCCGGCGGCATGCCGGCCGACACCGTCGCGCCTGAGAGTCCTTCATCCCACCGGCACCCCAGGTGAGCTGCTGGGGGCGGGGACGAGCGATTCGCACTCCTTGCCCGCCGACACCGATCCGATCGGCGTGCGGGAGTTCACCACGAGGCTGCCGATCCGGGCCGGCGACCTCGTCGGCTACGACACGACCTCCGACTTCGTTCCAGCCGGCGCCTCGGGCGCAGCGTCCTTTCTGAGCGCCAACGCGGTCCCCGACGATCAGACGGGGACCTTCTCGACGCTCAACGGCGAATACGTGCTGATCAACGCCGACGTCGAACCGGAGTCGACCTCGATCACCGCCGCCCCGAAGGCCAAGGTCAAGACCAAGAAGAAGCGAGCGCGGGTGAGCTTCGCGTTCTCCTCGAATGCACCCGGCGTCGGCTTCAGCTGCTCGCTCGATGGCGCCGCACCCTCTGCGTGTACCTCTCCGGTCTCCTTCCGGGTGCGCCGCGGGAGCCATGGCTTCCAGGTGCAGGCGACGTACAAGGGCGCCCCGTTCGGGTCCCCTGCATCCGACGGCTTTCGGGTGAAGCGCAAGAAGAAGTAGTCCCACGCCTGCACGACGCCTGGCACGAGCCTAAGAAACTCACTTCTCGGTATCTGGCTTGGTAGCCCTGTAGACGATTGATCCAGGGTGAATCTTCGTGTTCATGCTGAGGACGCCGGTTGGTCCATCCGCGAGGCGGCCTGGGGCATCGAGGAGAACGTGCTCTGGCGCGGCAGCGATGCGACCCGCAGCGCCTTGGAGCGAGCCGGCCACCGGCTCCTGCCGCTGCAGCGGCTGATCCAGACCAGGATCACCTGGCCCATCGAGGACGCCTTGAGCCAGCGCAGCCGCCGCACGCGCGTGGCGATCGCCTCCGGCGCCGCGGCGCTCGCGATCGCATCGGCCGCGGGGGGCGCGATGAGCGCGGCCGACCATCCCGCGGCCGGCCCTGAGGCACAGCCCATCGTGGCCGCGACTTCGGTGGCGCCGCAGAGCGCCCATCTGACGACGCTGCAGGGCGTCACGCCGCAGATTCAGGCCGGGCACGCCGTGCCCGCGACGCCGCAGCCCCCTGCCAAGACGGCGGCTCCGCCCACCAAGGTCGCGTGGCAGTTCGCGCAGGCCTTCGTCGGCTACGAGGTCGGTCACTCGAGCAAGAAGACCGACGCCGCCTTCGCCGCGACCGCCACCAAGCCGCTGGTCAAGTCGCTTGCCGCAGATCCGCCGCGCCTCCCGTCCAACGGGAAGGTGCCGCAGGCGCGCGTCCTCAACATCGTCCTCGGCACGGCCTCGAAGAACCAGGTGACCGCCAGCGTCTCGCTCGTGCGGCTTCGCGCCATCAGTGAGCTGCGGCTGACCCTGACGACGACCGGCGACGAGTGGCGCGTCGCCCAGGTCCTTGGCTGATGGGACGGATCAGGTCGGCAATCGCGGCGACGGTCGTGGGCGCGGCAATCGCCGCCCCGGGAGCCGCCGCGCAGACGTCCACCGACCCGGCACCGACCACCACCACGACCGACCCGCCTGAGCCGCCCGCCCAGCCCCAGCCGCCGGTCACCCTGCCGCCGCCTCCGTCGCGGGTCCCGAAGACCAAGCCGAAGCCGCAGGCCAAGCCCAAGCCCGCGCCGAAGCCACCGAAGACCGGGGGCACCAAGCCGGGCGGCGGCGAGAACGAGAAGGGAGCTTCGAATCAGGGCGGGACCACACCACCTCCGCCCGCCCCGCTGACGCCGACCGCCTGCGGCCCGGTCGCGATCCCCGCCTACCTCGGCCCGATCTACCAGGCCGCGGCCCAGGCCTACGACCTCGGCCCCGCGGGCCCGTCGATCCTCGCCGCGATCAACGAGATCGAGAGCGGCTTCGGGCAGAACCTGGGGCCCTCCTCTGCCGGAGCTGAGGGCTGGATGCAGTTCATGCCGTCCACCTGGGCGGAGTACGGGGTCGACGCCGACCACGACGGCACCAAGGACCCGAACAACCCCAACGACGCGATCTTCGCCGCGGCCCGCTATCTGCGGGCCGCCGGCATGCCGGAGGACCCGGAGGGCGCCGTCTTCGCGTACAACCACGCCGACTGGTACGTCTCGGAGGTCATGGCCCGCGCCGCCTGCTTCAGCGGGATCGGCAACGGCGCGCTTGGCGCGCTCTCCCTGATCCCGAAGCAGCAGGAGCTGGTCTGCTCGCCGGCTGACGGCTCGCGGGAGTCCATCCCCGACGATTACATGAAGGCCTTCCAGGAGGCCGCCGGCCGCTACGACCTCGGCCAGGGCGGCGTCTGGGCGCTGGCCGCCGTGGCGCGGATCGAGTCCAACTTCGGCAAGGGAATGAGCGCGGAGCAGCTCTCCTCGGTGGGGCCGCTCGGCATCACCCGGGATCACTGGAGGCAGTACGCGGTGGATGGCGACGGCGACGGCAGGATCAAGCACGAGAGCCCCGCGGACTCAGCCGCGACGCTCGCCCGGATGATCTGGGCCGCGGGCGATCTCCGCGCCGGCCTCTTCGAGCACAACCACGCGGAGTGGTACGTCGACGCCGTTCTGCAGGACGCCGAGTCGATGGCGGGCAGCTGCCAGGTGAAGACGGTGGCCTACTCCGTCGCGCTGCCGGGGCCGACGAACGCGCCGATCAACTGGAAGAACGTCGAGCTCTCGAACCAGCTCGAGATGGTCGACATCCAGTCCGGGGCGATCGACCCGCGGATCCTCGGCATCCTCGGCGCGATCAGCCAGCAGCACACGATCCGCATCTCGGCTCTCCGCTCCGACCACTCCAAGTTCGCCTCCAGCGGCAACGTCTCGAACCACTACTACGGCCGCGCCATGGACATCGCGGCGATCGACGGCGTGTCCTGCACCGACGTGTCGCCCGACGGCCCGTGCGGCACGATCGCTCGCCAGCTCGGCGCGCTGCCGCCCGGCCAGGAGCCGACCGAGCTCATCTACTGCTGGGACCCGGACGGCCCGTCGAACCCCAACGGGTTCGCGCAGGCCGACCACTGCGATCACGTTCACGTCGGGTTCGACGCGTAGCCGCTGACGTACGGGCGTAGGGTTCAGCCCTATGTCGATGCTCGACGTCGAACGGCGCGGCCGCGTGCTCCTCGTCAGCGTCGACCATCCGCCTCACAACTTCATGACCGCGGAGATGGTGCGGGAGCTGGAGCGGCTCGTGCACTCGTTGCACGGCGATCGCTCGGTGGGGGCGGTGGTGATCACCGGCAAGCCCGATGACCTCTACATCACGCACTACGACGTCGGGGAGATCCTGGCCAGCGTCCGGCGCGCCGGCATCGCGGCGCCGCCCTGGCTGACCTCGATCGTCCTGCGTATCGCGGGCGCGGTGCGGCGCGTACCGGCGCTCCGCGACCTGGCAGAGCGGACTCCGCTCGCTGCGGTGTTCGAGCTCTACCGCATCCACGACCTCTTCCTGGAGATGAACCGCTCCGACAAGGTGTTCATCGCGGCGATCAACGGGCCGGCCACCGGCGGCGGCTGCGAGATCTCGCTGGCCTGCGACGTCCGGCTGATGGCGGAGAGCGACATCGCCATCGGCCTGCCGGAGATGACGATCGACTTCAACCCCGGCGCCGGCGGGACTCAGCGCCTGCCGCGCCTGGTCGGCGTCGGCCGGGCGCTGCAGATGATGCTCGAGGGGCGCACTTTGAGCCCACGCGAGGCTCTCGATCACGGCCTGGTCGGCGCGGTCGTGCCGCCGAATCAGGTGAAGGAGGCCGCCGTCCACATGGGCGAGCGCCTGGCGCAGCGCTCGCCGGAGGCGATCAGGTCGCTCAAGCGCGCCGTCTACGAGGGCGGGAGCCTCCCGCTCGCCCAGGGGCTTGCGGTCGAGCGCAAGTGGTTCATGGTCGCGTCCGCGACCGATTCCTCGCAGGAGAAGATGGCGGCGATGTCGAGCCAGGTTGAGGCGGAGGGCTCCTCGCCGTGGGCGACGGCCGAGGCCCTGCTCCCCTGGCAGGAGGGGACCGCGGGAAAGGACTAGTCAGGCGCGCGAGGGACGCTGCGCGACGCCGCGGATCAGCGGCCTGACGATCGGCGGCGCCTTGGGCAGCTTGGTGCGCTCGATGCTGTCGATCCAGAAGCCCGCGTCCGCCAGCAACTGGTCGGTTGCGCGGTTGGGATGACAGCCGGCGGCGAAGAATCCCCAGGGCCGCTCCAGGCGGTCCTGCCACCAGGCGCGGCGCCGAGAGGTGCTCCGGACGTGCTCGATGAAGAGCAGCCTGCCGCCCTCGACCAGCACCCGGCGGGCCTCGGCCAGCGCCTTCTGCGGATTGCCGACCGTGCAGAGCACCAGGGTGGCCACCACCGTGTCGAAGCTGTCGTCGTCGAAGGGCTGGTCCTCGGCCGGCGTGACCACGACCGTCGGCTTGTTGGCGGGGGTCCCGTCCTTGACGAGCCTCTCGCGAAGCCGGCTCGCCATGTGAGGGTCGGGCTCGGTCATCACCAGCTCCGCGACCTCGGACGTGTAGTACGGGAGGTTGTGGCCGGTGCCGGCCCCGAGCTCGAGCACCCGGCCGCGGGCGGTGGCGAGCAACTCGCGCCGCATCTCGCCCAGCCCGGCCCGCTCTGTGCCGGCCGTCATCCGGTCGTAGAAGCGGGCGAAGATCGGGTGCTCGCTCATGCCCGGATGATCCCGGCTTCTCCGGACAGGCGCGGCGAGATTGCATGCGGCCGCGGAAAGTGAAAGAAAGGGGGTCCAGTCACGAGGAGAGGAGAAGCGATGCCGACATACGTAATGCTCACCAACCTGACCTCCGAGGGAGTCCAGACCCTGAAGAACAACCCGAGCCGGGTACAGGAGGTCAACAAGGAAGTCGAACAGCTCGGGGTCAAGGTCAAGGAGCAGTGGGCGACCCTCGGGCAGTACGACTTCATCACGATCGTCGAGGCGCCCGACGAGAAGACGATGGCGAAGGTCTCCGTCGAGCTCGGCTCGCGCGGCACGATGAGCAGCCAGACGCTCGCGGCGATCCCCGCCGAGGAGTTGGCGGGCGCCCTTTGAGAGCTCTCGTCGTCGGTGGGGGCGGGCGTGAGCACGCGATCGTCCGGGCTCTCGCCCGGTCTCCCCAGGGACCGGAGGTGCTCTGCGCGCCGGGCAACGCGGGAATCGCCGAGGACGCCCGCTGCCTCGAGGTTGGGGCGGAGGACATCGACGCGCTGCTCGCCACGGCTCGTGACGAGGAGGTCGGCCTGGTCGTGGTCGGCCCGGAGGCCCCGCTGGTCGAGGGCCTGGTCGACGCGCTCGAGGAACAGGACATCCCCGCCTTCGGGCCGAGCCGCGAGGCGGCCCGGCTCGAAGGCTCGAAGCTCCACGCGAAGGAGCTGATGGCCGAGGCCGGTGTCCCGACGGCGTCCCACGCGCTGGTGCGGTCGCGCGACGAGGCGCTCGGGGAGATCGCGGGGGGCTCGTTCCCGGTGGTGCTCAAGGCCGACGGCCTGGCGGCCGGCAAGGGCGTGATCATCGCCACCACGGAGGAGGAGGCCCGCGAGGCGGCCGAAGTCTTCTTCGAGGAGCGGCGTTTCGGCGACACCGAGGTCGTGATCGAGGAGTTCCTCGAGGGCGAGGAGCTCTCGCTGCTCGCCCTCTGCGACGGAGAGAACGTCCTGCCGCTGGCCCCGGCGCAGGACTACAAGCGCATCTTCGACGGCGACGAGGGACCCAACACAGGCGGCATGGGGAGCTATTCGCCCGTCCCCGGCTTCGATCCCGCGGAGACCGAGCGAATCGCCGACCTCGTGCACCGCCCGGTCGTCGACGCGATGAAGCGGCGCGGAACGCCGTTTCGCGGCGTGCTCTACGCCGGGCTGATGCTGACCGAGGACGGGCCGAAGGTGCTCGAGTTCAACTGCCGGTTCGGGGATCCCGAGACCCAGGCGGTGCTGCCGCGGCTCCGCTCGGATTTGCTCGCCCTCTGCCTCGCCTCGCGCGAGGCAGGCGGGCTGGCCGGCGTCGACGCGGAATTCGACGAGGGCTGGGCGGTGACCGTGGTGCTCGCGTCGGCCGGATACCCGGCGTCATCCTCGAAGGGCGACGTGATCTCGGGCCTCGATGAGGCGGCGGCCGTCGAGGGGGTCGAGATCTATCACGCCGGGACCGCCGCCCGGGACGGGGAGATCGTCACGGCCGGCGGCCGCGTCCTGAACGTCACCGGCCTGAGCCCGACCGCAGCCGAGGCCCGCCGGCGCGCCTACGAGGCCGCGGATCTGATCAGCTTCAACGGCAAGCAGATGCGTACGGACATCGCCTCTCGGGCTGTGGATCGTGCAACTCAAATGACAACGGAAGGGAGTGGCTGATGCCTGAGGGCGAGGTTGCGGCGGAGACGATGCCCGAGGTCGAGGAGGCGTTCGAGGAGATCGAGGTCGATGCTCCGCTGGTCGGGATCATCATGGGCTCGAAGAACGACAAGCCCAAGATGCAGCCGGCCGGCCAGGCCCTCCAGGACCACGGCATTCGCTACGAGGTCAGGGTCCTCAGCGCCCATCGCCAGCCCGAGGAGACGGGCGACTACTGCACGAACGCCCGGATGCGCGGCCTGAAGGTGATCATCGCGGGGGCGGGGATGTCGGCGGCCCTGCCGGGCTTCGCCGCGTCCAAGTCCGACCTCCCGGTGATCGGCGTCCCGGTGTCCGGCAAGAACCTGGGAGGGCTCGATGCTCTGCTCTCGGCGGTTCAGATGCCGCCGGGCGTTCCGGTCGCCTGCGTCGCGATCGACGGGGCCAAGAACGCCGGGCTGCTCGCCGTCCGGATCATCAACGCCTAGCGGGTTAGTGCGGCCCGTCAGAATCAGTACGTGATCCCCCGCTACACACGCGAGGAGATCGGCGCCGTCTGGACGCCGCAGCGGCGCATGGAGACCTGGCTGCGCGTGGAGCTCGCGGCCACCGACGCCTGGGCCACCGAGGGCGTGGTCCCGGAGGAGGCCGCGAATGCCATTCGCGAGAAGGCCTCGTTCACGGTGGAGGCGGTCGAGGAGCGGGAGCGGACGACCGGACACGACGTGGCCGCGTTCGTCGACGTCGTCTCCGCCTCGATCGGGGATGAGGGGCGCTGGCTCCACTACGGGCTCACGTCCTCGGACGTCCTCGACACCGCGCTCGCGCTCCAGCTGGTCGACGCGGGCGAGATCGTCGTGCGCGGCGCCCGCGCCTACCGGGACGCGCTGGTCGTCCGCGCCAAGGAGTTCGCCGAGACCCTCTGCGTCGGGCGCACCCACGGAGTCCACGCGGAGCCGACGACCTTCGGGCTGCGGCTCGCGGGCTTCGCCTTCGAGGCGGACCGGAACCTGCAGCGGCTCACAGACGCCTTCGAGCAGGCGGCCGTCGGCAAGCTCTCGGGAGCCGTCGGCACCTACGCCTCCATTCCGCCCTCAGCCGAGGCCGGCGTGATGGAGACGCTGGGGCTGGTGCCCGAGGACATCTCCACCCAGGTCGTCCCACGCGATCGGCACGCCGTCGTCCTCGCGCGAATCGCGATCGCCGGGGCCGGCCTCGAGCGCTTCGGCCAGGAGATCCGCAACCTGCAGCGCACCGAGGTCCGCGAGGTCGAGGAGCCCTTCGGCTCCGGCCAGAAGGGGTCGTCCGCCATGCCGCACAAGCGCAACCCGATCCTGGCCGAGCGGATCTGCGGCCTCGCCCGCGTGCTGCGCGGCTACTCGCAGGTCGGGATGGAGAACATCGCGCTCTGGCACGAGCGGGACATCTCCCACTCCGGCGCCGAGCGCGTCGTGCTGCCGGACGCGACGATCGCACTCGACTACATGCAGCACCTCGCCACCCGCATCGTCGAGGGCATGACCGTCCACACGGACCGGATGAAGGAGAACATCGACCTCACTCACGGCGCCCTCTTCAGCCAGCGCGCGCTGACGGCGCTGGTCGAGTCCGGGATGACCCGCGACGACGCCTACCGCGTCGTCCAGGAGAACGCCCAGCGGGCCTGGGACGAGGGCACCGACTTCCGTGAGCTGATCGCCGCCGCCGCCCCTCAGCTCGACCTCGATGCCGTCTTCGACTACGGCGCCTACCTGAAGCACGTCCCCGAGGTTTTGGCCCGCCTGGATAGGCTTGACGCGTGATCCTCTACACGTGTGGGCAGAAGGAGAAGCATGCCGCCATCGGACATCCCTGCGGTCGCGCCGCGAAGGCGCTCGATGACGCCGGCTACGAGTACGAGATCCGAGATCTGCCCGGCTACCGGCTGGTGCCGTGGACGTGGCGAGAGCGCCGTCGCGGGCGGGAAGAGGTGAAGGAGCTGACCGGCCAGGTCAACCTCCCGGTGCTGGTCCTGGACGAGGGGAAGGCGATCGCCGGCTCGAGCACGATCGTCGACTGGGCCAAGGCGCATCCGGGCGCCCAGCCCGAGGTGGGCGGCGGATGACCACTTCGCTCGCCGATCTCAAGCTGCACGGCTCCGGCAAGGTCCGCGAGATCTACCAGGACGGCGACGAGCTGATCATGGTCGCCTCCGACCGGATCTCGGTCTACGACGTGATCCTGCCCACCGAGATCCCGGACAAGGGCAAGGTCCTCACCCAGATGTCGCTCTTCTGGTTCGAGCTGACCGAGGACATCGTCCCCAACCACTTCATCTCCGAGGACGTCCCACCGGAGGCCGCCGGCCGGGGCATGCGGGTGAGGAAGCTCGACATGTTCCCGGTCGAGTGCGTGGTGCGCGGCTACCTCTCGGGATCGGGGTGGAAGGAGTACCGCGAGTCCGGCGCCGTCTGCGGGATCGAGCTGCCGGATGGCCTCCAAGAGTCCGACAAGCTCCCTGAGCCGATCTTCACCCCGGCCACCAAGGCGGAGCTCGGCGAGCACGACGAGAACATCGACTTCGACCGGGCCGCGGAGCTGATCGGTGACCGGCCCCTGATGGAGGAGCTCCGCCGGGTCTCGGTCGAGATCTACCGGCGCGGCGCGGACCACGCAGCGGAGCGCGGGATCATCCTCGCCGACACCAAGTTCGAGTTCGGCCGCTCCGCCGGCGCGGATGTGGTGCTCGCCGACGAGGTGCTCACCCCGGACTCGTCCCGGTTCTGGCCGGCGGACAGCTACGAGCCCGGCGGCACTCAGCCCTCCTTCGACAAGCAGTACGTGCGCGACTACTCGGACTCGGTCGGCTGGGACCACACCGAGCCTGGGCCGGAGCTGCCGGACGAGGTCGTGCAGAACACCCGGGCCAAGTACGTCGAGGCCTACGAGAAGATCACCGGCCGCAAATTGGACTGATCCGGCCTCTGATCGCTCCTCGGCCGCCGCTAGGCTGAGCGAGTGAAGGCCAAGGTGCTGATCCGGCCGAAGGAGGGCATCCTCGACCCGCAGGGGAAGGCTGTAGAGCGGGCGTTGCCGGCGCTCGGCTTCGACGACGTCCACGACGTTCGCGTCGGGCGCCTGGTCGAGCTCGAGACCGACGACCCGTCGAAGCTCGACGACCTCTGCGAGAAGCTGCTCGCCAATCCGCTGATCGAGGACTTCGAGGTGGAGCTGGAGCAGTGATCGGCGTCATCCAGTTCCCGGGCTCCTGCGACGAGCGCGACGCTCTCTCCGCCGTGGAGCGGGTCGGGGAGGGCAGGCTGGTCTGGCACGAGGAGACCGACCTCTCGGGGCTGGACGGCATCGTGGTCCCCGGCGGGTTCTCCTACGGCGATTACCTGCGTGCCGGCGCCATCGCGCGCTTCGCCCCGGCGATGGAGGCGGTCGCCGGGTTCGCGGCCGAAGGCGGGCCGGTGCTCGGCATCTGCAACGGCTTTCAGGTCCTCTGCGAGGCCGGACTCCTGCCCGGCGCCCTGCTGCCGAACGAGCGGCTGCGCTTCATCTGCCGCCAGGTCGAGTTGGTGACCGGGGACTTCGAGGGCCCGTTCGGCGCGGCACTCGGCGCCGGCGAGCGGCTCTCGATCCCGATCAAGCACATGAGCGGTCGCTACTTCGCGCCGGACGAGGAGCTCGACCGGCTCGAGGCCGACCGGCGGATCGCCTTCCGGTACGCCCCGGGTGAGAATCCGAACGGCAGCGTGCGGGACATCGCCGGGGTGGTCAACGAGCAGGGGAACGTGATCGGGCTGATGCCGCATCCCGAGCACGCCGTCGACCCGCTGACCGGATCCGACGACGGGCTCGCCCTGTTCCGGGCGCTGGCCGGCGCCCCGGCCCAACACGTGACGGGTCGCGCTGGCGCGCGCCCTCGCATATCCGCGGCGTGAGCGCTGGCGTCTCCGAGAGCCCGCACCGCGAGCTCGGTCTCACCGACCCCGAGTACGAGCTCATCGTCGAGCTGCTCGGCCGCGACCCGAACGGGGTCGAGCTCGCCATGTTCTCGCTGCTCTGGTCCGAGCACTGCGCGTACAAGCACTCGCGGAAGCTGCTCGGCCGGCTGCCCACCGAGGGCGAGCGGGTCGTGATGGGGCCGGGGGAGAACGCCGGCGCCGTGGACGTCGGCAACGGCCACTCGGTCGCCTTCAAGGTCGAGTCCCATAACCATCCCAGCGCGGTCGAGCCCTTCCAGGGAGCCGCCACCGGGGTCGGCGGCATTCTCCGCGACGTCTTCGCGATCGGCGCGCGGCCGATCGCCGTTCTTGACTCGCTGCGCTTCGGTGAGCCCACATCCGAGCGCTCCCGCTATCTGTTCGAGGGCGCGGTCGCCGGGATCGGCCACTACGGCAACTCGATCGGCGTCCCGACGGTCGGCGGCGAGGTCTACTTCGAGCCCTCCTACGAGCACAACTGCCTGGTGAACGCGATGTGCGTCGGGCTCGCGCAGACCGACGCGATGATCCGCTCCGCCGCGGCCGGCCCGGGCAACCTGCTCGTGATCATGGGCGCGTCCACCGGGCGCGACGGGATCGGCGGCGCCTCGGTGCTCGCTTCGGCCGAGCTCGAGGCAGGCGACGACTCCAAGCGCCCCAGCGTCCAGATCGGCGACCCGTTCGAGGAGTCGAAGGTGCTCGAGTGCTGCCTGGAGCTGCTCGACCGCGGGCTGCTGGTCTCCCTTCAGGACCTCGGCGCGGCCGGGCTGACCTCGTCGGCTGGCGAGATGGCCTCCAAGGGCGGGGTCGGAATCGACATCGACGTGCGCCGCGTGCCGCTGCGGGAGGAGGACATGGAGCCCTTCGAGATCATGGTCTCCGAGTCGCAGGAGCGGATGCTGGCCGTCGTCGAGCCGTCGCGCCTCGACGAGGTCGTCGCCACCTGCGAGCGCTGGCAGACGGGCGCCGCCGCGATCGGCGAGATCACCGACAGCGGGCACCTGCGGGTCCTCGACGACGGGGTGGAGGTCGGCAACGTGCCGGTCTCCGCGCTTGTCGACGAGTGTCCCCTCTACGACCTCGAACCTGAGGAGCCGGCGGGCTGGATGTACGGCAACCAGACGACGATCCAGACGGAGGATCCGTCCGAGATCCTCCGCGAGCTGCTCGGCTCGCCAAACATCGCGTCGAAGCGCTGGGCGTTCGAGCAGTACGACTCCGTGGTCGGCTCGCGGACCGCGCGCCGGCCGGAGTCGGCGGACGCCGCGGTCCTGATGATCCCCGAGTCCGAGCGGGCGATCGCCGTCGCGATCGACGGCAACGGACGGCGGGTCGCGTGCGATCCGTATGCGGGCGCGGTCGAGGCCGTCCTCGAGTGCGCCCAGAACCTGGCCTGCGTCGGGGCTGAGCCGCTCGGACTGACCAACTGCCTCAACTTCGGCAACCCGGAGAAGCCGAACGTCGCCTGGCAGCTCGACCGCGCGGTGCTCGGTCTGGCAGACGCATGTCTCGCGCTGCGGGTGCCGGTCGTCGGCGGCAATGTCTCGCTCTACAACGAGACCGAGCACGGGCCGATCTACCCGACACCCGTCGTGGGGATGGTCGGCGAGCTGCCCGGGGCCGCGGGGGTGCCCGGGCTCGCTCCAGCCGAGGGCGACCGGCTGGTGCTGGTCGGCCCCTTCGCGCCCTCCCTCGCCGGGTCCGAGCTCGCCAAGCAGCGCGGTGAGCTCGACTCGGGCCTGCCTCAGGTGCCGCTCGCCGAGGTCGACAAGGCGCTGGGGCTCGTGCGCGAGCTCGTCCGCAGCGGCGCGGTGAGCGCGGCGCACGACGTCAGCGACGGCGGGCTCGCCTGCGCGCTCGCCGAGATGGCGATCGCCGGCGAACTCGGCCTGGACGTCGATCTGGACTCCCTCGTGGAGCTCCGCGGCGGCTCCGGCGAGACGAACCTCTTCGGCGAGGGCCCAGGCGGCATCGTGCTCGCGGCCCCGAGGGCGAGGGACCTGCTCGAGAGCGCGGAGGCCGCTGGCGTCGAGGCCGTCGAGCTGGGCACCGCTGCGGGCGACCGCATCACGATCGCCGCCGCCGAGCGAGACGTCTCGGTCCCCCTGGCCGACGCCGAGCGCGCCTGGCGCTCGCTCTCCGAGCGTCTTTGATTCGCACTCCCGCTACGGGTAGGCTCAGTCCGTGTTAGGGAGAGAGATGCGCTATCTCGTCCCGCTCCTCACCGCGGTCGCCGCGCTGCTGATCGCCGCTGCCGACGCGAGCGCGAACTTCGTCTACTGGGCCAACCAGGGGCAGACGACGATCGGCCGGGCCAAGATCAACGGAGCCGGCGTCAACAACTCGTTCATGACGGGTCTCACCGATCTTCACGGCGTCGCGATCGACTCGAAGCACGTCTATTGGGCGCAGGGCAACGGCGCCACGAGCACGATCGGGCGGGCGAACCTCGACGGGACCTCCCCGAACCCGAGCTTCATCCCGAACTCGGGCGGCCTCAACTTCTCCGCCGCCTCTCGGGTTGCGATGGCCGTCACCCCGTCGGCGGTCTACTGGGTGAACGGCAGCACGACGATCGGGCGCGCGAACATCGATGGCACCAGCCCGAATCCGTCGATCGTGAATCCGGGTGGCGATCCGATCTGCGGGCTCGCAGCCGATCAGAGCTTCATCTACTGGTTGGACACAGGTCTCGGACAGAGCATCGGCCGGGCGAACCAGGATGGCGGCGGCCCCAGCTCCAACTTCGTCCCCGCCGTGACAGGAAACTGCGGACTAGCCGTCGACAGCTCCTTCCTCTACTGGGCCACCCCAACCCGCACGGTTGGCCGCGCGCCGATCAGCGGAGGCGCGGGATCGGCCGACAACAACTTCATCCAGAACGCGGCGCCGACAGGCAACAACGCCTGCGGCGTAGCGGTCAATCCGCAGTACCTGTTCTGGGGCAACATCGGGACCCCGACCAACAGCTTCGTCGGCCGAGCGAATCTGACCGGGTCGTCGCCGAACCCAAACCTCGTCGCCGGGGCCAGCGGTCCGTGTCTGCTGGCGGCTGCCCCGTCCAACAAGATCACGATCAACTCGATCACCCGCAAGAAGAAGAAGGGCACGGCGGCGATCAACGCCAAGGTGCCGGGCCCGGGGCAGGTGACCTTGAACCAGACGAACACGCCGCCCGACGCCAACGCCACCGCTGCCGCCGTCAAGCAGGTCGGCCTGACCATCACTCAGGCATCCTCCTTCACCCTGCCGGTGAAGCCAGTCGGCAAGACCGCGAAGAAGCTCAAGAAGCAGGTCAAGAAGAAGGGCAAGGGCAAGGTGAAGCAGACCGTCTTCATCCACTTCGTTCCAGCGGGTGTGGCGGGTGGGCCGAATGACCAGGCCGTCACGGTCACGCTGGTCAAGCAGGGCAAGAAGAAGAAGTAGCCGCAAAACCGGCGGTTTGATGCGGTTTGAGGCCTCTGGCCCCTCCGTGGCCGCTGCTACCCTGCGGGTGCGGGCTGTTCTCCTGCCCCGCTCCTTCGATCTCCAGAGGTTGAGACACCTCCTCCAGACGTGAACGACGCGCGCTTCGACGTTCCCGATCGCGATGGCCCGCGCGATGAGTGCGGCGTCTTCGGCGTGTACGCGCCCGGCCGCGACGTCGCCCGCCTGGCCTACTTCGGCCTCTACGCGCTTCAGCATCGCGGCCAGGAGTCGGCCGGGATCGCGACCTGCGAGGGCGGCCACATCACCACGCTTCGCGAGCTCGGGCTGGTCTCCCAGGTCTTCGACGAGGAGAAGCTGCGGGCGCTCGCCGGCGACATGGCGATCGGGCACGTGCGCTATTCGACCACCGGCGGCGGGGCCTGGGACAATGCGCAGCCGGTCTGGCGCGACGACGGGCGCGAGCTGGCGCTCGCGCACAACGGCAACCTGACCAACGCGGTCGAGCTCTACAACGAGCTCACCGAGGCCGGGCTGCAGCTTCGCGGCACGTCGGACTCGGAGATCATGGCCGCCCTCCTCTCCCGAACGGCCGGCGAGGGTGATGAGTGGATCGAGGACGCTGTCGCCGAGGTGATGCCGCGTCTGGAGGGCGCCTATTCGACCGTCGTGATGACCAAGCACGCCGTGGTCGCCTTCCGCGACCCGCACGGCGTCCGCCCGCTGGCCCTCGGCAAGATGAAGCCGAGCGACGGGTCCCCCGAGTGCTTCGTGGTCGCCTCGGAGAGCTGCGCCTTCGACATCATCGGCGCGCAGATGATCCGCGAGGTCCAGCCGGGCGAGATGGTCTCGCTGACGGCCAAGGGCCTCGAGCTGAAGCCGGTGATCACCGGCGAGCGGCCGGCCCAGTGCGTGTTCGAGCACATCTACTTCTCCCGGCCGGACACGCGGCTGGAGAACCGCGTGCTCCAGGAGGTGCGCGGGCGGATGGGCGAGCTGCTGGCCGAGGAGGCGCCGGTCGAAGCCGATCTGGTCATCTCGGTGCCCGACTCGGGCAATCCGATGGCGAATGGATTCGCACGGGCCACGGGCCTGCCCAAGGACGACGGCCTGATCAAGAACCGCTACGTGGCGCGGACCTTCATTCAGCCGGGACAGGAGCTGCGCAAGCACGGTCTGCGCATGAAGTTCAACCCGCTGCCGGAGATCGTCGCGGGCAAGCGAGTGGTCGTGGTCGACGACTCGATCGTGCGAGGCAACACGACCCGGCAGATCGTCGCGATGCTCAAGGACGCGGGCGCAAAGGAGGTTCACCTGCGGATCTCGGCGCCGCCGATCCGCCACCCCTGCCACTACGGCATCGACATGTCGACCCGCGAGGAGATGATCGCCCACGACCGCTCGGTCGAGGACATAGCGAAGGAGCTCGGCGCGGACTCCCTGGCGTACCTGTCGATGGACGCGGTCTACGAGGCGGTCGGCACGCCGCGCGACAAGCACTGCGACGCATGCTTCACCGGCGAGTATCCGCTTGGCGACCCGGAGAACGCGAACGGCAAGTTCGCGCTCGAGGACATCGCCGTCGTCCCGGCCAGCCGCTGAGCCTCGGCTTTACGTGTCCGGCGAGAACGTAGAGCTGCTGCGGCGCTACTACGACTCCTGGAACGGGGGTGACGTCGACTTGGTGGTCTCGGCGCTGTCCGATCGGGTGGAATGGCATGCGCACCCGCGCCTGCCGGAGCCGGGTCCGTACAACGATCCGGCGGCCGTCGGCCGCTGGATGAAGCAGTTTCGCGAGGCGTGGGGGGAGCTCCACGCCGAGCCGGTGGAGCTCCTCGAGGCGGGGGACGACGTGGTCGCCCTGGTTCACATGACGGGTCGTGGCCGTGGGAGCGGCGTCGCCGTGGCGGGCGGCGTCGACGTTCACGTCGTCGGCTTCGAGGACGGGAAGGTGCGCTTTTTCCGCATCCTCCCCGGCGACGACGCGGCCGAGCTGGCGGCCCTGGACGAGGACGAGAGGGAGCTCCTGGTGCTCAGGGTTCAGGAGGGGATGGGCGAGGACGAGATCGTCCGCCGGCGAGGCGATGAGGCGGGCGGAACGCTCGCCGGAGCCTACGAGAAGCTGCGCGGCCTTCCGCAGGGGGTCGCGGGATGAGCTCGTTCCGGATCGTCGTGCTCGCCTCGGGCGGCGGCACCAACCTGCAGGCCATCCTCGACCAGCTGCACGGTGGGGAGGAGGGGATCGAGGTCGTGGGGGTGGGCTCCGACAAGCAGGGGGCGATGGCACTGGAGCGGGCGAGCAGGGCGGGGGTGGAGACGGCGGTCTTTCCGGCTGCCGAGTACAAGGACCGGGAGGCCCGCGACCAGGCGCTGGGGGACTGGATCGAGGGGCGCGAGCCGGATCTCGTCGTGCTGGCGGGCTACATGCAGCTGCTCTCGCCCGAGTTCGTGGGGCGCTTTCGCAACCGGGTGATCAACGTACATCCGGCCCTGCTGCCCGCATTCCCCGGGATCAACGCGGTGCAGCAGGCGATCGATCACGGCGCCAAGATCACCGGGGTCACGGTCCACTTCGTCGACGAGGGGGTCGACTCCGGGCCGATCATCATGCAGCGACCGGTTCCGGTCGCGCCGAGCCGGAACTGGGGCGAGACCGAGAAGACGATCCACGCCACCGAGCACGCTCTGCTGCCCGAGACGATTCGCCTGCTGGCCGCCGGGAGAATCCGGATCGACGATCAGAACCCGCGTCTCGTCCACATCGATCCTGAATAGACTCGCTGCAGTGTCGACTCCCTCCTCCGAAATCGCTCCAGAGCCCGCCGGCGAGTCGCTGCCGGTGCGGAGGGCGCTCATCTCGGTCGCCGACAAGACCGGGGTCGCGGAGTTCGCAGCCGGTCTGGCCAAGCAAGGTATTGAGGTGATTTCGACGGGCGGGACGCTGTCGGTCCTGCGCGAGGCCGGTGTCGAGGCGCGTCCGGTGGAGGACCTGACCGGTTTCCCGGAGATCCTCGACGGGCGGGTGAAGACGCTCCATCCGCATCTCCACGCCGCGCTGCTCGCAGTCCGGGACAACCCCGAGCACGCGGAGACCCTGAAGGAGCGGGAGATCGAGGAGATCGACCTGGTCTGCGTGAACCTCTATCCGTTCGAGCGCACCGTCGCCCGCCGCGACGTGCCCGAGGAGGAGGCGATCGAGAACATCGACATCGGTGGGCCGACGATGATCCGGGCGGCGGCCAAGAACCATCGCTTCGTCGCGGTGGTGGTCCGGCCGGAGAGCTACGACGCCGTCCTCGACGAGCTCGAGGAGACCGGGGAGCTATCCGCCGCGACGCGGCACTGGCTGGCCAATGAGGCCTTCGCCTACACCGCTCGCTACGACGCGGCCATCAGCCGCTGGTTCGGGCAGCGCTACGAGCAGCTGCCGGCCTACTGGGTGACGGCCTGGGAGAAGGAGCTCGATCTCTCCTACGGCGAGAACCCGCACCAGCGGGCGGCGCTCTACGTCGAGCCGAGGGCGCGCTCGCACGTCCTCTCCATGGTCTCGAAGCTGCACGGCAAGCCGCTCTCATTCAACAACGTGCTGGACCTGAACTCGGCCCGGGCGCTGCTCGGGGATCTGGACGGGCCCGGGTGCGTGATCGTCAAGCACAACAACCCGTGCGGGGTCGCCGAGGCCGACGAGGTGGGTCCCGCCTACGAGAAGGCCTTCGCCTGTGACCCGATGTCGGCGTTCGGCGGGGTGATCGCGCTCAACCGACTCGTCGACAAGGCCCTCGCCGAGCGGCTGAGCGAGCAGTTCATCGAGGTCCTGATCGCTCCGGAGTACGACGAGGATGCGCTGGAGGTCCTGCAGCAGAAGGAAGCCATCCGGATCCTCGAGGACAAGGAGCGGCGGGCACATCAGATCGAGCCGGACATCAAGCGGGTGCGGGGCGGGATCCTGGTCCAGGATCCCGACGGCTCACCCGAGCCGCGCGAGCTGATGGAGGTCGCGACCAAGACGCAGCCGACCGAGGAACAGTGGGAGGACCTGCTGTTCGCGTGGCGGGTGTGCCGCCACGTGCGCTCCAACGCGATCGTGCTGGCGCGCGACCGGGCGACGCTCGGGATCGGGGCCGGCCAGATGAGCCGGGTGGACTCGGTCCGTCTGTCGATCGAGAAGGCGAAGGAGGCGCGCGGACCGGACGCGGAGACGCTGCTCGTGGGCTCGGTGATCGCCTCCGACGCGTTCTTCCCCTTCGCGGACGGCCCGCAGGCGGCGATCGACGCGGGAGCCACCGCGGTGATCCAGCCGGGCGGCTCCAAGCGCGACGCCGAGGTGATCGAGGCGTGCGACGCCGCCGGCGTGGCGATGGTCTTCACGAAGCGCCGCCACTTCCGGCACTAGGCGCTAGGCCGCGTTCAGGCCTCCCTGGTGCTTCGCTCCCACCGGCGGGCTCTCGATCATCCCCGCCTCGATCTCGCCGTGACAGTTGGCGCAGACGAGGACGCACTTCTTTGCTTCCTCACGAAGAGCTGCGATCGATTTGCCCATGGCCACCGTCATCGAGAATGACTTCCTCCCTGGATCTACATGATGGAAATGCAGGTTGATGATGCACGCGTCGTACCCGCAAACACAGCAGCAGCCTCCGGCTTCGGCAACGAGGGTGCGTTTGACCTTCTGCAGCCGGCGCGTGACAGCCTCACCGACGCAACGCTTGCACTTCCACCGATGACCGCGCGCTGGTCCCGCGCTGTAGTAGGCGAATTCCGTCTTTCCGTGTCTTTGGCAGACGCGGACCTCAACCGGGCACTTCCGATTCGGGTCTGGTGGACGCCCGCTGTTCTTGCGTAGCGGCACAGGCGCCTTCAGATCGGGATCGATCTTTGACCTGTCCCTGCCCATGCTGCGACTCTGGCGGACGGGCGAGAACGGAATCCCTGCAAATTGCCCAGAAAATGCCCCCGGTGGGACTCGAACCCACGACCTTCGCGTTAAAAGCGCGCTGCTCTTAGACCAACTGAGCTACGGGGGCCACGTGATCGTAGCCCTGCCGCGTCGCGCACTAGAGTCCCCATGCATGAGGATCTCGGCCAAGGTTGACTACGCGGTGCGCGCCGCTCTCGAGCTCGCGGCCGCCGGCGGCGATCCGGTCAAGGGCGAGGCGATCGCCGACGCCCAGGACATCCCCCTCAAGTTCCTCGAGAACATCCTCGGCGAGCTCAAGCACACCGGCATCGTGGCCAGCCGCCGCGGCGCCCAGGGCGGCTACTGGCTGGCGAAGGACGCCGACGAGGTCAGCCTCGCCGACATCGTCCGCGCGGTCGAGGGCCCCCTAGCGAGTGTTCGCGGCCAGGGGCCCGAGGCCCTGAAGTACACCGGCGAGGCCGAGCCCCTGCAGAAGGTCTGGATCGCCCTCCGCGCCAACATCCGCGCGGTGATGGAGGACACCACCCTCGCCGACGTCGTCGGCGGCAAGCTGCCCTCCGATGTCCGTGAGCTGAGCGAGCCGGCGGAAGCCTGGAGTCAGCGTTAGCCGTCGTCCTCGGCGACGCGACCCGGTGGCGGCTGCGCCGGCTCGTTCAGCTCAGCGGGATCCGGCTACGCCACCTCCGGCTGGGTGGTGACCTTCGCGCCTCGGCCGTCCGGCGCGAACACGCGCGTCGACCGTGGCCGGACGAAGACGATCTGACCCTCCTTGAGCTCTAGCTCTTCGACCTCGTCGCGGGTGAGCTGCACCGAGAACTGGTCCCCGTCCGTCAGCGTGAGCTCCACACGAACCTCGAAGCCGAGATGGACGATCCGGTCCACCATCGCCTCGATGGTCTGCCCGTTCGGCTCGTGCCGGATGTCCACGTCATGCGGCCGCACCCAGGCCTCGCCAAGCCGGTGGGCGGGCCCGACGAAACTCATCACGAACTCCGAGGCCGGGTCCTCGTAGAGGTCCCGCGGGCCGCCCGACTGCTCCACCTTGCCGTGGTTCATCACGATGATCTGCTCGGCAACGTCCATCGCCTCCTCCTGGTCGTGCGTGACGAAGATCGTCGTCACGTGCACGTCGTCATGGAGGCGGCGCAGCCAGGTGCGAAGCTCCTCGCGCACCTTCGCGTCGAGGGCGCCGAACGGCTCGTCCAGCAGGAGCACGCGCGGCTCGACCGCCAGCGCCCTGGCGAGCGCCATCCGCTGCCGCTGCCCACCGGAGAGCTGGTTCGGGTACCGCTTCTCGAACCCGGTCAGGTGGACCAGATCGATCAGCTGCTTCACCCGCTCGCGGATCGTCCCGCTCCCCTCGCCCTTGATCTTCAGGCCGAAGGCGATGTTGTCGAACACCGTCATGTGCTTGAAGGCGGCGTAGTGCTGGAAGACGAAGCCGACGTTGCGGTCCTGGACCCGGGTCTCGGTGTTGTCCTCACCGGAGATCAGCACCTGGCCCTCATCGGGCTGCTCGAGCCCGGCGATCACCCGCAGCAGCGTCGACTTCCCGCTGCCGCTGGGACCGAGGAGGGCCGTGAGGCCGCCGTCGGGCACGTCGATGGAGACATCGTCGAGGGCGACGAAGTCCCCGAACCGCTTGGTCACGTTCTTGACGGAGATGGCCATTCAGGCCTCCTTCACAGGTTGTGGGACGAACACGCCCGTACCGGGGACGCCACCCTCGTCCTCATCGTCGGCATCGAAACTCTTTGCAGACCGCTTCTGCAGGTAGCTCATGGTCAGGAGGACGGCCATGGCCAGAAGCGCGAGAACGAGCGCCGCCGCATACGCGCCGGCCAAATCGAAGCTCTCGAACTGCTTCCTGACGAAGAGCGGCATCGTCAGATTGCTCCCGGCGACCACGCTCACAGCGCCGAACTCGCCGAGAGCGCGAGCCGTCGCGAGCACGACGCCGTAGGTGACGCCCCAGCGGACCGCGGGCAGGGTGATCTTCCAGAACGTCTGCCAGGGCGAGGCTCCGAGCGTCTCCGCGGCCTGCTCCTGGTCGGTGCCGATCTCCTGGAGCACCGGCATCACCTCGCGCACCACGAACGGGAGCGAGACGAAGATGGTCGCCAGCACCATCCCCGGCGTCGAGAAGATGACCTGGACGCCGTTGTCCATCAGCCAGCCCCCGAACCAGCTGTTGCGCGGCGCATAGACCAGGAAGAGGGCGAGCCCGATGACCACTGGGGAGATCGCGAAGGGAACGTCGATCAGCGCGTTGATGAGCGCCTTTCCCCGGAAGCTCTGGCGCACCAAAACCAGCGCGGTCATCACCCCGAACACCGTGTTGAGCGGCACCGCGATCCCGACGCAGACGATCGTCAGCCAGAAGGCGTTCTGGCCGTCGGCGCTGGTCACCGCGTCGATCGGCTGGCTCAGGCCATGCTCGAACGTCCGGTAGAAGATCATCCCGACGGGCACGATGATCAGCGCCGCCAGGTAGAGCAGGACGATCGAGCGGAGCCCGATTCGCGCGCGCAGGCTAGGCGCGGTCATGTCTCGACCTCCAGCTCGCGAACAGGTTCAGCGCGAACAGCAGTCCCACGGACACGGCGAGCAGCAGGACCGAGACAGCCGCGGCTCCGGAATAGTCACTGGTCTGAACCCGCCCGTAGATGTAGACGGACGCCGCCTCGGTCTTGAAGGGGACGTTCCCCGTGAGCAGCACCAGCGAGCCGAACTCGCCGACCGCACGGGCGAACGCCAGTCCGCAGCCGGCGATGATCGCGGGGGTCAGGTTCGGCAGGAGAATGCTTCGAAAGATCCGGTGATTCGGTGCGCCGAGGGACGCGGCGGCCTCCTCCATCTCCTTGTCGACCTCCAGCAGCACCGGCTGCACCGAGCGGACGACGAACGGCAGCGTCACGAAGAGGAGCGCCGCCACGACCGCGGTCCTGGTGTAGGCGAGATGAATGCCGATCGGCGAGTTCGGCCCGTAGAGGGCGAGCAGAACCAGGCTCGCCACGATCGTCGGCAGCGCGAAGGGAAGGTCGATGACGGAGTTGACCAGCCGCTTGCCGCGAAAGTCGTCACGCACCAGGACCCAGGCGATCAGCGTCCCCATCACCGCGTTGATGGCGACCACGATCAGCGACGAGATCAGCGTCAGCTTGATGGCCGCCACCGCCTCCTTGTCGGTGATGGCGTCCCAGAAGTGACCAACCCCGTCCGAGAGGCTCCTGCTGAACACCGCCGCAAGCGGCAGCAGCACGATCAGGCTGATCCACAGCACCGCCGCGCCGCGCGTGAGCGCAGCGCCGCCGAGGGGGGCCCGGAAGCCCGCCCTCGGCGGTCTGGCTACAGCTGTGTCAGCGGAAGCCAACCGGCTCCTAGCTGGTCGGGTTGCCGAGGTCCTTCTCGGCCTGTGTCACCCAGCCGTTGTCCCCGAAGAACGGATCGGAGACCTTGCTCCAGCCACCGAACTGGTCGATGGTGAAGAGGCCCGACGGCGTCGGGAACTTGCTGGCGTTCTTGTCCGCCACGGACTTGACGACCGGGCGGTAGCCGGCGTCGGCGAACTTCTGCTGGGCCGCGTCCGTGTAGAGGTAGTCCACGAACTTCTGGGCCTCGGACGGAGCGTCCTTGGTGACCGCGATCGGATTCTGGATCAGGATCGTCCTGTCCGGAATGACGTAGTCGAGGTTGACGCCGTCCTTCTTGCCCTGAATGGCGTCGTTCTCGTAGCCGACCAGCACGTCGCCCTTGCCGCTGGCGAACGTGTTGAGCGAGTCACGAGCGCTCGAGTCCTGAACGGACGTGTTCGCGAGCACCTGCTTCACGAAGGCCTGCGCCTGGGCCGGCGACTTGCCCTCGTTGATCTGGGACCCGTAGATGGCCATGATGTTCCAGCGGGCTCCGCCGGAAGTGGCCGGGTTCGGGTCGATCACCTCGACGTCGGACCGGGCGAGGTCGTCGAAGCTGGTGATGTGCTTCGGATTGCCCGGCCGGACGGCCAGCGTCACGACCGAGTTGGTGACGATGCCCTTGTACTGGTTCTTGTTCCAGTCGGCCGAGACGATGCCCGCGTCGACCAGACGAGTCATGTCCGGCTCGAGCGAGAACTCGACGACGTCGGCCGGCTGGCCGGACTCGACGGCGCGGCTCTGGTCGCCCGACGCCCCGAACGAGTTCGAGAAGTCGACGTCCTTGCCCTCAGAGGTGCTCTTGAACCCGGGCTCGAGGCTCTGCTCGTAGACCTGCTGCGGAGTCGAGTACGCGACCACGTTGAGCGAGCTGCCGCTCGAGCCGCACGCCGCGACGCCGACGGCCGCTCCAAGAGCGACGACGGCGATCCCAAGGCGGGCGACGAGGCGCCCTGGGCGGCGCTTCTTCTGTGCCTGTGTCATGGAGGCTTTTAGACCTTTCTTCATGGAGTTCGTTGACAAGAAGGCGGGCACGGTAGCAGAGTTCTTGACTTTGTGGATCGAAAACCACTTAATTCCCTACCTGATTGGGGGAAATGCCCTCCAAGCCGATGGGAAAGAGGGTATTTGAGGCGGATTAGCGGGCGCGGATGCGGGAAGGACCCCTTCGCATGCGGGTCATGTTCTTCACCTGGCTGCTGCTGATCGCGACCGGGCTCGTCTTCTACACCGTCATCGGACTGGCGCACAATTGATGTCGCGCATCTGGGGATTCGTCCGCGAACACTCCCTCTCCCTCTTCTTCCTCCTGATCTTCCTGGCCGCTTTGGTCGGTCAGGCCATCGCGGGCCACACACTCCACAACGAGGACGCGATCGCACACCACGGCACGACGATGACCTTCTGGCGGTACATCGTCTCCTCGGACTTCGGCAACGCGGTGATGGAGAACTGGCAGTCGGAGTACCTGCAGTTCATGCTCTTCATGCTTGCGACGATCTGGCTGATAGAGCGGGGCTCACCGGAGTCGAAGCCACCGGGCAAGGAGGGGCTCGAGACCGACAAGGAGCAGAAGGTCGGGGAGCACGCCCAGGAGGACTCCCCCGCTTGGGCCAAGCCGAAGGGGATCAAGACCTACGTCTACTCGAACTCCCTGCTGATCGTGATGTCGATCATCTTCTTCGGCTCGTGGTTCGCCCAGTCGGTCACCGGCTGGACGAAGTACAACGCGAATCAGGTCGACCACCACGAGAAGGTGGTGTCCTGGATCGGCTATGTGGGCTCCGCGGACTTCTGGCAGGCGACCCTGCAGAACTGGCAGTCGGAGTTCCTCGCCGTCGGCTCGTTCGTGGCCTTCACGGCCTTCCTCCGCCAGCGAGGCTCCTCGCAGTCGAAGCCGGTGGGCTCACCCCACGACGCCACCGGCGTCGAGGGATAGCCCGTCGCGCCTAGAACAGGCTCGTCTGCTCGAGCTCGGGGCGGGCCGCCTCTTCGGCCCGCTTCCGGCGGCGCGCCTCGAGCCGCGCCCGGCGGCTGTAGCGCGGGTCATGCGAGAGATTCGGCGCCCTGACCAGCCCGCCGATCCGGTTCCGCTCGGCGTTCGGGGCGTAGGCGCGCTCCTGGTAGAGGCCCTCGTAGGCGGGGACGAGATCCGGCCGGGCGGCCGAGAGCCAGGACATGAAGACCTCCTTGACGCCCGGGCGCAGGTGCAGCGCGATCCCGTTGACGAACGTGGCGCCGGCCTCCTCGGCGATCGAGACGATCTCCTCCACCAGCTCGGGCGAGTCGTTGATGCCCGGCATCAGCGGGGCGACCAGGACGCCGGAGGGAATGCCGGCCTCGTTGAAGGCCGCCACGGCCTCGAGGCGCTTGCGCGGATGGGGGGTGTGCGGCTCGGTCTCCCGCCAGATCTTCTCGTCGAGCGTGGGCACGGAGAAGTTGACCGAGACCTCGGCCACCTCGGCGAGCTCGAGGAGGGCGTCAATGTCGCGCGTCACCAGCGGCGACTTGGTCAGGATCGAGGTAGGAGTCTCGGCCTCCCGAAGCGCCTCGATCATCGGCGGCATCAGCTCGTAGCGCCCCTCCGCCCACTGGTACGGGTCGGTGTTGGTCCCGAAGGCGACCAGCTCCCGCTTCCAGCTCGGCTTCGAGAGCTCGGCGCGCAGCAGCTCGGGCACGTTGACCTTGACGACGATCTCCCGCTCGAAGTCGCGGCCCGCATCCATGTCGAGATACGTGTGAGTGTTGCGAGCGAAGCAGTAGACGCACGCATGCGTGCAACCCCTGAACGCGTTGACCGTCCAGTTGAACGGCAGGTAGTCGCCGGGGACCTTGTTGAGGGCCGACTTCGCTCGGACCTCGTGAAAGTTGATGCCGAGGGCCTCCGGAGCATCGAAGGTCCTGACCCGCTCGACGTCCAGGCCGGGGAGGCTCCTTCCCCTCTCTCTATCCACCCTCTGTGAGTCCCAGCGCATCGCCTCTCCAGTGTTGCAACATCCGGGCGTCGGTACGAACGTATGTTCGCATACGCGTCAACCGCGACTAAACACCTGAAACGCCGGGTAGCCGCACTCTGTGAGCCAGTTGCCCCTCACGGGGGAGGAGTCGAGCGGCGCCGAGGCGCTGATCCCCGAGCATCCGACGCTGAAGTCGCTGCGCGAGGCTGCCGCCGGCTGCACGGCCTGCTCGCTGCACGAGACCGGGACGCAGACCGTCTTCGGCGAGGGGCTCAAGCGGGCGCGGCTGATGCTGATCGGCGAGCAGCCGGGCGACCGCGAGGACATCGAGGGCCATCCATTCGTCGGACCGGCCGGGCGAATCCTGGACGAGGCGCTGGAGCGGGCCGAGATCGAGCGCGGGGACGCCTATGTGACCAATGTCGTCAAGCACTTCAAGTGGGCGCCGAAGGGCAAGCGGCGAATCCACCAGGCGCCGAGGGCCGAGGAGATCAAGGCCTGCGCGCCCTGGCTGGAGGCGGAGCTTCAGGTCGTGGATCCCGAGGTGATGGTCTGCCTCGGAGCGACTGCGGTCAGGGCCGTAATCGGCTCGAAGGCGCGGGTGATGAAGGATCACGGCCGGTTCCTCGAGGCGAAGCTCGGCCGGACCGCGATGCCGACTCTTCATCCATCCGCCATCCTTCGGGCCGACCCGGAAGACCGGGACGACGCCATAGCGCTCCTGGTGGGCGATCTGCGGAAGGTCCGCGACCGCCTCGCCAACTGACCGATGACCGACGAGAACTCAAAGCTCCATCCCGCGGAGCACCGCGCCTATCGCGAGCTCTACGTATCGGCGCGCCATTTGAGCCACCGATGGGCACGGGTAGGGACGCTCCTCGATGACCTCCCGATCGGCGAGCGGCTCCAGCGCGGAGCGGCAGAGGTGGAGCGCCTGCTCGAGGAGCTGCCGGCCCGAACCGAGGCCTACGGCCTGTACGGCCGCCCGATGGCCCAGAACCTCGGCGCGACGCTCGCCGACCTCCGGACCGGCATCGCGGACCGCGGCGGCGACACCGGCATGGTCGCGCGGTTCTCGATCCTCGACGGCGAGCACCTGACGACGCTGCTCCGCCAGCTCGCCGAGCTTGCGCGGGCGCGAGAGGATCGCGACATGGCCGGGTTCTGCGAGGACTGGGCCATTCGGTTCGAGCCGCATGTGGTCGCCGTCCGCGAGGCGGCGGTCGAGCTCGGCAATGACCCCGACCGCGCCGCGGCGCCGGTCGCCGACACGGTTCTCAACAAGGCGGCCCACGGCATCGGCTGGACCTTCGGCGCGTTCGGCGAAGGCGTCGACCAGCTCGCCGGCAGGCTCCGCCGACGCTAGCCGAGCTCCGGCGTTCCCTCGACCGGGGTCGACGCCTCGGCGTGCAGCTGGCGCGGGATGCGGCCCGCCTGCTTGGCGGCCCAGCCCGCCTCGACTGCCGAGCGCATCGCGGCCGCCATACCGGCCGGGTCCTCCGCGCGCGAGACGGAGCTCGCCAGCAGCACGCCGTCGCACCCCAGCTCCATCGCCAGCGCGGCATCCGAGGCGGTACCGATCCCAGCATCGAGGATCACCGGCACTCCCGCGCGCTCGGCGATGATGCGCACGTTGTACGGGTTCCGAATCCCCATCCCCGAGCCGATCGGGGACCCCAGCGGCATCACGGCCGCGCAGCCCGCCTCCTCGAGGCGCCGGGCAAGGATCGGATCGTCGTTCGTGTAGGGCAGCACCGTGAAGCCGTCGTCGACCAGCTGCTCGGCCGCGTCGAGCAGCTCCACCGAATCCGGGAACAGGGTGCGGTCGTCGCCGATCACCTCCAGCTTCACCCAGTCGGTCTCGAACGCCTCGCGGGCCAGCTTCGCCGTCCGGACGGCGTCGCGCGCGGTGTAGCAGCCGGCGGTATTCGGAAGCGCGAACAGGCCGAGCCGGCGGATCACGTCGAGCACCGATCCCTCCGCATCCGGGTCGACCCGCCGCAGTGCGACGGTGACGATCTCGGTGCCGGAGGCGATCAGCGCCTCCTCCATCTGCTCGAGCGAGCGGAAGCCCCCCGTGCCGACGATCAGGCGCGAGCCCCAGGTCCGGCCGCCGAGGTCGAAGCCGCCCTCGGCGCCGCCCTGGATCGCCGCGAGCACCTCGACCCTCTGTCCTTCGCTCAATGGGGTCGTCTCCCATTCGCTGCGTGGGACCACGTCACCGTCGAGTGCGACGGCGACGCCCCGCTCGGTCGGCGCTCCCGAAGCCTCGATCGCGGCCGCGACGGTCGCGCCGTCGGGCAGGGCGACGGTCTCGCCGTTGAGCTCGACGTTCATGCGACCTCCACCGCGGAGCGGGCGGAGCTCCCCGCGAAGCGGTCGGGGGCGAACGCCGTGAGGTCGACGGGCGGCGGCTCGCCGGCGAGCAGCGCGGCAACGGAGTCGGCAGTCACCGGCGTCTGCAGGATTCCGTTTCGGAAGTGGCCGGTCGCGATCAGCAGTCCGTCGATCGGGCCGGGACCGATCAAGGGGGCGTTGTCCGGGGTCCCGGGGCGAAGCCCCACGGTCGCCTCAGCGAACTCGAGTTCGGCGATCTCCGGCAGCAACCGGTACGCCTCGCGAAGCAGCTCATGAACACCGCCCGCCGTCAGCGTGGTGTCGAAGCCGAGCTCGTCGACCGTCGCCCCGACGATCAGCCGGCCGTCGGCCCGCGGAACCAGGTATGTGCGTTCCCCGCCGACGATCCGCTCGCAGGGCGGCTCGTTCGCAGGCCCCCGCAGCGTGAGGATCTCTCCCTTCACCGGGCGCACCGGTGGCCGGGCCTCAGGAGGCAGCCAGTCGACATTCCCGGACCAGCAGCCCGCGGTCACGACGACGCTGGCGGCGTCGAATCCCCGGCCGTCCCTGGTGTCGAGGTGCCATGAGCCGGCTCGGGCGGTGGCGCCGACCACCTCCGCCCCGGATTCGACGGCGACGCCGTTGCCGTCGAGCGCGCCGAGGAGCGCCCGACCCACCTTGCGAGGATCGACGGTCGCCTCGCCCGGAACATGAGCGCCGCCCCGAACGGTCGTGGCGAGTCCCGGTTCCAGCTTTCGGCAGGCGCTGGCCGACAGCCACTCGGACTCGAGACCGAGCTCGCGATGCAGCTCGTAGTGCCGCCGGAGCTCCTCCGCCTCGTCGTGATCGAGGGCGACATGCAGGGCCCCTCGCACGACGAACTCGACCTCGCTGCCGCCCCGCCCCTCAAGCGCGGCCGCGAACTCGGGCCAGCGCCGAAGCGACTCGAAGTTGAGCGCCAAGAGGTCGTGCTCACCCCAGGACGTCTCACCGACCGGCGCGAGCATCCCGGCGGCGACGGCGCTCGCCCCCGCGGCCGGCCGATCCTTCTCGAGCACGCAGACGCTCGCGCCGCGTTCCGCCGCCCGCCATGCGCAGGCCAGGCCGATCACGCCGCCTCCGACGAAGATTGCGTCATATCCGTTGTTCGTCTCGTCCGTCATCTGTTGCGGTCGAGGCGCTCCAACCTCCCTGCGCCGGCATTACCCGGATCAGGTTCAGACGGTCGGCGGCGCTTCAGCCGCCCTCTCAGCCCTCGGGTGGGGCTCCCGTTGCGGATCCATCGTACCCCTGTCATCTACGCTGCTCGTGAAGTGACCGACGCTCCGCCCGGCCCGACTCATCTGGCCCCCCCCGAGGCGATCGGGGAGCTGCGGCGCCAGCGGCTGCGCTGGGCCCGCCTTTACTTCGTCTGCGAGAGCCGTCCGCACGGCGAAGACCCCGAGGCCCTCCTGAATGCCGTGATGGGGGCCGGCGCGGGGATGGTCGAGCTCCGCGACCGGGAGCTGCCCCGCAGCGCGATCGAGCGCTCGGGCCGCACGTTCCGCCGGCTCGCCAACACCTACGGGGCCCTCTTCATCGTCAACGACGATCCGCACCTCGCGCTCGAGCTGCGCGCCGACGGCGTGCACGTCGGCCAGGACGACATGGACCCCGCCGAGGCACGCCGGATCATGGGCCCCGACGCGATCATCGGCCTCTCCACGCACAGCCGGGAGCAGATCGAGGCCGCGGCGCGGGAGCCGGTCGACTACATCAGCGTCGGCCCGATCTGGGAGACGCCCACCAAGGAGGGACGCCCGGGCACTGGCCTCGAGCTGATCCGCGAGGCCGCCGGGATCGCCGAGCGGCCCTGGTTCGCGATCGGCGGCATCGACACCGAGAACGCGGATGAGGTCGTCTCGGCGGGCGCCGAACGGCTCTGCGTGGTCAGGGCGATCCGGGATGCAGCCGACCCGCGCGCGGCGGCCGCGGCGCTGTTCGGCAGCGTTGATCCGGCTGCGAGGGCCGAGCGGGGCTGATGGCGGGAGCGCGGGACCGAAAGCGTGCCGAGCGGCAGAAGCGCAAGCGCCGCTCCACGGAGAACGTGACTGGGGCGGTCGAGACGACGGAAGCTCGCGCTGACGCGAATGGCGGCGGCCCTCCCGCCGAGACCTTCCAGGAGAAGATGGCTCGGCGCTACGAGGAGCGGAACGACGAGGCCCGCGCGAAGCTTGAGCCGCTGGAGGAGGGCGAGCGGCCCACGGCGGTCACCGTCGGGGCGATCGCCTCGGCGGCCCTGGCAATCGTCTTCACCGTCTCCGCGGTCCTCGCGATCGCCGGCGTGGACGCCGGAGGGCGTCACATCAAGCCGCTGCCCATCATCGTCTTCGGCATCGTCCTCTGGGCGATGACCGTGGGGATGTGGCGCGCCCGGTACTGGGCAGTCCTCGGCTTCCAGACGGTGCTGCTGCTCGTGATGCTCGCCAGCGCGTTCGGCCTGGTCGTCGTCAACTCATTGCTGCAGGCGGTCGGGACCACGCTGCTGCTCGTCGGCTCGGGAACGCTCTTCTACTTCATGATCCGCGCGATGGCGCGCATCCAGATGCCGTCCCCTCCCGGGGACATCTAGATGTGAGGCCGCGCGTAAGCGCAACCCGATGGCTACCTTCTGGGCTCATACCGCATCGCCACCGCCCCCGAGCCGAACTCCAGCCGGCTCACGAGCTTCAAGTCGACACGCTTCGGTAGCCCCGCGAACAACGTCGGCCCGTGGCCCGCCAGCCTGGGCTGCACCACGAACTCGTACTCATCGATCAATCCCAGCTCCGCCAACGCCAGCGGGAGCTTCACGCCTCCCACGAACAGTCCCTTGCCCGACTCCCGCTTCAGCTGCTGAACGGCCTCCCCCAGATCCCCGCGCACGAGCTCCGCGTTCCAATCGACCCGGTCCAGGGTGCTCGACACGACGTACTTCTTTGCCGCGTCGATCGTCCGGGCGAAGGGTTCCATCCAATCAGGCCTCTCTCCCGTCCGCGCCGGCGGCCGCCACGCTGCCTCCATCATTTCGTAGGTGACCCGGCCAAAGAGGAGGGCATCGGCCTGCGCGAGGTTCTCGGCCGCGTGACGATGCAAGTCTTCGTCCGTGGGCATTGCACGATGGTCACAGCACCCGTCCAATGTGACGTTGATGGAATAGCGAAGGGGTCGCATTGCGTAATGAGTACCACCGATCGGACGCCTCCCTTCGCGCGGAAGGAGCCGCCGCTCTAGGGCTGGTCGACGCCGGGCGGGGCTACCCCGGCGCCCGATCGCATCTCAGTCGTGGAGCGAGGGCGCGTACGAAACACCCACGATCAGGCCCTCGCTCGACAGAAGCCGAACCACGGTCTGCCCCCAGGGCTCCTCGCGCGCAGGGTGCAGGAGCTCGAAGTCCGCGCGTCTGAGCTCCTCACCAGCTGCCGCCACCGCGTCGGCGTCCTCAACCTCGAACTCGACGCTCGCCTGCGGAACGGTCCGCTCCGCCGGCCACGATGGTGTGCCGAAGCACGCCTCCGCAGCCTGGGATAGGGGCCAGACACCGAAGTGCTTGCTGCCTGCGATCTCCTCGCTGTGCCAGTACTCCCCGTCCCCGCCCGCCGCGAGCGGGAGGCCGAGGGCGTCGACGTAGAGCTCGCGGCTCTTCGGCGGGTCGGGGGCGATCACCGCGAAGCTTGTGATGAACAGGATGTTCATGGTCGTCCACGGTATGTGACAGCGGCAGCCAGCCGGTACCCCGACTATCGGGAAGCCGGAAAACTGCCTCCTATAGAGTCGAATCGATGGCTGACTACGACGTGATCGTCATCGGAGGCGGGCCCGGAGGTTACGTGGCCGCGATCAGGGCCGCGCAGCTCGGCCAGAAGACGGCCGTCGTCGAGCGTGACAAGGCCGGTGGCCGCTGCCTCAACTACGCCTGCATCCCGGCGAAGACCGTCCTCCACACCGCCGAGATCTTCCAGACCGTGAGCCAGGACGGAGCTGAGCTCGGCATCAAGGCCGGCAACGCGTCAATCGACTGGAAGGCGCTCCAGGAGCGCCGCACCAAGGTCTCGAAGACGCTCGAGGACGGCGTCCAGTTCCTCTGGAACAAGAACAAGGCCGAGTTCCTGCACGGCGAGGCACAACTCAGTGGCGGGGGCGTGGTGAAGGTCGGCGACGAGGAGCACCAGGCCAAGGCGATCGTGCTCGCCACCGGCTCGGTCGCGATGCCGATTCCGGGAGTCGACTTCTCCGACCGCGTGATCGACACCTGGGGCGCGTACTCGCTCGACTCGATGCCGAAGTCCCTCGTGATCGCCGGGGCCGGCGCCTCCGGCTCCGAGATCGCCTCCGCTTACTCCCGCATGGGGGTCGAGGTGACGCTGATCGAGATGCTCGACCAGATCCTTCCCCTCGAGGACAAGGACATGGCGCGGGTCGTCGAGCGCCAGTTCAAGAAGGACGGCATGGAGGTGCTCACCGGCACCAAGGTCGAAGGCGTCGAAGAGCAGAAGACCGGCGTCAAGGTGAAGGCCGGAGAGGGGGAGATCAAGGCCGACTACCTCGTCATCGCCGGCGGCCGGCGGCCCGACACGGAGCCGCTCAACCTCGACGCCGCCGGCGTCAAGGCCAACGATCGCGGCCAGATCGAGGTCGACGAGTTCCAGCGGACCTCGGCCGACGACGTCTTCGCGATCGGCGACCTCGTTCGCGGCCCGGCCCTGGCCCACAAGGCCGAGGAGGAGGGCGTGGTCGCAGTCGAGACCGCGGCGGGCCATCCGACCGAGCCGGTCAACATCGACCTGGTCCCCGGCGCCACCTTCACCCATCCTCAGGTGGCGAGCGTCGGCCTGACCGAGGAGCAGGCGAAGGAGACCGGCCGCCAAATCAAGGTCGGCAAGTTCAAGCTGGGCGGCGCCGGCGCCTCGGTCGTCTACGACGACCGCGCCGGGCTGGTCAAGATCGTCGGCGATCCTGAGTACGGCGAGATCCTGGGCGCCCACATCGTCGGGAACATCGCCTGCGACATGATCAGCGAGATCTGCAACGTGATGGCGCTCGAGGGCGGCTATCCGGAGCTGCAGCGCATCATCCACCCGCATCCGACGATGTCGGAGGCGATCCTCGACGGCGCTCGTGCCGTCGACGGCTGGGCCATACACGCCTAGGGATCGATGTCCAAGAACCGACTGGAGGCCTTCAGCGATGGGGTCTTCGCTGTCGCGATCACCCTGCTGGTCCTGGAGATCGCCGTGCCGACCGGAAACGACCTCTGGCACAAGCTCGGCGACGAGTGGCCGTCCTTCGCCTCGTTCTTCGTCAGCTTCTGGGTGATCGGGATCATCTGGGTGAATCACCACGGCGTGGTCGACCACCTGAAGAGAGCGAACCGCGGCGTCCTCTACCTCAACCTGCTGGTGCTGATGTCCGTGGTCCTGATCCCCTTCGCCACCGCGCTGATGGCGGAGCACCTCAAGTCCGGCGACGACGAGCACGTCGCGGCGGCGGTGTACGCCGCTTCCTTCGTGCTGATGGCAATCGCCTTCGGCGTGCTCTGGGAATACATCACCCGGCACCGGGAGAAGCTCGGCGTCGAGCTGACCGACGAGGAGGTTCGTCGCACGTCGCTCGCCTTTCAGATCGGCAACCCGTTCTACCTGCTCGCCCTCGTCGTGGCGTTCATCAGCCCCGAGGCGGTCCTGGTGATCATCGCCGCGCTCGCCGTCTACTACATGGTCGCCGGGATGAGGAGTCCCGAGAACACATGAGGGAGCGCGCGACCTTCTACTACGACTTCAGCTCGCCGTACTCGTACCTGGCGGCGGAGAGGATCAGCGGGCTGTTCGCGGAGGCCGGGCTCGAGCAGCCCGAGTGGCAGCCGATCTCGTTCGGCCACATCCTCAGATCCACAGGGCGGCGGCCATGGTCCTTCGAGGAGGACCGCACCGTCGACTTCGCCGAGATCCAGCGGCGCGCCGACGAGCGCGGGCTGCCGAAGGTCCTCTATCCGGAGGGCTGGCCGGTCGAGAACTACAGCCTCAATCCGATCCGGGCGGCGATCTACGCCAAGGAGTCGGGCCGCGTCGTCTCCTTCACGCTCGCCTGCTTCCGCCAGGTCTTCGCGGCCGGCCGCGACATGAGCGACGTCGACAACGTTCTGGTGGCGGCTGCCGCGTGCGAGCTCCATCCCAACGCCGTGCTGAAGGGCATGGAGACGCAATCGATCAAGGACAAGCTCCGGGCGGCGACCGAGGAGGCGCTGGAGCGCGGTGTGGAGGGGATTCCGACCGTGGCCGTGGGAGGCCGGCTCTTCTGGGGCGACGATCGCCTCGAGGAGGCGGTCGAGGCCGCCTCCTCCGGTTGAGAGCCGCTCAGCCCAGCCGCTTGCGCAGCTTGACCTTGCTGACCAACGTCGACAAGAGCCACACGGCCGTTACGGCGGCGCCTGCCGGCGCGCTCTACTACCCCTCGGGGCCGCAGTGGCGGCAAGCAGACAGGCGGCGGCGAGCACGGGACAACGGATGCTGATCACGATCTCCTCCCACGTTCTTGGACGGGGAGACTCCAGTCGCCGGGATGGTCGACACACCTCAGGTCGAAACGCCCCAGGAGTAGGCTGAGCTCAGTGGCAGAGAGCAAGACCAAGGCGAGACGAGCACGCGGCTCGACGGATGGCAAGGGCAGGGCCGCGGCGAAGCCGAAGCTTCCCGACGAGGCCACCTGCCGCGAGCTGCTCAGCCAGATGGCCCTGATCCGGCGCTTCGAGGAGGAGGCGGGACGCCAGTACCAGCGAGCCAAGGCAGGTGGCTTCCTCCACCTGGCGATCGGCGAGGAGGCGACGATCGTCGGCACCACCTCCGTGATGCGGCCGGACGACTACCTGATCGGGACCTACCGGACCCACGGCCACGCGATCGCCCGCGGCACGGATCCGAAGCGGGTGATGGCGGAGCTGTTCGGCCGAGTCGACGGGACCTCGGGAGGCCGCGGCGGCTCCATGCACATCTTCGATCTCGAGCACCGCTTCATGGGCGGCTACGGGATCGTCGGCGGCAACCTGCCGCTGGCGGCCGGCCTGGGGCTGGCGTCCGACTACAAGGGCACGGACGAGGTCACGGTCTGCATGTTCGGCGACGGAGCCTCCAACACGGGCAACTTCGGCGAGACGATGAACCTGGCAGCGCTCTGGAGCCTGCCCGTGGTCTTCCTCGTGGAGAACAACCTCTACGGGATGGGCACCTCGATCGAGCGGCACTCCGCGGTCACCGACCTCTCCCACAAGGCCGAGGGCATGGGCGTCCCGGGTGTCCGCGTCGACGGCATGGACGTGATGGCGGTCCGCGAGACGGTGGCCGAGCACATCCGCATAGCTCGCGAGGACCGCAAGCCGACTCTGGTCGAGGCGTTCACCTACCGCTTCCGCGGCCATTCCGCCGCCGACCCCGAGGTCTATCGAGAGAAGGAGGAGGTCGAGGAGTGGCAGCGGAAGGACCCGATCGAGAGCTTCGCCAAGCGATTGGTCAAGGAGAAGATGCTCTCCGCGGCTGAGGTCGACGAGATCCGAGAGGAGGCCGACCGGATCGTGACCGACGCCGTCGAGTTCGCCGACAATTCGCCGGAGCCGTCGTTGGACTCGCTCTACGACCACCTCTACGTCCTCGGCGACCAGGTTCCCGGCTGGTACGGGGTGGACGAGCGCTCGCCCGACTCGCACGCGGCGGAGGAGGAGCGTACCGCGACCGAGCGCGCCCGGAAGCTCGCCGAGCGCGGCGCGGAATACGCCGAGGACGAGGAGCTGCTCGAGGCCGAGGGCGTCCAACCGGACACGCGGCCGGAGGACGTGCACTGATGGCCGTGATGCGGATGCGCGAGGCCCTGCGCGACGCGATGGCCGAGGAGATGCGTCGCGACGAGAGCGTCTTCGTGATGGGCGAGGACGTCGCGGTGTTCCAGGGATCCTTCAAGGTCACCGAGGGCCTGCTCGACGAGTTCGGCGAGAAGCGGGTCCGCGACACCCCGATCTCCGAGAACTCCATCGTCGGCATGGGCGTCGGCGCGGGGATGGGAGGCCTACGGCCGGTCGTCGAGATCATGACCGTCAACTTCGCGCTGCTGGCGATGGACCAGATCGTGAACCACGCCGCAGCGATCCCCTACATGTTCGGCGGCCAGGTCCGGGTGCCGCTGGTCATCCGGATGCCGGGTGGCGGCGGTCATCAGCTCGGGCCGACCCACTCACACAGCTTCGAGGCGATGTTCCTGCAGATCCCGGGACTGCTCGTCGCCTGCCCCTCGACCCCGGCCGACGGCAAGGGCTTGCTCAAGGCGGCGATCCGCGACGACAACCCGGTGATCTTCATCGAGCACGAGTCGCTCTACGGCCTTCGCGGCGAGGTTCCCGAGAACGGCGACGGCGTCCTCAACTTCGGCGAGGCTGCGACCCGGCGCGAAGGCTCGGACGTGACCATCGTCGCCATCCTGCGGATGGTCGAGGTGGCCCAGCAGGCCGCCAAGGCCCTCTCCGAGGACCATGGCGTCGAGGCCGAGGTGATCGATCCCCGCACGCTGCGTCCCCTCGACCTCGACACGATCCTCGAGTCGGTCCGCAAGACGAACCGGGTGGTGATCGTCGAGGAGGGCTGGCCCCACGGCGGGGTCGGCGCCAATCTCGCGGCCCTGATCCAGGGGCAGGCCTTCGACCATCTCGACGCGCCGATCGAGCGAGTCACGGGTGCGGACGTCCCGATGCCCTACTCGAAGCGGATGGAGCAGGCGGCGATCCCGCACGTCGAGCACATCGTCAGCGCGGCCCTTCAGACGCTGGAGGGGAGCCTCTGATGGCCGTCGACATCGTCATGCCGCGGCTGTCCGACTCCATGGAGGAGGGGACGGTGCTGCGGTGGCTCAAGGGGGTCGGCGACTCGGTGGAGGTCGGCGAGGAGCTCGTCGAGATCGAGACCGACAAGGCCAACATGGTCTACGAGTCCGACTCAGGCGGGACCCTGACCGAGATCCTGGCGCAGGAGGGGGACACGCTGCCGGTCGGCGACCCCATCGCGCGGGTGGGGGAAGCTTCGGAGGTGGTCACGGGCAATGGCGGCGCACCCAAGGCGCCGCCTGCAGCTGCAGAAGCCCCGGCCCCGGAGCCGCGTCCCGCGGCGCCGACGGTCGCACCTCCTTCCCCAGCCGCGGTTGGCGGGGGCGGCGACGGGCGCGTCAAGGCTTCTCCCATCGCCAAGCGCATTGCGCGCGACCGGGGGGTCGACCTGCATGGGCTATCCGGGTCTGGTCCCGGTGGGCGAATCGTCAAGGCCGACGTCGAGCGGGCAGTCGCCTCCGGCGGCGCCGCTCCCGCCGCGCCGGCGGCGCCGGCTCCCGTCGCCGCTCCGGCCGGGCCAACTCCGGGGGTCGCCGAGAAGCCTGAGACGGCCAAGGGACAGGTGCAGGTCGTCGAGCTCACCAAGCTGCAGCAGACGGTCGCGCGGCGGATGGCCGAGTCCAAGGCGACCGCGCCGCACTTCTACCTGCAGGCCGAGATCGACATGACCGCCGCCGTCGAGGGGCGGGCGGCGCTCAAGGCGCAGGCCAAGGAGGGCGAGCCGGTGCCCACCTTCAACGACATGGTCGTCAAGGCCTGTGCGCTGGGCCTGCGCGAGTTCCCCCGTGCCAACGGTGCCTACCGGGACGGGAAGATCGAGCTCTACTCCCGGATCAACGTGGGGGTGGCGGTCGCGGCCCAGGATGCCCTGGTCGTGCCGACGGTCTTCGACGCCGATCTCAAGGGCCTGCGGCAGATCTCCTCAGAGACGCGGGCGCTCGCGGCCCGCGTGAGGGATGGCGCGATCACGCCGCCCGAGCTCTCCGGCGGGACGTTCACGGTCTCCAACCTCGGCATGTACGGGATCTCCAACTTCCACGCGGTGATCAACACGCCGCAGGCCGGCATCCTCGCAGTGGGAGAGCTCAAGCCGAAACCGGTGGTGAGCGCCTCGGGCGAGATCGTCGCCCGCCAGCTGATGGGCGTCACCCTCGCCTGCGACCACCGCATCCTCTACGGCGCCGACGGCGCGCAGTTCCTGGCGCGCGTTCGCGAGCTGCTCGAATCGCCTCTGGGCCTCGCGCTCTAGGCCGGCGTCGCCGCTCGTGGACCGTGCCCAGCTCGCCGAGTGGATCGCAGCCTACGAGCGCGCCTGGCGGACGCCGGGAACCGACGTCCTGGCGGAGCTGTTCACCAAGGACGCCAGCTACTCCACGGCGCCCTATGAGGAGCCGCACCGCGGCCTCGACGCGATCGCGGAGATGTGGGAGGAGGAGCGGATCGGACCGGACGAGGCGTTCACGATGACCAGTGAGGTCCTCGCGGTCGAGGGTGACACCGGAGTCGCGCGGGTCACCGTCGACTACAAGAGGGCGACGGACGCCGACGGGCGACTCCACCGCCAGCAGAAGGAGTACCTGGACCTCTGGGTCGTGCGGCTGGAGGACTCCGGCCTCTGCTCGCATTTCGAGGAGTGGCCGTTCTGGCCGCCCGGCCAGGAGGGAGCGCCCGCGGCCGGTGCCTGACGCGTGTGACAATTCGCCTGTGGACGAGGTGCTGATCGTGCGCTGCGGCCTCCTCCCCTATGAGGAGGCCGGGCGGCTGCAGAAGCGCATCGAGGCTGCCCGCCAGGCGGACGAGGTGCCAGACGTCCTTCTCCTCCTCGAGCACAACCCGGTCTACACGAAGGGCCGCCGCACCCAGCCCGGCGAGCTCGCGATGGGCGAGGACTGGTACCGGATGCAGGGAATCGAGGTCTGCGAGACCGATCGGGGAGGAGCCGTGACCTACCACGGGCCGGGGCAGCTGGTCGGCTATCCGATCGTCTCGCTGAAGCCGTACGGGGACGACGTCCACGAGTACGTGCGCCGCCTGGAGGAGCTGATGATCTCCTCGCTCGCCGTCTACGGCGTGGACGCCGAGGTGATCGAGGGCCTGACCGGCGTCTGGGTGGGCGGCGGCCCACCCAAGGGCCGCAAGATCGGATCGATCGGGGTGCACGTCAGCCGCGGCGTGACCACCCACGGGTTCGCGGTCAACGGCAACAACGACCTGCAGCCCTTCGAGTGGGTGGTCCCCTGCGGGATCGAGGGGGTGCGGATGACCTCCCTCTGCAGGGAGCTCGGAGACGAGGTCGAGATGGACGGCTACATGGACACGATCGCGAGCCGGTTCGGCGAGATCTACGAGCGCGAGCCGGTTGAGGCGACCCCGGAGGCGCTGGCCGAGTTGCTCGGCGACCCGGCCCCGGTACGGTAGGTCCGATGGCTGAATCCACCGCCGACCGCATCCACGTGACCCGCTCCCGGGCCAACCCCGGCGGAGGCGTGGCGAACGACGAGGGCAAGGTCCCGTTCCGCTCGCGCAAGCCGCCGTGGCTCAAGGTGCCCGCGCCGGGCGGCCCGACCTATCGCCGGCTGAAGAAGTCGATCGAGAGGGACAACCTCCACACGGTCTGCGAGGAGGCCAACTGCCCGAACGTGGGGGAGTGCTGGGAGCGCGGCACGGCCACCTTCATGATCCTCGGCGACGTCTGCACCCGCCGCTGCGGTTTCTGCAACGTGCAGACGGGCAAGCCGACCTGGAACGACCCGCTCGAGCCTTTGCGCGTGGCCAACCAGGTGAAGCGGATGGGTCTCCGCCACGCCGTGATCACCTCGGTCGATCGCGACGATCTGCCCGACTACGGGGCCGGAGCCTTCGTCGGCGTGATCCGCTCGATCAGGCGGATGGCTCCCGGGTGCAGGGTCGAGGTGCTGACACCCGACTTCCGCGGCCAGGAGATGCCGCTGGCCAAGGTGATCGCCGAGCGTCCCGATGTCTTCAACCACAACGTCGAGACCGTCCCGCGGCTCTATCCGATGGCCCGTCGCGGCTCCGACTTCCTGCGCTCCGCCCGCGTCCTGCGGATGGCGAAGGAGATGGGCGGCGGTGAGGTGGTGACCAAGTCCGGCCTGATGGTCGGCCTTGGCGAGGAATTCGACGAGATGGTCGAGACCTTCTCGATCCTCCGCGACCACGGCGTGCAGGTGCTGACCGTCGGGCAGTACCTGCGACCCACCGAGAGGCACCTGCCGGTCGACCGCTACTGGCATCCGGACGAGTTCGCGGCGCTGGAGAAGGCGGCGTACGAGCTGGGCTTCGAATCGGTCGCCTCGGGCCCGCTGGTCCGCTCCTCGTACCACGCGGACGAGCAGCTGCCCGCCACGGCCACGGCTTAACAAGCACCCGGACGCAGCTTTCCTTGCGGTCGCGTGTTTCGGGGTCCGTAGCCTCGAATTCATGCGTGCCCGCCTACGCACACGAACTCTTGCGCTGATCGCCGGCGCCGCCCTGGTCGCTCTCGCGGCCGGCCCGCTCGCCGGCGGCGCCTCGTCGCAGACGAGCGGCACCAGCGCGAAGGGGAGCCCGCTCTCGGGGAACGGGATGTGGATCTGGTACCTGAGCCGCTCTTCTCACGGCAAGCTCGGGCAGATCGCCAAGAAGGCGCATGCGCACGACATCGACACGGTCCTGATCAAGTCGGGCGACGGGACCCACTACTGGAGCCAGTTCTCGCCGGGGGTGGTGAACGGGCTGCACGCGCGGGGCCTCGACGTGTGCGCCTGGCAGTTCATCTACGGGGACAAGCCCGGCAAGGAGGCGAACGTCGGTGCCGCCGCCGTGGCGAACGGAGCCGACTGCCTGGTCCTGGACGTCGAGGGCCAGTACGAGGGCAAGTACCCGCAGGCGTCGTACTTCATGTCGAGCCTGCGGTCGAAGGTGGGTCCGGACTACCCGCTCGGCCTCGCCAGCTTCCCCTACGTCGACTACCACCCGGCGCTGCCCTACTCGGTGTTCCTGGGGCCGGGGGGCGCCCAGTACAACGTCCCGCAGCTCTACTGGAAGGACATCGGGACGACGGTCGACACCGGCTATATCCACACCTGGGTGTGGAACCGGATCTATGGGCGCCAGATCGACCCGCTCGGTCAGGTCTACAGCCGCCCGAAGGCCGGGCAGATCAAGAGGTTCCGGGCGCTGGCCATGTCGCACGGGTTCGACGGCGTGAGCTGGTGGGACTGGCAGGAGGCTGGAAAGCGCCAGTGGAAGGCGGTCGGCCAGCCGGTCTCGCCCGCGTCGACAGGCCCGTATCCGAGCTTCCCGTTCCTGCACCTCGGGTCGAAGGGCGACTTCGTGGCCTGGGCCCAGCAGCTGCTCGCGGGAGGCGGTTACAGCGTGTCGGTCAGCGGCTACTTCCAGACTTCGACCCAGCTGGCCGTCTACGCGTTCCAGCGCGACCACGGGCTCTCGCAGACGGGGAACCTGGACGTCCCCACCTGGACCCTCCTGATGCAGAACAAGCCGCTCGCCGTGCGCTGGGTGAGCGGCGGCGGCGCGGTGCCGGCGAAGGCGTCGGGCCGGGTGACGCTGGCACCGCCGAAGTCGGCGAAGCTGCCCGCGGTCAGGGACGAGATCCCGCCGCCCCGGCTACGGGGCTAGCCGGTCGAGCACCGCGCCGTCCGCCGCCACCTTGAGAACGGTCGGTACCACGGCGACCCCGTACTTGCGTGCCAGCTCGGGGCGCTCGCTCACATCGAGCCGCAGAAGCGGCTCCGGCTCGGCAGCGAGCCGGCGCTCCCAGTCATGGCACTCCGAGCAGAGCGGATGCGTGAACTCGACGTAGGCCAGACCGCCGCCCGCCCCGTCCAGATCGGCCGGATCTATCTGGCTGTGGTGCCGCGGCGAGATGCCCCGGATCCGGGCCGACAGCCGGTAGATCTCGCATCCGGTGCAGAAGCCGGTGGTGGCGGCCAGCAGCGCGAGAGCGGCCACCAGCGCGCCCAGGACGGTTCCGAGGACCGGGGCTCCCAGCCACCAGGCAAGAGCGGCCCCGCCGAGGAAGACGGCGCCCATCTTGTTCGCGAGCCGGGGCGGACGAGAGTCCTCGAGCTGCCCTTCGCCGAACCGGGGCTGGAGGAGGATGAAGTAGGCAACGCAGGTGAGGCACCAGCGGCGTCCCAGCGTGAGTCCCATCAGGAGCTGGGTCCCCATGATCGCCCAGGCAAGCGGCCAACCGAAGATCGCGCCCAGCAGGGCGACCGTGCCGACCACTGCCTGGTTGAAGCGCGGGGCGCGCTCGTCGATGACGTCGGTGTCGCGCCAGGGATCCGCGGTGCGCATACCTGCATTGTCCCTCAAGCAGCGTGGCCTAGTCTTCGGCCGCCCCGGTGCTGCCGCTGAAGGACAACAACCCGACCTCGCGGTTCCCGGTCGTGACGGTCGGCCTGATCGTCGCCTGCGTCGCGGTGTTCATCTGGCAGCTCAACTTCCCCGAGAACCAGCGGCTGAGCGAGGCCGGGTTCGGGCACATCGACCAGAGCTCGCTCGAGTACGGGGCCATCCCGTATCGGATCACCCACACGAACACCGGCAAGTGCGACATCGGCGCGGTCAGCGAGTTCGCGCCGGGCCAGTTCGAGGCCGGCGTCGTCTGCCCGGGCACGAAGGACTACGACGAGGCGGTGGCCCGCAGCCGGAGCAACCCGGGCGCCGACCTGGGCCCGTTCCAGATCGACCAGAAGCCGTGGTGGGAGACGCTCTTCACGTCGATGTTCATGCACGGCGGATGGCTGCACATCATCGGCAACATGCTCTTCCTCTGGGTCTTCGGGAACAACGTCGAGGACCGGATGGGACGGGCCGGGTTCCTGCTCTTCTACGTGCTGGCCGGGCTGATCGCGGTGTACACGCAGTCGTTGATCGATCCCTCGTCCACGGCTCCGACGATCGGCGCCAGCGGGGCGATCGCGGGGGTGCTCGGGGCGTACGCGCTCTTCTATCCGCGCGCGAGAGTGCTGACCCTGATCTTCATCATCTTCTTCGTCACCCTGGTGGAGATCCCGGCGTTGATCCTGCTCGCTCTCTGGTTCATCCTTCAGTTCGTCCCAGCCCTCGGACAGGTCGCAGTCGGCTCGGGTGGCGACCAGGGGGTCGCCTACTTCGCTCATGTGGGCGGGTTCGTCTTCGGCCTGGCCGTGGCGTGGGTGATGCTCTCCATGATGCGAAGACGCAGGCCCGAACCACGCTTACCCACCTTCTGAGCCCAATTGGACCCCGACCTTCGGAACGCCCTGCTCCTGCTCGGCCTGGTCTTCTGCGGGTTCTTCGCCGCGGTGACGCTGTACGTGATCGTCGACACCGGGCTGCGGCTGCGGACCTACGGCGACATCGGCGCGATCGCGCTCTACGCCGTCTCGCTGGGGATCATCGGGATGATCGCCGCCGGACTGATCGGCGCCCTCCGGAACCCGCCCGATGACTAGGCGGATCGCGGCCATCGCCGGGGTGCTGCTCCTCATCGGCGCGACCGCCGTGGTGGCCGTTGCGATCTGGCCGGAGCGGGCCGGAGAGGGGAGCTCGAGGCCCAAGGCCGGCACGAGCACGCTGGCGGATCCGGGACCGGGCGTGGACGGCGCTCGGGGTCGGGCGACCACGACGCCCGCGGTGACCGCGCCCGACGTCTCCGACATCCATCGGACCATCGCGATCTCCCGCTTCGCCCTGCTGCCCGTGACCGGCCCGCGGCCCATCCACTACCGGTTCAAGCACCCGCCGGCCGCGGGGATCCTCTTCGACGTGAAGTCGGGTGCCGTACTGTGGCAGAGGAACCCGCGGCTCGAGCACCCGATCGCGAGCCTGACCAAGATGATGACCGCGCTGATCGTGGCGAACACGAACCGGCCCGGCGAGCGCGTGCTGGTCAGCCGGAAGGCCTCGCAGACGCCGGGGTCGGCCACGGGGGAGCTTCCGCGCGGCAGGAAGGTGCCGCTCGAGCCGCTCCTGCAGGCGCTGATCATGATCTCCGCGAACGATGCGGCCGTCGCCCTCGCGGAGCACGACGGCGGGTCCGTGACGCGGTTCGTCAAGGAGATGAACGCGCGGGCGAAGTCGATGGGGCTGGACTGCACCCACTACTCCACGCCGAACGGGCTCCGCGACCGCAACAACTACTCCTGCCCGGATGACCTGGCGGAGCTCGCCCGCGCGGATCTGGCCAATTCGCGCATCGCCCAGATCGCCCAGACCCGTTCGGCGAAGCCGTCCTTCCCGATCAAGGGGAAGCACCTCTACCTCTACAACAACCACTACTTCCTCCAGCACGGGCTCGCCGGGCTGCCGCAGGCGCAGGTCACCGGGCTGAAGACGGGGTTCACCGATCACGCGGGGAGCTGTTACGTGACCACCGCGCGCGTCGGCAGGCGCCAGCTGGGCGTGGTCCTGATCCACTCGCCGAACCCGATCACGCAGGTCCCGGCCCTGCTGCGCGCCGGATTCGAGGAGGAGGGGGTGGTGGCTCCGGCGCCGAGCCCACCGAAGTCCAAGCAGCCACCGGACGGATAGGCGCGATGCGGGTGCAGCTGCCGAGCCGTCCGATTTTGGCGTGTGTGGCGGTCTGCGCGTTCATCCTGGTCGTCGCCACCGCCGACCTCGCCCACACCGAGTCCCGCCTGCCGGACTTCCCGTCCCGCGACTGCCAGCCGAACCAGGCGAGTTGCTTCAACGCCCAGCTCAGCGAGGGCGTGGCCCAGGAGAGGGCGGCCGAGCCACTGCAGCGCGAGTACGACTCGCGGGCGTGGCTCTACGCGTTCGCGATCCTCGCCGTCATTGCGGTGGCGACCGCGTGGAGCATGCGGATGAATCCGCGCACGGAATGGCTGCGGATCTTCAACAACCTCGGGGTGATCGGAGTCTGGGCCGGGATCGGGGTGGTCGTCACGCTCGTAACCACCGATGGCAACGCCGTGGATCCAGCGGCCGCGCCGCTGCTCCTGCTGCCCGTCGGACTGCTCGTCGCTGCCGCGGCGGGGACGCTGATCGGGCGCTCGGAGGGCTGGGCCGAGCGGAGTCAGGTCGATGACGTGCGTGACCGCGTGCTGCGTCTGGGCAAGCTGGCGATCCACATCGGGAGGGCCGGCCAGGTAAAGCGGTCCCGGATGGAGGAGCTGGCGCGCTGGCTGGCCAACGCGGCGCTGGGGCTGACCGCGATCACCTGCGTGCTGGCGCTCGTCTTCGTGCTTGCGCAGCCCGGCTGCAGTGGGACCGGGGGGCCGCCGCACTGGACGGATCCGATCGATGCGGCGACCGCGGTCGCGGCGATCGCCGGCATGACGGCGGGAATCGGGGCCCTGATCCTGCGGCGGTGGATCCCGGCTCTGATCAGCGTGGTCGGGTGCCCGGTCTCGCTGCTGCTGGTCCTGGTGAGCACCTGCGCGTTCTACTGATCGCCGTGCAACCGCCTTTGCGAAAAGCGATCCGGGGTATATGAATCTGGGGCGATGAACGAAGCGCTTCACATCCTGGCTCTGCAGAACACACCGCAGCAGAAGGGTGGGAGCCTCGGAGTGTCAATCGAGATCGTGGTAGCCACTCTGCTCGCCTGCGCGCTGCTGACCGCCACGGTCCTGCTGCTGTCCAGGTACAAGCGGCGACGGGACCAGATGATGGTGCGCGAGTGGCGGGCCCGCGACCGGATGCAGGAGCTGTGTCCCGAGGGCTGGTCCGCCCGGATCATGCTCTACGGCGACGGTGCTCCTCTGCCCGACGACGCGCCGGCCGGGGAGCGGCACGTCTGCGTCGAGTGGACCGAATACGAGCATGACGCGGGGGGGCACACAGAGGTCGCGGTGGCTCGGCGAATGTGGGCCCGGACGATCACGGGCGCCCTGCGGGGCATGCTGGCCGATCGCGAGCTCGATGTCGAGCTGGAGAAGATCGAGCGCAAGGTGATCGAGGACACCTCTGAGGGCGGGGGGACCGGCCCGCCTGCGACGGGCCCTCAGGCAGGGCCCACTCGCTAGTTCTCGGCACGCTTCCGCGACATTTGACGCACACGCGTCGCATCCCCTCCCGCAAGGTCCCTGCTGGACCTAGCGATGGCGTCACTGAAGACCAAGGGAGATCTGGCGGAGCCCAAGGTCGCCGCAGACCTGATTGAGCGGGGCTACCGCGTCGCGATCCCGTTCGGCGAGGACAACGACTCCGACCTGATCCTGTGCCGCGGCGACAAGCTCGAACGAGTTCAGGTCAAGTACACGGAATCGAATGGGAAGTTCGTGACCGTTCGAACGCGTTCCCATTCACTTACCAACGGCAAGGTTAAGCGAACGAAGTACTACACGGCGAAAACCATCGATTGGATCGCTGTGTACGACAAGAACACTGACCGTTGCTACTACGTGCCGGCGGCTGAGCTGGGGTCCGGACGATCCAGCTTTCACCTTCGCTTGACGGAACCCTTGAATTGCCAGCGCATCGGCATCAGGTACGTCCACGATTACCTCGACCCGGCTGTAAGGCAACCAATGATGGAGCCAGCCGGATTCGAACCGGCGACCTCTTCGGTGCAAGCGAAGCGCTCTCCCAACTGAGCTATGGCCCCGTGGGAGAACGATTGTAGGGCGGGTATGCGCACCCCCGTGAATGCCGCTGTGAGAGACTGGCCCCACTGGCGAACGCCTCTTGAGTGATGGCAACCAAGGCCAAAGATCCGCAGACGGGCGGCCACCGGGAGAAGACGGACAAGTCCCCGACCGCCGTTGACGAGCACAAGGAGCGCAAGGCGGCCGCCGGCGAGGCGAAGCTGGCCCAGCGCGCCGAGGTCTCCAACCTCGACATCGTCCGCTTCTACTTCGACCGTGCGGTCGAGCGGCTCGAGATCCCCGATGACATCCGCACCGTCTTCTGGACGCCCTACCGCGAGGTCACGGTCCAGATCCCGGTCAGGCTTTCGGATGGCAAGGTTCACACCTTCTCCGGCTACCGGATCCAGCACAACGGCGCGCGCGGCCCGTACAAGGGCGGCATCAGATACCACCCGGAGGTCGACATCGACGAGGTCCGCGCCCTCGCCTCCCTGATGACCTGGAAGACCGCCGTGGCCAACATCCCCTTCGGCGGCGCAAAGGGTGGGGTCAACGTCCCCGACGACAGTGTCGATCGCTCCGAGCTGCAGGCGATCACCCGCTCATTCATGGACAAGATCCAGAAGGTCCTCGGCCCGACCCGCGACATTCCCGCCCCGGACGTGGGCACGAACGCCCAGGTGATGGCCTGGATGATGGACGAGTACGGGAAGCTCCACGGCCACACCCCCGCGATCTGCACCGGCAAGCCGATCGCGCTCGAGGGCTCCTATGGCCGCGAGCAAGCCACCGGCCGCGGCTGCGTCTACATGTTCCGCGAGGCCGCTCCCCAGATCGGCCTGACCCCGGCCGACAGCACCTTCGTCGTCCAGGGCTACGGCAACGTCGGCTCCTGGGCGGCGCGAATCCTCCAGCAGCTCGGCGCGAAGATGATCGGCACCTCCGACGCGACCGGAGCCATCCACAGCGAGGACGGGATCGACGCCGACGACCTGGCCGCCCACATCCGCGACGGCGGCAAGCTCACCGAGTTCCCCGGCGTCGAGGTGATCAGCCCCGACGACCTCCTCGCCATCGAGTGCGACGTGCTCATCCCCGCGGCGCTCGGCGGGATGATCCACGAGAGCAACGCCGACCGGATCAAGACCAAGATGATCATCGAGGGCGCGAACAGCCCGACCACCCCGGCGGCCGATCAGATCCTGCACGACAACGGCGTCCACGTGATCCCAGACGTGATGGCCAACGCCGGCGGCGTCGTCTGCTCCTACTTCGAGTGGGTGCAGAACCTCCAGCACTTCCGCTGGTCCGAGCGCGAGGTCAACGACAAGCTCGGCGGCATCATGCGACACGCCTACCGCGACGTCTCGGCCCGCTCCAAGGAGGAGCGCATCTCGCTGCGCGAGGCGGCGTACCTGGTGGGAATCGAGAGAGTGGTCGAGGCGAGCCGTACCCGCGGGTATGTGTGAGGGCGCGCGATTAGCGCGACCCGATTAACTCACTCGAAGTCGAAGTCCTTCGGAGGGCCCTTCTCGAACCAGAGGTCGTCCTCGCCCTCTTCCTCCTCGTAGGACTCCTCCGGATCGAGGTCGCCGCCCTCATAGACCTCGTCGTCCTCGAGCGCCGGGCGAACCTCCGTGCCCGGCTCCTCGGGGGCAAGCTCGGAGCCGGAGACCGGCTCCTCCGTGTACGGCTCCTCCTCTTCGAGGTAGGGCGCTTCCTCCTCGGCGGGCCCCAGGGCCTCGAAGTCGTCGTCGTCGTCGGCCGGAGCAGGGGTTGAGGCGAGCGGGTCCTCGTCGGTCTCGAAGTCGTAGAGCGCGGGACCGCCTGAATCGGCCGGCGGCTCCTCCGCGGACGGCTCCGCCTCGGGCAGCGTCTCCTCCGCGGACGGCGGCTCGTCGAGCGGCTCGTCCGGCGGCAGGGGGGGAAGGCCACCCGTCTGCCCCGGCGGCGGGTGTTCCTGCGTCGGGACATCGACCCGGCCACGCGCCCTGCCCGGAGGCTCCGTACCCGGGGCGGACGGGGGCGGCGGCGGAGGGGGCTCGGGGACCGAGCTCTCCGGCTCCGGTGGCGGGGTGGGCTCGGGCTCCTGCGCGGCCTCGACCTCGGGCGCGGCCTGCTCGGCGGCGGGCGGCGGAGGCGCCTCCGGGTCATACGGGAGCTCCGACGGGCCGGCCGCCGGCTCCGCGCCTGCGTCCTCCGGGAACGGCTCCTCCTCGGCGATCAGCTCCTCCAGGGACTCCGAGGGCGGTGAGAGCTCCGGCGCAGCCTCGGGCTCGGAGGTCTCCGGCTCCGCAGGGGCCTCGAACTCGGGCTCGGCCTCGAACTCGGACTTGGGTTCGAACTCGGACTCGGGTTCGGACTCGGGTTCGGACTCGGTGGAGCGCCGATAACCCTCGAGCGGGTCTTCGAAGCTCTCCTGGCCCGGGATCTCGTCCTGGCCGGGCAACTCGGTCTGCCCCGGGATCTGGGGCACGTCCTCGGGCGGGCTGAGTGGCTCGGACGGCGGCTCCTCGAAGGTCGGCTCGGATGGGCGGAGCGCCTCGGGCTCGACCAGCCGGGTCGGCTCCTCCCCGCCCACATCGGGCTCGCCGAGCCCCGGCTCGCTCAGACCGCCCGGCGACTCCAAGTCACTGAGATCACCGGGCACCTCGATCTCGCTCATGCCCGCGGGTTCGCTCTGCGGAGCTTCGGGCGCCGCGGGCTGTCCCTCGGCGGGCGAGGAGACCTCGTTGAAGAGCTCGTTTGCGGCAAAGGCATCAGGGCGATCGGAGGATCCGAACGCCTCGTCCTCGATCTCCCGCAGGTCGGCGTCGTGGGCGCCGTGCTTGCGCTTCAGATCGAGGTGTTCGCGAATCGCGTCGTCGAGTATTCCCATGATGCGCGGTCTGACCGCCTCGAGGGGTCAAAGCTTAGGCGCTGCAGGCCATATGTGATAGCTGGATCCCCGCCTGGACCCTGCACTCGAGCGACCAATTTACGGCCGTTTGCCGTGCGCGCGGCGTTCAGGCACGAACCGCCGCCTGCCGGGCGGCGGCGCTCCCTCATCCACCTGGTCACCCGGCCGCGTAGCCGCCGCGGCGCGAATCTGGTTCTTGCCCGCCCTCTTGGCCCGCAGCAACGCCCGATCGGCCGCGTCGACCAGCGAATTGAGGCTGTCGGCGGAGTCCGGGATCGTCGCGACGCCCAGGCTGATCGTGACCCCCATCGTCCCACCCTCGCTCAAGGGCACCCGCAGGCCCCGCATGCTGTCGGCGAGCCGCTCACCGACGATCAGCGCGCCCTCCCGGTCGGTCTCGACCAGGATCACGGCAAGCTCGTCTCCGCCGTAGCGGGCGGGAACGTCGATCAACCGCGTGCCCTCGCGGACGGCGTCGGCGACGGCCTCGAGCACGATGTCCCCCTGCAGGTGACCCTCGCGGTCGTTGATCTGCTTGAAGTCGTCGACGTCGATGATGATCAGCGAGATCGGGTGGCCGAAGCGACGCGCGCGCGCCACCTCTCGCTCGAGCGTGTCCGCCATGTGCCGGCGGTTCCACAGCCCGGTCAGGGGATCGGTCACGGCCTGCTCGGCGACCCGTCCATGCAGCCGCGTGAGCGTCCGCGCCAGCGACCAGGCGAGCGCGACGCCGAGCATCAGGAACAGCACCAGGATCGCGAGCGCCGGGGGCCCGATGCCGAGGAACCCACCGGACTTCGGTGGGCCGAGCATGACGAGGGTCAATCCATCCCGCGCGTCGAGGGTCGTCGCGTGCGCCCTGTAGCTCTCGCCGCCCGCGCTCAGGTCGGCGGTCTCGTCCGGCTGCAGGTTCTTCGACGGCTGGGGGACTGTGGAGGCGAGCGTCGCCCCTCCCCGCCGCAGCACGGCCTGCCGGCTCGTCAGCCGGAAGACCGTGGCCGCGTACTGCCGCGCCGTGGTAGTGGAGAGGCGAAGCGCGCCGACCGGCCGCGCGTTCTCCGTCATCCCCACCTGCGCGTAGGCGACCGCATCGGTCGGCCCACTGGCCGCCATCACCCGGTTCGCGTTGTCGAGGACCTCGACTCTGACGACGCCCGGCTCCCCCGCGGCCCGGTCGGTGACCGAGCGAAGCGCGGCTCCACTGCCCGACCTCAGCGCAATTGCGAGGTCTGGGCTGGCCGCGAGCTGGCGCACCTTCGGAGTCGCATCGGCCGTGCGCTCGTTGAAGATCGAGACGGCCGTCTGGAGGCCGGCCGCGAGGCGGGCATCGGCCTTGCCCTGCTGGGAATCCTGGCCGACGAACAGCAGGATGCCGATCAGCGCCGCGGTCGGCACGATCGCGATCAAGACGAAGAAAAGGGCTAGGCGGCGTCCGAAGCTCATAGTCACGAGTATCCTTGTCCCGGCACGCTGGCGTAAAGCCGTGGGCCCCCATATTTATCGGTAGATCCCACCCGGGGCTATAGCTCAGTTGGGAGAGCGCCTGGATCGCACCCAGGAGGTCGCCGGTTCGAGTCCGGCTAGCTCCATCACTCGCCCAATCGCAGCTAGCGGCGGTACGCCAGCTGCCACATCCGCAGATAGGCCTCGGCCGAATGGAACAGCGGCCGCAGGGCCGCAGCACCGCCGTGCTGCTGGATATCGGCGATCAGGTCCGCGATCAGGCCGTAGTGAGCCACGCCATCGGTGTTCAGGTCGAAGGTGCGCGTGCCGCTGTGCTCGCGGCCGAAGGTCACCTTCCCGTCGTAGGAGCGGAACGGGTACTGCAGCGGCGTGACGCCGGCATCGGGCCGGGGGTCCGGGAGGGAGGAGAACCCGCCCGTGTCGGTACCGAGACCGACTCCGAAGTAGTGGCGCTTGCTGCGGAACGCCGTGAGCCTCGTGATCTTGGCGGCCAGCCCCGGGGCGGTGTCCGGGGTCGCGGAGGCCATACCTCCCAGGTTGTACAGCTCGCGCAGCTGGGCGTCCGTCCATTCGCCCCCCGTCCCGGTGTGGCTCGAGACGAGCGGGTAGCGGTGCTTCCTCGCCATGCGCAGGAGGGTCTCCCGCCCCCATTCGCTCATGTGGTCGGCCTCGATCAGCATGTGGTTCGCCATCAGGCGCTTGATCAGGTATCTGCCGAGCGGGGTCAGCCCATTCGCGTTGCACTGCCGGCCCGGCGGATAGTCGGGGGCCGGCACCTGCGTCACGGGCTGGGCAGCGGGGAAGAAGCTCGAGAGGACCGACAGCTCGCCCGGGCTGAGCGTCTTCACCTCCTCGCCCTGTCCCGGCTCCGGGCACCGCCCCGTCCGGAAGTAGTGGCCGGTCTGGAAGGCCTCGAGCACGTTGATGAACGTGCCCTTGCCCCCGCCCTCCAAAGCCGCTCCGCCGAAGGCGTTGTCCGTCCAGTGCATCGGGAAGACGGAGCGCACGCCGAGAGCGCGGGCATTGCGGATCCCGCGGTCGATGTCGGCCTTGGTGCACTGCGGCACGCCCATCCGCTCGCTGCAACCGAACAGGTTCGATGACTCGATCCCGATCAGGACCGCGAGCTTGCCGCGCTCGATCGCCCGGCGCGCCTGGCGCGGGTTGTAGACGAGCCGGAACCAGCCGCGGCCCCTGCCGCCCGCCTGCGCGTCGACATAGTTCTGCAGTCCGCGCAGCGTCTGGATCTGAAGGCGAACGGACTCGGTCTCGTCACAGGAGTGGGTCTTCACCGGCTCGATCTCGCAGAGCGGTTGATCCTCGACCGTCTGCGCCACGACCAGGCGCTCCCCCGCCATCCAGGCACGCTGCAGCCACGCGTAGTAGGTCTGCTGGTGCGTGATCGTGTCCCGCACCGGCCAGCCCGCGAAGGTGGGCCAGCCGTGGACGTCGTGCGTCCCGAACGGAAGTCCGGTCCGCAGGAGGTTGCCGGTCACGTCCAGGCTCCCGTCCGGTCCGTGCTCCTCAGCGTCGTGGCCGAGCGCCCGGGTGATCCCATAGCGATCGAAGGGCTCGCCATAGATCACGGCGCCCCCGGCGCGCTGGTTCGCGGTGATGTGGAGGTGCATGTCGGCGAAGCCGAAGACGCGGCCCTTGCGGTCGCGTCCGCGGAAGGGCCGGCCGGTCGCATCCACCTCGGCCTCCGGGAACGGACTGCAGGCCGTGGGCGGCACCCGGACGAGCCTGAAGTGAGTGGGGCGACCATGCGCCCCGGGCACCTGCATCCCAACGGTTCCGTCCCTTCCCACGCCCAGCCGCCGACCGTCCGCAAAGAAGACGATCGCCACCGCGCGCTTGCCCGCCGGCCTGACCGCCCATTCCGTCGTCGGCGCGGGGCTGTCCGATCGCCGGATCAGGCCTCCGCCGACGACCGTCAGGAACCTTCCCTCCTGATCCTGGGGCAGGTAGCTCCGCAGCGTGGCCGGCTTCCAGAAGAAGGGGGAGGCGGTCGTGGCCGTCGGCTGGTCGGCGCGGTAGGTGTCGCCGGAGGGCCCGACGAACCGCCCCGTCTCGGCCGAGCGAAGCACGAAGCAGCCGTTGGCGAGACGAGGCGGGGTCGCCTTCTTCGCCTTGGCCGCCCCGGCGGGGGCCGAGAAGACGGCCAGCGCGGCGGCGACGGCCAGACCTCCTGTCAGCAGCCGGCGCATCGGACCCTCAGAAGCTACCTCGCCGGCCACTACAGTCGCGTGCATGCCGGAGATACGGATCGAGACGCCCTCTGGACTGGCTCGCGCGCACCTGCATCCCGCCGAGGACCCTCGCGGCGGGCTGGTCCTGGGACACGGCGCCGGGGCCGGAATCGATGGGCCCGATCTCATCGCTGCGACCGAGGCGGCGGTGAGCGAGGGCTTCTCGGTCGCGCTCGTGGAGCAGCCCTACCGCGTCGCCGGGAAGCGCGCCCCCGCGTCGGCGAAGCGCCTGGACGAGGCGTGGGTCACCGTCGTGGAGCACCTCCGAGAGAACAAGCTCGTCGGGCTGCCGCTGGTGGTCGGCGGGCGCTCACTGGGCGCGCGCGTCGCCTGCAGGACCCTCCCCGAGACGGGCGCGTCGGCCGTGCTGTGCCTCGCCTTCCCGCTGCTCCCGCCGCGGCGGGGCGACAAGCCGTCTCAGAGCCGGCTGCCTGAGCTCGAAGCCGTGAAGCTCCCGGTTCTCATCGTCCAGGGCGAGAGCGACCGCTTCGGCATGCCCCCCGAAGGCCCCGGGCGGGAGGTGGTGAAGGTGCGAGGCGACCACGGCCTCAAGTCCGATCCCGATGCCATCGCCGCAGCGGTCCGCGAGTGGCTGTCCGAGTTGGCCCTGCCCGGCTAGGCGTGCAGCTCGGCGAGCCGGTCGCCTTCGGCGGCGAGCTCGCGTTTCGCCGCGGCGTCCAGCCGCTCGAACGGGTCGAGCTTCACCTTCCCCTTCTCGAACTTCCAGCTGCCCGCGACCCTGCCGTCCACCAGAAAGGTGGGCATGGACTGCGGGGTCCGCGTGTTGAAGACCTTCGGGCGATGCTCCTCGGGCAGCACCCCCGTCCGGCGGCCGTGGGTGAGGAGCATCGCGTCCCAGGTCCCGATGAACCTGACCGGCGCAGGGGTCTCCGGATCGGGAAGCGGAGCGCGCGGCAGGTCGACGAGCTCCTGCCCGTCCTCCGAGGTGAAGCGGCGTAGCTTCATCGACTCGACGACGGGCGACACGCGCTTCGGGTGAAGGCCGGCCCAATTGGCGATGTCGTCGAGCGGGGCGGGGCCGAAGCCGGTCAGATAGCGCTTCACCAGCAGCTCGATCCCCTTTCGCTCATCGAGCTCCTTCGGCGGCTCGCGCAGCCACCGATCCGTCGCGGCGTACAGGTCGGCTCGCCGCCGTTCCCAGGTGCCGGATGGGGGCACGCGCGCCAGGTCGAGCCACATGTTCACGCCGTTGGTGACGACGCTGTCGGACGGGAGCAGCTGGTGGATCTCCTTGCGGCCCATCGTGCCGTCGCCGAGGCGCTTGCGGAGCTTGCGCGCGGCCGCGGACATCTGCTTGGCGCTGTACTCCGTGCGGTAGGAGGTGTTCAGCCAGGCCTCGCGCCGGCCCCGCCGCACCCCGATCGCGATCGGCCAGTAGTCGGCCGCCGAGACCAGATGGATGGTGGCCCGCATCAGCGTTCCCTGGACGACGGTGCGCCGCTCGAGCGCCCGGTCGAGCTGCTCGCGCTCGAACCCTTCGATCCGCGACCAGAGGCCGATGTACATCGAGGGCGCGTACTGCGCCTGCAGCGTCCCCATCCGCTCGAGGACCTTGGGGATGGGCGACCTGACGCGCTCCAGCAGCAGCTGGCGGGCCAGCAGGGCCCGGTTCAGCTCTCGCTCGGCTAGAACCCGGCCTCGCGGCACTTCGGCAAGGCCGTCTTGTTCAGGGGGGCGGAGTGCACGGCGGGGCCGGCGCAGAAGGATCTCGCCTTGTCGCCGCAGATGGTCGAGGCGCTCGCCCCCATCGTGCTCGGCAACTCGATTCGCACGCAGCCCGAGGGCGTCGAGGGCGAGCTTGAGCCGATTGCCACAACCGTGCCCGCGATCGCGGCCACGGCGAGGATCGCGACGAAGATCCACAGGATCCGCCGCTCACGCGAGGTGGTCTTGCGCAGCGGGGTGTTGACCCGGGCCCAATGTCCTTCGAGAGGCACGATGCCCAGTCTAAAAGCGGTCATGAGCAGGGGCCTTCGACCTAGTGTCGAGATTCCGGCGGGGGATTTCAGACTTTTGGAGGTAGGAGGCGGACCGCCCTTGAGGCACCCTGCACGGCGGCTTTACCCGTCCGGACGTCGTTCGACGGCCAGGCAGGCATCGCCACTGCTCGATATCCAACGAAAAGGAGAAGGCAAGACTCATGCCAACGTGGGTGCCGTATCCCGATTTCGTGAACCCTGGCGACAATGCCTGGCAGCTCACCGCGGCGACCCTGGTCGGCCTGATGAGCGTGCCCGGACTCGCCGTGCTGTACGGCGGCGTGATGCAGAAGCGCTGGTCGGTCAACGCGATGATGATGAGCTTCGTCGCGTTCGCCCTGGTACTGATCGTCTGGGTTCTCTACGGGTTCAAGATGGCCTTCGGCAGCCCGCTCCACATCTTTGGCGCAGGTGACGGGTCGTTCTTCGGAAACATGTGGGGAACGCCGGCATCGGTGCTGGGGACTGGTGCGGAGCAGGCTCAGGCGGCCATCCCGCTGATAACCACCGGACCGGCGTTCAATTTCAGCCAACCGACGCTGGTCTACTTCCAGTTCGTGTTCGCGGCGATCACGCCGATCCTGATGCTGGGGTCGGTTCTGGGCCGGTTCAACTTCCGGGCCTGGATCCCGTTCGTGATCCTCTGGTCGAGCATCGTCTACACGGTCAACGCCTTCCTCATCTGGGGCGGCGGCTGGTGGGCGGCCCACGGCGCGCTCGACTTCTCGGGCGGGTACGTGATCCATCTGGCCGCCGGAGTCTCCGGCTTCGTTGCGGCTGCGGTGATCGGCCCGAGGCTCCAGCGTGACCGAGAGATCGACGCTCCGAACAACCTGCTGATGGTTGCGACGGGCGCCGGGCTGTTATGGCTGGGCTGGAACGGATTCAACGGCGGTGACCCGTATTACGCGGGCTCCGACGCGTCGCTGGCGGTTCTGAACACGAACCTGGCGGCTGCCATCGCGTTCCTCTCCTGGATCGCGCTGGACTACATCACGGGCCACAAGCCCAGCCTGATCTCGAGCGTCAACGGCATGATCACCGGGCTCGTGGTGATCACTCCGTGCGCAGGGTTCGTCAACGGCTGGGGTGCGCTCTGCATCGGGTTGATCGGGGGCGGCCTGTGTTACTTCGCCCTCAACTACCTGAGCCGGATGCGGCCATTCCGCAACGTCGACGACACCCTGGGCGTGATCTACACCCACGGTTTCGCCGGCCTGTTCGGCGGCCTCCTGCTCGGGTTCTTCGCTGACCCGAACGTCATCGTCTATGCGGCGACCGGCGGCGGAGCGACCGACCTGCCCGGAATCGCGGGCATATTCAACGGAGGGAACGCCGAGCTCCTCAAGGACGAGTTCGTCACCGCCCTCTGGGTGATCGGCTACTCCGCGCTCGGCACGTTCATCCTGCTGAAGCTGGTGGGACTCTTCGTGCCGCTCCGCATGGAGGAGGCCGACATGGAGGAAGGCGACATCGCCGTGCACGGTCACGAGGTCTACCCCTCGGACGTGCCGTCACTGGCCTTCCCAGCCGGAGCGCAGTCGAGCTAACGCGACCGGCAACTCGAAGGACGACACAGACCGACGCCCCCGCCGCAAGGTGGGGGCGTCGGTCGTTATGGGGCGTAGCGGCGCGCCTCGTCCTGCAGGATGTCCAGCATCGCCGCGGCGGCCGGCAGCGACACGGCCGAGCCACGCGTGGCGGCGACGACGTGGCGCACCGGGGCGGTCGGATGCAGTTCTGTGACGGCGATGTCGTAGGTCTCCGAGAGCGCGAGCTCCGGGATCAGGGCCACCCCCACTCCGGCCGCGACCAGTCCCTGCACCGTCAGGTAGTCGTCGGACTCGAACGAGACGCGCGGCTCGAAGCCCGCCGCGCGGCAGATGCGCACGACATGGCGGGCGCAGGCGCTCGCCTCGGAGGTCTGCACCCAGGCTTCGTCGGAGAGGTCGGCCAGCGTGATCCGATCCTTGGTCGCCAGGCGATGGGCCTTGGGCAGAGCGAGCTTCATCGGGTCCTCGAACAACGGCGTGGAGCGCAGCCCCGGCCCGAGCTCGCCGGTGCCCTCGAACTCGAAGATCAGGGCCAGGTCGAACTCCCCCTCGCGAAGCCGGGGGGTGAGCTCCTCGGGCTCTCCCTCGACCAGGCTGAGGGTCACGTCGGGATGGGCGCTGCGGAAGGCGGCGATCGCGAGCGGCATCAGGGTCGCGCCGGCCGTCGGGAAGGAGGCCATGCGCAGCTCGCCTCCCCTGACGCCGGCGATCGCGCCCAGCTCCGCCTCAGCCGCGTCGAGCTGCGTGAGGATCCGGACCCCGTGCTCGTTCAGCCGCTCGCCCGCGCTCGTCGGGCGGACGCCGCGCCGGTCGCGCTCGAGCAGCGGGACCCCGGCCTCGGCCTCAAGCGTCGCGATCGCCTGGGAGACGGCGGACTGCGTGTAGTTGAGGGCGCTGGCCGCCTCCGAGAAGGAGCCCTGCGCGAGGACCTCCCGCAGCACCCTGAGCCGCTGTGCGTTCAGCATTAGTAGTGCTAATTCTAGAGATCACAAAGAGTACTTGTACTAATGGCAGGACGCGGGCACCATGCCAACGAACTTCGAAACGACCAACGTCTTCGAACCCCAGGAGAACCGACATGGCCAAGATCATCGTTTCCTACGACGGCACCGACAACGACCGTGACGCGCTCGCGCTGGGCGGCAAGCTCGCCGAGTTCGGCGGCGATGTCTCACTCGCCTACGTGCGGCACACCCAGCAGCCCAACCAGGCGCGCGAGGCCCTGGAGGAGAAGGAGGCCGAGGAGCTGCTCGCCACCGGCGCCCACGCGCTCGGCGACGAGAAGATCCCCCAGCACGTGGTGGTCCACGCCTCGACCGGCGCCGGCCTCTGGGAGCTCGCCGAGAGCGAGAAGGCCGAGCTGATCGTCTTCGGCTCCGACTACCGGACCGCCAATGGAGCGGTCATGCCAGGCACCTCCGCGCAGCGCATGCTGACCGGTGGCCCCGCCGCCGTGGCGATCGCCCCGGCCGGGTACCGGAACCGCGACAGCGAGATCAAGAGCGTCGGCGTGCTGGTCGAGGACGATGGCGACCGGAGCGCGATCGAGACGGCAAAGAGCCTCGCGGATGCCCTCGGCGTGAACGTCGTCGAGCGCCACACCGATGCCGACCTGATCGTCGTCGGATCCTCGCCGGCCTCGCCCAAGGGCCACGTGAACCTGAGCGCGCGGGCGGGCTACGCGATCGAGACCTCCAACGCTCCGGTGATCGCGGTCGCTCGCGGCGGCGAGATCAGGTTCTCGAAGCCGGGCATCGTCAAGCGGGTCGCGGCCAAGGTCTAAGCGGCTGCCAGGCCGCTCCACCTCGGAGCGAAGGGCGAAGCCCGAAGCGACTTGTGGGGCGGCCGCTTGCAGCCGCGACCTGATGGCGAAGCGTCAGCCCTGAGCCGGTCCCCGAGGGCCCGGATCGACGACTCCTCGCCGGGGTCGAGGCGCATCACGTCCACTCCGGCGAGCTGTGCCGGGATCGGCGCATCGCCGAGCTGAACCACCAGCGCCCTGCCGCCCAGCGCACCCCGGGCGAGTCCGGCGTCGAACAGCCAGGTCGGAGACGGCGCGTCGCCGCCGATGGCGAGCACCGCCGCGTACCCGGTCCCCCCGGCGGGAGACGGCGCTCCCAGGATGCGCGAACGGAGCTCATCCCAGAACACGATTTCGAGCTCTAGGCGCTGAAGCATTCCGGCGATCTCAGCCCGGTCTGCGTCCTCCTCCGCGAGGATCGCCACCAGCGGCTTCACCGGCGCCGACGCGGCCTCGATCAGCCTGCGGGTGACGTTCTCGGCCGTCTTCTCGGCGTTCGACCAACCCCTTCCCATCGAGAGGTCCGTGTCCGCGAGCTCCGGGCCCTCGAGGACGACCAGCTTGCAGTCCCGCGGCTCCCATTCCTTGTCGCCGAGCAGGATCCGGCGGCCCTGCATCCAGGGATCGAGGATCGTGGCGCGCAGCTTCACCTCGTCCAGGTTGAAGGCGCGGGCGCGCTGCCGGAAGCCGCGCGAGATCTCGACGTGAAAGGGCACTGGCTCGATGCTATGGCGCGCTCAATACCCTTGCTGTGATGCGCATCGACAAAATGCTCAACTCGAGCCGGCCGGTCTTCTCGGTCGAGTTCTTCCCGCCCAAGACCGAGGAGGGGCGCCAGACCCTGTTCGAGACCGTGGAGGTGCTCCGCAGGCAGGACCCGCACTTCTTCTCGGTGACCTACGGGGCCGGCGGGGCCACCCGGGAGGGGACCCTGGACACCACCAGGGCGATCCGCGACCAGTACGACTCCGAGGCGATGGCCCACCTGAGCTGCGTCGGGGAGACGGTCGAGAGCCTGCGCGAGATCATCGACCGGATCGCCGACGCCGGGATCGAGAACATCCTCGCGCTGCGCGGCGACCCGCCCCGCGGGGAGAAGGACTTCGAGCAGCCCGAGGGCGGCCTCGGCAGTGCGTCCGAGCTGGCGGCGCTGATCCACGAGACGCATCCCGAGATCGCGATCGGCGGAGCTTGCTTCCCCGAGGTGCACCCCGAGGCGGCGAGCCTCGAGGCCGACCTCGCCTACCTGAAGACCAAGGTCGACAACGGGGTGAGCTTCCTGATCACGCAGCTCTTCTACGACAACCGGCTCTACTTCGACTTCGTCCCCGCGGCACGGGCGGCGGGGATCGACGTGCCGATCATCCCGGGGATCATGCCCATGACCGGGTTCAAGCAGATCGCGCGCATCTCGGAGCTTTGCGAGGCCTCGATCCCGGACGCGCTCGCCTCGGCGATGGAGTCGCTCGACGGAGACGAGCGCGCGGAGTTCGAGCTCGGGGTGGCGTACGCGACCCAGCAATGCGCCGACCTGCTGCGGCGAGGGGCTCCGGGCATCCACCTCTACGCGCTCAACCGCTCGCCGGCGTCCCGCGCGATCCTTGGAGCCCTGCACGCCTCCAAGCCCTGGGAGAACCGGGAAACCGCTGCAGCCGGCGCGACCTGAGACGGCGCGCCTAGACTCCCGGGCGATGCCCGAGTTCGAATACGACGGCCAGTCGATCTCCTACGCCGAGTACGGGGAGGGCGACCGGCCGCTGATCCTGATTCACGGCCTGCTGTTGAGCCGCCGGATGTTCGACCGCCTGGGCCCGGAGATGGCGGCGCTGGGGAATCGCGTCATCGCGATCGACCTGCTCGGCCACGGAAGCTCGGATCGCCCGTCGGAGATGTCGAACTACTCGATGACCTTCTTCGCCCGCCAGGTCGAGTCCCTGATGGACCACCTCGAGATCCGCCAGGCCGTCGTCGGCGGAACCTCGCTGGGGGCCAACACCACCCTCGAGCTCAACCATCTCTCGCCGGAGCGGGTGCGGGCGATGATGATCGAGATGCCGGTGCTCGACAACGCCCTGCTCGCCGCCGCGCTGATCTTCACGCCGATCATGGTGGGGCTGCGGCTCGGGGAGCCGCTGCTGAGGCGGCTCGCGGCGGTGATGAGGAGGATCCCCCGTACCAACGGCCTGCTCGACCTGGGGCTCGACACCTTCCGCCAGGATCCCGCCCCCTCCTCGGCAGTGCTCGAGGGCCTCTTCCTCGGCTCCTCGGCCCCTCACAAGCAGTTCCGCGTCCAGATGACCCAGCCGACCCTCGTGATCGGCCACCGAGCGGATCCGCTGCATCCGTTCTCCGACTCGGGGATGCTCGTCGAGGAACTCCCCAACGCCCGCCTGATCGAGGCCAACTCGATCCTCGAGTGGCGGATCGCCCCGGAGCGGCTCGACCAGGAACTGGCCGAGTTCCTCGATGACGTCTGGGGAGTGACGCGCACGCCGGAAGCGGCGCTAAGCGAGGCTTGAAGCGCCTCCGCTAGCCTCTTCGCCCTCCGATGGCCAGTCGCAAGGAAGAGAAGGAACGACTCCGCGCGCAGCGACTCGCGGCCGAGAAGGCTGCGCAGTCCGGCGGGCGCCGGCGCCTGGTCGCCGGCTACGTCGTCGCCGGCATCCTGACCGTGGCGGTGATCGCCGGACTGGTGGCGGTGATCGCGAGCGGTGGCGGCGGCGGTGGAGGCACCAACGCATGCTCGGAGGCGCACGTCAAGAACTCGGGTGGCAGCACGAAGGGCCTCGAACCGGACTGCCGGACCGGGACCACGCCGCCGCCGATCCAGGTCGCCGACCTGAACATCTCAGCGCAGAAGGCCGGCTGCGAGGTGAAGCTCAACCTGCCAGACGAGGGCAACACACACGTCCCCAACTCGACCCCGGTCAAGTACGGCACGGTGCCGCCCACCTCGGGCAACCACAACCCGGTGCCGATCGACGACGGGGCCTACAGGACCCCCGTGAGCAGCAATCCGGAGACGCCCGGGATGAACATCCGCGACATGGTGCACGCGATGGAGCACGGGCGGATCGAGATCCACTACAAGCCGAGCCTGCCCGAGAACGATCAGCTCGCGCTGAAGGGTGTCTTCGATGCCGACCCCGACGGCATGATTCTGTTTCCCGACGGGGGGATGCCCTACGACGTCGCCGTCACGGCCTGGACCAACGAGGTCGTCTGCCCGCACTACAACGCGGCAGTTCTCGACGTGATCCGGAACTTCCGCGACACCTACCGTGGCAACGGCCCCGAGCAGGCCATCCCGATCGTCTTGCCATAGATCCCGCATCCCGCGGGCCTCGACCGGGTTAGGTGTGGTGCATGTGCAGGAAGGTCCTGCTCGGGGTCACGCTCTTGCTGATCACGGCGCTCGTCTGGGTCGCGGCGCCTGCGCTGTCCCTGCGCCCGTACATCCCGGGGGCGGTCGACTTCGAGCGGGCGATCCCCGCCGCCAAGCGCATGGCGCCGGCCGCGATCGCCTCGGAGCGCTCCGCACATCCGCGTGAGAAGGCGCCTCGCTGGATCTCCCGGCCCCGATCGAGGCTCCTCACCCCTTCGACCTGGTCGGTGTGGCCCGCGAGATGCGGACGGTCCAGATCCGGGTCCGCGACAGCGGCGGTCGGTGGAGCGACTGGGTTGATCAGGAGGACGGGACCCCGATCTACGTCGGGGGCGCGGACGTGGCGCAGGTCCGGGCACCGTTCCGCCCGCGCGGGCGGCTTCACTTCGTGAACGTCTCGGGCACCTCAGGCAGCTTCGCCGACCGGCTCGTCAACTCGGCCCGGCACGCGATCAACACCGCCTTCATCTCGGTGGCCTCGACGCCCGTCGCCGAGGCCCTGAAGCTCTCGCCGAAGCCGCAGATCGTGAGCCGAGCCGGCTGGGGCGCGGACCTGGCCGGCGGAGGCTGCCCGCCGCGCGGGCCGGCGGAGTACGGAACGGTGCAGGCCGCCGTCATCCACCACACCGTCAACGCCAACGACTACACGCCCGAGGAGGCACCCTCGATCGTCCTCGGCATCTGCCGCTTCCACGTCTACGGCAACGGCTGGAACGACATCGGCTACAACGCGCTGGTCGACCGCTTCGGGACGCTGTACGAGGGCCGCGCCGGAGGACTGAAGCGCCCGGTCGTCGGCGCCCAGGCGCAGGGCTTCAACTCCGAGACCACCTCGATCGCCTCGATCGGCGACCACACCAGCGAGGCGCCCACACCCCAGGCGCAGCGGTCGATCATCCAGTTCCTGGCCTGGAAGCTCGGGGTGAACCACGCGACGCCGGCGACCGGAACCGTGGCACTGACCTCGGCAGGCGGCCCCGAGAGCCGCTACCCGGCGGGAACGGTCGTCACGGTGCCGCGGGTCCTCGGACACACAACGCTCGGCCTGACCGCCTGCCCGGGCGGCGCGATGATCCCCCTGATCCCGCAGATCCAGGCTGCCGTGCAGAAGCGAATCAAGAAGTTCGCGAAGCACGGGCGACGCAAGAAGAAGCACAAGCGGAACTCCGGCGGAGTCCCCGGCTAGGAGCGGTACGCGGGGAAGAAACCCTCGGGCGCGGGCCCCGAGCGGGCGACCAGGGCCTCGTACGCGGCGGAGTCGCAGACGAGCTCGTGGGTGTGGAAGGGCGCCTCGCCGTTCGCGAAGCCCCGCTTGAACTCATCCAGGGAGTCACCGGGGGTGAGGCCGCCGCCGAGGCTGACTGGCAGACCGAGCTCGGTGCCGAGCGAGATCATCGCCGCGAACAGGTTCTTCATCGGCGAGTCGCCCAGGGCCTCGTTCAGGGTGCCACCGAGGTAGTAGTGGAGGTAGCCGTCGCTCGCGACGGCTAGCGCGCCGGCCAGGCGCTCCGCCTCCCGCGCGGCGAGCACCAGCCAGCTCCGGTCGCTCCGCAGCAGCGTCTCGAAGTACTCGCTCGGGTAGAGGTAGCGCTCGGCGGCGCCGGTGCGGGCCATGGTCTCGGCATAGGCCCGCTCGAATGCCGTCCTGGCCGCCCCATCCGCCTCGGGCCCGACGATCGCCTCGACCTCCCAGCCGCGGCGCTCGTTGCGACGAATCTGCTCGCGCAGCCGCTTGCGGATGCCCGAATCGCCCTCGGCGACGTGGACGTGGTTGCGAAGCGTCCCGCCGGACAGCGCCTGGTCCCCGATCCGGTCTCGGACGAAGACGCTCACCAGGCCGGTCTCGGACCAGTCGATGGCGCCCGGATCGATGGGATCCCCGTAGCTCCCGGACGCCCCCGGATAGCCGTAAGGCGAGATCGCGTCGACCTGCTCGCCGCCGTCGATCGAGCGGACGATCACCGGCAGGCGCAGAGACCCGTCCGCGACCTCGATCGTGTGGGTCGCGCCCTCGGCCTCGAGGAACGGCGGCGAGCGGAAGAAGTTCTGGTCCTCGGAGGCGGCCGCGCCGCCGTCCGCGATCAGCGTCGCCTTCACTCTTCGGGCGGCTCGGGCAGGTCCTCGCGGAAGCCGCCCCAGACTTCGACGTCGATCAGCTCATCGCCATGGCGCACCTGCTTGCGCAGAACGCCCTCCTGCTTCCAGCCGTTGTAGATCACGGCCTTCTTGGCGGCCTCGTTGGCGGCGGGGATCCGCCCGTACACCTTGTGCGCCCCGAACTCCTCGAAGGCCTTCAGGTTTGTGAGCCGCTCCGCCTCCCGGCCGACGCCGCGGCCACGCACCCGCTCGTCGCCCATGATCGCTCCGAGCTCCGGGGCGGTCTGGCGGTTGAGGCCGTAGAGAGCGGTGAAGCCGACCGCCTCGTCGATCCCCTCGACCTCGACCGCCCACTTGCGGTCCTCGGCGTTCGGGTCGGCGGCCTGGTCGATGGCGCGCTGCACCCAGCGCCCCGCGTCCTCCTCGGTGAATTCGCCGTCGCGGTGCTCGAGCAGGTTGGCGGTCGCCGCGGGCGAGTTGAACCAGCGCTGAACGGCGGCGGCGTCCTCGGGCCGGAAGTCCCTCAGCGAGATGCCGCGGGCCATCAGCGCTCGCCGGCCTGCTCGCGCTCGGCGGCCTTCCGAAGCGGCGAGTCCGGAGTGGAGCCGGCGTACTCATCAACCGCCACGTTCCCGGCTCCTCCCAGCAGCGCGCCGGGAGTCCGGGCCAGGATCTTCAGGTCGAGGCGAAGGGAGCGGTGCTCGACGTACCAGACGTCCAGCTCGATCCGCTCCTCCCAGGGGATCCCGGCGCGGCCGTGGATCTGGGCCCAGCCGGTGACGCCGGGACGCAGGTCCAGCCGCCGCAGCTGACGGGGCGTGTAGAGCTCGACCTGGGCCGGGAGCGTCGCGCGCGGGCCGACGATCCGCATGTCGCCGCGCAGCACGTTGAACAGGTTCGGGAGCTCGTCGAGCGAGAAGCGGCGCAGGAAGCGCCCGGCGCTGGTCACGCGCGCGTCCTGGGCGGTGACCGCCGTGCCGACGCCGACCGGATCGGCGCCCTGGCGCATGGTGCGGAGCTTGAACATTTCGAAGATCACGCCGTCCCGGCCGACGCGGCGCTGGCGGTAGATCACCGGTCCTGGCGAGGTGAGCTTGATCGCGATCGCCGCGGCCAGCAGGATCGGGGAGACCAGGACCAGGGAGACGACGGCGATCAGCAGATCCGCCCAGCGCGGCAGCCCCTGCTTCGGGCGGGTCGCGGGGGGCGGGACGTCGAGGCGCTGCTGCGCCGCGTCCGGCACGGGGCCGTTGGGGCCGCTCACCGGGTGCCCTCGACCTTCTCCCAGCCGATCGGCACGGAGCCGGCACGGAGACGGTCCCAGAGTCCCACTGCGATCGAGGCGGTCACGGTCACGTAGTAGTAGGCGATCCGGAACGGAAGGGCGGGGACGAAGCGCCCGAGCAGGGCACCGACCAGCAGGGCCACCTGTAGGGCCATCGTGACGACGTACAGGGTGCCGTTGCCGAGCAGGGCCAGGTTGGTCCCGAAGGCGATCAGGTGAAGCCAGGGCGTCAGGTAGCGGAGCAGCCGGTGCGAGTAGATCTCGAGGGCGTATCCGGGCCCGTAGCCGCGCGGGTCGAGCATCCCCCACTTCAGCATCACGTCCCAGAGCCCCCACATCATCCGGCGCTTGCGGCGAAACTCGCCCTCGACGGTCGGGGCCATCTTCTCCTCGGCCACCGCCCCCGGCTCGTAGACGGCCCGCCAGCCGCGCTTGGTGAGCTCGAACGGGAAGCCGATGTCCTGGCCGCGGCTGGGGTCGAGGTCGATGTATGCCTCGCGGCGGACCGCGTAGATCGCGCCGTTGCCCGCCGTGATGCCCGCGAGCCGGGTCTCCATAGAGCGCACCGCCATCTCGTAGCGCCAGTAGAGGCCCTCCTGGTTGCCGCCCTCTCCGCCGGAGAAGTGGACCTGGCCGCAGGCGTAGCCCACGCGCCCGTCGGCGAAGCGGGCGACGAGTTGCCGCAGGGCGTCCGGGCGCCAGTAGCTGTTGGCGTCCGAGAAGGCGAGGATGGCGCCGTCCGCATCCTTGACGGCCTGGTTGAGCGCGGCGACCTTGCCGCCGCGCTGGAGCTCGAGCACCCGGTCCGCTCCGGCCTCGCGGGCCAGCTCGGCGGTCCGGTCGCTCGAGCCATCCGAGGCCACCACGATCTCGAGCAGCTCGGCCGGATAGTCGAGAGCGCGCGCGTTGGCGATCTTCCGCTCGATCACCTCCTCCTCGTCATATGCCGGGATGACCAGGGTGACGTGGGGAAGCTCGCCACCGGCCTCGGCGGGCGGCGCGCCGTCGCCGAACACGCGGGAAAGAGCCCAGAGCAGCAGCGGGTAGCCCAGGTGGGCGTAGACGATCAGGCCGGCCGCGGCCCAGAAGACGATCTCGAGCGCCATGAGCGGGGGATTATCGGGTGTCGAGCAGCTCTCGGTAGAGAGTCATGGTCTGCTCCGCGATCCCCTCCCAGGAGGAGACATTCGCCGCCTCCCGCTCGGCGCCGGCAGCCAGCGCTGCCGCGGTGTCCCGGTCGTCGATCAGCTCCTTGATCGCCTCGGCGAGAGCGTCGGGATCCTCGGGCGGAACGAGCCGTGCCGCGCCTCGGTCGGCGATCTCGGAGAAGCCGCCAACCGCGCTCAGGATCATCGGCCGTCCGAAAGCGAGGGCCGTGTAGAGGACCCCGGACTGCTCGATGTTGCGGTACGGCAGGACGACCAGGTCGGCGCGGCGCATGAACGCGGGGATCTCGTTGTCGGGGATGAACCGGTCGACGAAGCGGACGTGGCCGGGCGCCCGGTCCGCGAGAGCCCGAAGCTCCTCCATCGGCATCCGTGGCATGCCGACCACCCAAAGCTCTGCTCCCTTGATTCGCGCAAAGGCCTCCAACAGGACGTCGGTCCCCTTGTAGGGACGGATCAGGCCGAAGGCGAGGATCACGGGCGCCTCCACATTGCTGAGCTCCGCCGGGAGCGGCTTCTCGTCGTCCTGCCGGGTCAGGTAGTCGAAGGCGCCGTGCGGGATCACCCGCAGCCGCTCGGCGGGTACCCCGAAGTCGGAGCGCAGGCGACCGGCTCCGTGCTCGGAGTGGACCACGACCGCGTCCATCCTCGCCAGGAGCTTCGTGAGCGCTCGTCCCACACGCGACTCGGTCTCCGGCAGGCGCCAGTGCATCGTGTAGATCCGCGGCCGCTTGGGGGCAAGCAGGTGGCGATCGAGGGCCGGGACCGGCAGCCACTGGTAGTGGACGATCTCGGCCTGCTCGGCGACCCGGCGGTAGCGGCGCATGTCCGGGAGGTGCTCCATCGCGCGCAGCAGGCGGCGCCGGCGCGGCCCGATCCCGTCGCGGGAGCCGCGTCGGTAGAAGAGCTCGCGTACTTCGTAGCCGTTCTCGACCGGCACGGGGCCGTACGGGAAGTGGGCGGTGATCAGCTCCACATCCGCGCCGGCACGGGCGAGCGCGCCCGAGAGGGCGTGGTCGTACGGCGGCGTGTAGGCCGGCGGATCGACGATCTGGACGCGCATGGGCGAGCATTGTCGCCGTGCTGGTCTCCTATTGCGTGGTCAACACCAACGGGCGGGAGTCCCTGCTCGCCTGCCTCGAGGCGATCGAGCGGACGACGCCGTCCGATCTCGAGCACGAGATCCTCGTGCTCGACAACGCCTCCGACGACGGCTCGGCCGACGCGGTGCGGGGGCTCGGCGGCGACATCCGCCTGATCGCGCTCGACCGGAGGGAGGGAAAGGCGGCAAACGACAGCCGGCTCCTGAAGGAGTCGCGCGGCGAGTTCTGCCTGCTGCTCAACGAGGACTCGGAGCTTCAGCCGGGCGCGGTGGCGGCGCTGCTCGGCGCCCTGCGGTCAGACCGTGATGCGGCCGCCGCGGGAGCCCAGCTGCTGTCGCCCCAGGGCCGGGAGGTTCCCTGCGCCTGGCGGCTGCCAGGCGCGGAGACCGCTCTCGCCGGGGCCTTCTTCCTGCACCGCCGCTTCACGGTCGAGAGCGGCGGCACCGGCACGCGCCCGGTGGGCTGGGTCCAGTCCAGCGCGATGATGGTGCGGCGGGAGGCCGCGAAGCGGATCGGGTGGCTCGACCCCGGCTTCTTCGTCTACTCCGACGAGACCGATTTCTGCAAGCGGCTCCGGGATGCCGGCTGGAGGATCCTCTTCGTCCCGGCCGCCCGCGCGATCCACCACGACCAGATGGCGCAGGACGCCGCCGGCGCCGAGCGCAGGATCGTCGAGTACCACCGCAACCAGGACCGCTACCTGCGAAAGCACCGGGGCCGCGTCGAGGCGGTCCTGCTGCGCCCGCTGCTCGCCTGGCCCCACCTGATGCGCGCCCTCGCCGCCGTCTTCCTGCCGGGGCACTCTCCGCGCCGCTACTGGCTCCACGCCCGCCAGGCCCTGCGTCCCGGTCACGGCGAGGGAATCCGGGAGGCGGCCGAGGCGTACAACCGGGCCTTAGGGTCGTAGTTATGCGCATCCTCGAGGTGACCCAGATGTGGCCGAGCCCGGGGCAGCCGGACCTGGGCAGCTTCCTGGTGCCGCTGACGAAGGAGATCGAGGCCCTGGGGCATGAGGTCGAGGTCTCCTCGATCAGCCGGCGAGGCGGCTCCCGCTCCAAGTACCTGCGCCTCACCCGGGAGTCCCGCGCCGCGGCCCGCCGCTTCAAGCCCGACGTGGTCTTCGCCCATTTCCTCTTCCCCTCGGGCGCGGCGGGTGCCCTCGCCGCACGAGCGGCCGGGGTGCCGCTCGTGGTCATGGCGCACGGGCAGGACGTCGCCAACCTGGGCCACATCCCCGGCGTGCAGGCGGCAACCCGCTGGGTGATCAAGCGCTCCTCCGCGGTGATCGCCAATTCCCGCTGGCTCTCTGAATGCCTCATTGACCGGATCCCCTCCGCGGAGCCGAAGATCGAGATCGCAGACTGCGGCGTTGACCTGGGCGCATTCTCGCCCCGGCCGGCGGCCGAGGCACGCCAGGCGCTCGGCTGGGACGGCGAGGGCCCGGCGTTCCTCTGTGTCGGTTCCCTGATCGAACGCAAGAACGTCGTGCGGCTCGCCGACGCCTTCGCCTCGCTGGGCAGTGGCCGGCTCGCCTTCGTCGGCGACGGGCCGCTCCGAGGCGATCTGGAGGGCCGCACGGGAGTCAGCCTGGTGGGTCGCGTCCCGCAGTCCGAGGTTCCTCAGTGGGTGGCGGCCTGCGACGTTCTCTGCCAGCCGTCGCTGCGTGAGCCCTTCGGCCAGGCGACGCTGGAGGCGATGGCGATGGAGCGCACCGTCGTCGCCACGACGGTCGGCGGCCCACCCGAGTTCGTCACTCCCGAGGCCGGTGTGCTCGTGGATCCCGAGGACGCTGGAGCGCTGACGGCCGCGCTCAGCCGGGCAAGCGAGATGCCATCGCCGAATCCCGCGGCGCGAGAGGCCGCCGGCCGGCACGACGTGAAGCACCAGGCCGCAGTGATGGCCGGGGTTCTGCAGCGAGCGGCGGCGGGCTAGCGGATCGCGTCCTCGTCGCGCTGCTCGGCCTCGAGCGTTTCGCGCGTGAGGCGCGGGCCATGGCGTTTCTCCTCGTCCACCTCGGGCTCCGGCGTGGGAGGCGCCTCGCGCAGCCTGGTCAGCGACGCCTTTACGTACGCGGGACTCAGCACCCGGCCGGCGGCCTCGCGCTCCTCGTCGTTCAGGAAGCCGGTGACCCAGAGCAGCAGCGGATAGGCCAGCCACAGGGCGGTGCGACCGGCCAGACCCCAGAAGCCGCTGGTCGGCAACAGCAGCTCACCGGCGAGGACCAGGACGACGGCAAGCCCCGCGGCCTGCGCGAGGCGCAGCCACTCGTACGGCACCTTGAAGAGCCGCTGCGTGAAGACGTACATCAGGACCAGCACCACGGCGTACGAGGCCACCAGCGAGATGCCCGCGCCGACGATGCCCATCGACGGCAGGAGGATGAGGTTGAGCGCGATGTTGACCACGGTCCCGGCGCCGGTGGCCGGGAAGTTGAACTCCGTCCGGCCCGTGCGGCCGAGGATGATCACCAGGACGAGATAGAGCGCGTAGAGCATCACGCCCGTCGAGATCAGCCCGATCGTCTTGTAGGAGTCGAAGAACTCTGGGGCCGCCAGGACGCGGACGATCCACCGCGAGAGCAGCCACATCCCGGCCACGAAGAACGTCGTCACCGAGACGAACCAGGTGACGATCACGGCGTAGGCGCGCCGCGCTTCGTCGTCGTCGGTGATCGAGTAGGCGAGCGGCGGCCAGGCCAGCTGGAATCCCTTGACGAGGACGTTGACGGCCTGCGCGAACTTGACCGAGAGGCTGTAGAGGCCCGCGTCGCCGAGTCCGACCAGGCGGACGATCAGGACCCGGTCGATGAAGTTGAGGGAATACAGGGAGAGCTCGGCGGGCATAGTCGGAAGCCCCCAGCGCAGCATCCGGCGCCAGAGCGGGAAATCGGGGACAAGCGCCAGCCGGCGCCGCTGCGCGACGATCAGCCCGGCGAGGAACAGGGCCCCGGTGCCGTACTGGCCCCAGAGCAGCCCGCTGGCGCCCTTCCCCTCCCCCACCACCAGCCAGACGGTGACCGGGATCGTGACCAGAACGTTCGAGACGGTGAAGACGAAGTAGGCCTTGGCGCGCTCGTCCAGCCGGTAGAGCGCAGTCAGGAACTCGAACATCGTGAAGACCCAGAGGCCGAAGATTGCGATCCGCATCAGCCCCGGGTCCGAGTGGTCGAGCAGGAGCTTCGACAGCGGCTCGGCGAGGGGCAGGGCGATCAGCAACCCGATCGACGTCGTCCAGAGCAGCGACGCGAACGCCGTCTTCACGACCTGGTCCGGAACCTCGTCGGACTGGTAGTAGAAGCGCAGGAGCGCCTCGATGATCCCGAGCCGGATCACGATGCTGGCGGCGATCACGCCCGTGACCAGCACCTCGGCGGCGCCGTAGTCGGCCGGAGTGAGGTACCGCGTGTAGAGCGGCAGCAGCGCGACCGCGATCAGCTTCGAGATCACGCTGGAGGCCGTGTACGCGGCCCCCGTGGTCGCCAGGCGGCGTAGGTATCCCGTCATGGACCGGGATGAAAGATCAAGCCGACGCCGGACGCGCAGCGCCGGATTCAGCCTGGCGCTCGCGGCGCGGCCACTCGCCGGCTCCGACCTCGGCCGCCAGCACCCCACCCACCGCGAGGAGTGCCCAGGTCAGCGGGTCGGTCAGGTACGCGGCGTAGCCGATCGTATGGACCAGCAGTGCGATGAAGGCGGCCGCGATCCCGATCCTGGCCGGGGCGAGCTCGGCGCGGTCGCCATCCGCCAGGGTCCGGAATGGCGCGCCCAAACCGGGTGCGATCTCGCGCAAGCCCGAGAACGCGGTCCAGAGGGCGGCCGCGAGCAGCGCGAGATAGGCCGCGATGCCGATCACGCCCTGTTCGGCCGCAACCGTCACGGGCTCCGTGTGGGAGATCGTCGTGTCGCCCGGCGGGACGTCCTCGGCGCGGGCGAACTCCTTCGAGAATGAGGCGGAGCCATAGCCGTAGAGCGGGCGATGCTCGGCGAGCTTCAGGCCGCCCTTCACCAGGCTGCTATGTCCCTCGGTCACCGTCCGGGTCGACTCGTTCGAGCCACCGGCCAGGAACAGGGCCCCCACGGCGATGGCGGCGAGCGCGAGCGGAGTGGCGATCGCCGTCCAGAGGACGCTCCAGCGCAGGCCCACGAGAGTGGCGAGCCCAACGAAGAGCGCAATGAAGGTGGTCTGCGAGAAGGCGAAGAACAGCCCCGCGAAGGTGATTGCGAGCACCGCGACCAGGCCGAAAGCCAGGCGGCTCCCGGCGCTCCACAGCAGAGCCGCCGCCCCGAGGAGGACCCCGACCATCAGGTAGCGGCCGTAGATGTTCGGGTCCCAGAAGAGCGAGTTGACGCGAAAGTAGAAGTGGAAGTCGTTGGAGGCCTCGAGCTTCCCGTTCCAGAAGATGTGCTCCGTGAGGAACTGGCCGATGCCGATGCCGGCCAGGATCAGGCCCTCCGCGAGGAGCACCGCGAACGCCAGCTTGAGCAGGCGGCGGTCCCACTCGGCCTCGGCGAGCAGCGAGAAGAGAATCGCGAACGGGATCAGGAAGAAGCCGATGTTGCGCGCGGCGAAGGCGACGTCGGTCGAGTAGGTCGTCTGGAGGGCGTAGAGGCAGATCACCGCCACCAGAGCGAGCACGAGCGGCCCGGGAAGCCTGCGCAATCTCGTCTCCCCGCGCAGGGTCGCGACGACGGTCGCCAGGACGCCAGACCCGATCACGACGTAGAGCGGGATGAGGAGGTTGACGGCCTGCCCGCCGGCGACGTGCAGCCGGATCCGGAACGGCAGGGTTGCGATCACCAGCAGGGGCAGGAGGATCGGCCAGCGCAGCATGGCGGCCGCGCCGATCGCGAGGCCGATGATGCCGGCAATGATCACTCCCGCGAACTCGGGCGGATGGTCTCGGAGGGTCCGCAGCTCGTCCCACCCCTGTCCTGCGATCAGCGCGACCGCGAGCCCACCCGCGCCCACCAGCCCAGCCGCGCGCAGACGCGGGTCGGACGCCAGGAAGGAGGCCGTCAGCGATCCCGCCGCGGCCAGGCAGCCGATCACCTCCAGCGCGTGGTTCACGAGGATCCCCGCGGCGCCGTGTGGATGACCAGGTGCTCCCCGGAGGTCGCGGTCCGGTCGGCCTTCTGAAGCTCGAACCGGAGCCGGTAGGGGCCGGGCGGAACGGGATTGCCCGCGGCATCGGTCCCGTCCCAGTCGAAGCAGTGCGCATCGGACTTCTCCGAGCCGCCCGCCAGCGGCTGAGCGTTCGCCAGCACGCGGGCGACCTGGCCGGAGGCGTTCACGAGCTCGACGGTCACCGTGTCGGCGCGAGTGAGGAAGAAGCAGGCGCGGTAGCGCCCGGGAGGCCGCTTGAAGAAGATGTTGCTGACGACCGGCCCCTCGTCACGCACGTGCTGGGTGACGACGATCGCCGCGGCCGTCGCCGCGAGCAGCAGCGCGACCACCGCTGTCGAGATGAAGACGACCGATCGGCTGCGCTCGCTCACAGGGCGACCGGGAGTGCTGGTTGGCTCAGATTCCCGAGCCGGTCGTGGCGCTGGCCCCGGTGGTGCTAGACGCCCCGGCCTTGTCGTCTCCCAGGACGACCGCCACCGGGTCCCCCTCCGCGGCCGTGCGCACCTCGTTGTTCATCGGCTGTGTCTTCTGGATGCCGACGATCTGACCGATGATCGGCGCGCATTGCTGGCCGTCGCTCGGGTCAAACATGACGACGCTCGTCGCGAACGGCGTCGTGGTGTTGCCGACCGGGCCCACCTTGTAGTTGTGCTGCTTCAGCGGAGCGGCGGACCCAGCCGCGAGGCCGGGGGTGGCCGTTCCGTTGAGCACCGCGACCTTGGTCTGGCTCGGCGGACACGGTCCCTTGCTCTTCTTGGCGCCGCCGGCGGTGGTGGAGTCGGACGATCCGCCGGTGAGCTGGGTGACGCCGAAGACGATGCCGGCGACCAGCAGGATCGCGCCGACCACGATCACGGCGAGCGAGAGCGGTTCCGAGAGCCAGCCCGGGCGCTCACGCTCTCCCCCCGGACGGCGGCGCTGCTCGAAGCGCTGGCGGCGCTGCGCCGCCTGCCTGGCGAGCTCAGCTCGCCTGAAGGCCTCCGCTTCGTTGGGCGCAGTCGCGGCGGCGGCGGCGGCCGCCTTCTCCGGCTCCTTGGTCGTGGAGGCGACGGCGGTGGCGGTGCGCTCAGCCGGAGCGATCGACTCTCCGTCCTCGGAGCCACCCTCCACCAGGAAGCTCGCCTGGTCGCGCAGGCGCCGCACATCCCGTGCCTGGGCGAAATAGAGCAGGGAAAGGAGGGCCAGCCCCAGGAAAGAGGCGAGGCCTGCGACTGCTCCGACGTCCTTCAGAAGACCGCTCATGGCCGCGGCGCGGGATGTTAGGGAGCTTCTTGATGCGAGGGCGCGCGACAGCGCGACCGGTCTAACTCAAGTCGCCAGGTCGTCGACAGGCAGCTCGCTCGCCCTGCGGGCGGAGACGAGCTCGACGGTGCGCACGGCGAGGTTGGCCTCGTCGCCTTCCCTGATCAGGGTCTCGAGACGGTCGAGCGTCCCGTTGACCCACTCGGGATCGAGCGGCGCGCTGCGGACCGCGCGCACGATCCGGTCGGACGCCGTGGGCTGGGGCCGCTCGTCGGAGTTGAAGAGCTCCTCATGCAGCTTCTCGCCCGGCCGGGCGCCGACGACCTCGACGGCGATGTCGACCTCGGGCTCGTAGCCGGCGAGCCGAATCATGTTGTGCGCCAGGTCGACGATCTTCACCGGCTCTCCCATCTCGAGGACGAAGACCTCGCCGCTCGCGCCACCCAGGTCGCCCGAGCGGATCACCAGCTGAACGGCCTCCGGGATGGTCATGAAATACCGGGTCATCTCCGGATCGGTGACCGTGACCGGGCCGCCGCGCTCGATCTGGTTGCGGAAGATCGGCACCACGCTGCCCGAGGAGGCGAGGACGTTGCCGAAGCGAACGGTGACGAAGCGCGTTTGCGGGTGCTTGCGCCCCGCTGCCTCGACGATCCACTCCGCCATGGCCTTGGAGGCGCCCATCACGGTCCGGGGGTTGACCGCCTTGTCGGTCGAGACGAGGACGAAGCGCTCGCATCCCGAGGCGACGGCCGTCTTCGCGGTGACCTTGGTCGCCATCGCGTTGTTGCGGATCGCCTCAAGGGGGTTCGCTTCCATCAGCGGTACGTGCTTGTACGCGGCGGCGTGGAAGACGATGGCGGGCTTGAAGCGCTGCATCACCTCGAGCATCCGATCGCCCTCCTTGCAGTCGGCGAGCACGGACTCGATCCGGGTGAAGTGGCGCTCCTCGACCATCTCCCGATCGATCCGGAAGAGATTGTCCTCGGCGTGGTCGAGCATCACCAGCAGCTTCGGCCTGACCCTGGCGATCTGGCGGACGAGCTCCGAGCCGATCGAGCCGCCGGCGCCGGTGACGAGGACGACCTTGTCCTGGACGTAGGCCCCGACGCGGTCGAGCTCCATCTTCACCGGCTCGCGGCCGAGGACGTCCTCGACCTGGACCTCGCGCAGCTGCCGGGTGAGCTGAACTCCGCCGCGGAGCAGCTCGAAGACGGTCGGCAGGGTCCGGACCGGGACGTCGCGCTCGCGGCAGGCCGTGACCACCCGCCCGCGCAGCTCGCCGGGCGCTGACGGGATCGCGATGATCACCTCGTCGGGGTTGAACTCGTCGAGGACGTCGCCGACCTCCTCGGTGGTGCCGACCACGTTGATGCCGTGCAGGCGCATGCCGCGCTTGCGGGGGTCATCGTCGAGGAAGCCGATCGCGCGGGAGCCGAGATTCGGGTTGAGCTGCATCTCGCGGACCACCATCTGGCCGCCCGAGCCCGCGCCGACCACCAGGACGCGCCGGGCGCCGCGCACCTCGCGCCGCGCCATCCGCTCGACCAGCAGCATCCGGGCGAGCAGCCTCGCGCCGCCGACCAGGAAGACCGTGAGCAGGAAGTAGCTGACGACGACGGAGCGCGGGATCTGGTCGTGGAACGGCTTCAGCAGGAGGAACGCGATCGCCAGGATCGCCGTGGAGACCGCGCAGGCGCGCAGCACGGCGATCATGTCGGGCAGGCGGAAGTAGCGCCACCACTTCTCGTAGAGGCCGAAGGCGTAGAAGACGATCAGCTGGCCCGCCACGACGAAGGCGATCGAGTGGCCGAGCATGTGGTCGTAGCGGTCCGGGATCCCGCCCGGGGCGTCGAGGAACCGCAACCTGAAGGCCAGGTAGTAGGCGGCCGCGATGAGGACTGCGTCTGCGGCGAGCTGGATCAGGCGATGCCTGTAGACGGGGTGCTTGAGCCGCTCCACGCGATCAGCGAGTCTAGTGGGGCCCGCTCGAATCCGGGAAAGATAAGGATCCGCGCGAGGCGTTCTGCAGATCCCTACCATGTGGCGCCGCGCGGGCAGGCCGCCTCGCCGCGCGGAATTTCATGCCTATCGCTGCCCTCCTCGATCCGCTCGTCAACCTCTGCACCGATTTCATCGGCGCGGTCGGCTATGCCGGCGTCTTCGTCCTGACGATGCTCGGAAGCGCCTGCATCCCGATCCCGAGCGAGGCGACGATGCTGTTCGCCGGCTTCAAGGTGAGCGACGGCGATCTGACCCTGTTCGGCGTGATCGCCGCCGGGGTCGCCGGAGAGCTGATCGGCTGCCTGATCGCCTACGCGGCCGGTTACTACGGCCGCATCGACCTGCTCGAGCGGAACAAGCTGATCCACATCGACCGCAAGCGCCTCGACTGGGTGGACGGGTGGTTCCAGCGGCACGGCGACATCACCGTCTTCGTCGGCCGCCTCCTGCCCCTCGTCCGCGCGTTCATCTCGCTGCCCGCCGGCGTGGCGGAGATGCCGCTGCGCCGCTTCATCCCGTTCACGCTCGCCGGCTCGGTGATCTGGCTCTCGGGCCTCGCCGTGATCGGCCAGGCCGTCGGCCACAACTGGGACAAGTGGCACCAGAAGCTCGCCTTCCTCGATTACGTCGTCGTGGTCGCGGCCATCGCCGCGATCGCCTACCTGCTGATCAGGCGGCGCCGCGGCCCAGGGGAGCCGACGGGCGACGCCGAGGAGCAGCCCGCTTCATGATGAGGCGGTCGAGGGCGATCGTCCTCGGCGTCGTGCAGGGGCCGACCGAGCTGCTTCCGGTCTCCAGCTCCGCCCATCTCACCCTGATTCCGTGGCTCGCCGGGTGGGACGCGGACGGGCGAGACCCCGAGCTGCAGAAGAGCTTCGAGGTCGCGCTGCACGCGGGTGCCGCCGCCGCGCTGCTCGTGGGGCAGCGGCGGGTGATCGCTGAAGAGCTGCGGTCCTTCGACCGCCGCAAGGCCTCGGTGATCGCGCTCTCCTTCCTCCCTCCGGCGCTGCTCGGCGTCGTGCTCGAGAAGCCGATCGAGCGGCGACTCGGTGGGCCGGTGGCGACCGCCCTTGGGTTGCTGGTGGGCGCGGCCGGCATGGTGATCGCGGATCGCCGGCCCCAGGTCAGGGACCGCGGGACCGCGACGGCCGCCGACGGTCTCGCCCTCGGTCTCGCCCAGGCCGCCGCGCTGGCACCCGGCGTGTCGCGAAACGGCGCAACGCTGACGGCCGCACGCTGGCGCGGCTTCACCCGGCAGCACTCCAACATGCTCTCCCGGACGGTGGCCCTGCCGGTCATCGTCGGCGCGGCCGTCCTCAAGGGCGTCCGACTCCGGCGGCGTGGTCTTCCGCGGGAGGCCCGCGCCGGCTTCGCGGCCGGCACCGCCACCTCCTTCGCCTCCACCCTCGCGTCCCAGGAACTGATCCGGCTGGTGGAACGCGACAGCGCGCTCTGGCCCTACGCCGCCTACCGGGCGGGACTCGCGGGCACGGTGCTGGCCAGCCTGTGGCGCCGCCGCCGCGCCCAGCGCCCCCGGTTCGTCTCCGGCAACGGGCGTCCCGAGGGCTACTCGCCGGCCGAGGCGAAGGAAGGCATTCCGGCGTGAGCGACGACGCGTACGCCAAGGCGGGCGTCAGCCAGGGGGACGCCGACAGCGCCGTCGGGGCGCTGGTCGCTGCGCTCGGCGCGTCGGTGCCCACTGAGAGCCGCCAGGTCCTCGCCAGCGGCCACTACGCGAACGTCGTGAGGATCAACGACGAGCTCGGCATCGCCCTCAGCACCGACGGGGTCGGCACCAAGCTCGTCCTCGCCGAGCAGCTGGGCCGCTGGGACACGGTCGGGATCGATTGCATCGCGATGAATGTCAACGACGTGATCTGCGTGGGCGCCGAGCCGCTCGCGATGGTCGACTACCTGGCCGTCGAGCGGGCGAATGCGGAGGTCGCCGGCGCGATCGGCGTCGGCCTGGCGCGCGGCGCCGAGCTGGCGGGAATCGAGATCGTCGGCGGGGAGCTGGCGCAGCTCGGCCAGCTGATCAACGGCCTCGACCTTGCCGGCGCCTGCTTCGGAGTCGTCCAGCTCGATGCGCTGGTCACGGGCTCCGCGATCGAGCCTGGTGACCCGGTGATCGGCCTCCCCTCCTCCGGGCTGCACTCGAACGGCTACACCCTGGCGCGCTCAGCCCTGGCGGACATCCCGCTCGACGACGAGCGTCTCGGGCGTCCGCTGGGCGACGTCCTGCTCGAGCCGACGGAGATCTACGTGAAGCCCGTCGTGGAACTGCTGCGCTCCGACGTCGACGTGCGGGGCCTCGCGCACATCACCTCGAGCGGGCTCGACAACCTGCTCCGCCTGGAGGCGGACATCGCCTACGAAATCGACGATCCGCTGCCGGTGCCGCCGGTCTTCGAGCTGATCCAGGAGCTGGGCGAGGTCTCGGACGAGGAGATGCACGAGGTCTTCAACATGGGCTGCGGCTTCTGCGTGGTCGTCGCTGCGGCAGACGAGGAGGCGGCGCTGAGGGCGCTGCAGGGGCATTACCCCGAGGCGAGACGCATCGGGCGCGCCGCCGAGGGACTCCCGGCCGTCAGCCGGGGCTAGGCCGGCTCCCAGAGGACGCCGGTCAGGACCCGGACCGGCTTCAGCTTCCAGTCCCGGGCCATCTCCCAGAGCTCGGCCTCCAGGACCGGCAGCGGCCTCTCCGCCAGGAGCTCGAGCTCGCGCGTCGCGCAGCGGCCGAAGCGCCGGATCGCCGCCTGGGGCTCGAGCGCGCCCTCGTTGACCTGCCTGGCCCCTGCGGCCAGCGCGGCATCCCGAAGGGCCGGATGTGATCGCGCATCCCCCCAGACACCGCTTGACCCGTCCCCGCCGACGAACATCGCCGTGGGGAAGCTGACCCGCTCCTTGCCCTCGGTCCGACGCACCGCGCCCGCCTCGCGCGCCGCGTCCGGTGGGTTGCGGACCTCCTCGAGGTCGGCGCCGAAGGCCTCGGTGATCGCCTCGGAGAAGAGGTCGATCTCGAAACGCTCGCGGTCGATCTTCGCCGGAGCGGCCTCGGCCTTCAGCGCCTCGGGGTGATCGAGCTTCCGGCGCTCGAACATGATCCCCTCGCGCACGCGGCGCAGATAGCGGTAGCCCGCCTCCCAGCCCTGCTCGGACGCGGCCTTTACCGCCTGGCAGGCCGGGTAGGTCGAGGTAAGTGGATTCTCGGTCCAGATCCTGGGATCGGTCGGCATCAGGCCGTCGGCGGCGACCCCGAGCCAGTGCGAGATCAGGTCGGCGTAGCAGTCGGGCCCTTGTCCAATCCGCCCCTCCTCGTCGCGGTATTCGCGGCCATAGCGCCGTGCCAGCCCGCCCATCACCCAGACGAATTCGAGCTCGCCCTCGAACTCCCACATCAGCCTCCGCAGCGCCGGCTCGGCGGCCCAGGACCAGGGACAGGCGGGATCTGTGTAGAAGCGGACCTGGACAGTCATCATTCGTTCGGGCGCTGGCTCTCAGCGGCTGGGACGACGGACGGCGAAAATACAGCGCGATGCAAAGGCAGATCAGTTGGAACGCTTGAGCTCCACCGTACTCTCGGGCCGCTACCGGCTCGAGTCGAAGCTGGGCTCCGGCGGCATGTCGACGGTCTATCTGGCCAACGACGAGGTCCTCGACCGCCCCGTGGCGGTCAAGCTGCTCCATCGCGAGATCTCCGAGGAGGCCGACCAGCTCGAGCGCTTCCGCCGCGAGGCCCGCTCCGCGGCGCGCCTCTCCCATCCCAATCTCGTCGGCGTCATCGACGCGGGTGAGGACGACGGGCGCCCATACATCGTCTTCGAGTACATCGACGGGCGCACGCTGAAGCGGCGGATCCAGGACGATGGGCCGCTGCCGGTCGACGAGGCGGTCGCCTACGCGATCGAGATCGGCAGGGGGCTGACCGCCGCTCACGCCCGCAAGCTCGTCCACCGCGATGTCAAGCCCCAGAACGTGCTGATCGATCCCGACGGCCGGGCGAAGGTGACCGACTTCGGGATCGCGCGGTCCCTCGAGTCCAAGGGGCTGACCGCGACCGGGCGCGTGCTGGGCACCACCGACTACGTCTCCCCCGAGCAGGCGATGGGCGAGGACGTCGACGAGCGCTCCGACGTCTACTCGCTCGGCGTCGTGCTCTACGAGATGCTGACGGGCGACGTGCCCTTCCAGGCCGAGACGCAGGTCGGCGTCGCGATGAAGCACGTCAACGAGCCGATGCCCGACGTGCAGGCCAAGCGGCCGGAGGTCTCGGCCGTGGTCGCTTCAGTGGTCGACCGGGCGACGACCAAGGATCCCCGCGACCGCTACAGCACGGTCGCCGAGATGGTGCGGGACCTGGAGCAGACGCTCGAGGTCGAGGCGGCGCGGCGCGGCGGCACGACCGGCGAGGCGACGAGCGTCCTCGACTCCGTGCCCAAGGCGCGACGCCGCCTCGGGGGCCGGCGGCGGCCCTGGATCGGGATCGTCATGGGAATCGTGGGGGTCGCCCTGATCGCCGCGGCAATCATCTTCGGCGGCGAGCACATCGACCTGGGTGGAAACGGCTCCACGGGCGGCGGGAGCGGCGAGATCCGCCTTTCCTCGGGCGCCGCCAGCGAGTTCGACCCGGAGGGCGATCAGCGCGAGACGGGAACGGAGCGCCTGGCGGTCGACTCGAACCCGACCGGAACCGCCTGGTCGAGCGAGCACTACGACACCCCGGATTTCGGCGGCCTCAAGGACGGCGTCGGCCTCGCGATCGATGCGGGCAGCAACGTCACCGCCAGGTCGATGGTGATCAGGTCATCCACCCCCGGCTACGACGCCCAGATCTACGAGTCGAGCGGATCCCCGCCGAGCGACCTCTCCAGCTGGGGCCAGCCGGTCGCCAATGTCTCGAACGGCGGGGGAAGCGAGACGGTCTCGCTGCCCGGCAAGGCAGCCAAGTCGTTCCTGATCTGGGTTACCAAGCTGCCATCCGCCAAGGACGATCCGGGGCGGTACCAGATGGAAATCTCGGACGTACGGTTGCTGAAGTAGACGGCTTCGCCATAACCGCACGTCCTCCGCTTCGCGTCCGGGCGTGCGGGGCGGGGGCGCGGGTGGCTTGGCAACCCTGACCCTTAGAACTTGTACGAGCGGCTTTTCTCGTGCCGCTCGATCGCGAGCTTCACCAGCCGGTCGCAGAGCTCCGGATAGGAGATCCCGTCCGCCTCGAAGAGCTTGCCGTAGACGCTGGTCTCCGTGAAGCCGGGAATGGTGTTGAGCTCGTTGACGAGGACCTCGTCGCCGTCGACGAAGAAGTCGCAGCGGGCGAGCCCGCTGCACCCGCAGAGCATGAACACCTGCCGCGCCAGCTCGCGAAGCCTCTCGGTCGCCTCCTCCGAGATCCGGGCCGGGATCACCAGCTCCATGCCGCCCTCCGCGTACTTCGACTCAAAGTCGTACCAATCGTGCCCCTTGGTGTCGATCTCGCCCGGAGGCGAGGCGACCGGGTCCTCGTTGCCCAAGAGCGAGCACTCGACCTCCTTGCCGGGCGCGGGCGCCTCGACGATCACGCGCGGGTCGTGGCGGGCGGCCGCCTCGACCGCGCGGTCGAGCTCGTCGGTGCCCGAAGCGGGTGAGATGCCGACGCTGGAGCCGAGCCTGGCCGGCTTCACCCAGAGCGGCCGGCCGAACCCCGAGGCGATCGCCTTCCACTCCGGCTCGCCGGCGCGACAGTAGTCGACCTGCGGAATCCCGTGACGCGCAAGCAGGTCCTTGAAGACCAGCTTGTCCATGCAGATCGCCGACGCCTCGACGTCGGAGCCCGCGTAGGGGACGCCGAGCACCTCGAGGAGCCCCTGCACGCTGCCGTCCTCCCCACCGGGGCCGTGCAGCACCGGGAACGCCACGTCGCAGTCCAGCAGCCCTCCCGCCGGCGTGAAGCTGATCGCCTCGCCGCCGGCGCTCCAGCGGCCGTCGCGCTCGATCGTCACCTCGATGGTCTCGTGCCCGGCCTCGCGGAGGCCCGCGGCGACCGAGGCGGCGGAGCGCAGGGACACCTCGTGCTCGGACGAGGTCCCTCCGCCGAGCACCGCGACCAGCATCAGCCCGGCGTGGTCGGGGTCGGGGACGAGACTCCGACCGAGATCGTCACGGTGTCTCCCCGCTGCCCGCGGGAGCCGCCGGGCGGGAACTCGGAGATCACGAAGCCGACCTGGGTGGGGTCGCTGGTCGTCTGCTCGGTCACGGCGACGGTGAAGCCCGCCTTCTTGAGCGCGTTGACGGCATCCTTGCGCAGCATGCCCGTGACGTCGGGGACGGTGATCGCGCCGGTCGAGGCGAAGATCGTCACCTGCGAGCCACGCGGCACGCGCTTGCCGGCTCCGGGGCTCTGGCTGAGGACCTTGCCCTGCGGCTCGGTGGAGTCCTTCTGGACCTCGGTGCCCGAGAGCCCGGCGTTCGACAGCGCCGCCAGCGCCTGCTGGTCATTGAGGCCGACGACGTTGGGCACGACCACCGTGTTGGCGCCGCGCGAGACCAGCAGGGTCACGGGCTGGAGCGTCGAGAGCTGGGTGCCGGCCGGCGGTGACGTACCGATCACGGACCCCCTCGGGACGGACTTCGAGTACTGCTGCATGACGTTGACCTTGAAGCCGGTCTTCTCCAGGCGTTTGGTCGCGTCGGCCTGGCTCAGGCCCACGACGGATGGCACGGCGCGTACGGCGGGCCCGGAGCTGACGCTGAGGGTCACCGTGGAGCCCTCCTCGGCCTTGCCCCCTCCGCGGTCGGTCGGGATCGGATCCTGCTCGACCACCTGATCGCGCGGGGCGGCGCTCGGCACGGCCTTGATGGCCACCTTGAAGCCCTTGCTGTCGAGGATCTGGTTCGCCTGATCGGAGGTCTTGCCGATCACGTCGGGGATCGCGACCTGCTGCGGCCGGGTGAGCGCGTACGCGACCAGCGCCGCGACACCGCAGGCCAGAAGGGCGATCACGATCCACCGCCAGCGCTTCCGCCGGTCCGCGTCGTACTCCTCGTACTCCTCCTCCTCGACGACCGGGAGATCGGTCTCGCCCTCCGGGGAGACGGCCGCATAGGCGGCGGTGTCCTGGGGCCGCGGAGTATCCGGCGCCTTCTCCGCCGCGTCGAGCGCCTTCAGGAACGCGTCAGCGTCCTTGAACCGCGCCTCGGGGTCCTTCGCCAACGCCCGCATGACGACTGCGTCGAGCGCCGGCGGGATGTTCGGATTGATCGCGCTGGGACGCCTCGGAGTCTCCGACACCTGCTTGAGCGCGACGGCGACGGCGCTGTCGCCCTCGAACGGGACGCGGCCCGTCAGGGCCTCGTAGAGGATCACGCCGATCGAGTAGATGTCCGAGCTCGGCGTCGTCGGCTTGCCCTGCGCCTGCTCCGGAGAGAGGTACTGAGCCGTCCCCATCACCGAGCCGGTCGCGGTGATATCCGAGTTCTCGCCGCCGCGCGCGATCCCGAAGTCGGCGACCCGGGCCCGGCCCTCGTCGTCGATCAGGACGTTCTGGGGTTTCAGGTCGCGGTGGATGATCCCCTTGCGGTGCGCGAAGCGAGCCGCGTTCAGGATCTGGCGGGTGAAGTCGATCGCGTCCTTGGTCCCCATCCCGCCCTTGACGAGGTCCTTGAGCGAGGGGCCGTCGACGTACTCCATGGCGATGAAGTAGGTGTCCCGGAACTCGCCGCGGTCGAAGACCCCCACCACGTTCGGATGCTGGAGGCCGGCGGCCGACTGCGCCTCGCGCTGGAAACGCTGGACGAATTCCCCGTCCTGGGCGAAGCGGTCGTGGAGGATCTTGATCGCGACCTGGCGGTCGAGCTCGGTGTCCTCGGCCAGCCAGACGTCCGCCATCCCGCCCGAGCCGATCTTGTGATCGAGCCGGTAGCGCTCATCGACCATCATCCCCTTGCGCGCGTTGGCCACTAGGCGCCGCCCCCCAGCAGGCTTTCGGCGACGGCCTTGAAGATCGGCCCGCAGGTCGGCCCGCCGAAGCCGCTGGTGTGCTCGACGATGCAGGAGATCGCGATCTTGGGATCGCTGGCCGGAGCGAAGCCGATGAACCAGGCGTCGTTGACACCCGGCGAGATCTCCGCCGTCCCGGTCTTCCCCGCCACGTCGATGCCGGAGACCGCCGCCGCCGTTCCCGTTCCCTCGTTCACGACGCTCTGCATCATGTCGTTGAGCTTGGAGGCGGTGTCCTCGCTCATCACGTGGCTCTGACGGGCGGGCTCGAGGTTGGTCTCACGGCCGTCGGGGTCGACCACCTTCGACCAGAGGCGCGGCTCCATCAGCTCGCCCTTGTTGGCGACCGTGGCCGCGACCTCGGCCATCTGCAGCGGCGTCACGCGCAGCCGCTCCTGGCCGATCGCGACGCGGCCGATGTCGATGGCGTCGGAGGAGTTGAGGAGCTTGTTGCCGTCGTAGACGCCGCTGGCGAAGAGCTGGAAGTTCGGATAGTCGAGGCGCGGCTTCGCGTTGAAGCCGTAGCGGTCCATGTACTTGAACATCGTGTCCTTGCCGATCTTCTCCCCGGCCTGCGCCCACCAGGTGTTGACGGAGTTGGTCAGGGCGGTGGTCATGTCGATGTCGCCGAACTGCTCGCCTCCTGAGTTCGCGAGCGGCACCCCCTCGATCGGGATCGGGGACCGGCCGCTGAGCACCGAGCTGGTCGACAGGTCGCCGCTGTCGAGCGCCGCCGTGGCGGTCACCACCTTCATCGTCGAGCCGGGCGGGTAGCCGCCCTGCGTCGCCCGGTTGAGCAGGGGCGCGCTCGTCTCGGTGTTGAGGCGCTTGAAGGCGTTGGAGCTCTCGACCTGGTTCGGGTCGTACTCCGGGATGCTCACCATCGCCTTGATCTCGCCGGTCGACGGGACCATCGCGACCACCGAGCCCCGCCGCCCTGCCAGGCCGTCCACCGCGGCCCGCTGCGCGTTCTCGTTGAGCGACGACACCACGTTGTCCCCCTCCTGGGCGTGCCCCTGCAGCGCATCGAGCACGGAGAGGAACTCGGTCTTGTTGCCGACCAGCTCGTCGTTGTGGGACAGCTCGAAGCCGACCCGGCCCCGGTCGACGTAGCTGTAGCCGATCGGATTGCCGAACAGGGGGCCGAGCGGATAGTGGCGCACGTAGATGGCGTTGTTGCCCTTGCCCACCCTCCGCGAGTGCGCGATCACCGTCTTGCCGTCGTCGGCGAGGATGTTGCCGCGCTTGATCCTCTGCTCCTCCAGCAGCGGCCGGCGGTTCGCCGTGTTCGCCTTCAGGGAGCTCGAGTCGAAGACCGACCAGTACGAGGTGAAGCCGAAGAGCAGCGCGTAGAGCACCAGGATGAGCCCGAAGAGCTTGACGATCTGTCGGTTCACTCCTGCGCCGCCTCTTGCTGAAGCCGCACGCGCCGACGCGACTTGTCGGAGACCATCAGGAGCAGGGCTAAGAGGATGAAGTTCGCGACGATCGAGCTGCCGCCGTAGCTGATGAACGGCAGCGTCACGCCGGTCAGCGGAATCACCCTGGTGACGCCCCCGATGATCACGAATGCCTGCAGGGCGAGGATCGTCGTCAGTCCGGTCGCCAGCAGCTTCGAGAACCCGTCCTCGGCGAGGATCGCCGTCTTGAAGCCCCGCTCCGCGATCAGCGCGTAGATCAGGACCACCGCGGCGCCGCCGAAGAGCCCGAGCTCATCGACGATCACCGCATAGATGAAGTCGGTGTGTGGGGCCGGAAGGATCGCGCACTGGTCCGGGAAGTTCCCATGGCAGGCGGGAAGCTGCACCAGCGAGTCACCGAGCCCGCGCCCGAAGAGCCCGCCGTCCGCCTGGGCGAAGATCGATTGCGAGAGCTGGTAGCCGCTGCCGCTCGAGTCGTGGAACGGGTCGAGCCAGATGTCGAAGCGCTGCTGGATGTGTGCGGCGGTGTGGGCGAAGAAATACGCCCCGAGCACGAACAGCGCGAGGCCGATGATCACGAAGGAGAGGCGGCTGGTCGCCACGTAGATCAGCGCCAGGAATGCGCCGAAGAACATCACGGAGCTGCCCAGGTCGCGGATGAAGACCAGCAGGACCATCGCCGCGCCCCAGACCACGAGCAGCGGCCCGAGGTGCTTGAGCGGCGGCAGCACCAGGCCCATGAATCTCCGCGCCCCGATCACCAGCACCTCGCGGCGCTCGTTCAGGTAGCTGGCGAGGAAGACGACGATGCAGATCTTGGCGATCTCCGTCGGCTGGAAGGTGATCGGCCCGAGGTTGATGGCCAGATACGCGTCGTTGGTGGCGTGGCCGAGAAATCGCGGCAGGATCAGCAGGATGATCCCGGCGAGGGCGATCACGTAGCGGTAGCGCTCGAGCGCCTCGTAGTCCCGCAGGAAGATGATCGTCGCCGAGAAGAGGAGGAGTCCCAACACGAACCAGTTGGCCTGATCACGCGCCAGCCCCTGGTCCAGCCGGTAGAGCATCACCAAGCCGAACGCGGCCAGCAGGGCGACCAGCGGGAAGAGGAAGGGATCGGCATCAGGGAGCCGGATCCGGATGACGATGTGCGTAGCGACGCACACGGCGAGGAAGTAGGCGCCGTAGAAGACGCTCGCGTTGAGCTGATCCGAGTTGGTGATCAGCACGGCCGTGAACCCGGCCGTGACCAGCAGGGCGACCGGGATCAGTGCAAAGAGCTCGCGGGTGCGGGCGCTCAACTCTTCTTGGCCTGCTGGCCGTTCGAGTTGGCCCCAGACTTCTTCTTCTTCGACGGAGCTGGCGCGGGTGGAGGAGGCAGTCCTTCGGTCGGCCGCAGCTTGATGTCGCCGATCAGGTCGGTGGCGTCCCCGTGGCTTCGCCACGTGTGTCCCGTCACCGCCCGCTGGCGGTCCTGGGAGAGCGTGCCCTCCTGCACCGGGATCGAGTACTGCTTCGAGTAGAGGCTGATGCCGAGCGGCAGCGAATAGGGCAGGCCCCTGTAGAGCGCCACGTCGCCCTGGTCGTCGGTGCCGAGGAAGTAGATCGAACGGGCCGCCAGGAAGCCGCCGCCGAACACCACGATCACGGCCAGGATCGCGACGGCCCACCCGAGGTATCGGCGGCGCCTGGCCGGAGCCGGCATGGGCCCGCGGCCACGGAGCCGATCTCCCGCGGCGCGCATCCGCTCACCGGTCAACCCGGCCTGCTCGGCGGTGCGGGAGATCAGAGTCGCGCTCTCCTCGCCCTCCCTGACCTCGGCATCCGCGACCCGGAAGGCGACGGCGGTGATGTTGTCCCTGCCTCCGCCGCGGTTGGCCGCGTCGACGAGCTCCTTGACCGCGCCCCGCAGGCTGCGCGAGGAGCCCAGGATCTGGCGGATCTCGTCGTCCGAGACCATCGTCGTGAGGCCGTCGCTGCAGAGGAGGAAGACGTCCCCGTCCTTGGCCGGGAAGGTCATCGTGTCGACGTTCACGCTCGGCTCCGGCCCGAGGGCGCGCGTGATGATCGAGCGCTGCGGGTGCTCCTCGGCCTGCTCCTCGGTGAGCCGCCCCTGGCGGCGAAGCTCCTCGACCAGGGAGTGATCCTTGGTGAGGCGCTTGAGCTGCCCGTCGCGCAGCACGTATGCCCGGCTGTCGCCGACGTGGCCGAAGGCGACCTCGTTCCCGCGCAGCATCGCAGCGGTGAGGGTGGTCCCCATCCCCGCGCGCGAGGAGTCCTCCTGGGCGAGCCGGTGGATCTCGCTGTTGGCCGCCTGCGCGATCTGCTCGAGCTGGCCCTCCGCCGGCTGCTCGGCGCTCAACCGTCCGCGGCGTTCGAAGGCGCCGGCGGCGATCCGCGAGGCGACCTCTCCGGCCTGCGCGCCGCCCATCCCGTCCGCGACGGCGAACAGCGGCGCGCGCGCGAAGTAGGAGTCCTCGTTCGCGTGGCGCTGGCGGCCGGTGTCTGTCCTGTGGGCTTCTTCGGCGACGGTCAGCATCAGGAGACCTCGAAGCGGAACTCAGTGTCCCCGATCCGGATCACGTCACCGGGCCGGAGATCGGCCTCGCCGTGCAGCTCCTGGGAGTTGAGCAGCGTGCCGTTGGTCGAGTTCAGATCTTCCACGAAGTAGCTCCCCCCGCGGTTGAAGACGCGGGCATGGAAACCCGACGCGTAGCGGTCGTCCAGCCTGATGTCGGCGTCCGCGGAGCGGCCGAGCGAGACGCCGCCGAAGAGGTCGAAGTGGTCACCCTTGTTGAGGCCGCCCCCCTCCTGTACGACGAGGAAGGCATCCGTTGCGTCGGGCTCTCCCCCGAGGACCTCGTGGTAGCCGGTCTCGTAGCCGGGGGACGCGGTGCCGCGCAGGTCGCGGAGCGAGCTGCGCGCCACCCAGAGCAGGAACAGGAAGAGCACGGCGAGAAAGCCGAACTTGAGCGCTACAGCAAGCGGCTCGAGATCGTTCGTCACTGCTCGATGTCGAAGGCGAAGACCTTGGTCCCTAGCGTGATCTCGTCGCCGGGCGACAGGCGGGCGTTGGCGACGCGGCGGCCGTTGACCTTCACTCCGTTGGTCGAGTTGAGGTCGACGATCTGCCAATCCCCGACGCTGGACCGCCGCAACTCGGCGTGCCGGCGGGAGATGTTGGGGTCGTCGATGATGCAGTCGCACTCCTTGGAGCGACCGAGCGTCGCCGTCGGCCCGTCGAGGACGTAGCGGCGGTCGTCGACGGAGACGATCGCTCGAGTCTCCGAGTAGGCGGCGTCGGGGCGCCGCTTGGACTTCGCCTTCTGCGCCTGCGTCGCCGAGTAGACCATCGTGTGGCCGTGCTCGCCCTGCGTCGGCTCCGCGCCCTGACGCTGGGGCGGGCGAACCAGCCGGGTCTGGATGCCGAACTCGCCGAGCCGGAGACGCTCGTCCTGGTCGAGGTTCACGACCGGCCTGGTGAGCAGGTCGTAGTCGTGGTGGCGAGCGTGCTCGAGCAGGTGCCCGCTCAACTCCTGGGCGAGGGAGGCCTCGTAGTCCTTGAAGCGCTCGTAGTCATCCGGGCAGAGCCAGACGGTGTACTCGTTGGGCACGTAGACGCGCTGGACGGACGCGGTCTTGTGAGCGTCCATCTCCTTGGCGAGCTTGCGCGCGATCTCGACCGGCTGCACGCCGGAGCTGAAGGCGCGGCTGAACACGCCCTCGACGAGGCCCTCGATGCGAGCTTCAAGATTGCGCAGAACGCTGATGGCAGGCTCCTGGGATCGGTGGCCGGCTACGCAGGCCGGGGCGAAATGCTAGTGCGTGCAGCTACGCAAGCACATCGGACCGTGGCTCGTCGATCGAGCCGTTCCTGTAATGCGTCGGCGGCCCCATCCTCCGGGCGAGCACGGCTGCGATGACGGCCGCCAGGAGAGCCCCGAAGAGCAGGCCGGGCGGGCTCGTGCTCCCTGCGACGAGCTTCAGCGTCGTGATCAGGCCGGCCGCCCAGATCAGAGCTCCGAGCGCATCGAGGAGAGGGGTGCGGCCGCGCACGAGGACCGGCAGGACGAGCGCCGCCGCGGCGAAGATGCCGGCGGCGGCGAGCACCGAGCCGTCGATCAGCGGCATCAGCACGTCGGAGATCGCGGTTCCCGCGGACTCCTTCCAGTGGGCGGGCGGATCCGCCACCGGTCCCAGGAGCAGCGTCCTGTGGGCGAGCTCCTCCCAGGCCGCGATCCAGAGGTAGCCGATGCCGCCGAGCAGAGCCCGTCCTGCGGCCCCCCGCACCAGGCCGGCCAGCGCCGGATAGACCGGGCCGAGCCCGATCAGGCCGAGGATCGGCGCCGCGCCCGGCAGCGGGATGGCGTCCGGGTCGATCGCCGGAACCAGGAGGGGCGCGCCGAGGACCAGGACAAGAGCCGTCACCCCAGGCTCGCCCGTGCCGATCAGCGTCCAGAGCGCCACCAGGGCGAGCTGCAGCGCGTAGGCGGGGCGGGTGCGGCCGAGCGCGAGAAACCCGGGGATCAGCGCCGCGAGCGCGATCGGGGCGGGAGCTCCGGTGGCGATCAGGGCCGCGAGGCCGAGGGCCGCCACCCCGACGCCGGGAAGGAACCAGGCCGCTCCGGACAGCGGCCGCCGTCGCAGGTCGAAGTCATCGTCGAGGCCCTGAAGCCCCTCGACCGCCGGCAGTGGGTCCCCGTCGAGCTGATTGACGTGCGCGGCGAGAGACTCCTCGAGCTCCGAGGCCAGCGGCCGAAGCTCGGGATCCGGGTCGAGGGCGGCGTCGATCGCGTCCGTCATCGCCTGGGGCAGCTCGGGGCGAACCTCCGAAAGCGGGGCGATCGGCTCCCCGATCGCCCGAGCGGTGGCGGCGGGGCTCTCCCTGACCAGTGGGTGCTCCCCGCAGAAGGCCTCGTACAGGGTCAGGGCCAGGGAGTAGACATCCGCCGAGGGCCCGGGCCGCAGTCCGTCCGCCTGCTCGGGGGCCATGTAGGCCAGTGTGCCCAGGACCGCTCCGGTGGCCGTCAGGGACCGCTCGCCGGCGATCCGGGCGATCCCGAAGTCAACCAGCTTGGCCTCCTCCCCGGCACCGACCAGGATGTTCTCGGGCTTCACGTCTCGGTGCACCACGCCGGCCCGGTGGGCGGCCATCAGCGCCGCCGCGGAGCCCGCGCCGACCCGCGCGACGAGCCGGTCCGTCAGCTCTCCGCGGCGGCCGAGCGCGCGGAGGGTGTCCCCCTCGATCAGCTCGGAGACGAGGAAGGCGCGGGCGCCGTCGCTGGCGAGCTCGTAGAGGGTCGCGATGTTGCGATGGGCCAGCCGGGCGACCGCCTGGGCCTCTCGGGTTACCCGCGGCGCGCCGTGCTCGCGGTCGATCACCTTCACCGCGACCGGGCGCTGCAGACGCTCATCCCAGGCGCGGTAGACCGTGCCGAAGCCGCCGCTTCCGATCCGCTCCTCGATCCGGAATCTGCCCAGGATTCGCTCACCCACCATGGCTTCTCCAAATTCGGCGGACGCGGGCCCCTTCCTGCGTGCGCGGCGGGCGCATGGCGCTGCCGCTTCACACATGTTCATACTGGGGGCCGGTTTGGCATTCCTCGATGAGGAACAAGACGACGTTGTCGTCGCCGATGAACCGGAGCGCCCGAGGCGCAGGATCGGGGGGCCCCAGCGGCGACGCCAGCAGTTTCTGGTCCGACGCCTGATCGGCGTCGGTGTGGGTCTCGCCTTCCTGATTCTCATCGTGATCGGGATCAGGGGCTGCCTGCAGGCGCGGTCGGACAGGGCGCTCCGCAACTACGACTCGAACATCGCCACGATCATGCAGCAGTCCGAGCAGAGCGGAAAGGACTTCTTCCAGCTGCTGGACAGCCCGAGCGGGTCGAGCTCGGTCGACGTACAGAACCAGGTCCTGGCCCAGCGGGACGCCTCCTCGAGCCTCCTGGACCGCGCGCAGAGCACCAGCGTCCCAGGTCAGATGCACGACGCCCAGTCGGCGGTGGAGCAGACCCTCACCCTGCGCCGCAACGCCCTGAGCGCGATCGCATCCAACGTCACCCAGGCAGCCGCGCGGGCCCAGACCGCGGACGCAATCACCACGATCTCGAACGCGATGGGCTCCCTGTACGCGAGCGACATCCTCTGGACCCAGATCGGCAAGCCCGACATCCAGAAGGTCCTGAAGGACGCGGGCGTGGACGGACAGCCGCTGCCGCCCGGCAACTTCATGCCGTCGAACGCAACGGACTACCTCAACCAGACCACCCTGGTCACGAAGCTGAACGCGATCAGCGGAACGACGCCGACCACCGGCGGGACCCACGGGCTGCAGCTCGACTCGACGACGATCGGCGGGACCCAGCTCTCCCCCGACTCGACGACTAACGTCCCCGCCGCCTCGACCGAGATCGACATCGGCGTGACCAACTCAGGGAACAGCGACGAGAACGGGATCAGCGTCAACGTCACGATCGGCGGGGCCTCACTCACCGGGCAGCTGCAGTCCCTGAGCGCCGGCCAGTCGGGCACGATCAAGATTCCGCTGACGACCAAGCCCACCCCGGGCACGGATTCGCAGGTCGAGGTGGCGGTACGGCCGGTCCCCGGCGAGCAGCTGACGGACAACAACACGGCCACCTACACGGTCGTCTTCGGCCCCTGACCCGCGGGCGGAGAGCGCGCCTCCAGCCATGCGAATCGCTTACCTCGGACCGAGGGGGACCTTCAGCGAGGACGCCCTGCGCTCAGCCGTGGGCGACGCGGAGGTCGAGCCCGCCCCCATGGCCACGGTCTACGACGCGATCCTGGCGGTGCGGGAGGGCGAGGCCGACCGCGCACTCGTCCCGTTCGAGAACTCGATCGAGGGAGCGGTCACCGCCACCCTCGACACGCTCGCCTTCGATGCCGACGGCGTCACCCTCGTCGGCGAATACGACCTGCCGATCCGCCACTGCCTGATCGCCCGGGAGGAGATGCCGCTGGAGAAGATCGAGGCGGTCATCTCGCACCCCCAGCCCAGCGCCCAGTGCGCCCGCTTCATTCGGGAGAACCTGCCCCAGGCCGAGGTTCGCGCGGCCCCGAGCACGGCGGAGGCGGTGCGGACCGTCGCGGAGTCCGAGCAGCCCTGGGCCGCCCTCGGCGCGGAGTCCGCGGCCGAGCTCTACGGCGCGGCGGTACTCCGCCAGGGAGTCGAGGACGAGCCCGACAACATCACCCGGTTCGTCTGGGTCGCCCCGGACGGCACCGTTCCGGCCGGACCCGGGCCGTGGCGCACCTCGCTGGTCTTCTCGGAGCTCGGCGAGGACCACCCCGGGGCGCTGGTGGACGCGCTCCAGGTCTTCTCGGACCGTGAGATCAACTTGACGCGGATCGAGTCCCGGCCCCTGCGCCGCGGACTCGGCCGCTACCAGTTCTTCCTCGACGTCGAGGGTGCGGCGGCCGAGGGCCCTCTCTCCGGGGCGATCGACGTGCTCCGCTCCAAGGCCGAGAACGTGCGTGTCCTCGGCAGCTGGCCGATCTCCGGCCCGCCCGGAGTTCCCGGAGCAGAGTAGGCGCTGCACTACAATCGCGCGGGATATGGGTAACGGGGCCACCGCAGAGCGGGTTGCGGTCAACGGCCATGAGGCCGCCCATGAGAACGGCCACGACCCCGCCCAGAATGGAGATGTCGACGCCGAGGTAGCGGTATCCGCAGCCCGCCGCCTGACCCGCGGGCGGGTGCTGGTCCTGAACGCCAGCTACGAGCCTCTGAACGTCTGCACGGTTCGTCGCGCCCTGGTGCTTCTCCTCAAGGACAAGGCGGAGGTCCTCGAGCACGGCGACGACGTGCTCCGCTCGGAGACGATGCGGCTCGACCGGCCCGAGGTGATCCGCCTGGTCAGCTTCGTTCGGGTCCCGCGCGACATCCACCGCCGGCGCATCACTCGCAAGGCCGTCCTCGCCCGTGACGGCTGGACCTGCCAGTACTGCGGCTCCGACAAGCCCGCGCTGACCGTCGACCACGTCATCCCGCGGAGCCGCGGCGGCGAGTCGGTCTGGGAGAACATCGTCGCCTCCTGCGCCCCCTGCAACCGCAAGAAGGGCAATCGCCTCCCCCACGAGATCCGGATGCACCCGAAGCGAAACCCGCGCCCGCCCGGCCCGACGGTCTTCATCCGGATCGCCGCGCCCCGCACGCCGGAGGCGTGGGAGCCGTACCTGTTGACCGCCTAGCGGCGACCAGGCCGCTCCACTTCGGAGCGGAAGGCGAAGCCCGCAGCGACTTATATGGGGCGGCCGCTTGTCGCCGCGGTCCGATGGCGAAGCCGGTCTATATACGCCCAAGCCGGTCTATATACGCCCCCGTGCGTCCGTCGTCTTGCTGAAGATGTGCGGGGTTCCGCCCCGGATCAGGAGTCGCTCGGTGAAACGCGGCGCAAGCGCGTACATAGCGAGCACCGCTCGGATCGGCCGGCGGTGGACGATGGTCACATCGGGCACGTCCTTCCGGATGGCCTTGACCACCGCCGCCCCGATCAGCTCGGGCGGCGTGAGCGGGACGGTGGAGGTGAACTCCGTGCCGGCATCGAGCATGGGCTCGACCATTCCCGCCCCGCGCACGAAGCCGGGACAGATCGCGGAGAAGCCCACCGGGTCGTCCATGTGCTCCGCCCGCAGCGACTGCGTCAGGGCGATCAGCGCCGCCTTGGTCAATCCGTATGTGGACATGTAGGCCGGAGAGATCCGGCCGGCCAGAGACGCGATCGTCACCACGTGCCCACGGCCACGCTCGACCATCCCGGGCACGGCCTGGCGGATCAGTGACATCGGCGCAAGCAGGTTGACGTCCAGGACCGTGTCGATCTCCTCGTCGGTGTAGTCGACGAACGGGGCAGTCAGCTCGACGCCGGCGTTGTTGACGAGCACGTCGATCGGTCTCGATGTCTCCTCGGCGCGAGAGACGAGGCTGCCGAGCTGGTCGGCATCACGCAAATCGGCGCCGAAGGAGGTGACCTGCCCGCCGGACGAAGACAGCTCGCTCGCGCGGGCGTCCAGGGCGTCGCCCGGGAGATCGGTGAGAACGAGGGAGCACCCCTCCCTCGAGAGAGCGCGCGCGATGGGCTCGCCGAGTCCGCCGGCGGCGCCCGTGATCAGTGCGTTGACTCCCCTCAGCTGCACGCGGGGAGCCTATTCCGGGCGGGTCTCTCCGGCCAACTCGCGGGCGAACCGACGAGCGGGCCCGAACCGCGTGGTCGCGGGCCCGACGTCGACGAAACCCTCCCGTTCGTAGAAGGCCCGCGTACGCGCGTGCCCCACCACGAGCAGCCGGCTATGCCCGGCCCGCGCGGCCTGATCGGCAGCGTCGTCCACGAGCGCGCTGCCGAGACCGCGCCGCATCGCGTGCGGCTCGACGAACAGGTCGTCCAGCTCCGCGTCGGCGCCCGTGGGCCGCCAGGCGGCGAACCCGAGAAGCCTGTCGTCGTCGTCGACGGCGGCGCGAACGCGGCCGGCGGCCATCGCGGCGGCATCGACGCCGAAGACCTCGGGATGGGCGTCGAGGTGGGGCCTGTCCTCGGGCCAGATGTAAGAGGCCCTCCGATGGATCTCGAGCAGCGAGTCGGCTTCGCCCTCGCGGGCGGTGCGAATGCTCGGCGCTACTTCTTGCGCTTCCTGGCTGCGCTCTCGGCCCGCTGCTTCGCCGTCGCCGTGTGCTTCGGCTTCACCTTGGGCCGGCTCGACTTCGGCTTCGCCGCGGGCGCGTTCGCGGACGAGCTCCGCTTCTTCGGGGCGGACTTTGACTTCGGCTTGGCCTTCGGCTTCGCCGGTGTCTTGCTCTTCGGCTTCGAGGCCGGCTTCGGCGCGCCGGCGGTCGACCCGGAGCTCTTGGTCACCTTGGCCTCGCCATTGCCGGCGGCCTCGGCGGCAGCGGCCTCCTCGGCGACGTTCTCCGCGATCGGGGCGTCGTCCTCGACCGAAGCGCCCGTCGCGGAGGCACCATTTCCATTGCCGTTGGCCTCCGACTCCACGACCAGCGCGACGGCGCTGACCCTGTCGCCCTTTTTCAGGTTCATCAGCCTGACGCCCTGAGTCGGCCTGCCCATCCGCGAGATCCCGCCGACCGCGTTTCGCTGCACCATCCCGGTCTGCGAGATGAAGATCAGCTCCTGGCCCTCCCGCACCACGCGGGCGCCAGCCAGGCCTCCCTTCTTGGCGGTCAGCTTCGCGGTCAGCACGCCCTTGCCGCCGCGACCCTTGATCGGGTACTCGGAGATCGAGGTGCGCTTGCCGTAGCCGTTCTGGGTCACGACGAGCAGTTCGCCCTTCTTGTCCGCGTGGTCCACCACATCGAGCGAGAGGACCTCGTTGTCCTTGTCGGCGACGTTCATCCCCTTGACACCGGCGGTGCCGCGGCCCATCGGCCGGGCGAGCTTCTCGTTGAAGCGGATCGCGTGGCCCGACTTGGAGACCATGATCAGGTCGTCCTTGCCGGAGCTCATCCGGACCCGGACCAGCGCGTCGCCCTTCTTGATGTTGATCGCGATGATCCCGTCCGCACGGATCGGGGTGTCGTAGTCCTTGAACGGCGTCTTCTTGACCATCCCCTGTGAGGTCGCGAAGACGAGGAACTTGCCCTCGGAGAAGTCCCGCGTCGGGATCACCGACATGACCTTCTCCTTCTCCTTCAGGGGCAGGAAGTTGGCGAGGGCACGCCCGCGTGACGCACGGCTGCCCTCGGGCAGCTCGTAGACCTTGACGCGGTAGACCTTCCCCTGGTTGGTGAAGAAGAGGAGGTAGTCGTGCGTCGAGCAGACGTGCAGGTGCTCGATGTAGTCGCCCTCCTTCATGTTCATCCCCATCACACCTCGCCCCCCGCGGCGCTGCTGGCGGTAGGTCGCGAGCGGGGTCCGCTTCGCGTAGCCGGAGGCGGTGATCGAGACGACCATCTGCTGGTCGGCGATCACATCCTCGATGTCGAGCTCGCCCTCGGCCGAGGTGATCGCGGTCCGGCGGTCATCGCCGTAGCGCTCGCCGATCTCCTTGAGCTCGCTCTTGACCAGGCCGAGCACCTTCTTCTCGTCGGCGAGGATCGCCCGGAGCTCCTTGATCAGCTTGGTGAGCTCGGCGTGCTCGGTCTTGATCTTGTCCGCCTCCAGCGCGGTGAGGCGCTGCAGGCGCATGTCGAGGATCGCCTGGGCCTGGGCGCGGGTCAGCTTGAACTTCTTGATCAGCCCGTCGCGGGCGGTGTCCGGGTCCTTGGAAGCGCGGATCAGCTTGATGACCGCATCGAGATTCTTGAGCGCGATGAGCAGCCCCTCGAGGATGTGAGCGCGAGCCTCCGCCCGGGCCAGCTGGTGCTGGGTCCGGCGGGTGATGACCTCCTTCTGGTGGCCGACGTACTGCTCGACCAGCTCGCGGAGGCTGAGGGTCTTCGGCACGCCGTCGACCAGCGCGACCATGTTGATCCCGAATGCCTGCTGCATGGCCGTGCGCTTGTAGAGCTGGTTGAGCACCACCTGCGCGGGGTCGCCACCACGCTTCAGCTCGATCACGAGGCGCATCCCGGTCCGGTCGGACTCGTCGCGCAGGTCCGAGATCCCGGTGACCTTCTTGTCGCGGACGAGATCGGCGATCTTGGCGATCAGGCCGCCCTCTCCGCCCTTCTTGACCATGAAGGGGAGCTCGGTGACGACGATCGCGTCCTTCCCGCCCTTGAGCGGCTCGACGTGCGCCTTGGCGCGGACCTTGACCGAGCCGCGGCCGGAGCGGTAGGCGTCCCGGATTCCCTGGGTGCCCATGATCGTGCCGCCGCCCGGGAAGTCGGGCCCCTTGACGTGCTTCATCAGGCCCTTCATGTCGATCTCGGGGTCGTCGATGTAGCCGTTGACCGCGCCGATCACCTCACGCAGGTTGTGCGGCGGGATGTTGGTCGCCATGCCGACCGCGATTCCGGTTGCGCCGTTGACCAGCAGGTTCGGGAAGCGGGCCGGCAGCAGAACCGGCTCGCGCGTCGACTCGTCGTAGTTGGGGCCGAAGTCGACGGTGTCCGCGTCGATGTCGCGGAGCATCTCGGTGGCGAGCGGGCCGAGGCGGGCCTCGGTGTACCGCATGGCCGCCGGCGGATCGTCGTCGATCGACCCGAAGTTGCCCTGCCCGTCGACCAGCGGATAGCGCAGCGCAAAGTCCTGCGCCATCCGCACCAGCGTCTCGTAGATCGCCGAGTCGCCGTGCGGGTGGTACTTGCCCATCACCTCGCCGACGATGAACGCGCACTTCCGGTACGCGCGGTTGGGCTGCAGGCCCAGGTCGTGCATCGCGTAGAGCACGCGCCTGTGGACCGGCTTGAGCCCGTCGCGCACGTCCGGCAGCGCGCGGCCCACGATCACGCTCATCGCGTAGTCGAGATACGAGGAGCGCATCTCCTTCTCGAGTTCGCGCTCCTCGATCTTGCCGTGCAGCGCCTGGTCCAAGCTCACCTCGTCAGTCACTAACGCTCACCTCCCGCGACAGCGGCGGTGGTCGAGGTCTTGAAGATCGTTTCTCCGCGGGTGGCGCTGTAGGAGGGGCCCATGGACGCGATTTCTGAGCGTCCATGGGAGGTTCCTGCGGCGACAGGACCCGCGGCCGGAACGCCTTGTCTAGACATCGAGAAACCTCACGTCGCGGGCATGTCTCTCGATGAACTCCTTGCGGGCCTCGACCTTGTCGCCCATCAGGTCCGAGAAGGTCTGCTCGAGGCCGCTGGCGGCCGCCTCGTCGATCGAGACCTGCTGCAGCGTCCTGGTCTCAGGGTCCATCGTCGTCTCGCGGAGCTGCTCGGCGTTCATCTCACCGAGGCCCTTGAAGCGCGACAGCGTCACGCCGTGGCGGGCCAGCTCGAGGACCTCACGGCGCAGCTCCGAGAAGCTCTCCGCCTCGGCCTCGCGCTCGCCGAGGGCGATGGTGAAGGGCGGGGTGCCCATCACCTCGACCACCTTGGCGTAGGCGTCGACCAGCTCCTTGTAGGGCTGCGACTCGAACAGGGTCTTTGGCAGCTTGTGCTCGATCGCCAAGCCGCTGCGACGATGAATGCCCTTGACCACCAGCCCGGTGGTCTTCTGGTCGAGCAGCTTCGTCTCGTATGCAGCGTCCTTGGCGTCCCTCGCCTTGAACAGCTTGGCGGCCGCGGCCATCGTCTTGATGCCGGAGCCAACGAGCTGGGCGTCGGAGATGAAGTCGATCGTCTCGTGGCCGAACTCGGCGCGTAGCGTCGAGGACCAGCCCTCGACCGCCTTGAAGTGCCGGTTGAAGTCCTGCCAACGGCGCTTGGTCAGGTTCTTGGGCTTGGCGTTCGCGGCCGCCTTGGAATCCTTGATCTCGAACTCCTCGAGCTTGTCGGCGAGCAGCAGCTCCTCGAGCTCGGACTCCCGCTCGACGTAGATCTCGCTCGAGCCGTTCTTCACCTTGTAGAGCGGCGGCTTCGCGATGTAGACGAATCCCCCGTCGATCAGCTCCTTCATCTGCCTGTAGAGGAAGGTGAGGACCAGGGTCCGGATGTGGGCGCCGTCGACGTCCGCGTCCGTCATCAGCACGATCTTGTGGTAGCGGAGGTCCTCGACGCTGAACTCGTCGGACACCCCCGTGCCGATCGCAGTGATCAGCGCCTGGATCTCGTTGTTCGAGAGGACCTTGTCGATCCGGCTCTTCTCGACGTTGATGATCTTGCCTCGCAGCGGCAGCACCGCCTGCGTGTTGCGGTCGCGGCCCTGCTTCGCCGAGCCGCCGGCCGAGTCGCCCTCGACGATGAAGAGCTCGGCGAGCGCCGGGTCCTTCACGGAGCAGTCGGCGAGCTTGCCGGGCAGCATGGAGTTCTCGAGCGCGGACTTGCGCCGGGTCAGATCGCGCGCCTTGCGGGCCGCGTCGCGGGCGCGGGCCGCGTCGATTGCCTTGGTCAGGATGCGGCGAGCATCCGCGGGGTGCTCCTCGAGGAAGTCGCCGAGCTGCCGGTTGACGACCTCCTTGACCAGCCCCTCGATCGGCGGGTTGCCGAGCTTGCCCTTGGTCTGGCCCTCGAACTGCGGGTCGGCGAGCTTCACCGAGACCACCGCCGTCAGGCCCTCGCGAACGTCCTCGCCCGAGAGGTTCTCGTCCTTCTCCTTGAGGAGGCCGCGGTTCTTGGCGATCGCGTTCAGCGTCCTGGTCAGGGCCGAGCGAAAGCCGGACAGGTGGGTTCCGCCCTCATGCGTGTTGATGTTGTTGGCGAAGCTGAAGGTGGACTCCTGGTAGGAGGAGTTCCACTGCATCGCCACCTCGACCTGGCCGTCCTTGGTCTCGCCCTCGAAGAAGATGATCTTGCGGTGGAGAGGGTCCTTCGACTCGTTCAGGTGCTTGACGAAGTCCGCGATGCCGCCCTTGTAGAGGAACTCGACCTTGCGCCCCTCGCCGCGCTCGTCGATCAGCTCGACCCGGAGGCCGCGCGTCAGGAACGCCGTCTCGCGCAGCCGCTCCGAGAGGATCTCGAAGTCGAACTCGAGATCCTCGAAGATCTCGGGGTCGGGCCAGAAGGTGATGTTCGTGCCGGTGCTCTTCACGGCACGGCCCTTCTTGAACCTGGCGGTGGGCTTGCCCCGGGCGTAGCTCTGCGTCCAGACCGCGCCGTCTCGCCAGATCTCGAGGTCGAGCTTCTCGGAGAGCGCGTTCACGACCGAGATGCCGACGCCGTGCAGGCCGCCGGAGACCTTGTAGCCCGCGCCGTCACCGAACTTGCCGCCGGCGTGCAGGGTGGTCAGCACCACCTCCGCGGCGGGTTTGTTCTTGGCCTTCTTCATCTTGTCGACGGGGATGCCGCGACCGTCGTCGGTGACCGTGCAGCTGTTGTCCGGATGCAGGGTCACCGTGACCCGCTTGGCGTGACCGGCGATGGCCTCGTCCACGGAGTTGTCCACGACCTCGTAGACGAGGTGGTGCAGCCCGCGGGGCCCAGTCGAGCCGATGTACATGCCGGGGCGCTTGCGAACGGCCTCGAGGCCCTCGAGGACGGTGATGTCCTTGGCGCCGTAGGAGGAGCCCTTCGAGGCGGGCTTCGCCGCGCTCTTCGTCTTGGCTGCGACGCTCTTGGAGGCGCCGTTCGTGCGGGAGGAGGTCTTCTTGTTCGCTCCTCCGCGCTGGGAGGTCTTCGCCACTCAGCTTCCTTTCAGTTCCATCAGGGGATGCCTCGACCTTCGTGACCCGGCTCGGAAGTTCCTCGCGGACAAGGGGGTCGGGGCCTCACACAAGTAGACATAAGTCTACCAGTCGTACGAACCGGAAATTGCGTGAAAGCCACACAAAAGCCCTGCAAATCACGCATGAAAAGAAACTTAGTCGGGGTCCCCGGAGGCGGTGAAGCGAATAGCCTCGAGTTCGGCCCATTCGGGCAGATTTCGCCGCACCTGGTCGAGGATCTGACCACTCAGCAGATCGAGTTCCTGGGCCCAGGTCGCCGACTGGCAGGCCACCGTGACCACGCCGTCCCGCTCTGCCACGGGGCTCGCCTCGCGCGCGACGGCCTCCCCCACCGCCCCCGGCCAGGCGCTCTGCACGGCGGCCAGCAGCGTCGCCGGCTCGGCGCCCTGGAGAACCGTCTCGAGGGCTGCGCCGATCGGGCGCGGAGCACGGCGACCCATCAGGCGGCCTTCAGGGTGGGCCCGGCCGGGGTGACGCCGTCGCTGACCTCGATCCGGAGTGCGCTGGCCGACGGCACGTGGGCGGTCTCGGTGGCGCTGATCACCGACTGTCCCGCGGTCTCCAGGAGAGTGACGAGCAGCTGGCGGTGAGCAGCGTCGAGCTCGCTCATCACGTCGTCCAGCAGCATCAGCGGAGCGTTGCGGCCGGCGCCGAGCAGCGCCTGGCGCTCGGCGAAGAGCAGGGCGAGGAGCGCGAGGCGCTGCTGCCCCTGCGAGGCGAACCGCCGCAGCTGCCGGTCCGCCACCCGGATCTCCACCTCGTCCAGCTGCGGGCCGTAGGAGGTGTAGGCGCGCCCGAGATCCTCTGCGCGGCGCCGGGCGAGTTCACCCGCGAGCTCCTCCCCGCCGACCGGAGAGCGCGGCCGATAGGAGATCGCCGCGTCGTCCAGCCCGAGCTCACCGGCCAGCTCGGCGAACGGCGCCCTCAGCGCATCGACGGCCTCCGTCCTCGCCTCGATCAGCGGCGTGGCTTCCTCCGCCAGCCGCTCGTCCCAGGAGGGCAGGGAATCTGCGCTGCCGAGCCCAGCCCGGATCCTTGCGACCAGCGCGTTCCGCTGCGCGAGGGTCCGGCCGAAGCGGGTGCGGAGGTCAGCGCGGGCCGGCCAGAGCGCCCCGCAGAGGCGATCGAGGTGCGCCCGGCGATGCGCCGGGGCGCCCTTCACCAGCTGCAGCCGGTCCGGGTGGAACACACTCACCAGCGGCCTCTCACCCGCCGCGCCGGCCAGCGGCCGCCCCGAGAGGAGATGCCTGCGTTCCCCGGAGCGATCGAGCGCGGCAAGGAGACGGCCGCCCTCGGCGAGGTCGAGCTCCACCCGCGCTCCGTCCTCGCCGTAGCGGATCAGGTCGCGGTCGTTCCCGGTCCGGAACGACCGGCCCGTCAGGCCGAAGTAGACGGCCTCCAGGAGGTTGGTCTTGCCGGCGCCGTTGGGGCCATACGCGACGACGACGCCGGCGTCGATCTCCGTACGCGCCTCCGCGAGGTTGCGGAACCCGCGGCACTCGACGGCGCGGACGACCATGGATTCACACGTTCAGACGAATCGGCATCACCAGGTAGCTGAAGTCGTCGTCACCCGACGGCTCCAGCAGTCCCGGCCGCAGCGGCGAGATCAGCTTGAGCAGGACCTCGTCGGAGTCGATGCTCTCCAGCCCGTCGCGGACGAACTCCGGGTTGAAGCCGATCTCGAGCAGCTCGCCCGAGTAGGGCGCCGGCAGCGCCTCGCGGGCGTCCCCCAGGTCGGGCGTCTCGGCCGAGACCACGAGCTCGCCGTCCGAGAACGAGAGCCGCAGCGCGGCGTTCCGCTGAGCCAGCTGAGAGACGCGCCGCGTCACCTCCAGCAGCTCGGCTCGGGGCAGCTTCACCTCGTGCTCGTAGGACTCCGGCAACAGCTGGGAATGGTTCGGGAACTGACCATCGATCAGCCGGGAGCTCAGCGAGGTGGTCCCGACGCGGAAGATCGCCTGGTTGCGGGTGAGCCAGACGCTCAGCGTGTCCTCGCCGCCGGCCTCGATCAGCCGCGCCAGCTCCCGCAGCGCCCGGGCCGGCACGTTCGCCTCGAGCCGTTCCGCCACCGAGGACTCCAGCTTCGTCTTCTTCACGGCGAGCCGGTAGGAGTCGGTGGCGACCATCGTCATCTCGTCGCCCTCCACCGTCACCAGCACGCCGGTCAGCACCGGCCTGGCCTCGTCCCGCGAGGCGGCGCGGGCCACCCGGTTGATGGTGTCGCGCAGAGGAGCGGCGGGGAGCTCCACGGCGTCGCCCTCGGTCTCCGGGAAGCGCGGAAAGTCGTCCGCCGGCAGCGTGCGCAGATGGAAGCGTGAGGAGCCGGCGCTGATCTCTATGTCGCGCTCTGCCTCACGAAGGCTGAGGCTGACCTGCCCGTCGGGAAGGGAGCGGGCGACCTCGACGAGGAGCCGCCCGGGCAGGACCACCTGGCCGCCTCCCTCGATCTCGCCCTCGAGGCCGACCTCGAGCCCGAGCTCCATGTCGGTCGCGCGCAGGCGCGCTCCACCCTCGGTGGTTATCAGGATGCCCGAGAGCGCCTGCAGCGCCGCGCGGGCTGAGACGGCCCGGGAGACGACGAGCAGGGCGTCGAGCAGAGCTTGCCTTGTGGTGTTGATCTTCATAGCCTGTTGGTCTTGAGCTTCCCTAGGAGTAGTAAGGGTTGTGGATGGCGTGGATATGTGGACAGCCTCCTCTTGCGATTCTTTCAATCGGTTCGGTCACGATCCATTCGGCCTCCGGATTGGAGCTCGCTGGTGAGCTCTTCGACGGCGCGTGAGAGGCCGGCGTCCTCGAGGGCGCCTCTCTCGACCTTGCGGATCGCGTGCATGACGGTGGTGTGATCGCGGCGGTTGAAGGCCTCCGCGATTGCGGGAAGGGAGAGGTCGGTGAGCTCGCGGGTGAGGTACATGGCGAGCTGGCGGGCACGGGCGACGGGAGCGGTGCGGCTGGGGGAGAGGATGTCGTCGACGCTCAGGCCGAGCCGCGTGGCGACGGCCTCCTGGACCTGCCGGGGATCCGGGTGCTCCGGCGGAGGGGGTGCGATCTCCTGTGAGGGGATGGCGCGGTCGACGGAGTCCGGCGTGACCGTGGAGGCAGTGAGGGAGGAGAGGGCGACGACGCGGGTCAGCGCACCCTTGAGAATCCGGAGGTTCGCCGAGGTCTTGGAGGCGAGAGCGCGCAGCGCGTCGGGAGGCAGGGGCTCGGTCTGCTCCCGGGCGAGATTGCCGAGGAAGACGAGGCGGGTGGCGAGGTCGGGCGGCTCGACGGGCACCGTCAGGCCCCATTCGAAGCGATCGCGGAGCCGGTCGGCGAGGGCGGAGAGCTCCGCGGGGACCCGGTCGGCGGTGATCACCAGCTGGGCGCCACCCTCGTACAGGGCGTTGAAGGTGTGGAAGAACTCGTCGGCGGTGCGGGCCTTCCCCTCGAGGAACTGGACGTCGTCGATCAGGAGGACGTCGGCTCGGCGGTAGCGCTCCTTGAAGCCGTCGATGCCGGCGCCGTGGAGAGAGGAGACGAACTCGTTGGTGAAGGACTCGGCGGTCGTGTACCGGACGGCCAGCTGGGGGCTGTGCCGGTGCAGGTAGTTGGCGATCGACCCGAGCAGGTGCGTCTTGCCGAGGCCCGGCGGGCCATGGAGGAAGAGCGGGTTGTAGGACTCGCCCGGGGCCTCCGCGATCGCGAGGGCCGCCGCGTGGGCTAGCTGGTTGCCGGGGCCGATGACGAAGCGCTCGAAGGTGTAGTCGGGGTTGAGCGCGACCTGGGAGGCTGCCTCGACCGAGGCGGGGGAGGCCGCCGCCGCGTCTTCGTCGGAGACGAGCTCGATCTCGCGCAGGCCGTCTACCGCGCGGCTGGCCGCGGCGCGGAGCAGGTCCATGTAGCGGCGCCCGACCCAGCGGATCACTCGCTGCGGGCCGGTCAGATAGAGGGTGGCGCCCCGGCGGGAGACCGGGGTGAGCGGTGAGAACCAGAGGCGGTAGGTGTCCTCGTGGACCGAGGCGGCCAGCTCTCGCTGGATCTCGCGCCAGGGATCCTCGAGATCCCGGCGTACGTCGCGAACCTGCCCCGGAACGGTTACTCCTCTCTCGTCGTGCGTGTAGGTGAGGGGGTGCTCCGCAAGGAGCAACCCCTCTTCGGTTGGCGATCATAGGGTCGGCCTCAGCGAGCGAATAGGGGCTCCGAGCCGACGTCCGTGCAAAACGCGGCTAAATCCGGGGAGGAGATTTCCCGGCCAGCGCTGCGCCCTATACTGCCCTGCCCTCGCCCCTCCGTCCGGGGCCCTTCCCGATGAAGCGGACCTACCAGCCCAAGAAGCGCAAGCGAGCCCGGACCCATGGCTTCCGGGCCAGGAGCGGCACCCGCTCCGGCCGCGCGATCCTCCGGCGCCGGCGTCAGAAGGGCCGCAAGCGGCTCACGCCCTGACGTTGGCCTCCAAGGGCCGCCCGGACGCCCGTCGGCGCCGACTCTCCCGGAGCGGCGACTTCGATCGCGTCTATCGCGAGGGGAACTCCCGAGGCAACCGCTTCCTGGTCCTCTACTCGTTCGCACGCCGGGAAGGACCAGTCGAGCGACGGCGCCAGGCTCGGGCTCTCGGTGGGCCGGAAGATCGGCAAGGCCGTCACTCGGAACAAGGTGAAGCGGGGGATCCGCGAGGCGTTCTGGGAGCTCTCCGACGGCCTCGAGGACGGGCATGATTACGTGATCGTCGCCCGGCCCGGCGTGGAGGGGCTGCTGGAGCGGGATGGGCAGGAGGGGCTTCGCGCGTCCCTCGCAGAGCTGGTCAACGACTCCGGCGAGGAGCGTTTGTCGTGAAACGGTTGCTCTCCGCCCTGCTGATCGCGCCCATCCGCCTCTATCAGCGCCTGATCTCCCCGGCGATCGCACCGCGTTGCCGCTACTACCCGACCTGCTCGAGCTACGCCGTTCAGGCGATCCGCGAGCTCGGGCCGATCCGCGGCATCATCCTGGCGGCCTGGCGCGTCCTGCGCTGCAACCCCTGGAGCCATGGGGGAGTCGACGAGCTCTCCGATCGCACGCTCTTCCGTGACACTCCGACCCGCTCCGAGCGGACGGCGAAGCCGGGCCTTCCGGCGGGCGGCGCGTCCAACGGAGCCGATCTGACGTAGAACTCCCCGGTCATGTTCCTCGAAGCCCACATCCTCCAGCCGCTGATCGACCTCTTCAACGACGTCCTCAAGTGGCTGCACAACGATGTCGGCCTCGCCTGGGGGATCGGAATCGTCCTGATCACCTGGCTCTCCCGGCTGGTCGTGCTGCCCTTCACGCTCAAGTCGATGCACGGGATGCGCGAGATGCAGGCGCTCCAGCCTTACATCAAGGAGATCCAGGAGAAGTACAAGGACGACAAACAGCGACAGCAGCGCGAGCAGATGGCGCTCTTCCAGGAGCACGGCGTCAACCCGCTTTCGGCCTGTCTGCCCCTGGTCTTCCAGTTCCCGGTCTTCATCGCGCTCTACGCGCTGCTGCGCTCGAGCACCTTCAAGGACGAGGTCGGCAACGCCGGCTGGCTCTTCGTCTCGGACCTGACCACCCACCCGACCGGCGCCGAGGCGGTCGTGCTCGTCATTCTCGCCGTGGCAGGCACCTTCGCCCTGCTCTTCTTCAATCCCTCGCCGACCACCGGCGGCGCCTCCCAGCGCTACCTGATGGCCGGGATCTTCTCGCTGGTCACCGTCTTCCTGATCCCCAACGCGCCCGCCGGAATCGCCGTCTACTTCATCGCCAGCGGGCTCTGGCAGGTCATGCAGCAGACGGTGATCCACTTCGTCTGGCCGCTGCCGGCGGTGCCGACGCCCGAGGAGGTCAGGTCCTCGAAGCCGCCGCCTCCTCCGCCTCGTAAGCGCAAGCGGCGGAAGTAGTCAGTGACGGGTGGCCGCGGCCGCGGCCGCCGGAACTAGACTGCGCGCGTGGCAGATGGAGGAGCAGACGGGGGTTCCGTCCTTCCCGAGCAGCCCGCGGAGCGGGTTCGGGTTCTCCTTGAGCGGATTCTCGAGGAGCTCGGGCTCGAGGCCTCCGTGGCGGTCGAGGAAGGGGACGAGGAGATCCATGCCGACATCGAGGGGGAAGACGTCGGGCTGCTCATCGGGCGCCATGGGCAGACCATTGACGCCATCCAGCTGCTCTCCTACCAGGCCGCCTTTCGCGGACGGCAGGACCGCAAGCGCGTGACCGTCGACGCCGCCGGCTACCGGCGGCGACAGGGGGAATCGCTGCGGCGGCGCGCCGACATGGCCGCCGAGGACGCGCTCGCCCACGGACAGGCGGTCGAGATGGACCCGATGGGATCGACCGAGCGCCGCGTCGTGCACGAGCACCTGCGCGACCGGACCGAGATCGAGACCTACAGCGAGGGCGACGAGCCCAACCGTTACGTGGTCATCGCGCCCCTCGTCTCCGATTGAGTCCAGCGCCAACCGAGGCGGAGCCGGCGCTCGAGGCACTGCTGGAGCTATTGGCGGACCCGCGCGCGCCGGTCGCCGCGTCGACGGTCGGGCGCGCCCGTGACGTCCACGTCGAGGACTCGCTCAGCGGACTCGAGGTACGGGAGCTCGCCGCCGCCGACCGCATCGCCGACCTCGGCAGCGGGGCTGGCCTGCCCGGGCTCGTGCTGGCCGCCTGCCTGCCCGGGGCCCGCGTGGACCTGATCGAGTCGGTCGGCCGCAAGTGTGAGTTTCTCCGCGAGGCCGCCGACCGGATGGGCGCCGGGAACGCGACGGTGGTCTGCGAGCGCTCCGAGGACTGGGCCGCCGGCGAGGGCCGGGAGGCCTACGACGCGGTGACCGCGCGCGCCGTCGGCTCCCTCGCAACCCTGGCGGAGCTCGCGTCGCCGCTGCTTCGCGAGGGCGGGGTGCTGGTCGCCTGGAAGGGGGCGCGATCGGAGTCCGAGGAGTCTGAGCTCGCCCGGGCGGGGGAGCGGCTCGCCATGGAGCCCGCCGAGGTCCGGAGCGTGCGGCCTTATCCGCGCAGCCGCGACAGACACATCCACCTCCTCCGCAAGAATGGACCGACTCCGAACGGATTGCCCCGCCGGCCCGGGATGGCGGCGAAGCGCCCGTTCGGGACCGAACGGCACTGACCCGAACTATTCGAATGGGAACCGTCTACGCAATCGCGAACCAGAAGGGCGGCGTCGGCAAGACGACGACCGCGGTGAACATGGGCGCCTGCGTGGCGAGCGACGGACAGCAGACCCTGATCGTCGATCTCGACGCCCAGTGCAACGCGACGGTCGCGCTCGGGCTGCCCAAGGACTCCTCGCCCTCCTCATACGACTGCCTCAGCGGCGAGGTCTCGGTTGCGGAGGCCGCCCGGCCGGCGGGGCCGGACAACCTGTGGATAGTTCCCGCCCATGTGGATCTGGCGGGGGCCGCCGTGGAGCTGCCGCGCTTCAGCGGTTACGAGACCCGGCTCCGCGACGGGCTCGGGCCCGTTCGCTCGCGGTTCGCCTACACGCTGCTCGACTGCCCGCCGTCCCTCGGTCCCGTGGCGGTCAACGCTTTGGTGGCTGCCGACAAGGTGATCGTCCCGGTCCAGGCCGAGTACCTCGCGCTCGAGGGCCTGGTCCAGTTCCTCGACACCCTCAAGCTGGTCCGTCGCGAGCTCAACCCCGATCTGGAGATCGCGGGGGTGCTGATCACGATGCACGACGACCGCACCCGCCTCTCACAGGACGTCGAGCGGGAGCTGCGCGAGCACCTGCCGGCCAGGGTCTTCAAGACGGTCGTGCCGCGCAGCGTCCGGGTGGCCGAGGCGCCCAGCTACGGCATCCCGGTCTCCGAGCACGATCCGAAGTCAACCGGCTCGCGCGCCTACCGTGCCCTCGCCGACGAGGTCCTCGCCCTCGGAGCGGTCGATGGCTGAGCGGAAGCGCGGGATGGGGAGGGGCCTGGCCGCGATCCTGCCGGAGAGCTCCGAGGGCGGACCCGAGCTGCGCGAGCTCGACGTCACCCAGATCGAGCCGAACCCAGACCAGCCGCGCGCCAAGTTCGACGTGACCGCGCTCGACGCCCTGGCGGGATCGATCGGCTCGGTCGGGCTGCTGCAGCCGCTGATCGTCCGCCCGCTCGATGACGGCCGCTATGAGCTCGTCGCCGGCGAGAGACGCTGGCGGGCCGCCCAGAAGGCGGGCATCGACCGCGTCCCGGCCGTCGTCAGGACCTCGCCGGAGGACGAGCGCCTGCAGGCCGCACTGATCGAGAACATGGTCCGGGAGGATCTCAATCCGGTCGAGGAGGCGAGGGCCTGCGCCTCCTTGGTCGACGACCTCGGCATCTCGAAGGAGGAGCTCGCCCGCCGCGTCGGCCGCAGCCGAGCCGCGATCTCCAACCTGATCCGGCTGCTCGACCTCCCCGACCCGGTCCTCTCCCTCCTCGAGCGCCAGGAGCTCTCCGAGGGCCACGGCCGCGCGATCCTCCAGGTCTCCGATCAGGAGAAGCGCACTCGGCTCGCCAAGCAGGCCGCCTCGGAGGGCTGGTCTGTCCGCGAGACCGAGCGTCACGTCGGCCAGGGCCCGCGGCGGAAGAAGACGAGCTCGGGGGGCCGAATCTCCACGGAGGAGCGGGCCGCGATGTCGGACGCTGAGGACACGCTCGGCGCGGCACTCGGCCAGGACGTCAAGGTGCGAAAGGCCGGACAGGGCGTCAAGGCCGAGCTCCACTTCGACGATCTCGCCGAGTTGGAATCCCTCGCCCGCCGGCTTCGGAAGCAGAGCTAAACTGCGCGACCGCGGGCGATTAGCTCAGTTGGTTAGAGCGCGTCTCTGATAAGGACGAGGTCCCTGGTTCGAGTCCAGGATCGCCCACTCAACTCGCCGCGCGCTCGCTCTCCGCGGCGCTCCTGATCCCCTCCAGCGCGTGCTCGACCCAGCGGCGGAACATCCGGGTGCCGGCCATCGCCGACTGGATGCGGATGTTGAGGTTCGTCGGGTCACTGCCGGCCTCCATCTCGACGAAGGTGCCGCCCTGCCCCTCGGTGAGGACCGATCGCGTGTAGGTGCCCGTGTCCATGCAGCGGATGGTCAGCTCCTTGCCCGGGACCATCCGGTCGACCTCCAGGGTGGTCTCGAGATCGGACATCGGCCACGGCCGCTTCTGGACGTTCCGGATGTGGCAGCCCTGCTCGAAGTCGCCGTCAATGCACTCGAACGTGATCGTGTCGGGCCACCACTCGGTCTGGCGGTCCGGGTCGGACGCGAGCTCCCAGACCACATCGAGGGGGGCGTCGATGAAGGCCTGTTGGCGGCACTCCGGCATCCGCTCGATTGTCCCACGCCCCGAGGAGGCCTTCGGGCCGCTCCTATACTTCGTGCTCGACGCCTGAGGAGACCTGCGTGCAGAGAATGACCATCTACGGAGTCAGTTTCGACATGGTCGGCAAGCAGCCGATCGTGTTGCTGAAGACCGTGGATGGCAACAAGTTCCTGCCGATCTGGATCGGTCACCCGGAGGCGGCGGCGATCCTGATGAAGCTCCAGGGGGCCTCGACGCCGCGGCCCATGACGCACGACCTCCTCTCGGACGTTCTCGATCAGATGGAGGCCAAGTGCGAGAAGGTCTCGGTCACCGAGCTGCGGGACAACACCTTCTTCGCGTCGATCACGATCTCGATGAACGGCTCGGAGATGGAGATCGACTCCCGGCCCTCCGACGCGCTCGCCCTCGCGGTCCGCACCTCGGCGCCGATCTTTGCGGCCGATGAGGTGATCGAGGAGTCCGCGATCGAGTTCGAGGGCGAGGAGGTCGAGGACCAGGAGCAGGTCGTCGAGAAGTTCAAGGACTTCCTCGACAACGTCACGCCCGAGGACTTCGCCGAGGGCGGCGAAATCTAGGTTCGGCTAGGCCGGGAGCGTCGCCTCGGACCCCCGCCGCTCCCTGGCCGAGGCCAGGATCCGCTCCACCAGCTGCGTGAAGTCCAGCCCGGCGGCCTCGGCGGCCATCGGGAAGAGGCTGGTGTCGGTGAGGCCGGGGATCGCGTTGACCTCGAGGACCTCCGGGCCGTCGCCGCCCAGCATCAGGTCCACGCGCGCGAAGCCGCTGCAGCCGAGCGTCTCGTAGGTCCGCTTGGCGAGCTCCTGGACCCGCTGGGTCTCGGCGTCCCCCAGATCGGCCGGGCAGACGTACTCGGTGCGACCGATCTCGTAGCGCGCCTCGAAGTTGAAGAAGTCCTCCTCACGGGGGATCGCCTCGACCACCGGCAGCGGCTCGGAGTCGAGCACGCTGACCGCGAGCTCACGTCCCTTCACGTAGCGCTCGAGCAGCACACGGTCGTCGTAGCTGAAGGCCGCGACCAGGGCCTCGGGGACCTCGTCGCGCGAGGACGCGAACTCGACGCCGAGCGAGGAGCCCTGGCTCGCCGGCTTGACCACCAGCGGGAAGCCCAGCCGCTCCTCGATCTCATCGAGGGTGTCGGCGGCGCCGAGCTCGCGGAAGGCCGTGGCGTTGAAGGCCGCCCAGTCGGGCGTTGGGATTCCCGCCGCCCGCATCTCGTGCTTGGCGGCGACCTTGTCCATGCAGAGTGCGCAGGCGGCCACGCCCGGGCCGGTGTAGGGGAGGTCCAGGATCTCGAGCAGCTCCTGGACGGTCCCGTCCTCGCCGCCGGGCCCGTGCAGGGCGATGAAGACGACGTCCGGCCGCTCCTCGCGCAGCCGGCTCACCAGCTCGGCTCCGACGTCGATTCCGACGGCCTCGTGGCCGAGCGCCACGACGGCGTCCTCGACCCGCGCAGCCGAGCGCAGCGAGACGCCGCGCTCCAGGGAGCTGCCGCCCTTGAGGACGCAGACCTTCATCGCCTCGGCATGGGCACGACCTCGCCGCCCCCCTCGTCGTCCTCCTCCGCCGTGGGAACGGTCCGGTGCTCTCCGGTGATCGACTCGTACAGGGCGACCTGCTCGCCGATCACCGCACCGATCCGGCGGATGCCCTCGCGCAGCTCGTCCTCATGGGAGGCGGAGAAGTTGAGCCGCATAGAGGAGCCGCCGCGGCCGTCGACGTAGGCGGCTCGCCCCGGAACGAAGGCGACGTTCTCGCGCAAGGCTTTCGCAAGCAGATCGGTGGTGTCGATGTAGTCGGGCAGGGTCGCCCAGAGGAAGAGCCCACCCTCGGGCCGGGTCCACTCAGCCTGCTCGGGGAAGTGGCGCTGGAGCGCGTCGAGCATTGCGTCGCGGCGATCGCGATAGATCTCCACCAGGTCATCGATGTATTCCCGCCAGCGGCCCTCCCCGAAGTACTCGCGGACGAAGTACTGGCTCAAGGTGGAGGTGCAGAGGTCGGCCGCCTGCTTCCCCAACGCGATCTTCTCCAGAACCGGCGGCGGGGCCGCCACCCATCCGATCCGGATTCCGGGCGAGAGGATCTTCGAGAGGGTGCCGAGGTAGAGAACGTAGTCGCCGCCATCGAGGCTGTAGAGCGTCGGCTCCGGATCGCCCTCGAAGCGGAGCAGGCCGTAGGGGTTGTCCTCGACGATCAGCACCTCGTGCTCGCGTGCCAACTCGACGAGCCGCCGGCGCCGCTCCTCCGACAGGGTCACACCGGCCGGGTTCTGGAAGGTCGGCACCGAGTAGATGAACTTCGGACGGCGGCCCGCCACCGACAGCGCCGTGAGCAGCTCCTCGAGCTCGTCGACTCGCATCCCCTCTTCGTCGGTGCTCACCTGGTGGACGTCGGCCTCGTAGCTGCAGAACGTCGGGACGGCGCCCGGGTACGTGGGTGCCTCGCAGATCACCGGGTCGCCCGGGTTGACCAGGGTCTTGGCGATCAGGTCGATCGCCTGCTGGCCCCCCGTCGTGACGATCAGGTCGTCCGGGTCCGGGGCCATGCCCTCGGCGCCCATCACCTCGAGGATGCAGGCCTTGGTCTCCTCGAATCCCTCGGTCGGCCCGTACTGGAGGGCCTCGGCCGAGGACTCGTGCGCGATTCGCGTCATCTGAGCCGCGAAGCTGTCGGACGGGAAGGTCGAGGTATCGGGCAGGCCGCCGGCGAGCGAGATCACCTCGGGCCGGGCGGTGATCGCCATCAGGTCGCGCATCGCCGAGGAGCGCATCACCTGGGTGCGCCGGGCGAAGAGGCCCGCATAACGCTCGAGGTCCCGCGAGGTGGTGTGCGCTCGCCGCCGCCGCGGCGCCTGGTTCGGGCCCTTCGGGTCCTGTTGCTCTGACGGATCGGTCATCGCGGGACAGTGTGAAGGAACGATGAGCCCATAAGTGAGATTGAGGATCCGGTCGGTAGCCTGCGGCGCGACATGTTCCTCGCCATCTGCCAGGCACTGGGCCTGGCCATCGCCGTCGGACTGATCATCGGGGTCGTCGTCCCGCCGATCATGCCCGCCTGGGGCGCGGTGGCCGGCGCCGCGCCCCTCGGCGTGATCGCCGCAGGGGCCGCTCTCAATGGGGCCGACGAGGCCATCTGGCCCGCGTTACCCGTGGGCCTGATCGGCGCGGGCCTGGCCGCGATCGTCACCCGCGACGTCGTCTCCGGCGCCACGCGGCGACAGCAGAGCGGCCTCGGTGCGCAGCCCCAGCCCCAGGCAGCGGGTGGCGTGACGGCGATCGTCGTGCTGGCCGCCGTGGTGATCGCAGGGGTCAGTCTCGTCCTGAAGCCGTTCTCGCTGCTCGTCCTCGTCGCGCTGATCGGGCTCTGGGCCTCACGGCGCCGGCAGGCCGAGCGCAAACACGAGGGCCTGCGGGTCCTCCGCTAGATGACGCCCACAACCGGATTCTTCTCCTAGCCGTGCCGCGGAAGCTCGTTCTCGTCGTCGTCGATGCGATGCACCCCGAGATGCTCCTGCGCGCAGTCGAGGAGGATCAGGCCCCGACCTTCGGGGCGCTGATGGAGCGGGGGCAGACCGTCACCGACGTGGTCTCCAGCTTCCCCTCCGTCACCCCGGTGGCGAGCTCGGAGATGATGACCGGCCTCGGCCCGGCCGGCCACTGGGTGATGGGGATGAACTGGTACCACCGCCTCGAGCGCCGCTACATCGAGTACGGCTCCTCGTTCGAGGCGACCAGGACGTTCGGGCTCTTCAGGGCGATGTACGACCTCGTCTACAACATGAACCTCGACCACCTGAGCTGGCAGGCGAAGACGGTGTTCGAGCGGCTCGGGGACGCGGGGATCCGCACCGCCGCCACCCCGTTCCTGATCTACCGAGGGCGCCAGCGCCATCAGCTCGGCCTCGAGGGGCTGGTGAAGCGAGCGGCCGCCGCGGCCAACTTCCGCCACGCGGTTTGGGGCCCCGACGAGTTCTTCTACGGAGACCTCTACGCGAGCCGCCCGACCGGCTGCGGTCCCAGCTTCACCCGCCCGGGCACTCGTGACGAGTACTCCGCCTGCGTGGCCGAGAGCCTCGTCTCCGAGGGCGCCTACGACTTCCTCCTCTTCAGCCTTCCCGACAACGATTTCCACTCGCACCGGCACGGACCCGAGGCCCAGGTGGACTCGATCGCCAAGGCGGACGCGATGTTCACCCGGATCGTCGAGGCCGGGGGCGGCCTCGACGCCTTCTTGAAGGAGCACGCGGTGATCCTGACGGCCGACCACGCCCAGACGGCCGTCGAGCATGCCCTTCCGCTCGCGGACGAGCTCGCCGAGGATTGGGCGGTGCTCCAGCCCAACACCGACCGGCCCGAGGAGGCCGAGATCGCGGTCAGCCCGACCTCGCGCGCCGGGGCCGTCTACATCCTCGACACGGGCCGGCGCCATGCCGCGACCCACGAGCGTGCCCGGCTGCGCCTGCGCGACCTCACCGGTGTCGACGTGGTGACCTGGCTGGCGCGGGAGGACGGCACGCCGGTGCTGCGGAAGGGAGTGGGCCTGGAGGAGCCAGTCGTCGCCGAGGCCGTGGTCGAACGGGACGGACGCGAGTTCAGGTTCCGCCCCGGAGGCCAGCTGCGCGATCTGCGCGGCAACCGCTGGGCGATCAGCGGCGAGCCCGAGGCGCTCGACGCGGACATCACACGCGGCCGGTTCGAGTCGGAGGAGTACCCGGACGCCCTCTCCCGGCTCTGGTCGGCCCTCACCTCGCCCCACGCCGGCGACATCCTGATCTCGGCCGCCGAGGGCTACGAGTGCGTCGACTGGGGCGGGATCAGCCACGCCGGCGGCGGGAGCCACGGCTCGCTGGGGCGCGGCGACTCGCTGGGGCCGGCGGTCTTCGTCGGTTGCGGCCCGAAGCGTCCGGGTAAGCGGCCGCAATGGGCGCTGCGGGACCTCGCACCGGTGATCCTCGAGCACTTCGGAGTCAACGGCGGAGGGCCTCAGGGATGACCCCCGTCGAGACGGCCAAGCGCATCGGGCGCGGGACGCTGAAGGCGGGCAACTGGCTCCAGCTCTTCCAGTTCGGGATCGTCGGAGCCTCGGGCTACCTGATCAACCTGGCGGTGTTCGCGCTGGTCAACAAGGGATTTCACATCCACTACATCCCCGCGGCCATCATCGCCTTCTGCGTCGCCGTCACGAGCAACTTCTGGTGGAACCGCCACTGGACCTTCGACGCGAAGCACGGCCACGCGGGCTTTCAGGCAGCGCGCTTCTTCACGGTCAGCGTGCTCGCGCTGGTGATCAACCTGATCGCGCTCAAGCTCCTGGTCGGCGGCGGAATGAGCGAGCTGCCCGCCCAGGCGATCTCGGTGGCGCTCGCCATGCCCTTCAACTTCATCGGCAACAAGCTGTGGACGTTCGACGACTAGGGGGCGCAAGGGCGCTCGCTATTGGAGCGAAGTGCGAAGCCCGAAGCGACTTATTCTGGGCGCCCGCATGCGCCCCCGCCTGATGGCGAAGCCGGTTCTTCTCTTCCTCCTCGGACTTCTCGCGGCAACGCTGCTCTCGCCCGGCTCGGCCGGCGCCGCCGAGCCTCACCAGATCAGCCAGCAGAAGGCGATCGAGATCGCCAAGCTCGATCCCAAGGCCGTCGCGGCCAGGGAGCAGCACCCGAACCTGGCGCCGTCGGCGAGCCGGAACCAGTCCACGGGCCTGTGGGAGGTCGGGTTCTTCAACGGCTCGGACGAGGTCGTCCAGGTGGTGATCGACCCGCACACCGGAGACGTCCTCGAGTCCTGGACGGGCTACCAGGTCGCATGGCGCATGGCGCGGGGCTATCCAGGGGCCTTCGGCCGGATGGTGAACGCGCCTTACATCTGGCTCCCCCTCTGCGGGATCTTCGTCCTCGGGCTGCTCGACTGGCGCCGCCCCTTCCGGCTGGCCCATCTGGACCTGCTGGTCATCGTCGCCGGATTCGGGCTCTCCCACTACTTCTTCAACAAGGGCAACATCGGACTCTCGGTCCCGCTGGCCTACCCGCCCCTGCTCTATCTGCTCGGCCGAGCGCTCTGGCTCGGCTTCCGGCGAAAACAGGGCTCGGGCCTGCGGCCGACCATGCCGATCGCGGTGCTCGCCGTGATGACGGTCGCGCTGATCGCCGGTCGCGTCGCCCTGAACGTGACGGACTCCAACGTGATCGACGTCGGCTACTCCGGCGTGATCGGCGCCGACCGGATCGCGGACCGCAAGCCGGTCTACGACAACTTCCCCTCGGACGACCAATCGGGTGACACCTACGGCCCGGTCGCCTACTACGCGTACGTGCCCTTCGAGCAGATCTTCCCGTGGAGCGGCACCTGGGACGATCTCCCCGCCGCCCACGCCGCCTCGATCTTTTTCGACCTGGCGACGATCGGCGTTCTCTTCCTGCTCGGCAGGCGCTTCCGGCGCGGCCGCCGGGGGACGGAGCTCGGCATCCTGCTCTGCTTCGCCTGGGCGGCCTGCCCGTACACGGCCTACGTGCTGGAGTCGAACACAAACGACGCCCTGGTCTCCCTCGGCCTGGCGGCGACCCTCTTATGCCTCACCGCGCCGATCCCGCGAGGGATCACGCTGGGGCTGACGTCGATGACCAAGTTCGCTCCGCTCGCCCTCGGCCCCCTGTTCGCGACCTACGGGGCGACGGACCCAAACGGCGGCCACGAACACCGCCGCCGCACCAAGCTGCGCCGCTACGCGAAGGTGATCGTTCCCTTCACCATCGCCTTCGCGCTCACGGTCCTCGCAGTCTGCTTCCAGGCGCTCGAAGACCCGGGCCTCTCGACGTTCTGGCACCGGACGATCGCCGAGCAGGGCGGCCGCAACTCCCCCTTCAGCGTTTGGGGGCAGGACCACTCACTCGGCTGGCTGCAGGCCGTCGTCAAGGCCGCGGTCGTGGGCCTGGCGCTGCTCGTGGCCTTCCGCCCGCGCCGGCGCGATCACATCACCGTGGCCGCGCTCGGGGCGGCGGTGATGATCGGCATGGAGCTGACCGTCGACCACTGGTTCTACCTCTACATCCCCTGGTTCCTGCCGTTCCTGCTGATCGCCCTGCTGGCGGCGGGAACCGTTCCCCTAGGTGGAGACGGGGAGGAGGATCTGGTCGATCCCACGAGCCAGCCCGTCGTCCCCGATCTCGACCGCGACGCCCATGACCCAGACGTCCTCGTCCGCTCCGTCGAAGCGCACCGGCAGCTGCGTCTTGAAGGCGCGTAGCGCCTGCTCGCGCTTCACGCCGATGACGCCGGCCCGGGAGCCGGTCATGCCGACGTCCGAGATGTGAGCGGTGCCGCCCGGAAGCACCCGGAAGTCCGAGGTGGGCACGTGGGTGTGGGTCCCGAGGACCGCCGCGACGCGCCCGTCGAGGTGCCAGCCCATCGCCACCTTCTCGCTGGTGAGCTCGGCGTGGAAGTCCACGACGAACGCGTCGGCCGCGCCGGCGAGCGAGACAAGCAGGTCGTCGATCGCGGGAAACGGGTTGCGGTCGACCTGCAGGTGCATCTGGCCGCTCAGGTTGATCACCGCGACCCTCATGCCCGCGGCCTCGACGATCGTGTGGCCCCGCCCTGGGTTCTGGGGCGTGAAGTTGGCGGGACGGATGATCCGGGTCTCGGAATCGAGGTACGGATAGACGTCCTTGTGGCGGTAGGTGTGGTTGCCGAGCGTGATCACGTCGGCGCCAGCCGCATAGATCTGGGCCGCCGTCTCCTCGGTGATCCCGACCCCGCCGGCCGCGTTCTCGCCGTTCACGACCACGAGGTCGGGCATGTGCTCGGCGCGGAGCCCGGGCATCGCCGCCGCCATGCCCTCTCGGCCGGGCTTGCCGACGACGTCTCCTATGAAGAGGAGCCTCATCAGGCGGAGGAGCGTAGACGACGTGCGGGCGCGGTCATCCCGCTAGCTTTCGCGCGATGAGCGAGAAGCCTCCGCGGGCGCGACGGCGCCAGGTCGCCCCCGTGCTCGAGGTCGAGGGCCTCTCCAAGTCCTTCGGCCACCAGCGGGCCCTCGACGGCGTCGACCTCGAGGCACGCAAGGGAGAGCTGCTGGCCGTCCTCGGGCCCAACGGCGCCGGCAAGACCACGCTGCTCTCGATCCTCGCTGGGATCACCGCCCCTGACTCGGGGGTGATCAACCGCGTCGAGGGCGAGGTCGGCTGGGTGCCGCAGCAGGCCGCGCTCTACCGGCGCCTCACCGTCGAGGAGAACCTTCGCCTCTTCGCGCGGATGGAGGATGCGCCGGACATCGAGGAGATCGTCGAGCGGATGCTGGACCAGACGGGGCTGGCGGACCGCCGTCACGACCAGGTCTCCTCGCTCTCCGGCGGCAACCAGCAGCGCATCAATATCGCGATCGGGCTGCTCGGCGATCCCTCCGTCCTCCTGCTGGACGAGCCCAGCTCCGGCCTCGACCCGAGCCAGCGGGTGCGGCTCTGGGAGTTCGTGGCGGGGCTGGCCAAGGCCGGGACCACTGTCATCTACTCCACCCATCAGATCGAGGAGGCAAGCCAGTACGGGGACCGGCTGATGGTCCTGGCTGACGGCGAGTCGATCTTCAACGGCTCGCTCGCCCAGATGCGCAGGGCCGCCGGGGCTCGCCCCAAGGGCCAGCCGCCGACCGCCGAGTACGACTTCGTCCGATTCCTTCGGCAGCGGGGCTACTGATGCGCTGGCTGCTGGTCAAGGACCTACAGCTGCTGCGGCGCTCGCCGCTGGTCACCGGACTGCTGGTGATCTATCCGATCGTGCTCGCGGTGCTGATCGGGCTGGCAATCTCCAGAAGCCCCGAGAAGCCGCGCGTTGCCTTCCTCAACCAGATCCCGGCCGGTACGGGTCTCCAGCTCGGGACCGGCGGCTTCAGCCAGAACGAGGCGCGCCGCCAGCTCTGCGCGAAGATCGACTGCGTCGACGTCTCCAGCCGCGCCGAGGTCGTGCAGAAGGTCAAGGACGGCGACGTCCTCGGCGGGCTGATCCTGCCGCCGGACTTCATCAGCAAGCTTCAGGGCGAGCTCACCACCAACTCGAGCGAGCCGGCGACGGTCGACGTGATCGTCAACAACGACGATCCGCTCAAGGCGCAGGTCGTGGACGACCGGATCCGCTCGCTGCTCACCCAGGCGAACCTGCTGCTCTCGGAGAAGATCAGCTCCGTCGCCGGGGACTACGAGCGGATCCTCGCCGACGGCGGGTCCTTCGAGATCCCCTTCCTCAACCAGACGGTCCACATCCTCGGGCTGCGGAAGGCTGAGCAGATCCTCAACCAGGTGGAGTCGAGCCTGCCGCCGGGCAAGCGAGCGCAGGTGGCGCAGGTGAGCTCCTTCGCCCGCCTCGCGCGGCAGAACCTCGCGCTCGCGAACAGCCTGCTCGCGTCGGTCCGCCAGCCGATCGCCGTGAACAAGGACGTGATCGCCGGCAGCGTCCCCCCGCTCGACACGTTCGCGGTCGCGGTCGCCGCCGCGATCACACTGCTCTTCGTCACCGTCCTGCTCGTCTCGGGATCGCTCGCCCTGGAGCGGGAGGAGAACACCTTCACCCGGCTCACCCGGGGCCTGGTGAGCCGCACCGGGCTGTTGGTCGAGAAGGCGACTCTCGGCACTGCCGCCGCCCTGCTCGTGACGCTGCTGATGCTGATCGCGATCACGCCATTCGAGTCCATCTCCTGGAGCCGGATCTACCTGATCGTCCCGGCGATCCTGCTGGCGGGGGCAGCCTCATCCGGCCTCGGTCTGGCGATCGGCGCGGCGGCGCGGGAGGTGCGAGCGAGCGCCCTGCTCGCCTTCGCCCTGGCGCTGCCGGTCGCCTTCATCTCGCTGGTCCCGTCGGGGACCGTGAGCAAGGGGCTACTCGACGTGATCCACGTGATCGCCGGAGCCTTCCCATTCCGCGCGGCCGTCGACGCGCTCTCGGGCGCTCTCTCGGCGTCCGGCCCGTCGCTCGGCCTGCCGCTGCTCCACCTGGCCCTGCTGACCCTGGGCTATCTCGTGCTGGCGCGGCTCGCTTTGCGAAGGTTTGCTTAACCCCGGCCCTAGAATCACTCCTATGAGCTTTCCGGCGACACGACTTCGCCGCCTCCGCCGCACGGAGCCGCTTCGCGATCTGGTCCGCGAGACGGACCTGACCGCGGACCATCTCGTCCAGCCGCTCTTCATCACGGCCGGCGAGGGGGTCCGCGAGCCGATCGACTCGATGCCCGGCATGGAGCGGCTCTCGATCTCCGAGGCGGTCGCGGAGGTCACGGAGATCGCGGCCGCCGGTGTGCGCGCCGTCCTGCTCTTCGGCATCCCGGCGAGCAAGGACGAGGTCGGCAGCGAGGCGTACGACGACGAGGGCGTCGTCCAGATGGCCGTCCGCGCCCTGAAGGAGGCACACCCCGAGATCGTCGTGATCACCGACGTCTGCCTCTGCGAGTACACCTCGCACGGGCACTGCGGCATCGTCCGCGGGGGCGAGGTGGACAACGACCTGACCGTCGAGCTGCTGGCCAAGACCGCGATCTCCCACGCGGCCGCCGGTGCGGACGCAGTGGCTCCGAGCGACATGATGGACGGGCGCATCGGCGCGATCCGCAGCCAGCTCGACGAGGAGGGCCACTCCTCCGTGCCGATCATCGCCTACAGCGCCAAGTACGCCTCGGCGTTCTACGGCCCGTTCCGGGAGGCCGCCGGGTCGACGCCCGAGTTCGGCGACCGGCGCGGTTACCAGATGGACCCCGCCAATACCGACGAGGCTGTGCGCGAGGCGAAGCTCGACCTCGAGGAGGGCGCCGACGTGGTCATGGTGAAGCCCGCGCTTCCCTACCTGGACGTGATTCGCCGCGTGAAGGACGCGACCGGGGCCCCGCTCGCCGCGTACCACGTGGGCGGCGAGTACTCGATGCTGAAGGCGGCCGCCGCCAACGGCTGGATCGACGAGCGGGCCGCCGCGATGGAGTCCCTGACCGCGATCCGCCGCGCCGGCGCGGACATGATCATCACCTACTTCGCCAAGGATGCCGCCGCCTGGATGTCGACCGAGGCGGCGCGCCGGTGAACCGGCCGGCCGACGGGATCACCACCGCGGCGGCGACGCCGAAGCTGCGCTCGCGCGCCGGCGGCGCGGCGATCCCGCTGGACGACACCGATAAGCACCTGATGAACCTGCTCCAGTCGAGCTATCCGCTCGCGTCGGAGCCCTTCGAACTGATCGCCGCTGAGGCGGAGCTCGATCCGAGCGAGGTGAAGGAGCGCACCCAGCGCCTGCTCGACGGGCGGATCATCCGCGAGATAACCCCGATCTTCGACACGCGCGCCCTCGGCTACAGCTCGATGCTGGTCGCGGCCAAGGTCGACTCCGAGAACCCGCACCGGGCCGCTCAGATCATCAACGAGCATCCCGGCGTCTCGCACAACTACCTGCGGACCCACGAGTTCAACCTCTGGTTCACGATCGCGACGCCGCCCGACTCGAAGCTCGGGCTTGAGGGCACCCTGGAGGTGCTCCAGCGACTGACCGGCGCCGAGTCGATTCGCCAGCTGCCCACCCTCCAGCTCTTCAAGATCAACATGAACCTCGAGATGGAGGGCGGCACCGAGGCGCTCGCCGCCTCCGTCGAGGCCGCCCCGCCGCGCGAGCTCGAGCCCCAGCCCTACGACGAGACGGACATCGCAGTGATTCGCGCGCTTCAGGGCCCGATGGAGGTCACCGACCGCCCCTACGACGCGGCCGCCTCCGAGGTCGGGATGAGCACCGACGAACTCCTCGACCACCTGCGCGGGATGATCGACCGCAAGATCCTGCGGCGCGTCGCGGCGATCCTCTATCACCGCCGCGCCGGCTTCTCCGCGAACGGGATGGGCGTCTGGCGCGTTCCCGAGGACAAGGTCCTGGAGGTCGGAGGCCGCATGTCCGCCGTGCGCGGCATCTCCCACTGCTACCAGCGCCCGACCTACCCCGACTGGCCGTACAGCGTGTTCACGATGGCCCACGGCCGCTCCAAGGAGGAGTGCGACGCGATCCTCGACGGCATCGCCGACGAGCACGACCTCCACGGGGACGATCGCGCGGTCCTCTACTCCTCGACGGAGTTCAAGAAGATCCGCCTCCACTACTTCACCGAGGACTACGCGCGCTGGGAGGCTGAGCACTCATAAGCCGGTCGGAGGAGCTGTACCGGCGGGCTCTCGAGGTGATGCCCGGAGGGGTGAACTCGCCGGTCCGGGCGATGCGGTCGATCGGGCGCGATCCGATCTTCATCGACCACGGCGAGGGCCCTTACATCTGGGACGTCGACGGCAACCGGTACGTCGACTGGGTCTCCTCCTGGGGTCCCCTGATCCTGGGCCACGCCGACCCGCTGGTGGTCGATGCGGTGCGGAAGGCCGCTGGGCGCGGCACCAGCTACGGCGCTCCGACGGCCGGTGAGGTCGAGCTGGCGACCGAGGTGGCCGACCGCTTCGCAAGCGTCGAGATGGTCCGCATGACGAGCTCGGGGACCGAGGCGACGATGTCGGCGCTTCGCCTCGCACGCGCCGTGACCGGCCGGACTACGGTGATCAAGTTCGCCGGCGCCTACCACGGCCACGTCGACGGGTTGCTGGCGGAGGGCGGCTCCGGGCTGGCGACAGCCGGGGTCCCGGCGAGCCCGGGCGTCACCGAGGCGCAGGCCTCGGACACGGTCATCGTCCCCTGGAACGACACCGACGCGGTGATCGCGGCGATCTCGCGTGGCCGCCCGGCCGCGGTGATCGCCGAGCCGATCCCGGCGAACATGGGGATCGTCCCGCCGGCCCCCGGGTTCCTCGAGGCGGTCAGGGACGCCACCGCGGAGGCGGGCTCGCTGCTCATCCTCGACGAGGTGATCAGCGGCTTCCGGGTCGCGCGCGGCGGGGCGCAGGAGCTCCTCGGGATCGAGGCGGACCTGACCGTGATGGGGAAGGTGATCGGCGGTGGGCTGCCGGCCGCCGCCTACGGGGGTAGCCGCGAGCTGATGGAGCGGATCGCCCCGGCCGGCGACGTCTACCAGGCGGGAACCCTTTCCGGAAACCCGCTCGCCGTCGCCGCGGGCCTCGCGACCCTGCGCAAGCTCGACGGCGCCGCCTACGTCGGGATCGAGTCCGCCACGACACGACTCGCGACCGGCCTGCGCCGAGCTGCCGGTGACCTGCCGGTTCAGGTCGCGAGCGTGCCGGGCCTGCTCACCGTCTTCTTCAGCGCGGACCCGGTTCAGGACTTCGCCGACGCCCAGGCCTGCGACGCTGAGGCGTATGGCCGCTTCTGCCGCGCGATGCTCGACCGCGGCGTCTACCCGCCCGCGTCTCAGTTCGAGGCCTGGTTCCCCTCGCTCGCCCATGACGAGGCGTCGATCGACCGGACGATCGAGGCGGCGGCCGAGGCCTTTCAGCAGGCCGCCGGCTGACCTCCCGCTCTAATCTCGCAAACACGCATGGCCCCGACCGAGACCTCCCTCGCCGACCTTTCGGCGCTCCTTCGCGACGGGGAGAACGTGATCACCCCGTACGTCCGCGACCCCGACGAGGAGTCCGTGCTGGGCGCCCTCGCGGCCGCCGGTCCGCGGGCGGAGGGTGCGGCCGATGAGTACACGGTGCTGATCGAGGCGATCAGGGAGGGCTACCTGCTCCATTACGAGCGGCCCAGGCTGATCGAGGGCGCCGACGGCGACCTGCGGCTGCTCGCCGGCGACTACCTCTACGCCCTCGGCCTCGAGAAGCTCGCGGCCCGAGGCGATCTCGACGCGGTCAGGGAGCTGGCCGACTTGATCAGCCTCTCGGCACAGGTTCACGCCGAACACGGCAACGGCTCGGCGGACCGGCTGGCGGGCGTGCTCTGGCTCGCCGCGACGGTTGCCGTCGGTGCCGGGTCCACCCCGGAGCACGAGCGGGCCAAGGAGGCCCTGCGCCAGGCCGAGCCCGACGCGGCCGATCGGCTGCTCCGCAGCGCTACCAGAACCGCGCGCGAGGCGGGCATGAGCGATGCGCTGGCCCTGGCAGCCGACTCGATAGGCTTCGCCCAAGACGTCTCAGACAGTGGCTGAAGAGGGAAACAACAACAAGCAGGGGGCGCCGGAGGGACTTCCCAACCCGGACCCTGCGGGCTACTTCGAGGGCGAGTCCATGAACCGGCGGACCGCCTTCACGGTCGCCGTGCAGGCCATCGGAGGGCTCGCCGGGGCCGCAATCGTGCTGCCCGCGATCGGCTTCGCCGCCGCGCCGCTGTTCGAGCAGGAGGACGAGCCCTGGCAGGCCGTCGGGCCCACTTCCGACTTCACGCCTGACACGTATCGGCCCGTTGTGATCACCGCGGTCGAGGGGATCGGCGAGACCGGCAAGACCACCGTCTACGTCCGCCAGGGCAACCCGGATCTCACCGGACTTCCCAATGGCTATCAGCAGGAGAGCCCGAGCGAGTACATCGCGATCACCACGCGCTGCGCGCACCTCGGCTGCCCCGTTCGCTTCGTCCAGGCGGCCAAGAACTTCATCTGCCCCTGCCACGGCGGCGTCTACGGGTTCGTGGGGGAGCGCATCGGCGGCCCGCCGGTCCGCCCGCTCGACCGCTTCCAGACCCGCGTCACCAACGGCCAGGTGGAGATCGGGGCGCGCTACAGCGTCACCAACAGCTTCGATCCGGTGCGCGCCCGCGATCCAGGGGAGTTCACCGGGGGCGTCTGGAACTACCTCTACCCGCCGCGGCCGTCCGTGCCGCCGCCACCGTAGGAGAGCCGAGTGCCGAAGGTTCCAAAGCCAGGACCGCTTAGCCGCCCGGCGCCCCCGGGGCAGCGGACCAACGGAGCGAACGGCAACGGCTCCGGCCCGGTCGAGGTGGCCAAGGAGGCCGGCGCCGGCACGATCGGCTGGCTCGACGAGCGCACCGGCGGATCGAGCTTCCTCACGGGGATGCTCTTCCGCAAGGTCCCGAAGGGCACCAACTGGTTCTACACGCTCGGCTCGGCGACGCTCTTCGCCTTCACCTTCCAGGCGCTCACCGGCGTATTCCTGGCGATGTACTACACGCCGTCCGCGACCCAGGCGTACGGATCGATCACCCACCTGACCAACGACGTCTGGATGGGCGAGTTCGTCCGCGGCATGCACAAGTGGGGCGCCTCGGTGATGATCGTCTGCATCTTCCTGCACATGGGGCGCACCTTCTTCTTCGGCGCCTACAAGTACCCGCGGGAGCTCAACTGGGTGATCGGCGTCGTCCTGATCATCCTCACCCTGGTGATGGGGCTGACCGGCTACCTGCTGCCCTTCGACCAGCGCTCCTACTGGGCGACGATCGTGGCCAACAACATCACCGGCACCGGCCCCGTGCTCGGGCCCTACCTCGCGGACTTCCTGCGCGCCGGCCCTGAGATCGGCGCCACGACCCTGTCGCGGTTCTACGCGATCCACATGCTCTTAGTGCCCGGGCTGATCATCGCCCTGATCGGGGCGCACCTCTATCTCGTGGTCAAGCTCGGCACCACGGCTCCCCCGTGGATGAAGGCCGAGCGGCCCAAGCCCGCCCTCCGGAAGGAGGAAGTGGGTTGAACCGGCAGGAGAAGGAGGAGTATCTCCGCGACTACGAAGTCCTGAAGAAGAAGGGCAAGCCGTTCTTCCCGTACGCGGTCATGAAGGACACGGTGATGATGCTCGTCGTCGCCCTGGTGATCGTCGGGCTGTCGATCCTCCTCGGGGCCGAGCAGGGGCCGAAGGTCGACCCGACCACGACCACCTACACGCCGCGGCCCGAGTGGTACTTCTTCTTCCTCTTCGAGCTCCTGCGGGTGATCAAGCCGCCGTGGGCGGTCCCGATCGCGACCATCGGGCTGCCGACGCTGTTCATGGTGCTGCTCCTGCTCCTCCCGTTCTACGACCGGAACGCGGAGAGACGGCCGGAGCGAAGGCCGATCGCGACCACCGCGGGCATCCTGACCATCATCGGCATGGCCTACCTGACCTTCCTCGGCGCCACGGCCGGCCCGCCGACCCAGATCGACCTGAAGACATCCGCCGCATTGGAACCGGGCAAGGAGGTCGTCGCCCAATCGGGTTGCCTCGCCTGCCACAAGCTGGGGGACAACGGCAACGACGGCCCGGGGCCCGAGCTGACCCAAATCGGCGCCCGAATACCCCGCAACGCGATCGCGCGTTCCCTGCAGGTCGGCCCGAGCATCATGCCGTCCTACGCCGGCCTGCCGCCGGCGAAGTTCCAGGCGCTGACGGCGTACCTGGCCTCCCTCAACTGAGCGGCCGCAACCGCTCCGGTCTAACCTCGCCGACATGAGCGTCTCGTCCGGCACCGAGGCCGAGAGCGGCATCCCTCGCCGGGACTCCGAGGAGTTCGCGACCGAGGTCCGGGGCATGTTCGACCGGATCGCGGGCGTCTACGACCTGATGAACTCGGCGATGACCGCCGGGCTCCACCACCAGTGGCGCGAGCGCGCCGTCGATCGCGCGCAGGTCGGGCCGGGCTCCGACGCGCTCGACCTCTGCACCGGGACAGGCGACCTCGCCCTCGTGTTGAGGCGGCGGATCGGCGTCGACGGCCGCGTGGTCGGCAGCGACTTCTCCGAGGCCATGCTGGACCTCGCCCGCCGCAAGAGCGGGGAGGAGGGGCTCCCGGTCGAATTCGGCTGGGCCGACGCGCTCGATCTCCCCTACGGGGATGAGAGCTTCGACGCGGTCACGATCGGCTTCGGCGCCCGGAACCTCGCCGACCTCGGGAAGGGACTCTCCGAGATAGCACGGGTCCTGCGTCCCGGCGGCCGGCTGGTGATCCTCGAGATCACCCGGCCGCAGCGTGAGCCGCTGTCGAGCTTCTACTCGCTCTGGTTCGACCGGCTGGTCCCGGTGATCGGCTCATTCGCCGGCGACTCCGAGGCGTACAGCTATCTGCCCAACTCGGTGCGCAGCTTCCCCGACCCGCAGCGCCTGGCGGCGATGATCGACGCCGCCGGCTTCACTGAGATCCGCTGGCTTCTGCTGGCGGGCGGCATCATCGCCATCCACAGCGCGACCAAGGCCCAATGACCCGCTCCTCGATACCACCTCCCGTGACCGCCGTGATGGACGCCGCGAGCGCCTGGCTGCCGGCCCGCATGGCCCAGGTCGAGGGACGGCTCGCGGAGCTCTCCGCCGGCTACGGGCCCAGGCTCGGCGAGGAGGCCGAGGCCACGCTGACCGCCGGAGGCAAGCGGATGCGGCCCCTGCTGGTCCTGATGGCCGCCGGGGACGGTGCAGGTGACCGAGCCGTGCGGGTCGCAACCGCTGTGGAGATGGTCCACATGGCGACGCTGGTTCACGACGACGTGCTGGACGGCGCCCCGGTGCGGCGAGGCCGCCCGACCGTGGTCGCCCGCTCCGGGCGCGATCGCGCGGTCGGGGTCGGCGACCTGCTCTTCTCGCGCGCCTTCGCGGAGCTTGCCGTCGACGGAGGCGAGGCGGAGGTTGCGGAGCTGAGCTCCGCGTCGGTCGCCCTCGCGCTTGGCGAGCTCGCCCAGCGACACGACACCTTCGACACCTCCATCACCGAGGAGCGCTATCTCGAGCGGTGCTCCCTCAAGACCGCGCGCCTCTTCGAGTCGGCCTGCCGTCTCGGGCGCATCTCCTCCGGACGGGCCGGAACCGAGCAGCTCGCCGCCTTCGGCCGTGATATCGGCCTCGCCTTCCAGCTCCTCGACGACGTCCTCGACGTCACCGGCCCTCCGGAGCGCACCGGAAAGGCCCGCGGCACCGATCTCCTCGACGGCACGGTGACCCTGCCCCTGATCCTGGCCCGCCGGCTCGACCCGGACCTCGGTTCCGCCGAGCTTCGGGGGCTCGACCAGGAGTCCGCGGAGGCGCTCTGCGACCGGATCGCGGCGACGCTGGCGCTCGACGAGGTCCGCGAGCGGGCCAAGGACGGAATCAGGCGGGCCAAGGAGATCCTGGACGCACCGGACTTCACGGACGAGGAGCGCGAGCTGCTCGGGATGATCGCCGACGGCGTGGTCGAGCGGTACGCCTGAAAGTCAACGACCCCTTACGGGGCCGTTGACTGCAGGGAGGTGACTCGTTGGAGTGGTACTTCTTTGGTGTGACTCGCGCTAGAAGTCTTCGGGAAGGACGCAGTCGCTCGCCAGGGCTGTCGCGAACCGATCGGCCTCGTCCTCCATGTTCGCCCGGGTGAGCGAGCGGAGGTCCTCGATCAGCTCCTGACCGCTGCGATCGAGCTCCTCGTCGTAGTGGTCGACCTCGGCCTGGCTGTAGGTGTCGCGGCCCCACCACTCGCACTCGGGACAGCGGAGCTCGACGTTCCAGGCGCCGTCGCCCTGCTCGTGCCAGTTGACCGGCTGAACGAGGATCGAGGAGCAGCTGGGGCAGGAGTGCATCCCCTCGGCGGACTTGCGGCCGGTTTCGACCCGATCCTGTGTCTTTGTCCGCTTCGGAACTCCCATCGTGGGGGACATATCGGGAGCACCGGCCACGACCTTTAGGCCAAAAGTGGGTTATTTCGTGCCTGCCGAATAGACTGGCGGCGAATGGTCCTCAGCGATCGCACTATCAAGGAGGAGGTGGCCGCCGGCCGGCTCGTGTTCGACCCCTATGACGAGGGGCTCGTACAGCCCTCGAGCGTGGATATGCGGGTGGACCGCAGCTTTCGCGTGTTCAACAACTCGCGTTACCCCTACATAGACGTGCGTGAGCCCATGGAGAACCTGACCGAGCTGGTCACGGTCGAGGACGATGAGCCGTTCGTGCTGCACCCCGGCGAGTTCGTGCTCGGGCAGACGCTGGAGCGGGTGCAACTTCCCAACGATCTGGTCGCCCGGCTCGAGGGCAAGAGCTCGCTGGGGCGCCTGGGCCTGGTGATCCACTCGACGGCGGGGTTCGTCGACCCGGGGTTCGAGGGGAACCTGACGCTGGAGCTCTCCAACCTCGCCAACCTGCCGATCACGATCTACCACGGCATGCCGATCGGCCAGATCTCCTTCATGCGCATGGACGCCCCGGTCGAGCACGCCTACGGCGCCAGTGAGGCCGGCAGCAAGTACCAGGGCCAGGCGGAGCCGACCGCGAGCCGCTTCTACCTGAACTTCCGGGAGCGCGTCCGCAAGTGAGCGTTGGGTAAGTCCTGGCTGCCGATCGCCCGCCTGCCGCTAACATCCGCTGCAATGCTTCCCAACGTGGGACCGCTCGAGATAGCAGTCGTTCTCATCATCGTCCTGATCATCTTCGGGCCGAAGCGCCTTCCGGAGCTCGGCAAGTCGATGGGACACGGCATCCGCGAGTTCAAGAACTCAATCTCTGGGGACTCGGCCAAGGATTCCCCCGAGGAGAAGCAGCGCGAGTTGCAGGCGAGCCAGCAGGTGCAGGCAAGCCAGCCGCAGCCGCCGCCCCCGGCGGCAGCGCAGAGCCCGGCGGAGCCCGTCGAGGGCGAGGTCGTTTCGCCCACCGAGAACAAGGCCTAGTCAATGGCCCGGCTGCGGCCGGTCGACTTCCAGGACCGGCTTACGCTCGTCGAACATCTCGACGAGCTACGGACGCGGATCGTCATTTCGATCGTCACGTTTTCCGTGGCGTTCGGACTCTGCTTCTGGCAGAACAGCCGGCTGCTCGACATCGCCAATGCGCCACTGCCGGGCGACCGGACCCCGATCACCTTCGGCGTCGCCGAGCCCTTCACCACCACCGTGACGATCACCGCCTACGCGGCCCTGGTGATCTCGCTGCCGGTGATCCTCTATCAGGCCTACGCGTTCGTCCTGCCGGGACTCACCATCCGGGAGAGGCGGGTCGTCGTCCCCTTTCTGCTGGGAGTTCCGGTCCTGTTCGTGGCCGGCGTCGTCTTCGGCTACTTCGTCGTCCTGCCCGCGGCCACCAAATTCCTCCTCAACTTCAACCAAAACCAGTTCAACATCCAGATCCGGGCGAAGGACTACTACAGCTTCTTCACCCTGACGCTGGCCGTAATGGGCCTGATCTTCCAGCTGCCGATCGGGATCCTCGCCATCACGCGCCTCGGGATCGTCACCCCCGAGCAGCTCTCGGAGAACCGCCGGTACGCCTACATCGTCCTCATCATCATCGCCGCCCTCTTGCCCGGCACCGACCCGATCACGATGCTGATCGAGGCGGTCCCGCTGCTCCTGCTCTACGAGGGCAGCGTGATCCTCGCCCGGATGTTCGGCAGACCCTCGGAACCGGCTGGCGATCACGACGTCACCGTCTCCGAGCCTCCCCCCAGCGGGGCGGCGTAGGCGCGCGAACGCGTTGATCTAGGCTTCCGCCGTGCTCTTCGACCTGCAATCGCCCCGTCGCCGCCGCGTCGTCCGCGTGGTCTTCGGCGGCCTCGCGCTGATCTTCGCGATCAGCTTCGTATTCCTCGGCGTCGGCACCGGCGGGGGCGGATTCAGCTTCAGCGACCTCTTCGGGGGAGGCGGTGGCAGCACTTCGACGGCCTTCGACAGCGACATCAAGGCCGCGCAGACGCAGCTCGCGGCCAATCCGAACGACACGACCGCGATGGCGAATCTGGTCCGGCTCCAGTACTCCGCGGCGAACTCCAACACCAGCAGCAACGGCGCCCCGACCAGCGACGGCGTGCAACACCTGCGCGAGGCGGCCGACGCCTGGAACAAGTACGTGAAGGCCAGCAATGGGAACGTCGCGGTCTCCACCGCGGTCTACGCCCTCAACGTCTTCGATGTGCTGGCGCGGATCGACTTCTCGCAGGCCCGCACCGACACCAGCCAGACGCAGGCGCTCACCGACGTGAACGCCGCGGTGGACGACTGGAAGAGCGCCGCTCAGGCGCAGCAGATTCGGATGCAGAAGCAGCCGAAGACCGTCAATGCGAACTCCTACTTGACCCTCGCCCAGTACCTCTACCTCGCCGGCGACACGAAGGGCGGCGATCAGGCAGCTGCGCAGGCGAAGACGGCCAAGGGCGCCAATCCCTCCCAGACCAACAGCCAGATCCAGCAGTTCAAGCAGCTCGGCCAGCAGCTTCAGGCCGCGATCAAGCAGCTCAACAAGCAGCAGCAGACCCAGGGCGCCGGTGGAGCGACCGGTGGCGCCGGCGGGACGGGCGGGACGGGCGGGACGGGCGGTTCCAACCCGCTCAACGGTCTCGGCACCGGCGGCCTCTAGCTCGGCTCAACGCTTCCTATAATGCCCCGCTCCACCAGGGCCGTTAGCTCAGCTGGTAGAGCAGGAGACTCTTAATCTCAAGGTCACAGGTTCGATCCCTGTACGGCCCATTTGCCCTCGTTCTCATCGCGGGCAGTCTCGGCGGTGCGCCCGTCGCCAAGGCGGAGCTGCCCGCCGATCTCTGCCTCTCGGCCTCCCCGCCCCCGGTGACCGCGCCTCCGCAGCGGCTTCGCTTCGGCATCACGCCGTTGGCAGCGGGAAGCGCCGGCGTCTCCCAGGGGCAGCCGAAGCCGGAGGATCCGGCGGCTGCCGACTCTGCGCTGGCCCGCCTTCGTCCCGGGCGGCGCCAGCTTGTCCTTCACCTGAACCGGATGCTGATGTCCGACGGCGTGGACGGGATCCGGCGCTATGCGGCCCTCGTCGACGGCTACGCGAAGGCGGGCTTCGACTCTGAGCTTCAGGTCCGCTATCACCCTCCGGCCGGCCAGGAGGGCGACATGGCAGCCTGGGCCGGCTACGTCAGGACCGCGGCGCGAATCCTCGGCAAGCGCCCGTCGGTGAAGGCGCTGACGATCACGAACGAGGCGAACTTCCCGATCTCGCCGAACACCTCCGACGGGAGCTATTCAGGCGTGCTGCAGGCGATCGTCACGGGTGTGACCGCCGCCCGCAGGGAGCTCGACCGGATCGGCCGGCCGGACGTGGAGCTCGGCTTCTCGTTCGCCTGGCGCTGGGTGCCGACCGCCGACGAGCAGTTCTGGCAGCAGCTCGGTTCGCTGGCGACCCCCGAGTTCCGTCGTGCGCTCGACTACGTCGGTCTGCAGATCTATCCGGGGCTCGTCTTCCCGCCGGCCTCGACGCCGGCGGCGGCCGGAAGCGACACAGTCGAGGCGCTCACGCTGCTCCGCAGCTGCTACCTGCCCCTGGGTGGATTCGGCCCCGACGTGGACCTCTGGGTGACGGAGAACGGCTACGCGACCAACCTGGGCAGGACCGAGGCCGACCAGGACACCGCCCTGCGCACGACCCTCGACGCCGTTCATCGCTACTCCGGAACGCTCGGGGTGACCGACTACCGCTGGTTCAACCTGCGCGACAACGTCTCCACCGGCACGGGCCTCTTCGACGCGGTCGGGCTGCTGCGCGACGACTACTCGGAGAAGCCCGCCTTCGTTACCTACCGTTCGGAGATCCAGGCGCTGGGCACGGATCGTCCCAAGCGGATTCGCTGTGCGGGCCGGATCGCGACCGTCGTCGGCACGCCAGGCCGCGATCATCTGCGCGGCAGCGTGGGCTCCGACGTGATCGCCACCGAGGGTGGCCGCGACCACATCGCCGGGGGGAAGGGGAACGACCGGATCTGCACCGGCGCGGGCCGGGACGCGATCAGCGGAGGCCCGGGCCGGGACACGCTGGTCGGCGGCCGCGGCGCGGACCGAATCCGGGGCGGCCCCGGCCGCGACACCTGCCCGGGAGCGACCCCCCAGGACCGAACCCGCAGCTGCTCGCCCTGAGGCGCTTGGTCAGCGCGCGATCGCGCGGATGATCAGCAGCAGGATGATCGAGCCGGCTATCGCGATCAGCCAGGTCCCGAGGTTGAAGAAATCGTGGATGTGGCCGACGTGCAGCGCGCTCGCCAGGAAGCCGCCGAGCAGGGCCCCGAGGATGCCGACGGCCGTGGTGCCGATGCAGCCGCCCGGCTCGGTGCGCCCCGGGATCAGGGCGCGCGCGATGGTGCCGGCGAAGAGGCCCAGGATGATCCAGGCGATGATTCCCATCTACTGCTGGCGCGGGCCTGCGTGGTAACTCAGATACCAGAGGACGTGCCGGGCGGCGCTGACGCCGACGTTCACGGGGGCGAGCAACCTGCGCATGGGCGGAACTCTATTGCCCGCCGCGGACCTTCGCCTCAGTGGAAAATGCTGATTTCGCTGCACAACGGCGAAATTCCTGCCCTATTTGCGGGCTGCCAAAACCCGGCGGGCTAGCATGCCCCACCGATGCCGAGGCTGACCGGAAACCGAAGAAGCGAACGCCGCGCTGAGCGCGTCACCGTCGGGCTGGCGGTCTTCGCCGCCGGGGCCCTCGGGACGCTTGTTACCGGCGAGCTCCTGCGCATGGCGCGCCGCCGGCGCGAGAGCAGGGATGCCGAGACCCCGGAAACCCTCGTCGACGCTGCGGGCCAGGCCACCCGGGACACCCTCGCGGTTGCGCGGCGCGGGATCATCGCGACGCCCCACCACGAGGCGGTGCTCTTCAACATCCTGCAGGGGTTCCTCGGAGCGTTCGCCTTCGCGCGGCTCGCGACCTGGGGGATCCGCCAGTCCTGGTGGCCGTCGGGGGACATCCACGTGAGCGGCCGCCACATCCATCACTTCGTGCCGGGCATCGTGCTGGCCTTCGGCTCCGGGATCGGCGCCCTGACGACGCGGGACGAGCGCGTCGAGTCGGCGCTGGCGATCCCGTTCGGCGTCGGCATGGGGCTGACCATGGACGAGGCCGCCCTGCTCCTGGACCTCCGCGACGTCTACTGGACGCGGCAGGGGCTGCTCAGCGTGCAGGTCAGCCTAGGCGTCACGGCGACCCTCGCGGCGACGATCCTCGGGTTGCGGATGCTGCGACGCGGCGAGGAGAAGGGGGTCGAGGAGGGACTGATCCCGCAGCTCGACACTCACGAGATCGCGTCGACCGGGGCGCTCGCCTAGGCCGCTGCGCGGAGGCGGGGCTCGGCTTCCTTGCCCATCCAGATCACCTGATCCCGGCCCGGGCCGACACCGACCAGGCGAATCGGAATCCCGAGGTGGTCGGAGATCGCGGCCAGGTAGTCGCGCGCCTCGGCGGGAAGGTCCTCTTCGCGACGGCAGTCGCCGATGTCGCCCTCGAACCCGGGCAGTTCCTCGTACTCGGGCTCGACGCTGTGGATGATCGACTGGTGGTAGGGGAACTCGTCGAAGACCGCGCCGTCGGGGTGCCGGTAGCGGGTGCAGACCCGAAGCGGGTCGATCCCCGAGAGGACATCGAGTTTCGTGACAGCGAGCGCGCTCATGCTGTTCAGGCGAACGGCGTAGCGCAACGCGACCAGGTCGATCCAGCCGCAGCGGCGCGGCCGGCCGGTGGTCGTGCCCATCTCGCCGCCCCGCTCGCGCAGCTGGTCGCCGAGCTCGTCGTCGAGCTCCGAGGGGAAGGGGCCGGCGCCGACGCGCGTGGCGTAGGCCTTGGCGATGCCCCAGACCTCGTCGATGTCGCGCGGACCCACTCCTGCGCCGATGCAGGCCGCCCCCGCGACCGGGTTCGATGAGGTGACGAAGGGATAGGTGCCGTGGTCGAGGTCGAGCATCGTGCCCTGTGCGCCCTCGAAGAGGACTGTCTTGTCCCCGTCGAGGGCATCCCAGCAGAGCTTCGCGGTATCGGCGATGTGCGGCGCGAGCCGCTGACCGTAGGCGAGGTAGTCCTCGACCATCGTGTGCAGGTCCAGCTCCGGGTCCTTGGCGAAGGGCCGGAGCATCTGCTGCTTGGGGTCCATCGCGGTCGTGATCTTCTTGCGCAGGATCTTCGCGTCGAGCAGGTCCTGGACCCGGATCCCGAGGCGCGCGGCCTTGTCGGAGTAGGCGGGGCCGATCCCGCGGCGCGTCGTCCCGATCTCGAGCTTGCCGAGCTTGAGCTCCCCGGCCGTGTCGAGCTTCACGTGGTACGGCATGATCACGTGGGCGTTGGCCGAGACGCGCAGGCCGCTGACATCGATCCCCCGGTGACGCAGGCCCTCGATCTCGCTGGTCAGGACGCCCGGGTCGATCACCACCCCGTTGCCGATCGCGCAGATCTTCCCGGGATAGAGGATCCCGGACGGGATCAGGTGGAACTTGAAGGTCTCACCGTCGCGGATGATCGTGTGGCCGGCGTTGTTGCCGCCCTGAAAGCGGATCACGACGTCCGCCTGCTCGGCGAGCAGGTCGGTGACCTTTCCCTTTCCCTCGTCGCCCCACTGGGCGCCGACTATGACGAGACCGGGCATGACGAGGGGATTATGGGGCCTGCGGCCGCCGGGTAAGCCGGAGGGTCAGTGGTCCAGTGGATCCAGTCCGCCCGCAATCCCGCCGCCGAGAGAGGTCTCTCCGAGAGAGCCGGGGACGTCCGCCGAGACGCGCATGCGGCGGTCGTCGTCGAAGAGCGGCAGCGGGTCGCCGCACATCTCGACCAGCCGGGAGACCACGCGCTCGCCGATCTGGTCCTCGAGCTCGTGCTCCTCGAGGTTGGTCGTGACCACCAGCGAGCGCTGGGCCTCGTAGCGCTCGTTGACGAGCGCGTAGAGCTGCTCGAGGACCCACTCGGTGCGGTTCTCGGCGCCGAGGTCGTCGACGTGGAGCAGGTCGACGGTGGCGAGCCGCTCGAAGAGGTCGGAGTAGGACTGCTCGCCCGTCTCCGCGTCGAAGGTGCGGCGGATTCGGGCGAGGAGCTTGGGGAGGGAGTAGATGGCGACCGAGCGGCCGGCCTCCAGGGCGATCCGCGAGACCAGCATCGCCAGGGTCGTCTTGCCGGTGCCCGAGCTGCCGTAGAGCCAGAGCCCGCGGCCGGCCTCGATGTTCTCGTCGATCGAGGTGCAGTAGTCGCGCACGCGCCGCACGACGATCTCGTTCATCTGCGTCACCGGGGGGCGGTCGAAGGAGACGCCGCGGTACTTGGCAGGGATCACGGAGTCGACCCCGCGCAGGCGTGCCTTCGCGACCATGCTGGCGCGGCAGTCGCAGGGCCTGGCCACGTCCTCGGGCCCGAGGATCCAGCCGGAGCCATCGCAGATCCCGAGGCGGCAGGGCTGGCGGTCGCCGGTGGTGGAGCGAGCCGTCACCTCAGAGCTCCTCGGCGTCGGCGAACTGGTCACCCTCGGTGCCGATGTCCTCGATCGGTGGACTCTCGCCGGCCGGCTGCTCGATCGGCTGCTCGCCGCGCGCCCGGTCGGCGAACTTCGGATAGTGCTCGAGGAAGACGAGGCGCACGGTCCCGACCGGGCCGTTGCGGTGCTTGGCGAGGATCAGCTCGGCGCCGCCCGGGTCCTCGGAGTCGTCGTTGTAGTAGTCGTCGCGGTAGAGGAAGCCAACCACGTCCGCGTCCTGCTCGATCGCGCCCGACTCGCGCAGGTCCGAGAGGATCGGGCGCTTGTCGGGACGCTGCTCCGGGGCGCGGGAGAGCTGGGAGATGCCGATCACGGGCACGGCGAGCTCTCGCGCGAGAATCTTCAGCCCCCGGCTGAACTGGGATACCTGCTCGACGCGGTTGGCCCGCGCGTCGTCCGAGCGCATCAGCTGCATGTAGTCGACGATCACCAGGCCGAGGCCGTCGTGCCCGCGGCTCTTCTCCTGCGCGTGCAGGCGGCGTGCCTTGGCGCGAAGCTCGAGCAGCCCCAGGTCGGACGAGTCGTCGATCCAGAGTGGTGCGGACTCGAGCTGGTTGCAGGCCTTGACCACCTTCGGCCAGTCCTTGCTCGCCACCTTGCCCTTGCGGAGGCGGTCGGAGGAGATCCGCGACTGCGAGCCGATGAAGCGGTGGGCGAGCTCCATCTCGGACATCTCGAGGGAGAAGAGGGCGACCGGCTTCTGGTGCTTCATGGCGACGTTCTGCGCGAAGTCGCAGACGAGAGTCGACTTCCCCATCGCGGGCCGGGCGGCGATCACGATCAGGTTGCCGGGCTGGAAGCCGCCGGTCTTGTCATCCAGATCGCGGAATCCGGATGGGGTGCCGGTGATGTCGGAGGTGCCGGAGGCGAGCGCCTCGAGCTTGTCGATCTCGTCGTGGAGGATCTCGCCGATCTCGCGGAAGTCGACGGCGCGCTCCTCGTGCGCGACCTGGAAGAGCAGGCGCTCGGCCTGCTCGACCATCTCCGACGGCTCGCCGTCCCGCTCCGCGACCGACTGCTGGATCTGCTTCGCGGCCGCGTCGAGGCGGCGCATGAGCGAGTTCTGCTTGACGATCTGGGCGTAGTGCTTGGCGCTGCCCGGCGCCGGCACCTTGGCCGCCAGGCTGGCGACCACGTCGCGGCCGCCGATCGCGTCGAGCTGCCCGTGCTGCTCGAGCTGCTCGGAGACGGTGAGGACGTCGACGGGGTTCGCGTCCTCGTTGAGGCGGATGATCGCCTCGTAGATCGTGCGGTGGCGGTCGCGATAGAAGTCGTCCGCGTGCAGGCGGACGTCGAGCATGACCGGCTCGATCGTCGACTCGGAGACGAGCATCGCGCCGAGCACGGACTTCTCGGCCTCCAGGTTCTGGGGCGGGACGATCGTGGATGTTCCGTTGGTGGCCAAAGCTCTCGGTTTGCGCAGGGGGTCGCTCGACCGTGCGGCCGAGTCTCTCTCCAGTCTGGATATAGGCCCGGCGGATCCGCGTCTGCCCCTTGGTGGAACCAAACCCGCGCGAGCTTGGCTAGAAAATCACAGGAGGCTGGAGCCCGCAGGCAAGTTGCGGCTATTTGCGGGACGCGTGTTTCAGGCACGAATCGTGCCTGGCGCGGAAGGGCGGTTTTTGCGCCCTACTCCTTCGCTTCGGCGACGATCGTCTTGACCGAGGCGGTGACCCCGCCGCCGACCTCGACGTCGACCATGTAGGTGCCGGTCTCGCGGATCGGCTCCTCGAGGCGGATCTTTTTGCGGTCGACCTTGATGCTGCGCGCGGCCTGGATCGCCTCGGCGATCTCGGCGGAGGTGACGGAGCCGAAGAGCTTGCCGTCCTCCCCCGCGCGGTGGTTGATCGTCAGGACGGTCTTGGAGAGCAGGGCAGAGGTCTCGCCGGCGCGCTCCGCGGCCTGCTTCTCGGCCTGCTCCTCGCGCTCCCGCTTGCGCTGGGCCTCCTCGAGGGCGCCCTTGGTTGCGGGCTGGGCCAGCTTGCGCGGCACCAGGTAGTTGCGCAGGTAGCCGGGCGATACATCGATCGCGGTCCCGGCTTCGCCGAGTCCCTCGACGTCCTTGAGCAGAACAGCCTGGGCCATCGGCCTACCGCTCGCCGACGTAGGGCAGCAGGGCGAGCTCACGGGCCCGCTTCACGGCGAGCGCGAGCTGCTGCTGATGCTTCCGGGAGAGGCCGGTGACGCGGCGGGAGCGGGTCTTGCCACGGTCGGAGATGAACCGCCGCAGCAGGTTCAGGTCCTTGTAATCGATCGCCTCGACGTTGAGCCGTGTGTACTTCCGCGGGCGGCCGCGATCGGCCGGGCCGCGGCGCCTGCGGCCGCCGGTCGGAGTCTGCTGTCGTTGCTGTCGAGCCATGAGCGGGCGCGAATGGTAGCGGCCGCCACCGGCCGGCGGTCGCCAACCACCACGAACGGCCGCCGTGGGATCTCGCTATTTCCCCTTGGACTTGAGCGACAATTTTTTCCGGACAGGTCCACGACCTGGGTTGCCGTCCCCTTCCTCTTGTTCAGCTTCAACTTGCCGAAGCTGAATGCGTTTGAAGGGGCGGCTGGAGCAGTAGGCAGGTCGGTTTCAGCCCACCGCCGACCCTATCCCGTCGGGCAATGCCCGACTAGAACGGAATGTCGTCGTCCGAGCCGCCGCCGGAGCTGATCGCCGCGCCCTCGAAGTCCGAGGTGTCGGCCGGCACGTCCGAGCTCGGCTGGAAGGTTCCGTTGCCGCCACCGCCCGCGTTGTCCGAGCGCGAGCCCAGGAACTGGACGCTGTTGGCGATGATCTCGACCGCCTGGCGCTTGGAGCCGTCCTGCGCCTCCCACTCGCGCCAGTCGAGCCGTCCCTCGACGGCGACCGGGCGACCCTTGGAGAGGTAGTTGGCGCAGTTCTCGCCCTGCGCGCCCCAGACGGTGACGTCGAAGTAATTCGGCTTGTCGACCCATTCCCCGCTCTGGCCGTCCTTGCGGCGGCTGTTGACGGCCACGCGAAGCTTGCAGACGGAGGTTCCGCCGGGCGTCGAGCGCAGCTCGGGGTCCTTGGTCAAGTTTCCGGTGATTACTGCGACGTTCACGTTGCTCGCGGCCACTGGTCAGCTCCTCTTCCTTTCGATTCCGAACATCGATCTTAGGTCGCGGCACGGTCGGTTCTCCCCCCGCTGGGGAAGAAAGGCCGGAAACTGCGCGGAGCTACTCGTCGCGGTCGTCGCGGCGACCGCGACGTGGGCGATCGTCCCGGTCCGGCCGGCCGTCACCGACCGACATCGGCCGCTCGATCGCGGGCGGCGGGTTCGCCGGCGCCTCGGGCTCGACCTTGAAGATCCGGAAGCGCAGGACGCCGTCGGTGATCTTCAGGTTGTGATCCAGCCGCTCCAGCAGCTGCGGCTCACCCTGGAAGCGGAAGAAGCGGTAGTCGGCCTCGTTCCGCTGCTTGATCTCGTAGGCGAGCTTGCGCATGCCCCAGACATCCGCGCGGTCGAGCGTGCCCGCGCCCTCGATCGCCTGCTTGACGTCGCCCGCGACCTTCTCGCGGGCCTCGTCGGCGGCCTCGGGGTCGAGCATCAATACGAGTTCGTAGTGGCGGTTCACAGCGACGGGACTATAGGGGGTTACTGATGGGAGGCGCCGGCGGACGCGAAGCGGAGCAGGCGCCGATTCAGGTTGGGGGAGAGGAGTCCGCGCCGTCGCCCTCAGGCAGGTGTGTCGGGCAGGCAGATCAGGTGGGCGAGCGTGGGGCGCGTCGCGGCGGTCGTGGCCGCGGCGATCGCCGGGATCGTCTCCCTGCCGGCGGTGCTGGGCGGGGACGGTCCACCGCCCGTTCCGCCCGACGTCGGCCTGACGCAGGCAGCCCTTCCGCCGGCGCCGCCCGTGACCGCTCGGCCACCCGCGCCGGCCCCGCGGCCGAAGAGGCCAACACACCGTCCCAGGCGAGCTCGCCCCATGCCCAAACCTCGGCGCCGTCGCCATCCCCGCCACCAGCATCACGCCACGGCAGCTGCGCCGTCTCCGCCCTCAGCCCCGACCTATACGCCGAGCTACAGCCCCCCGCCGCAGCGCGGCGAGTTCCAGATCGAGCGCTAGCGAACCTCGGCCGGCGCCCGCTTGGCGCGGATGTCGTCCATCTGCTCGTCGACCCAGTCGCCCGGGTCGCGCTCGGTGATGATCTCCTTCAGGCGCCTCGCCCGGAGAGCCCGCTCCTCGGGCTCCATGGTGAGGGCACGGTGGATCTCGTCGGCCTGCTCCTGGATGTCGAAGGGGTTGACCGAGAGGGCGCAGTCGCCGAGCTCCTCGTGGGCGCCTGTGTTCTCGGAGAGCATCACGACGCCGTCGCGGGTGTTCACTGCCGGCGCCTCCTTGGCGACCAGGTTCATCCCGTCGAAGAGCGAGTTGACCATGAGCAGGTCGAAGTGCTTGTAGCGGGCGACGGCCTCGTGGAAGTTCTCGTAGATCCGCAGGTCGATCGGCATCCAGTCGGTCGTGCCGTGGCGGTGGTTGACGACTGCGACCAGCGCCTCGATCCGCTCCAGGTACTCGGCGTACTCGGGGACGTCCTGCCGCGAGGGCTGCAGGTGGGCGATGAAGGTGACCTTCTCGCGGAACTCGGGGTGCTGCTCGAGGAAGACGTCGAAGGCGGTGAAGCCCCGGAGGACGTTCTTGGAGAGGTCCGCCCGGTCGACCCGGATGATCAGGTGATCGCGGCGGCGCCGCAGCAGTTCCTTCTCGTAGAAGGCGACGTCGGCTGACTCGGCCGCCCGGTAGAGCCTCTGCGTGTCGATCGAGAGCGGATAGGCCCGGACCCAGATCTCGCGGCCCTCATAGGTGACCGACATCCGTTCGTAGTCCGTCTCCAGCTCCATCAACTCCCGGCAGCACTGCAGGAAGTTCCGGCAGTAGGCGGTGGTGTGGAAGCCGATGATGTCGTTGGCCAGCATCGAGTGGTAGATCTCCTCGCGCCAGCGATTGGGGAGGATCCGCCAGGAGTCCGGCTGCGACCACGGGATGTGGACGAAGTAGTGGAGGAAGGCGTCCGGCCGGGCCTTCCGGATCAGGCCGGGGCAGGTGTAGAGGTGGTAGTCGTGGAGCATCACGACCGGGCTCTCCTGCCCGTCGATCGCCCGGATCACACAGTCCGCGATGTCGTCGTTGACGACCTTGTAGCCCTCCTCCCAGGCGTCCACCTCCGCCTGGCGGATGTCCGGCGCGTTGGAGAGGTCCCAGAGGTAGTGCTGGATGAACCAGAGGATCGGGTTCGCGATCACGTTGTAGAAGCGGTCATAGGCCGTCGGGTTGGACGCGACCATCTGCACGTCGTAGTCGATGCCGTCGACCTCGATCGCGACCGGTCCGTCGCTCTCTCTCGCCACGGCCACGTCCTCCTCGGTCATCGCGGAGGCGATCCAGAGCGCATTGCGGTGGGAGACGAGCCCGGAGAGAGCGGTGACCAGGCCGCCGCCTCCCCGGTGAACCACGCGATTCCCGCGGTCGTCGACGCTGAACTCGGCGGGCCCGCGGTTGGAGACGATCGTCAGAGGATGGGTATCCGGCACGCGACCCACTTTAGTCGGCAGGCTTAATCCGGCGGCGGTGTTTGTGGCCGCCGGATGTGGCGAAGCCGGGTCGGCTGCAGGTCAGGAGTCCAAGTCCGTGAAGATCCGCAGCCAGTCGAGCAGCAGGCGGGGGGTGAGGAAGCGCTCGCGGGTGCGCTCCTTGCCTGCACGGCCCAGGCGGCGGCCCAGCTCCGGGTCCTGGAGGATCTCGATCGAGCGCTTGGCGGCGTCGTCGGGCGTGGAGACGAGGTAGCCGTCCTCGCCGTCGACGATCTGCAGCGGGATGCCTCCCACGTCGCCTCCGATGGTCGGGCGACCCTTCCAGAGCGACTCGGCGACGGTCAGGCCGAACCCCTCGCGGATCGACTTCTGCATGACCAGGTCGGACTGGGACTGGAAAGCGTTCACCTCGATCGCGCCGACGTTGTTGAGGTTGTTGAGGATCTTGATGTCCGGGTCGGAGCCGGCGTACTCGAAGGTGCGGTGGAAGAACTCCCAGCCCTCGGGGTCGTCCGTGGCCATCGAGCCGACCAGGGCCAGTTGCACCTCCGGGATCTCCTTGGTGACCCGGCGGTAGGCGTCGATCACGCCGATCGGGTCCTTCCAGGGGTCGAAGCGGGAGACCTGGGTCATCAGCGGCCGGTCGACGTCGATGCCGAACTGGTTGCAGACGAAGGCGGCGTCGTCGGGGGAGAGCGCCATGTTCTTGGGGGAGAGGGGATCGATCGCCGGCGGGACGATCCGGACTCCGCCATGGCCGTCGAGGCCCTTCGGCACGTACTGCTCCATATGCCAGACGGTGATGTCGTAGTCCGAGATCAGCGGCAGCAGACGGGCGATCGGCTCCGGGTTGGGCTCGGAGAGGTCGATGTGGCAGCGCCAGACCCAGTTCTTCGCGTGATCGGCGGCGCCGGCGCGCATGCCGACGGGCTGCGGGTCGTGGACGATGATCACGTCCCACTCGCCCTCGAGCGAGTCGGCGTTCATCTTGTTGTAGTGGTCGAACAGCTCCCACTCGTTGGGGCTGAGCGTGTTCGGGTCGCCCTGGAGCGAGTTGTGGAGGAGCTTCGTCGCGTTGAAGAACTCCTCGCGGCCCATGATGACCTGCCAGTGGGTGTCGAGGCCCACGTCGCGCATCAGCGGCACGAGCGTGTAGAGGATCTCCGAGACGCCCCCGCCGAACGCGGTCGCGCTCACGTGCAGGACCCGCTTGCCCTGCAGGTTCTCCGCGAGCTCGCGGATCTCGTCGACCAGGCCGCGGCCGGCCAGGTGCGTGTAGTCCGCCAGGGACTTCGACCCCAGCGCTACTTCCTGAAGCACAGGACCCCCGTGGAAAGTTGCTTGCGCAAGGGCGGAAAAGTACTCGTCAAGCGGAAGCGGCGCGGAGCCGCTCGATGCCCGCGTCGAGCTCTGCGCAGATCGCGGCGTGGAGCTCCGCGTTGGCAGCCGCCACGCACGACATCTGGAACTCGTGGCTCGAGCCGAGCAGGGGCCGGTCGCCCAGCGGCCGCCCGTGAGCGTCCGTGACGATCGCGCCCCCCTCCTGGAGGCAGATCGTGGCTGCGGCGAGGTCGTACGGCGAGTTGTTGAGGATCGCGCCGCCGCCGACGCGCTCGAACTCGGCCCGGACCGCGGGCACGTCGTCGATCATCCGCGGCCCCGGCTCGATGTAGGCGTCGAGCTGCCCGGTGACGACGCGAGTCATGTCGAAGGTCGCCGACCCGAGGTCGAAGGTCCCACCGCCGACCGAGGAGCGGTCGATCAGCTCGGCCAGCACTTCGACCAGCGCCCGCGCCGGGCGGCCGCGGAAGCCGTACGTCCAGAACATCCGCTCCAGGGAGCTGTTCACGGAGAGCCGAGCCGCAGGCTCGAGGCCGGAGCCGCGCTCGGCTACGAAGGCCGCGCCGCTCTTCAGCTCGAGCACGCAGCCCACCTGGACGTCGGCCATGGTCGGCTCGGAGTCCAGCGGCGCAGCGGCGACGGAGACGCAGCTCGACTCGAGCCCTGCGAGCGCCGGGCGGGTGCCGTCGATCGGGTCCACCACCAGCACCCACTCGGCGCGGTCGCCCGCGGGCGAGACCATGCCGCGGTCCTCGGAGTAGAAGGAGACCTCCGGGGCACGCTCGGCGAGGAAGGACTCCATTCGCTCCTCGGCGCGCTCGTCGATCTCGAAGGTGACGTCGCCGCCCTCGGCGGAGCCGGAGTGGGCCCGCCCGGCGTGCGCGCCGAGATGGGGGAGCACCTCCTCGCGCAGGGTCGAGGCGAGGTCGACTACGAGTTTTCGGATTGACTGCTTCGCCATATAGCCGCGCCTGCGAGCGGCTGCCCAGCATAAGTCGCTACGGGCTTCGCCCTCCGCTCCAAAGTGGCGCAGCCTGGCAGGCGCTACTGACCTACGTCAGACGGGCGCGAGCCGAGCGTGACGTCGACGGTGGCGTGCTGGTTGCCGCGGAGGATGTCGAGGGTGACGGTGTCCCCCGGCTTGTGGAGCGCGATCAGCTCCGAGAGGTCGTTGTTCTGGAACACGGGCTTGCCGTCGACGGCGATCACCACGTCGCCGCCGGTCTTCACGTGCTGGAGCTGGAAGGTCGTCTCGCCGGTGGAGCCCTTCAGGCCGGCCTTGTCCGCGGGGCTGCCGCTGACGACGTCCGTGATCAGCGCGCCGCTCTTGGTGTCGAGCCCGAGGTGTTCGGCGAGCTGCGGGTAGAGGGACTCGCTGGTCACCCCGAGGAAGGCGTACTGCACCTTGCCGCCGGAGCGGAGCTGGTCGAGCGAGTACCGAACGGAGGTCACCGGGATGGCGAAGCCGACGCCGGAGTTGCTGCCCGAGCTCGAGGCGATCTGCTCGTTGATGCCGATCACCTGGCCCTTCGCGTCGAGCAGCGGCCCGCCGGAGTTGCCCGGGTTGATGGAGGCATCGGTCTGGATGGCGTTGTCGATGCCGAAGTTGGTGAGGCCCTCGACAGTCCGGTTGACCGCCGAGATCACGCCGATCGAGAGCGACTGGGTCTCGCCGAACGGGCTGCCGATCGCCGCCACCGGCTCGCCGACCGCGAAGGCCGAGCGGTCCGAGAGGGGCACCGGGACGAGGTTGAGACCACTCGGGTCGACCTTGATCAGCGCGACGTCCGCGTCAGCGTCGAAGCCCACGATCTGCGCCGGGACCCGGTTGCGGTCGCCGAACTCGACGAAGACCTGCTTCGCGGCATGAGGAGTGCCGCCGCCGTTCAGCCGTCCGCCGCTGGTGACCACGTGGGCGTTGGTGACGATGTCGCCGTTCTTGTCGACGACGAACCCGGAGCCCTGGCCGGCGGAGCCGCCCCCGCCGAGCAGCGAGTTGCCGCTCGAGTCGAAGACCGAGATGATCGTGACGACGCCCGGCGAGACGTCCTTGTAGATCTGGGCCGGATTGAAGTCCCCGCCGCTCGACTGGATGACCACCGGCTGGGTGCTGCTCGGCGAGCTCCCCTCCGTGATCGTGGTGTCGCCGCCACCGCCGCAGCCGGTCGCGATGAGAGCCGACGCCAGCGCGACGGCCGCGAGTGTTGATGCGAGGGTGCCCCGCAGGCGAAGCCGAGGGGCAACCCGTTTGACGGGGTTCACGCGGCGGCTCCGGCGGGCTCGCGCTGCCGCCTGTGCTGCTTCGACAGGGGGAGGCTCAGCGTGAACGCGGTGTGGCCGCGACGGGACACGACCGCCAGCTGGCCGTTCATGCGCAGCGCCAGCTCGTCGGCGATGGCCAGGCCGAGTCCCGAGCCGGTCGCCGCGTCGCCCGTGTAGAAGCGGTCGAAGACCTTCTCGATGGCCCGGGGGTCGATGCCCTTCTTGGCGTCGTCGCCGACGATCAGCTCAGCGGCATTGGCCCCGCGGACAGCGGTGACCGTCACGTTCGTTCCCTGCGGCGTATGCGTGATGGCATTGTCGATGAGAATACGGATGATTTGTGAGACTCGATTTAGGTCCGCGAGGGCGACCACCTCACCGCGCCCTCGGACCTGCAGGGAGGAGAGGTGCGCCTTGGCCGACGGGCGGAACTCGTCGGCGACCTGACGGGCCGCCTCCTTCAGGTCGACCTGCTCGCGATGGATCTCGACGACGTCCGCGTCGAGGCGCGAGAGGTCGAGGAGATCGATGGTGAGCTTCTGAAGCCGCTCGATCTGAGCGCGCATCTCGGCGACGAACGACCGTCGCTCCGCGGCGGTCAGCTTCTCCGTCTCGAGGAGCTCGACGAAGCCTCCCAGGGAGAAGATCGGGGTGCGCAACTCGTGGGACGCGTTGGCGATGAACTCCTTCCGGGAGCTGTCGAGGCGCGCGAGCCGCCGCTGCATGTCGTTGAAGCTTCGCGCGAGCTGGCCGAGCTCGTCGGAGGAGTCGACTGGGATCGGCTGGTCGAAGTGTCCCTCGGCGACGGCCTCGGCCGCCTCGCGCATCCGGCGCAGCCGCCGTGAGACCGCGCCCGATGCCCAGAAGCCGATCAGCGACGCCGCCACCAGCGCGATCAGGCCGGCGATCAGGATCTGGCGGCGTACGAGGGCGACGTCGGCGTTCACCTCCGCGAGGGGAGTGGAGAGGACCGCCACCCAGCGCGTCTGCCCGTCCAGCTGGATCGGGACCGCGGAGGTGCCCACCCGCGTCCCCGCGACGTGTTCCACGCCGGAGGCGACGTGCCGGCTGGCGATCGCCGCGTCGGCGGTCAGGTAGCGGCCCTGGATCGCGGTGGCCTCGGCCTGGGAGTCCGCCACGACGAAGGAGGGGAGCGGCCCGCCCGATTGATCGCGCACGGCGAGCAGAGTCACCCGGCTCTCGGTGGACTGTGCCGTCGTCCGGACCAGCTCCTCGACCTGCTGCTGCGAGGCGCCCGACTCCAGGGCGTGGGCGAGACGCGGTGCCTGCTCGACGCCCAGCCGCTCCAGGCGCCGCAGCTTCTCGGCCGTCAGGCTCGATTCGAGCTGCGGGACCACGTAGAGGTAGACGAATGCGATCGCCGCCGCCGTGATCAGCGTGATCAGCCCGACCAGCCGGTTGCGGAGGGTGTTCAGCCTCAATCGCGGTTGGAGTCGCGAAACCGGTAGCCGACGCCGCGCACCGTGAACAGGTACTCCGGGTCCTTCGCGTCGGTCTCGAGCTTTTCGCGGAGGTGCCTGATGTGGACGTCGACGGTCCGGGGATCGCGGTAGGTGGAGTCCCCCCAGATGTGCTCGAGCAGCATCTCGCGGGTGAAGACGCGGCCGGGCGCGCCGGCCAGGGCGGCGAGGATCTCGAACTCGACGTAGGTGAGCTGGACCGGCTCGCCCTCGAGCGTCACCGAGCGGCGCTCGAAGTCGATCTCGAGGTCACCGGCCTTGATCGGCTCGCCACCGGCGAGCTGCTGGCCGCCCATTCCTCCACGGCGCAGCGCCGCCTTCACCCGGCTGCGGAACTCGGCGACCGAGAAGGGCTTGGTGATGTAGTCGTCGGCGCCCATCTCGAGGCCGGCGATCTTGTCGACCTCGTCCCCTTTCGCGGTCAGCATGATGATCGGCACCTGGCTGCGGGTCCGCAGGCGCCGGCAGACCTCGATCCCATCCAGCTTCGGGAGCATGATGTCGAGGACCACCAGATCGAACCTCTCCTCACCGAAGCGGTCCAGGGCCTCTTGCCCATCCATTGCCCCCACCACCTCATAACCTTCCTTGCGAAGCGGGTAGGTGAGCAGCGTCTGCACGGCCTGCTCATCGTCCACGAGCAGAATCCGCGCCTGTCCTCGCGCCATGCCTGAAGGTTAGAAGGACGCCCGCGCTCGACCGATGATCGACTTGCGTCTCTACAGATACGCGCTGCTCGCCGTTCCCCTCGCCGCGGTGATCGCGATGTTCTCCCTGCAGTCGGTCCCGCCGCCGCTCTCGGGCGGGGTGCCCCCGGACGCCTTCGACCCGGCCGTGGCAGCGCCGCTTGCCAAGCAGCTCGCCGAGTCCGCCGCCTACCCGACGCCGGGATCGGGCGCCGACAACGCGATGGCGGAGCAGGTGAAGCAGCACTTCTCCTCGATCGACGGCGTGACGGTCTCGGAACAGCGCTTCAGCGGCACCTTCCGCGGCCACGACGTGAACCTGCACAACCTGATTGCGACCCTGCCCGGCGAGTCCGACCGGCAGATCGCGCTGATCGCGCCGCGAGACGTCGCTCAGGGCAGCGGGGCGACCACGACCGCGGCTGCGACCGCGGCGATGCTCCAGATCGCGGACACCTTCTCGGGCTCCTCGCACCACAAGACTCTCGTCTTCGTCTCGACGGACGGGTCGAGCATCGGTGCGCTGGGCGCGAAGCGCTTCATCCGCGACTACACGGACGCAGGGCTGCTCGACGCCGCGATCATCCTCACGCAGCCGGCGGTTCAGCACCCGACCGCTCCCCTGGTGATCCCCTGGTCGACCGGGGCGCAGAGCACGGCGAGCCAGCTCGACGAGACCGCGAACTCGATCGTCTCCAAGGAGGCCGGGACGCCGGCAGGCGACGAGGGACCGCTGTCCGACCTGTTCAGGCTGGCGCTGCCGGCGGGACTCGGGGAGCAGGGCCCGCTGGTCAAGGCCGACCTGCCCGCGGTCCGCCTCTCCTCGGACGGCGAGCTCCCCCTCGACCCGGCTCAGGACACCCCGGACAACTTCAACACGGACACGTTCGCCCGCTTCGGACGGGCCTCCCTTGCGATGATCCTGGCCCTCGACGCATCCTCCGGCGCGGTCCAGCACGGACCCAACGGCTACATCGGGCTGGCGGGGAACCTGCTGCCTGGATGGACGATCGCCATGCTCGCCCTGGCGCTGCTGTTGCCCGTGGCGCTCGGGGCGGGCGCGGGCATCGCCTCTGCGGCGCGCAGCCCCGTCGAGGCGGGCCGCGGCTTCCTCTGGGCCGGATTGCGAATCGTGCCCTTCCTCGGTGCGCTCCTCGTGCTGCTCGCCGCAGCGCTGGTCGGCCTGATGCCGAGCCCCGATTTCCCCTTCGACCCCCGGATCGAGGGACTCGGGCTGGGCGGGACGATCTCGGTGGTCGTGGCGATCCTGGCCTACTGCGCGATCGCGTTCTTCATGCGACCCCTGAGACCGCCTCCGCCGCGCGCGGCCGGCACCGCGGCCCCCGCCGCCGTGCTGCTGGCCTGCCTGGCGACGCTTGGCATCTGGGCGGTCAATCCCTATCTGGCTGTGCTCGTGGCGCTCGGGCTGCAGGCCTGGATGTTCGCCGCCACCCGGCCCGCCGGCTGGCCGGCCGTGGTGGGACTGCTCGTGCTTGGCCTGGTGCCGCTGTTCGCGCTCGTCGCGAACCTCGCCGGCCGCTTCGACGCGGGCCTCGGCGTCTGGCATGACCTGCTGCTCATGCTGGCCGACGGCCAGATCGGCCGCTCGCTGGCCCTCCTCGGCTGCGTGTTCGCCGGTGCGGGGGTGGCCATCCTCGCCCTCGCCGGACGGCCATCGCGGACCTCCGCCGAGGAACCGATCGACGGTGAGATCTCGGTGCGCCGCCAGGCTCTCGCGGAACCCGAGCCGGCGGAGGAGCTGCCCGAGGAGCCCGAGCCGGAGGACGCGCCCGAGCCGGCTCAGCCGGAGCCGGAGAGGGACCCGCGTCTCTGGTCGAAGCCTCTCGGCTGGATCTCCCGGCCATCCGGGAGGCGCAGGGCCACACCCTCGCCGTTGGTGACGTAGCCGATCTCGGTCAGGGTTCCCCCCGCCTCCCGGACCGCGGCGACGGCTCTGACGACCGCCTCCTCGGGGATGGCCGCCAGCAACTCGTAGTCTTCCCCGCCGCTCACGGCGAGCTCCAGCGCGGCGCCGACGCTCCCCGCGACCTCGGCGACGCCCTCGGCCACCGGGACCTTCTCGACCTGGATCTCGAGGCGGCAGGCGCTCGCCTTCGCGACGTGCCCGGCGTCAGCTCCGAGGCCGTCGCTGATGTCGATCATCGCCGTCACCCCGGCCTCGGCCAGGCCGTGCCCCTCGTCTAGCCGCGGCCGCGGGTCGAGTTGCCGGTTGAGCAGCCGCTCGCGAAGGCCGGACGGGACCTCGGGCCGTGCCTCGCCAGGCTCGAGGAGCGGGAGCGCCGCGGCCGCTCCGCCGAGCTCTCCGGTCACCGCGAGCACGTCGCCGGGCCTCGCTCCCGACCTGCCCACCAGCTCGGCCTGACCGGTCTCGTATCCGATCGCCGTGACCGAGAGGAAGAGCGTCGGCGAGCTGACCAGGTCGCCGCCACCGATCGCGACCGACTCCCGGTTCGCGACCTCGGCCAGGCCGCCGGCGATCTTGAGCAGGGCCGCGTCCTCCAGTTCGGGGGGAGCGCCAAGGGAGACATAAGCCTCACCCGGGGTGGCTCCCATCGCGGCGAGGTCGGAGAGCGCCGCCGCGAGCGCCTTCCGGCCGACCGCCTTGGGCCCGTACCGCTCGAGCTGGAAGTGGACCCCGTCGACGACGGCATCGACGGAGACCGCGCTGGCGCCGTGGGGCTCGACGACCGCGGCGTCGTCTCCGCTCGGGATGCGTACCCGCTCGTTGCGCAGCGGGAGGCAGTCGTTGATCGCCGCGATCAGGTCGAACTCGCTGGCGGGCATGGACCTAGCCTAAGGCCGTGCTCTCCATCGAAGTCAAGGTGACGCCTCGGTCCAGCCGCGACGAGATCACCGGTATGCGAGAAGGCGTGCTCGGCGTGCGAGTAACCGCCGCGCCGGTGGACGACGCTGCGAACAGGGCGGTGGTGAAGCTGATCGCCAAGCGGGCTGGGGTGGCCAAGAGCCGGGTACGGATCGCGACCGGAGCACGCGGCAGGCGCAAGAGGATCGAGATCGAGGGCGCGGGGCCCGAGGTGCTTGCCCGCCTTAGGGGGTGACACCGCCGCTGGGCGGCGGTGGCGCCGGCGGGGCCGCCGGTGGGGTGGGCGCCGGCTTGGGTTTCGGCGAGGGCGCCGGCTTCTGTCCCACGCCGGGCGCGTAGGCGCCCTTGTTGTGGTCGCCGCCGTTCCCGGAGCCGGTCGTGGTGGTCGGCGTGTAGCTCGAGGAGGAGCTGGAGCTCGAGGAGGAGGAGGTGTGCTCACCGTGGAAGGAGGTCAGGTCGGGCAGGCTCGATGGGACCTGGAACTCGGGGCAGTTGCTGCCCTGTGCCGCCTCCATGTAGGAGCGCCAGATGGGTCCCGAGGTGGGCCCGCCGAACCCGGTGGAGTCGCGCGAGAGCGGGTGCCCGGTCCAGACGGCGGTCGAGTAGAGAGGCGTGAAGCCGACGAACCAGGCATCGGACAGCCCTTCACTGGTGCCGGTCTTGCCGGCCTCCGAGGAGCAGCCCATGTAGGTGTAACCGGCGCCCGTGCCGGAGGTGATCACTCCCTCGAGCACCTTGGTCACCTCGTAGGCCTGGCCGGGGGTGAGCACCCGCTTGCCCTCGCTCGAGCTGGGATCGTCGACCTTGCCGCCGGGGAAGACGACCTTGTCGATCGCCGTCGGGTCGTGGTGGACGCCGCCGTTGGCGAGAGTCGCGTAGGCGTCCGCCTGCTCGAGCGGGGTGACGCCGACGCTGAGACCGCCGATCGCGTCGGCCGGAGGGATGAAGCAGTTCGGGCCGAGCTTGCATGGGATCCCGCGGGCGCCCTTGATCCCGAGCGGCGAAGTGATTCCCATCTCGTAAGCCGTACGGGCGATGTTCTCGGGGCCGACGTCGAGGCCCAGTTGGGCGAAGACCACGTTCACCGAGTCCCAGGTCGCCTGCGTCAGCGGCATGACCCCCCCGCCCTGCTCGGCGTTGTTGACCGTCCACGAGCCCCCGCCGGGGATTTGGAGCGTCTTCGGCGAGCTGCCGTCGTAGTAGGTGGTGTCGGGATCGATCCCCTCCTTGATCGCCGCCGTCAGGTCGTAGACCTTGAAGGAGGAGCCCGGCTGCCTCTGGGCGTGGGCGGCGAAGTTGAACTGGCTGGTGATCGAGTAGCGCTGGGTCGAGGCGAGCGCGACGATCTTCCCGTTGCGCGGATCAACCGAGGCGAGAGCCGAGGCCGGGCCTCCGCCCGAGTAGCAGACCGAGCACGAGTCGACGGCGCTCTGCGCCGCGTCCTGGAGGTGCGGCTGGATCGTCGTATAGACCTTGAGGCCGCCGTTCTGGACGGTGTTGACGCCGTAGCGGTCCTGGAGCTCCTGCTTGACGAGATCGAAGATGTATGGATCGCGGATCCGGTTGTACTTCTGGCCGGGGTGGAGGTCGAGGCCCTGGCCGACCGCGTCCTGGTACTCGCTGGCGGAGATGTCGCCCTGCTGCTCCATCGCTTGCAGCACCTCGTTGCGGCGCGCCAGCGCCGCGCGCGGGTTGAGGAACGGGTTGTACTGCGAGGGCGCCTGCGGGAGCCCGGCGATCATCGCGGCCTCGGGAAGGGTGAGATCACGGGCGTGCTTCGAGTAGTACGTCTGGGCCGCGGCCTCGACGCCGATCGCCGTCGCCCCCTCGTTGGTCCCGTAGGGCGCCGTGTTCAGGTACTCGGTGAGGATCCAGTCCTTGGTGTGCTGGTCCTCCTCCTCGTTGGCGAGGTGGGCCTCGATGATCTTCCGCTTCAGCGTGTCCTGCGGGTTCTGGATGTAGAGGTTGCGGACCAGCTGCTGGGTGATCGTCGAACCGCCCTCGACCGGCTTTCCGCCCGCAGTCAGGTCCTCCCAGCCGGCGCGGACGATCGCGGAAGGGTCGATGCCGCCGTGGTGGTAGAAGCGCCGGTCCTCGATCGCCACCGTGGCGTCCTTCAGGTCCTGCGGGATGCTCGCGCTCGAGATCGGCTGGCGGATCTTGTCGGAGTGGATCACCCCGAGCAGGGACCCATCGGCCGCATAGACCTTCGAGATGGTCCCCTTCGTGATCGGGCGCAGGCTCGCGAGCGAGGGCGCCGAGTTGTAGACGCTGAGCAGCCAGAGCCCGCCCCCGAGCACGCCCAGGGAGAGGATCGCCCCCACGACGAACAGGGTCACCAGAAAGGGGTTCTTCTTTCGGCTCGTGCGGCGATGCCGCCGGCGGGAGCGGGCGCTCATGGTCCGGAAAAGGGTACTTAGCGGGGGTTCACGGGGCCCTTAGTACGCCGGCCTCACGCAGGACGCCTTGCGCGCGCTCGCGCAGGTCCGTCTCGTGCGCCTCGCGGTCGGCCCCGGTGTCGATCGCGGCCTTGACCTGCAGCTTGGCGCCCTCGGGCGTCAGCTCCATGAGGTGCGCCGAGGTGATCTCGCCGTGCACGAGCGCCTTGCGGGCGGTCTCGACGTCGGCGTCCGGGCGTAACCAGACGTCGACGGTCACCGGCGCGGCGCTGTTGCCCGCCGAGTGGTTGACCACGACGTTCGTGCTCACCTTCTCGTTCGGCACCACGATCAGGCTGCCGTCGCCCGCGTCGACGCTCGTATAGGTGAGTGCGATGTCGGTGACGCGGCCGTGGACCTCGTCGCCGATCGAGACCATGTCCCCGATCCGGATCGGCTGCGTGATCGCCAGCAGGATGCCGGAGACCAGGTTCGCGATCACCTGGCGGCCGGCGAAGCCGATGATGATCCCGAGCACCGCCGTGGAGGCGAGGATGCCGGTCGCGAAGCGCTTGATCGAGGTGAACTGGCTGAGGGCCAGCGCGACGCCGATCAGGATGATCGCGAGGAAGAGCAGGCGGCGGATCAGGCGCAGCCGGGTGCGCGCCTCGCGCGAGAGCTCGCCTGTGTCGAGCCGGGTCGCCGCGTGGACGGCGCGCCCGATCAGCAGGCGGTCGACGACGATCGCAAGGAGGATGGCGACCACCAGCGTGATCGCCGCCGAGATCTCGTCGCCGTGAGCCTGCCAGAAGGTCTGGTCCGCGGCCAGGAACATGCAGTGGGGCAGTATTCAACCGATGACTCCGCCAGGCTGCATCGGATGACCCGCGCCGTCTTCCTCGACGCGCTCGGCACGCTGGTCGAGCTCGAACCGCCCTGGATCTCGCTGCGGGACATGGTTCCCGCGGAGATCGGCGACGCGCAGCTCGTCGAGGCCCTGCGCGCCGAGATGGCCTACTACAAGGAGCACGCCCACGAGGGCCGGGACGAAGCGTCGCTCGCCGAGCTCCGCGAGCGCTGCGCTGCGCTCGTCTCCCGCAAGCTCGGGATGGACGTCGGCGTGGACGAGCTGGTCGCGGCGATCCGCTTTTCCGCCTACCCGGATGCGATCCCCGCGCTGAACGGCCTCCGCGACCGGGGGCTGCGCCTGGTGGCGGTCTCCAACTGGGATTGCTCCCTGCCACGCGTGCTCGAGCGGTGCGGGCTGGGGGAGATGCTCGACGGGACGGTCACGTCCGCCGAGACCGGCTCGCGGAAGCCCGACCCGGGAATCTTCCGGCGGGCGCTGGAGCTGGCGGGCTGCGAGCCGGAGGAGGCGCTCCATGTCGGAGACACCGCCGAGGAGGACGTCGCCGGCGCTCGGGCCGCCGGGATTCGGCCGCTCCTCATCGACCGCGGCGGCGGCAGCGGCGACATCGCCTCACTCGAGGAGATCGATCAGCATCTCCGGGATGACTGAGCTCGACTACGCGGGGTTCTGGCGGCGGGCGCTCGCCTCGCTGCTCGACAACGCCGTCTGGATCGTCTTCTTCTTCTGGATCTACGCCTATGTGGTCGCCGGCGCGTTCGACGCGAGCGACACCGCCGGCGTCGTGTCGGTGATCGTCTACTTCTCGCTGTGGTTCAACTACTTCGCCATCTGCGAATGGCGCTGGGGCCAGACGATCGGCAAGAACGCGACCGGCCTCGAGGTCCGCTCTTCGGACGGCGCGGAGCGGCTCACCTACGGACAGGCGAGCATCCGCAACCTGCTGCGCCTGGTGGACTTTTTCGTGGTCGGCGAGGTGATGATCGCGTCATCGAAGCGCAGGCAGCGGCTCGGAGACAAGGCCGCGAAGACGGTGGTGGTGCGGAAGGCGCCGCGCGGGGTGGCCGCCTCCCCGATCCGCGGCGGCGCCGAGCCGGCCGCGCCCCCAGCGCCGGCCCCGGCCGAGGAGCCCGAGCCCAAGGCCGAGGAGCGCACGCTGCCCGAGATCACCTGGGGGTTCGGCGAGTCGATCTGGTGGCTGATCGGCGGGTTCCTGCTCGTGGTGATCGTCCCGCCGCTTCTGGTCGTCCCGTTCGACCCGAAGATCGCGAGCGACCCCAACAACGCCAGCGACGCCGCGATCCTCGCGACCCAGGCGCTCTTCGACGGGCTGCTGATCGCCGTGGCGTTCGCCGTCGCCTCGGGCTGGAAGTTCAATCTGCGGACCACCCTCGAGCGGCTCGGCCTGAGGCGGTTCGAGCTCAACGCCTTCGGCTGGATGTTTGCGATGCTCGGCGTCTATTACGCCGGCGCGATTGCCTTCGCGGCGATCGTCGTGCAGCCGAAGCAGGAGGACATCGGCAAGCAGCTCGGCGTCTGCAACCCGGGCGTCGGGATTGCGATCTTCGCCGTGTTTGCGATCGTCGTGCTGGCGCCCGTGGCGGAGGAGGTCTTCTTCCGCGGCTTCTTCTTCGCGGGCCTGCGCCAGCGCTGGTCGCTCTGGCCCTCGGCCATCCTCTCCGGAGCGATCTTCGGGCTCGTGCACGCCCCGACCGGCCCGACCGCCGCGATCCCGCTCGCCGGCCTCGGGGTCGGGCTCGCATGGCTGTACAACAAGACAGGATCGATCTACCCGAGCATGCTTGCCCACTTCCTGAACAACGCGATCGCGATCAGCGTGGTGCTCGGTCAATGCTGAGCGAGGAGCTGCCGCCCGCCGTCAGCGCCCACGGGCTGACCAAGTCCTACGGCGACCGCGTCGCGGTCGCCGGCATCGACTTCGAGGTCGAGCCCGGAATCTGCTTCGGGTTCCTCGGCCCGAACGGCGCCGGCAAGACGACCACGATGAAGACGATCTATGGCCTCGCGACCGTGGACGACGGCGAGCTCCGGGTCCTCGGCCTGGACGCGAACCGCGAACGCCGCCAGATCAAGAGCCGGATCGGCGTGGTGCCCCAGGAGACGAACCTCGACGGGGACCTGACGGTCCGGGAGAACCTCCTCCAGCAGGCCCGCTACTTCAGGATCGATCCGCAGAAGGCGAGCGAGCGAGCCGACGAGCTGCTCGACTTCTCGCTGCTTGGCGACCGAGCCGAGGAGCGGATCCACGCCCTCTCCGGGGGGATGAAGCGGCGCCTGCTGATCTCGCGGGCGCTGATGGGCGATCCGGAGCTCGTCGTGCTCGACGAGCCCACCACCGGGCTGGACCCGCAGGCGCGACTTGCGGTCTGGAACGCCCTCGACCGGCTGCGCCGCCGCGGCGTCACCCTGCTGCTCACCACGCACTACATGGAGGAGGCCGAGCGGCTCTGCGACCGCCTGGTGATCATGGACGAGGGCCGGATCGTCACCGACGGCAGGCCGCCGGATCTGGTCAGGGACCACGTGGGGCGGGAGGTCCTCGAGCTGCGCCTCGATGAGGGCTGCGATCCGGCCCGTCTTGTTGGCTCGCTGAACGGACGGATCCAGGGACACGACCTGAGCGAGCAGACGCTGATGCTCTACGCCGACAATGCCGAGCAGGTGCTGGAGGAGCTCGACCACGAGGCCTTCCCGACCGAGTCCGCGCTGGTCCGGCGCGCCACGCTCGAGGATGTCTTCCTGCGGCTGACCGGAAGGAGCCTGCGGGAGTAATGGCGATGCTGGAGGAACCAGGCTTCGCCGGGATCGGCCCGCGGATCCCTCTGCGCGACATGGTCCCGGTGCCGCGGCTCGCCGGCGCGGTCTGGCTGCGCAACGCGCGTGTCTTCTCCAAGCTCTGGCGGGGCGCGCTCCTGCCGACGTTCCTCGATCCGTTCCTGTACCTGCTCGCGATGGGGTTCGGGCTCGGCACCTACGTCGCCCACATCAACGGCATTCCGTACAAGGAGTTCATCGCCCCGGGCCTGATCGCCTCGGCGGCGATGTGGTCCTCGGCCTTCGAGACGACCTACAACGTCTACTTTCGGATGAACGAGCTCCGGCTCTACGACAACGTTCTGTCGACGCCGGTCGAGGTCCAGGACGTCGTCGCCGGCGACCTGGCCTGGAGCGCCAGCAGGGCCACGGTCTACGGCTGCGTGGTGCTCGCGGTCATCTCGGGATTCGGGCTGGTCTCCTCCTGGTGGGCTCTCGCGATCCCGCCCTTCGTCTTCCTCGGCGGCCTCTGCTTCTCGGTGATCGGCTACACGTTCACCACGCTGATCCCGAAGATCGATCTCTACTCCTACTTCTTCACCCTCGGGATCACGCCGATGTTCCTGTTCTCGGGGCTCTTCTTCCCGTTCAGCAAGCTGCCCGACTGGGTCCACGTGGTGGCCTGGTTCATGCCGCTGTACCACCTCGTCCAGATCACCCGCGGCCTGGCAACGGGCCCGGAGCTCTGGTCGATCGTCGGCAACGCGGCCTGGCTCGCGATCCTCAGCGCCCTGCTCTTCACGATCCCGGTGCGGGCGCTGCGGAAGAAGCTCGTCGCCTAGCTACGCCTCGCCGCTGTAGGTCCCGGCATGGAAGGAGGCCAGAGCGGTCGCGGCCGCGAGCCCGAGGGCGATCGCGGCTGCCAGCGAGATGAGTGCCCTGCGCATCGGCCGAAAGTAGAGCGGAAGAAGGCCGGAATCTTCGGCATTTTCCTTGCCCCGCGCAAACGCATTCGACCGCCGGATGCTGCACAATGCCGCGTCGTGATTCGGGGAGGGAAGACTCTGATCGCACTTGCGACCGCTGCCCTGCTGCCTGTGGCCTCAGCGAGCGCGGCGACCGGGCCCCCGACTCTCGACCTGAACGGCCCGAAGAGCCCCGGCCTGCTCGACAAGGTCACCGCGGTCGGCAGCCTTCCCGGCGCCACGGGCGGCGAGAACGTCACGGTCCAGGTCGATGCCAGCGGCAACACCGTCGAGAAGAAACAGCTCACGGTCGGCGCCGACGGGAAGTTCTCGTTTCCCTTCGTCATCGACTCCTGCTGCAACTACCAGGTGACCGCGACGAGCGGCGGGCAGAGCTCCCAGCCGCAGCGCTTCACCGTGCGGGTGCCGAAGCATCTCGGCAAGGGCGCGATCGCCCACCTCTACAACCAGTCGCTGGTGGAAGAGGGCTACTACACCGGCGGCCACGTCAGTGGCAAGTACAACCACGGCTCGCAGCTGGCCACGCTGGCCTTCCGCAAGGTCAACAACATGGGCCGGAACTACCAGTACAAGCCGGTCATCTTCGAGAAGCTGCTGCAGGGGAAGGGCGCCTTCCGGCCCCGCTACCACTCGGGCCACCACGTCGAGGTGGACATCTCCCGGCAGGTGATGGCGTTGGTCAACGGCGACAACGTGGTCTCCGTCTTCCACGTCTCCACCGGCAAGCCCTCCACCCCGACGGTGCGGGGCACCTACCACTTCTATCGCAAGGACCCTGGCTACAACTCGGAGGGGATGTACTACTCCGTGTACTTCATCCGGGGTTACGCGACTCACGGCTACAACCCCGTGCCGATGCACGAGGCGGCGAGCCACGGCTGCGTCAGGAATCCGATCCCGTTCTCGCATTACATCTACAACTGGATCAACCTCGGCGACGCCATTCACATTTACCTCTAGCCGGCACTCCTAGGCCGCTGCATATCCTGGGCCCATGAGGGTCCTCGTCGCAGGCGCCACCGGGGTGATCGGCAGGCCCCTGGTCGGGCGGCTGCTCGAGGGCGGGCATGAGGTGATCGGCACGACACGGTCGAGCGACCGCGCAAATGGGCTGCGCGAGCTCGGTGTCACCCCCGTGGTCCTGGACGCCAGGGATACCGCTGCCCTGCGCAGCGCAGTGATCGAGGCCGCCCCGGAGGTCGTCGTCAACCAGCTCACCAACCTGCCCAACAAGACGAACTTCCGCCGGGCCGAGGAGACGTTCGGCGCGACCAACGAGCTCAGGGGGACGGTCGGTCCCGCCCTGGCCGGAGCAGCGGCCGAAGCGGGCGCCCGCCGGCTGATCGCCCAGAGCGTCTGCTTCTTCTACGCATCCACGGGCAAGCGCGCGCACGGAGAGGACGACCCTCTGCTCGAGCTTCCGCCCGACGTTCCGGCGGGTCAGGGCTTGGTGGCTCTCGAGTCGCTGGAGCGGTCTGCGGTGGAGACCCCGAGACTCGAAGGGGTCGTGCTGCGCTATGGCTACTTCTACGGGCGTGAGGTCGAGATGGTCCCTGGCGGTTTCGACAGAAACGACGTCCGGAAGCGCCGTGCCGCGATCGTCGGCGAGGGCACCGGGATCTTCTCGCTCGTCCACGTCGATGATGCCGCGGCGGCGACGATCTCCGCGCTCGATCGGGGTGCGGGGATCTACAACATCTGCGACGACGAGCCCGCTCGACAGGCGGAGTGGCTGCCGGCCTACGCGGAGGCGATCGGGGCCAAGCCACCGCGCCGCGTCCCCCTGTGGCTGGCGAAGCTGGTGGCCGGGAGGCAGGCGGCCACATTGGCCATCCGGCTGGAGGGCGCGTCGAACGAGAAGGCCAAGCGCGAGCTCGGCTGGCAGCCGAAGTACCCCAGTTGGCGCCAGGGCTTCCGCGAGGCGCTCGGCTAGTCCTCGATCCTCGCCACGACGGCGGTCCCGACGGCCAGGATCGCGGCGAGCAGGCCGCCACCGGCGAGCACGAAGAGGACGTAGCCGTAGTCCCGGCTCCCCTCGTGCCCGAAGCTGATGACGGGCCCGGCGGCGCCCGGCGCGGTCGTCGGCGAGACGGCCTCGTAGTCGCCAGCCTCCGGTACCCGCAGCTTCGCGATCGGCTTACGCACATAGTCGCCGTCGTCAAACTGGTCGAACACGTAGGGCGTTGACCCGAGCAGCAGCTGACCGCTGGCGGTCCGCACGCGGAGCTGCAGGTTCGGGGGGACCGTGAGCGAGCCGGCGGGACTGCGCTCGCCGTAGAAGATGATCACGTCGCCGGCGGGGAGGTTGACGGAGTCCCGGCCCGGGACCGAAACCTGCCCATAGGCGTCCGCGTCCCGGGCACCGCCCGCCAGCTCGGCCACGAAGAGGACGACCGCGGTGAGGACGGTGATCACGCCGACGCCGACCGCGAGCCTGTAGCCGGTCCGCATCGCCGCATCCTAGGATGCCCCGATGCCGCCGGACCTGGACGCAGCACACGAGACCCTGCTGGCCGAGCTCCGCGAGCACGCCCTGGTGATCGGCGAGGTCATCCTCTCCAGTGGCCAGAAGGCGCAGTACTACGTCGACGCCAAGCGCGCCCTGCTGCGGCCCCCGGCCTTCCGCGCGGTCGGCGAGCTGATCGCCGCCGAGGCGACCGAGCGCGGCGCGACAGCGGTCGGCGGGATGACCATGGGTGCCGACCCCCTCGCCAGCGCGGCGATCGGGGCCGAGGGCGGTGAGGGGCTGATCGCCTTCTTCGTCCGCAAGGAGAAGAAGGAGCACGGCCTGCAGCGTTGGATCGAGGGGCCGGTGCTCGAGCCAGGCACCCGCTGTCTTGTGGTGGAGGACGTGGTCACGACCGGCGGCTCGACTGTTCGCGCGATTGAGCGAATCCTCGAGGAGGGCCACGAGATCGCCGGCGTCGTCTCGGTGGTCGACCGCCTGGCCGGCGGCGACGTTGCGATCGAGGAGCTCGCGGCCGCGCCCTACCGGCCGCTGGTCACGATCGACGAGCTCTACCCGGACCGGCCCGATCGGTAGCTACTTGCCGAGCAGGACCTTCGGCTCGACGCCGCCCTCGATGGCGGGCTCGGCCTTCACCGTGTAGCTGCCCGGCTGTGTGACCTGGACCGTGCCGACCAGCGCGCGGCTCCAGCCGCTGCCGGTGTTGAGGGATTCCCCCATGCCGCGGAAGCCGGGGCCCTTGATCTCCAACGGCTCGCCGGTCGCATCGTTGGTCACGGTCACCTGGAGCTGTCCCGGCACGCCGAAGTCGATCGAGTCCCCGTCGCTCGAGGCCTTGTACTCCTCCTGGTAGGAGACCTTGAGCTTGCCCGCCGGGACCGTCACGGTGCTCTCGCCGGGGACCATGAACATCCCGTAGTCGTCGGCGCTGGCGCGTGACTTGAAGACGCGGTAGATGACGTAGGCGTCGATCGCCAGGAAGGCGATCACGCCGATTGCGATCAACGCGATGACCACCGCGGCAGCATATGGACGGGAGCGCATGATGGCATCCCGAATTGCGAGGATGCCCGGCTCACATGTCGCCGAGAGAGATGACACGGCGAGAGGTGGGGCTCGCCGCGCTGGGGGCCGCTCTGCTCGCGATGGTGATGACCTGGCCCCTGATCTGCCACCTGGGGTCGATCGTCCCGCGCGACATCGGTGACCCGCTGGCCGAGGCCTGGCAGCCGGCCTGGGGCGGACACGCCCTGCTGCACCAGCCGCTCCACTTCTTCGACGCGAACCGCTTCTGGCCGACCAAGTACTCGCTCGCCTTCGGCGACGCGCTGATCGGCTACGCGCCGTCGGGGCTGATCGGGAGCGGGCCGCACGCGGCGATGGTCCGCTACGACCTGCTCTTCATCTTCGCCTACGCGCTTGCGTTCTTCGGCGCCTACCTGCTGGCTCGCGAGCTCGGGCTCGGGCCCGTCGGAGCCGTGATCGCCGGAGCCGCCTTCGCGTACGCGCCGTACCGGCTGGAGCAGGACGGCCACCTGCAGGTGATCTCGAGCGGGGGGATACCGCTGGCCGTGGCCTTCGCCGTACGCGGCATCCGATTGCGCAGCCACTGGTGGATCTTCTGGGCCTGGATAGCGGCGGCCTGGCAGTTGTCGATCGGCTGGGCGCTTGGCCTTCCGTTCGCGTACGGGATCGCGGGAGTCGTATTGATCGGCGTGATCGCGTGGCTCGTCCGCGGACGCCCCCCGATCCCGCGGCGGATGATCGTCGCCGGAGTGGCCGGCGCCGTCGTCTTCACCCTGTTCTCGTACTGGATCGCGCACGCCTACCTGTACATCGGGGACCACTTCCCGGCGTCGACGCGCAGTCCGCACGAGGTGGCGGCCTTCTCGGGGCCGCTCAAGGTGTTTCTCAACGCGCCGGAGGAGAACTTCGTCTGGGGATCGGCCACCGCCGGCATCCGCGACCACCTCACCACCTGGCAGGAGAAGACCCTCTTCCCCGGGGCGGTGATCCTGATCCTCGCGATCGCGGGGCTCTGGTCGAGCAGCCTGAGCAAGCGCTGGCGAATCTGGCTGGGGGTCGCGGCGGTCGCGTTCGCGGTGCTTTCGCTCGGTTTTCGGGAGCAGGGCGGCCTGCTCTGGCCGTATCGCGTCCTCTTCGACGCCCTACCCGGATGGAACGGCATCCGCACCCCGGGCCGCATGGCGACCTTCACCTCGCTTGCCCTCGCCCTGCTCGCGGCGGCAGGGGCGGAGGCGGCGATCCGCTCGGCACGGCGGCATCGCTGGCCGGCGTGGTCGACGGCAGCAGTCACGGGCGTCCTCGCGTTGGCGATCGTCACCGAGGGCCGCAGCCTGCCGTTCGATCCCTTCGACAGCCAGGCGGAGCCCGAGGTGCCGCCGGCCCTCGCGTCGACCGCCGACATCCCCCAGCCACAGCTCCACCTGCCGGCGCTGACCGCCAAGGAGAACCGCGCCTTCCAGCTGGAGTCCACCGACGGCTTCCCCGACATCGTCAACGGCAGGGCGAGCACCAACCCCGCGATCGTGCTCGACCTGGTCAAGCACATGGCCACCTTCCCCGACGCCGCGACGGTCCGCGAGCTGCAGGCGTACGGCGTGCGCACCGTCGTCCTGCACCTCGGCCTGACCGAGGGGACGCCGCAGGCCGGGGCGCAGCGCAAGCCGATCGACGGCCTGCCGCTCCGGCGCTACACCATGCCGGATCGCCCGGGGCTCGTCTTCTACGAGGTCCTGTCGCCGACCGCCAGTCCGGGGCCGAGCGAGGGCTCGCGCGCCCCGGGCACCTCCGGGCCGGACTGAGCCCGCCGTTCCCGCAGCCAGATCACGCTCAGCGTCGCCAGCGAGAGCATCACGCCGGACGCGACCAGCCAGAGGGCCGAGCTGTTGCCCGGGTTGAGGACGCTGATGTCATCCCCCGCGATCCCCGGGCCGACCACCGAGACGCAGGCCCAGGTCAGCACCGCCGGAACGGCGTAGCGGTAGTCCGAGAGCGCCGTGGAGGGCGTCGCGCGGAACGCCAGCACGATCGAGGTGAGCACCGCCGCCACGAAGGGCGCGATCGCGAGCCAGGCGTTGGTGACGCCGAAGGCGGTCAGGACGGTGTGCTCGAGGCGGCCCTGCACGAGCCAGTCGGCCCACGTGCCCACGCCCTGCTTGCCGAGCAGCGGATAGGTCAGCGTGCCGACCAGCATCATCAGCGTGGACGGGATCGCGAGGCCGAGCGTCAGCGCCGGCAGGCGCTTGTAGGCGTAGGCGAGCCCGATGGCGACGAAGGGAAGGGCGGGGATCAGGAAGCGCGGCCCGGGCGTACCGCCGCCGAAGGGGAGCCAGTAGCCGGTGTTGTAGATGAAGTAGACGGCCGCGACGGCGAGGATCGTGTTCGCCTCGGCTCGATGCTGGCGGCGCATCATGAAGATCCCGGCAACGGCCATGACGATGATCGGCGTGAGGACGAGCAGGCCGCGCCCGGCGAGGAGCAGGCTGACGGCGCTGTCGAAGCGCGGCGCGGTGATTCCGAAGAACCCGTGGCTGTTCAGGCCGAGCACGGCATGACCGCTCACTCCCGGGAAGGCGACTGCTCCTCCATAGGCGAGCTTGAGGGGGTTGCCGAAGGCCCAGTAGTTGAAGACGAGCATCGGCAGCGCACCGGCCAACGTGCCCGCTCCGTAGGCCACCGCACGTCGCAGCCAGTCAGTGCGGCGGGAGAGCGCGTAGAAGAAGAGCACGACGCCGACGAGCCCCGTCTGGAACTCGAAGGTCACGGCGAGCCCGGCCAGCAGGCCGGCCGTCGCGACCAGGCCGAGGCTGGGTTCCCTGTCCCGCTCCTTCATCAGCAGGCAGAACGCCGCGAAGGCGAAGCCAGCCGAGATCACGTGTGAGAAGAACTCGGCGGCGAAGGTCATCACCACGGTCGCCAGGCCGAGGGTGATCGCGGCGGCGGTTCCGTATCCGGGGACGAAGCGGTCGGCCGCCCAGCGCACCGAGAGCAGCAGCAGGATGGCGGGGATCACGGCTGCGATCAGCGTCAGCGCCCAGACGATCGGCGTCGACTCCTCGACGATCCTCTGCACACGCTGTCCCCGCCCGACGTTGTAGCCGTAGTTCTCCAGCGGGATCACGGAGTCAGGAGTCCACTTCGGGTGGGCCGTCTGCTCCGCGTTGTCGACCGCCGCCCGGGCGATCTTGTCCCCGCCGACGGCCTCGATCGCCTTGAACAGCGGCGTGCTCAGGGCGGCCATGCCGGGGCTCTTGACGGAGTAGAAGTGGCCGTTGACCCAGGCCTTGTCGTTGGTGTCCCAATGCCACTGGTCGATCTGGGTCTGGCCCTTCGCGAAGGCCTGCACCTGGTCGTAGTGGGCCATCTGCGCCCAGCCCATCTGGTGCATGACGAGACCCCAGGCGACGCCCAGGGTGACCACGGCGGCGACGCCGGGCCGGGAGAAGAGTGGATGTAGCGACCGTCTCAGGCGCCTCATGAAGGCGGCGATTGTACGCGGCAGAGCGCCATGGTCCACGGGGTCGGGCTTTCAACTTCAACTACCTCGAACCGGCGTGTGAGAAACCGCACGAAGTCACGCCTGGACCAGTGGTTCAGGTGGCCGGGCGTGTTCCCCAGGTGACTCACGTACGAGAGACGGGCCAGGTTGAGAGCGCGCCAGAGCGGCTCCCGAGGCACGCTCGCGATCAGCCACGGCCGGGCCAGCGCGGCGAGCACGTCCAGCGCGCGCTCGGGGTCCTCGAGATGCTCGAGGACCTCACAGCAGACGATCAGCTCGGAGGCGTGGCGGGCCGGGTCGAGCTGCTCGACCGGCATCGCCTCGAAGTCGATCTCGACGCCGGCCGCGCCGGCGCGCCGGCGCGCCTCATCCAGCACCTGCGGGAACGCGTCGGTGCCGCGCATCGCGATGCCCCTCTGCGCCAGGCGGATCGCCAGCTCGCCCTCGCCGCAGCCCACCTCGTGGCCCACCCTCGCCCCGGTCCGCTCGACGAGCTGGTCGAGCTGGGAGGTGAACCCCGCCATCAGCCGGCGCGCGACCGGGTTGGAGGTCCCGTACTTGTCGTAGACGTTCCCGCCCGCTTCGGCGGTACTCACCTGGCGACGCTGGTCTCGATCGTCTCCATCGTGAGCCGGCGCGGCGGCTCGACGTCGCCGCGCTCGTAGTTGGAGGGCTGGACCCCGGCCTCGAGCTCCAGGCGGCGCACCCGCTCGTAGACGCGCTGCTGGATCGCCCGCTGGCCGGCGAGGGCGTCGCCGATGATCCCGAGGGCGAACATCTGGACCGCGGCCAGCATCAGCACGGCGCCGAGGATCAGCGACTGGATGTGGCCGCTGCGATCGCCGTTCAGGATCCAGTCGAGCAGGAAGGGCGACCAGGCCGCGAACGCGAGCACGCCGAAGACGATGGTGAGCATCATGAAGACGCGCAGCGGCTCGTACAGCGTGTAGGCCCGGAAGATCGCGTATGCGTTTCGCCGGACGTAGGAGGAGGTCGAGCCCACGAGGCGCGACTCCCGCTCCGTCTCGTTCGGCGTGATCGGGACGTCCTCGATCGCGACCGACATCTTGCCCGCCTGAATCAGGCTCTCGAGCGTGTACGTGTAGCGGGAGACGACGATCAGCTGGAGGGCGGCCTCCCGGTTGTAGGCGCGGAAGCCGGAGGTGGTGTCGGGGACACTGGTGCCGGACGCGCGGCGCACCACCCAGCTGCCGAGCTTCTGCAGGAGCTTCTTCGTGAACGAGAAGTGCTCGACGTCCTGGACCTGGCGGTCGCCGACGACCATGTCGGCGCGCCGCGCCAGGATCGGCTCAACGAGACGCGGGATGTCGGCGGAGCTGTACTGGCCGTCGGCGTCGGTGTTGACGATCACGTCGGCGCCCAGCTTGAGTGCGGCGTCGAGGCCGGCCTGGAAGGCCGTGGCGAGCCCCCGGTGGCTGGCCAGCCGGACAAGGTGGTCCACGCCGTGGCTCTTGGCCACCTCGGCGGTGGCGTCGGTCGAGCCGTCGTCGATGACAAGCCACTCGACCCGGTCGAAGCCGGGCACGTCGCGCGGCAGCTCGGCGAGCAGGCGCGGCAGGGACTCCTCCTCGTTCAGACAGGGGATCTGGATGACGAGCTTCATCGCGCTGATCGTAGGGTTTGTTCGGAGATGACGCGGGTTCTACGGATCGTCGCGCTCGCACTGTGCGTGAGCGCCATTTCGTCGCCGCCGGCGCTCGGCCTGAGCGTGTCGGGCAACCACCTGGTCGACGACTCGGGCAGCCCTGTCCGCCTACTCGGCGTGAGCCGCAGCGGCTCCGAGTACGCCTGCGCGGAGGGCTTCGGGTTCTTCGACGGGCCCACGAATGCCCGGAGCATTCGCGCGATGAAGAAGTGGGGGATCAACGCGGTCCGCCTGCCCCTCAACCCGAACTGCTGGCTGGGGCTCGACGGCGTCAGGCCGTCCCTGAGCGGCGCCGCGTACCGAGCCGCGATTGACGGCTTCGTGGCCCGGCTGAACGCGGCGGGTCTCTACGTGGTGATCGACGAGCACGTCGCCGCCCCGAACGGCCAGCGGGCGCTCGGGATCATCCCGATGCCGGACGCGGACTCCTCGGTCACGTTCTGGAGCTCGGTCGCCTCCCACTTCGCCTCGAACCACTCGCTCGTCTTCGACCTCTACAACGAGCCGCACGACATCGGCTGGGACTGCTGGCTCGCCGGCTGCCAGATCCCCGCTGGCGGGCGGTTCTCCGAGCGACACGGCGGGTACCTGGCGGCCGGCATGCAGCAGCTCGTCGACGCGGTCCGGTCGACCGGGGCGACCCAGCCGCTGATGCTCGGCGGGATCGACTACGCGCGAGATCTCTCAGGGTGGCTCGCCCACGAGCCGGTCGATCCGCTCGGGCAGCTGGTCGCCTCGGAGCACAACTACGGCCATCACCTCGCGCCCTGTCTGCGCGGGTGCAAGGCGGCCATCGCCGCCACCGCCGCGCGGGTTGCGGTGGTCGTCGGGGAGCTCGGCCAGACCGACTGCCGCCACGACTACATCGACAAGTGGATGCGCTGGGCCGACCGCCTCGGGATCTCCTACTTCGGCTGGGCCTGGGACACGAAGGGCGGCTGGACCTGCCACGCGGGGCCGAGCCTGATCCAGAACTACCGGGGCAAGCCGACCGGGTTCGGGATCGGGTTCCGCAACCACCTATTGGCGCTCAGGCGGCATGCTCGCGGTTGAGCGGCTGGGCGAGGGGCCGCCCGTCCTCTTCGTTCACGGCGACATCGTCGGGCCGGAGCTCACCTGGCGGAAGCAACGCGAGCTGGCAGAGCGCTGGAGCCTCGCCATCCCCAGCCGGCCGGGGTTCGGCGAGAGCCCGCCGCTGGAGCGAAACGACTTCGAGGTCGAGGCGCCGATGTTCGCCGAGCTGCTCGGCGACGGAGCGCACCTGGTCGGCCACTCCTACGGGGCCGTGATTGCCCTGCTGGCCGCGGCTCTCCGGCCCGATGCCGTGCGGTCCCTAACGGTCTCAGAGCCCGGCTGCCTGCGGGTGGCGGCGGGCGTCCCCGAGGTCGACGAGATGATCGCCAACGGAGAGCGGCTCTTCGCCCACGCTTCGGAGATCCCGTCGGAGGACTTCCTGCGGCTCTTCCGCGGCGGCGCCGGGTCGGCCTACGGCACGCCGGACGAGGTGCCGCCGGACCTCCTGCGCGGCGTCGAGCTGCTCAAGCGCGAGCGGCCCTCCTGGGAGGCCGAGATCCCGCTCGAGGAGCTGGCCGCCGCGGACTTCCCGGTTCTCGTCCTCTCCGGTGGCCACTCGCCAGCCTTCGAGGCCGTGTGCGACTCCCTGGCGCGGGCGCTCTCGGCCGAGCGGGAGGTGATCGAGGGGCGCGGCCACACCGTGCCCTCGACCGGCGGGCCCTACAACGAGCGCCTCGAGGCGTTCATGCGCGCCGCCGATTCACAGGATTGACACGCGGCGGGACCACCTCCTTAAGGGTGGAGATCGCTCCGCCGACCCTCGAGCCCTCGGAGGCGTTCCCGAGGGGTGAGCTGGGTATCAGGGATGCGTGAAGACGAACCTCCTGGCCGCGGACCCGGACCTCGCGCGGCATCTATCCCCGGACACGGTGCGTGCACTCACCGCCACGCTGCAAAGCGAAGTGCTCGAGCTGCCGGCCGGCCCGTGGCGGCCGCCGGCTGCAGAGCCTGAGCCTGGCCACCTCGGCTATCTGGTGCTCGAGGGCGTGCTGATCCGGCGCGTGTCGGTCGACGGGTCGCGCAGTGGCGAGCTGATCAGTGACGGCGACGTCATCAGACCCTGGGTCGAGGACCCGATCTCGTTCTGCGACGCCGACTGGCGGGTGATGGAGGCAGTGCGTCTGGCGGAGCTGGATCGGGCCGTCGCCATGCGCCTCTGCGCCCGGCCCGAGCTGAACGCCGCCCTGCTCGACAAGCAGATGGAACGGTCCCGGTCGCTGGCAATCACCGCGGCAATGGAGAACGTTCGCGGTCTCGACCGCCGCCTGCTGGTGCTCTTCTGGCATCTGGCCGAGAGGTGTGGCCGTCGCGAGAGGGATCGCGTCGTCATCCCGCTGCGGCTCACCCACGAGACCCTGAGCCTGCTCGTCGGCGCGCGGCGGCCCTCGGTCACGACCGCCCTGCGCTCGCTCTCCGTGGACGGCGCCGTGAGCAGGGACGAGTCCGGCAACTGGGTCCTCCTTGGGGATCCGCCCTCGCCGGCTTCGGACGCCTAGCCATCGCGTAGAACATGGCGATGGGGATGCGCTCCTTCGATCCGGTCCGCGTCGGTGAGCTCGAGTCCGAGGCCTGGGTGACCTACTACTACCGGCGCCAGTGGCTCAGGGTCCTGCGCGCAGCCTTCGCGCTCACCCGGGAGAGCTTCGGCCTCTCATGGCCAGACACACTGCGCGGCGGCTGGTGGGTGCTGCGGGCCAACCAGCTCTGGGCGCCCTATCCAGACAACGATCCGGACGGCGCCCGCCGCTACATGGAGCGCTTCTATCGGATGGTGGCGGCGCGGGAGGGCGAGTCATTCGCTCCGGCCGAGGCGGCGCGCCGTGAGGTCGAGTGGTGGCGGGCGCACCGCGTCCTCCAGCACGACCGCAAGGAGGGCGACGACGAGGAGCTGGTCGACGCCCTGGTCGGGCTCTACACCTACGTCTACTCGGTCCCACCCGAGTCCGTGGAGACCGCCTCGCGGGAGCGGGCCCGGGCGATGCTCCACTCCGACCGCTGGATCGACGAGGGCTGCGATCCGGGGAGCCCGCTGATCGCGGAGGAGCGGGCCGCGCTGGTCCGCTCCTATCAGTCGCTCTTGGAGGCCGTCCGCACCGATGCGGCGACCAGGCGCGAGTAGAGCTCGATGCCCTTCTCGGTCAGGTGGATGCCGTCGGTGGTGATCCCGCCGTGCGAGTCGGCGACCGCGTGCCAGTCGACCAGCTGCGCCTGCCCCCAGTCGTCCGCCGCCTGTGAGAGCAGCGAGTTGACCTCGCCCTGCCAGCTTCGCGGCACCTCGACGTTCACCAGGAGCACGTGCGGAACCCCCTTCAGCGCGTCGTGGAGCCGCTCGAGGTCGTCGCTGTAGACCGGGCCGTTGTCGCCGAGCTGCAGAACGACGTAGTCGGGGAGACCGCCATGGGCCGCATACCGGTGCAGCAGGTCGATGACCTCGCTCGCCTGGCGGCCGACGTGGGCGTTCAGGGTGAGCCGCGGCCCGAGCAGGCGCCCGAGGCTCTGGCTTGCGTCCACCATCACCGAGTCGCCCAGCGCGAGCACCGGCAGCGCCTTGGCCCTGCCACCCCTGCGCGCACTCGCCTTGACCGGGGCGCGCCCGCCCGATGCCTCGGACACCGCTCGGGTGACCGAGATCGGATGGACGACGTACTTCGCCTTCCTGGGCGTGATCTCGGCCGACGCGACGTGCAACTGTCCCGGACGCCCCTTGGGGACGATCCCGCTCCAGCCGACGACGATCACCACCGTGGTGACGGCGACCGCGATGCCGACCCGGCCGATGCGCGTCCAGTCCGGCCGCTGCCAGCTGGTCGAGCGCCGGAACGGCTGCTCCACGTAGCGGTAGGAGAGGTCGGCGAGCGCGAGTGTCGCCCCGAGCTGGAGTGCGAACAGGACCGGGCCGTGCAGAGGCACGTCGATCCCGGGCCGGGTCAGCTCGAGCACCGGCCAGTGCCAGAGATAGAAGCTGTAGCTGCGGAGCCCGAGCCAGCGCATCGCCGGGTTCCCGAGGGTCTGGCCGATCGACGCCGCCGGGTGGGCGAGGGCGGCGATCAGCATCGCCGTCCAAATAGAGAGCAGCAGGAAGCCTCCGTGGTAGAGGGAGATGTCGTAGTCGTGGACGGTCAGGAACGTGATCACGACCATCGAGAGCCCGATTGCCCCCATCACGTTGAGGAGGACCGGGGCCAGCGAGCCCGTCTCCCGCTTGAGCCGCTCGGGATGCCAGAAGAAGGCGAGCGCCACCCCGATCAGCAGGGGGGTCGCGCGTGTGTCGGTCCCGTAGAAGACCCGGTTCGGGTTGACCGGGTCGAAGAGGATCGCCATCAGCAGGCTCGAGGCGATAGCGCCGGCGATCACCCCGATCACCAGGCGGCGGTGGCCGAAGCGGGTCATGCAGAAGGCGAAGGCGATGGGCCAGAGCAGATAGAACTGCTCCTCGACCGCAAGCGACCAGAGGTGCCTGAAGAGCGACGGGCGCGCGAACTCCTGGAAGTAGGACTGGTGGCTGAGGATCAGGTCCCAGTTGGTCACGTAGGCCATCGAGGCGAGCGCCTGCCCACGCAGCGTCGAGATCTGGCCGAAGTCGAAGAATGCCCCGGCGACCATGACGATGGCGATCAGCACCCCGACCGCGGGCAGCAGACGCCGCGCCCGGCGCAGCCAGAAGGCGACGAGGTCGATGCGCCCCTCCTTGCGGAACTCGCTGAGCAGCAGCGAGGTGATCAGGTAGCCGCTGATGACGAAGAACACGTCGACGCCGAGGAATCCCCCCGGAAGCCATCCCCCGCCGTTGTGGAAGTGGTAGACGAAGACGGCGAGTACCGCGATGGCCCGCAGGCCATCGAGGCCGGGCATGTAGGGAAGACGCTTGCCGCCGTTTGGCACCGAACTACCTCACCAGGAATAGAAGCAATCACGGCCCGGCTTGAACAGTCCGGGAGCGGACTTGCAGGCGTCAGGTGAAGCGCCCCGACCAGGATTCGAACCTGGGGCCTACTCCTTAGGAGTCAGTGCCAGGAGTCAAACAGAACCAAACAGAAGCTAACTCTGGCTGGAAATGAAGAGTTTGCAACTCGCTCTGTTGCGCGCCGGTTGCCTGGTTTCGCCTCCCTTGTGTTCGGAGAATGTTCGGAGCAGAGCTCCCCGGGGAGGGTCCGATGAGGGCGTGTGTGGTTTGCGGGGTCTCGCTCGAAGGACGTCGGGCAGACGCCCGTCATTGCGGGGGACCCTGCCGAGCTGAGGCGAGCCGCTTGAGATCGATTCTGAGCGGTCGGGGAAGCGGTCCTTATAAATCTGTCGCCGAGAGACTCGAAGCTCGGCATAGGCGCACAAGGAAAGGCCCAGGATGATCTGTGATGCGCTAGGGAATTAGGTCCCGGTATTCCGAGGGGGGTTGCACCACCCTGTTCCTCCGCATGAGCCTCCTTTTCAGGTCCTCCGACTTTCAGGGGGAGGGGTGACTCCGGCGGGGATGCCCGGATCAGATTCGCCACGAGTGCTGCTTTGCATGGAAAGCGGCGGTTTACGGGGGGTCCGGTTTGTGTCCCGGCCTACGGGTCTACGGCGTATAGACATCGGTGTGGCACGGCAGGCCACCACAGACGTCCACCACGCTGCCGTTCGCGGCCAGGAAGTCCGACTTCTGGGTCCGCGCCGCCACCGTCGCCCGCACGTCGCTGTGGGGGTCGTGGCCCGAGGTGGGTGGTGGCGTGTTCGTTACCGGCGGCGGCGGGACGAGACCTGGGCCGTCGTCCCAGATCACCCACGCCGAGCCGTCGAACGGGTAGCTCGGGATCGCCGGCACCCCGTAGAAGAGGTTGGCGTCCTGGGCGCGGGCGGGCAGGTCAAGGGCCGGCTCGTGTCCGTAGGCGCCGATCGTCCGCGCCTCGACCGCGGCGGCGTACTGGCTCACCTGGTGGTCGCCGTAGGCAGTCTGCATCAGCACCTGATGAGCGGGCGTATCGGGAAGGGGATCGGTGGTCATGTGCGCCGCGTACGCGTCGGCCTCGCCGCGATCCCAGAGCTGCTGCATGAGGTCGAGCACCAGCGGGTGGATTGACGAGTCGGTGTAGCCGCCGCCCGGCGCCTGGCCATACAGGAAGGTGGCGAACTGCGTGAAGTCGGTGCTGCGCTGCAGGAGGACCCCGCCGTAGTCCATGCCGGTGACCCCGAGCACGGCGCGGGTGTAGTCGGGCGCGACGGCCGTCGTGATGCCGCCCATGATCCCGCCCTGGCTGTTGCCGTCGTAGTAGAGGTGGGAGGTGTCGAGGAGCGGGTTTCCGCTCTCTTGGAAGGCCGCGTTGGAGGCGAAGCCGGCCGGGTTAGCCATCAGCCGGCCCAAGAGGAGGGTGTTGAGCACGCCCTGCTGGAGCCGGTCGGCGACGGCGGGGAACCGGTTCAGGTTCTGAAGGGCGCTGATGTCAAAGAGCGTGTCGGCTTGGGCGAGGCCCCACCAGTCCGTGGCGCAGAAGACGAAGTCATGTTCCGACGCCATGTCCTGGACGTTTCCTGCGCCGACCTCGGTGCGCGATCCAAGCAGTCCGTGTCCGTACAGCGAAGCCCGCGCCGGTGCCCCCTCCGCGGCCCGCGGGATGATGCAATCGAACTGCGCCGTGCCGACGTTGCCCGACTGCTGGGTCGGCGTGGCGTCGGGGCCCGGGTCCGGCGAGCTGTAGTTGAAACCTCCGCCGATCGCGCAGCCTGCGGTGGTCAGGTAGCACGGCACGGTGAAGGTGCCCGTCACGCGACGCAGCAACCTGTCGCTTTCGCCGGACTGGCAGCCATCCGATCCGCATGGCACGAAGTTGGTCACACCGGAGACGTTGAAGGGCGGCGCCTGCCCCTGGATCTGGGTGTCGGCGAGGTTGGTGTCGCCGAGCTGCCCGAAGGCGTCGTTGCGAATCGAGAGCATCGGCGAGGCGAGGCTCCGACTGCTGGCGACGGTGAAATCCCACGCCATATAGAGGGTCTTGCGGTTGATGCCGGCATCCTTCAGCACTTTGAAGATCTGGCCGTAGCGCTCACGCTGGTCCCGCTGCGACTTCAGCAAGGGGCGGTCGTCGCGAAAGCGGGCAAACCAGTCGGGCGCTGCGAGCGTCTGCCCGTCTGCGTTCTTCAGGTTGCGCAGGCCGACGACGTAGCGATGGCCCTCGACGAGGTTCTTGCCGGGATGGATGAGAAGTGTCGTGTGCTGCGGGTCGCTGGCGTTGGAGTCCAGCTCGGCCCAGATCAGCGCCCGCTCTCCTGTCGTGGCGTCGATGACTACGATCGGCGCGTCCGGCGCGTAGGTCTGCGACAGGTCGGTCAGCCGGACGGGGTTCGTCTGGTCGAAGGCCGCCTGATTGTCGAGCCCGGGGACGCGGGCGATGATCGAGCTGCCGGGGCTGAATCCGTCGCTGCGGTTGAAGGGAGCGACATTGACCTGCACGCCGTTCGTGTTCGTCGGCATCGCCGCCTGCGGCAGGTCCACCCGCCGCCCGGTGGCGCTTGTGGAATCCGGCTTGGTGAAGAGGTCGTTCGGGAACGGCAGCAGACATGGCTCGACGTAGGGCTGGCAGTCCGCAGCAGGTGCGGCCGAGGCTGACGCCGCACCCCCGAGCGCGCCGACAACTACCGCGCAAGCCGACACGACCGTTGCGACCGTCCGCCGAAGCGGAATCCGATGACCGCGCAGCAATCCCTCTAGGGCATCGAATGACAGCGGTGCTCGATGCAGATACCGCCGCAGCGGCAGAGGCCCGGGTGAAGGACAACTTGCCGAAGGGGGACTACGAAGTCCGGGCTGCTGAGCCTTGGCCCCCAGAGTTGACGCCTTAGTTCAGCTTGGCCTGCGCTTGGCTTGCAATGAACGCGATACGGTCCCGACCAATGGCGGAGGAAAAGGGGACGACGACGATCAGCTTCGCCAATGGCAGCGAGCTCAAGGTCAAGCCTTCGCCGGACGAGATAGCTGGCGCAATCGAGAAGGCCGAGGGCGGGTTGATCCGGCTCCTCGACAGCGACGACTACGCGGCCTGGGTCAACCCGGAACACGTCGTCAGCATCACATCGCGGCACGTTGCCGGGGGCCTGAGCGGTCTGTAGCCAATCGCCGGCCTAAGGTAGGACCCCATGGTGTTCGAGATGGCTCTGCAGCACTGCTCCAGCCAAGGCTGCGAAGAGATGCCGACCTTCGCTGGACCGCGATCGAGCGAAGAGGTGGTCTGGGCATGCGGCCAACACGGCGCCAAGCTGGAGCGCGAAGAGGGCGTCAAGATGTACGCGCTGGTCCCTATCTGCCAGGGGGGCGGCGCTTACCACCCATGCGGCCAGGACGCTTCGCACGTCGTCGTCGACACCGAGCTGAGGCCGATCAGCACATGCGCCCAGCATGTTGAGCGCGTCTAGCAGCGGCGCCCTTTGCAGCGCGGCGGGCATCAGATCAGCGGGGAGCCCTCGCGCGCAGCCGCGGAATCGAACGCGGTGAGCCCGCCCGCCAGATCCTGGCAACCGCGGTTCGCGAAGGTCCCGGGTTCAGACTTCAGAAATCAGGCTAGGCGACAGCCCTTTTATCTTGCTTGGGCCCGTTCGGAGCAGCTCGCCGCTGCCTCCTCGATCAGCGGGCGTACCGAGAGGACTCGCGGACCCTGCCGTCCGCGCCGAACCGCAGAGGGCACGCTGTCGGTGACGTAGATCCGCTCGACCGTGAGCGAGGGAAGGTCTCTCCACGCCTCGCCGGTGAAGAGGCCGTGGGTGACCATGACCGTGGTCTGCTCCACACCGCGGCGTTGCAGCTCCCGGCAGCAGGAGAGGAGCGTTCCGCCAGTGTCGAGAATGTCGTCGACCACGACAGCGTGCCGGCCCAGCTGCCCCACCAGCTCGCCGTGCACGATCCCTGAGGGAGTCCGCTCCTTTCTCAGGTAGGCAACGGGCTTCGCGATGCCCGCAGCCGCGGCGACCGCCCGGCAGCGCTCCACGGCTCCCTCGTCCGGGGCGACGACGACTGCATCGAGAAGCGCTGCCCGCTCGATCTCTGCGGCAAACAGGCCCGCCGGCGAGAGGGAGAGGAGGGGGACCTCGAGCAAGGCGGCCACGCCGGGGCTGTGCACGTCGATCGTGATCAGCTCGTCCACTCCGCAGGCCGAGAGTAGCCTCCCCACCCAGGCGATGCCCAGGCTCCTTCCGGGCTCCGGCTCGTCCTGGCGTGCGTAGGCGAGGTAGGGGAGCAGCGCCGTGATGCGGCTGGCCCCTTGCCGGTTGAGGGTGTCGGCCGCCAGCAGCAACGAGAGCAGCTGCTCGTCGGGCGGTGCAACCGAGCCCACCAGCAGGCAGGACTGGCCCTCGACCGGCGCCTCCACGCCCAGCGATAGCTCTTGGTTGGGGAACCGCTCGACCACGAGCCGGCCAGCCGCTCCGGAGTGCTCGGGGAGCAGGGACTCGAAGCCCGGCAGAGCGAACGCGATCACACCGCGCATTCTCTCCGCCCGGCGGTTCCGAAGGTCGCGGGTTCGAATCCCGCCGCCTATCCGATCATCGACTACCTCGTCGAGCACCTACTCGACCTCATTGCCCATCAGCAACGGGGACAACATCGGGATCGAGGTAGACGCGTCTCACTCACTGCCCGACCACTTCACGGGCAACAACGCCGACATCAACAGCTACGCGGCGCCAGTGTTCCCTGACGGCGCGTCGGCCAACTTCACGAACATTCCGGGCACGAGCTTCTGCTCCAGGCGACGGTCAAGTTCTGCCTCGTCCCGAACGTCCACAAGTTGAAGAAGGTGGCTGCGAAGGAGGCTTTGGCCGCCGCGGACTGCGGCGTCAAAGTCAAGAAGAAGGAGACCCACAAGCAGAACTTCCGAGGCAAGGTGCTCAAGCAGAAGAAGCAGGCGCGCAGCGGGCACCGTGGTGATCAGCTGAAACCGCTGCTTCGGACGAGAAGCAGCTATCCGCTTTGCATGGAAAGGAGCGCCCTTCGATCTGGCGCTCCCTTTTCGCGGAAAGGAGGCGCGGACCGGCGGGACCACAGAGCCGCCTGCTGAGGCCGAACGCCTAATCCTGGCTTTCTGAACCGGTCACGACGCGGTAGCTGATCGCGAGGGCGGCGATCAGAACAACGCCGACCACAATCAGTCCGGCCCAGTGGAGGAAACGAACGCCAACGCGATGGCAAGGAGGGCAACAACTATGCCCAGAACGAGGGGGATGCCGATCAGGTCCGAGTCGGGTGGAGGCCCCCACTGGGACTTGCGCTGACCCTGTTCGGGAGGCCGCTCCAATGCAAGCCCAGCCTACAGGCCGTGGCGCCTCTCCTTCGCGTGAATCCGGGAGCGCCCGACCCCCAGAAGCCCCTAGTCTGGCTGGACCGTGCGCCAACCTCGAACCACGACGGCGGCGAAGGCACTTCGCGAGACGGCCGCGCTTGCGGGGCGAACCCCGGAGCTGATTGCTGTCTGGGGCCGCGGGCGCCTCCACCGCCGTCTGCGCGAGGAGGTCATGCTGGCGGTCGCGCAGGCAAATGCCTGCGATCTGTGCACGCTCGCGCACCGGCGTTGGGCGCTCGCCGAGGGCGTCACGGACGAGGAACTGGCGGCGATCGAGGGTCACGACCCAAAGCAGTTCGACCGTCGGACCTGGGCGGCGATCGCCTGGGCGCAGGCGCGGACCCGAGCCGATCTGGACCCGGTCCCCGACGAGCTCGAAGCCGAGCTCGCCCGGCACTACGACGAGCGCGAGCGAGCCGACCTCGAGCTAGTCACCCAGGCGATGGGGGTCGCCAACCGCTCCGCCAACACCTTTGACGCGCTGCGTGAGCGGCTGCGCGGTCGACCGGTGGCGGGCAGCAACGTCGGCGACGAGCTTGCACTCGGGAGCGTCGTCGCGCTCTCGATCCCTCCGGTGGCGGCGTACCTCACGCTCCGTCGCGCCCTCCGCCGACGCGGCTAGCGCCCGCGGCCGGGACGCTACGGCGGGCTCACTCGTTGCCCTTCCCGAGCAGCGCAACTTGCCGACGAGTGACGCCTGCCTTCGCGTGAAAGCAGAAGTCAGGTTCGCCGCCCCGAGATAGCCACTTTGGACGAAAAGCAGCGGTTTCCGCCGGTTCCCCTCGGCCGTTGTACGGCACCCTCCTGGCCCCGGCCGGGGATGGTGGACCGGAATCCCCTCGGGCCGGTCCTAAGCGGTAGCGGCCTGCTCAGCCCGTCCCAGGACAGGTCGCGCACGCGCGACTCGTTGGTCCGTCAAGTCCGCCTATTCACCGAGTGCGGCCAGCTGCACTACTGCTTTGCATGGAAAGCAGCGGTCTCGGCGCCCGAGGCGATTGCTGTCAATCGGTGGTCCCCGACGATGCGGGATCGGTCGGCAACACCGATCCGGATGGGGATTCGCGGGGTTAGCGTGATAGAGGCCCAATGGATACCACGCAAGTGAAGCCCTCCCTCCACCGTCCAGCAATACTCGCGTGGGGGCTGGCGCTGCTGCTTGCCGCCGGCGCGATGCTCCTGTCGGCATCGGGCGCCCAGGCAGCCGCGCACCGCGGGGCCGTGCTGGTCAAGGACATCAATCCGGGTCGCTCCCCCAGCGTCACCGCCATCTACTGCGGCGAGTGCAACTCCCCCTATAACGGAGGCGATCTCACCGACGTCCACGGGACCCTCTACTTCAGCGCCAAGGACGGCAAGCACGGCTTCGAGCTCTGGCGAAGCGACGGCACAAGGCAGGGGACCAGGATGGTCAAAGACATCAACCCCGGGAAGGGCTGGAGCAACCTCTCCGGGATCACGGCCGTCAACCGCATCATCTACTTCACGGCCGACGACGGCGTCCACGGCGCCGAGCTCTGGCGAAGCGATGGCACGGCGCGCGGCACGAGGATGGTCAAGGACATCAACCCCGGTCCAGGCTCAGGCGGGCCAGGACCCGGTCCAGGCTCAGGCGGGCTAGGACAGCTCACCGACGTCAACGGCACCCTCTACTTCACCGCGTCCGAGGGCAACCACGTCAGCGAGCTGTGGCGAAGCGACGGCACCCAGGCGGGGACGACCATGGTCAAGAGCGTGAGCGCCTTTGGCATGACCGATTTCCGCGGCGCCCTCTACTTCTTCGGTCCAGGAGGACTGTGGCGGAGCGACGGGACCGAGGCGGGAACGACCATCGTCAAGGACCAGCTCAGCCCAACCTACTGCTGCCTTGATCCGGAGTTCACCGTCGTCAACGGCATCCTTTACTTCGTCGCCGACGACGGCGTCCACGACGGCGTCCACGGCACCGCGCTGTGGCGAAGCGACGGCACCGAAGCCGGCACGACCATGGTCAAAGACTTCGGCCCCGGGAGCTCCATCGACCTCACCGATGTCAACGGCACCCTCTACTTCGCCGCGTCCCGCGGACCCGACGCTCCCGTCCCGAACGAGCTGTGGCGAAGCGACGGCACGGAGGCGGGGACCATCTTGCTCAAGGCCGTCTTTCCCGGCTGGCTCACCGGCGTGAAGGGCATTGCCTACTTCAGCGACGGCTTGAAGCTATGGCGAAGCGACGGCACCGAGGCGGGGACGACCGTTGTCAGGGTCAACGTGCCTGGCGGCAAGAACAACAACATCATCTTGCCCTATGGGCTCACCGCCGTCGGTCGCACGCTCTATTTCGTCGGGTTCGACAAGAGGCACGGCAGGGAGCTTTGGCGAAGCAATGGCACGCGGGCCGGGACGACCCTTGTCAGGAACATCCACCGCGGCAGTGCCACCAGCGACCCCGGGAACCTCACCGCAGTCGGCGGCACCCTCTTCTTCACCGCCAAGGACGGCCGGCATGGCAGGGAGCTGTGGAGGGCCGGGCCACCACCATGCGCGAAGGGGAAGTGCAAGAAGGGATAGGACTCGTCGTAGCTGCTTTGGACGAGAAGCGGCTATTGGCTTGCTGTTACTCCGTGGTCCCCCACGATGCGGGATCGGTCGGCAATACCGGTCCGGATGGGGATTCACAGGGTTAGCGTGATCAGAGGCCTATGCGAGACCACGGAGTGAAGCCCTCCTTCCACCATCCACCAATACTTGCGTGCGGGCTGGCGCTGCTGATCGCCGCGTGCGGGATGCTCCTGTCGACCTCAGGGGCCCTGGCCGCGCATCAAGGCGCCGTGCTGGTCAAGGACACAAGGCCGGGCCGCGCCGGCGGCATCCAGGGTCCCCTCCCCGTCAGCGGGGATTTCTCCCCCCAGCTCGCCAACGACAGCGGCACCCTCTACTTCAGCGCCGACGACGGCAGGCATGGCCATGAGCTCTGGCGGAGTGACGGCACCCGCAAGGGGACTCGGATGGTCAAGGACATCAACCCCGGTCCCGCCGGCAGCCTCTTCGGAATCACCCCGTCATCGTCGGGCACACCCTTCTACTTCTTTCCCGACGACGGCGTCCACGGCGCGGAGCTCTGGCGCAGTGATGGCACAGCGGCCGGGACGAGCCTGGTCAAGGACCTCTACCCCGGTCCCACCGGCAGCCTCTTCGCCGGGACCGGGGTCAGCCACGAGCTCATCAACCTCAACGGCACCCTCTACTTCTCTTACTCCGGCTTCCCGAACTCTCAAAACGAAGGGCTTTACCGAAGCGACGGCACCGACGCGGGGACGATCTTGGTCAGGAAGATCGTCGGCGTGCGGGCACTCACCAGCTTCAATGGAACCCTCTACTTCGGGGGTGCCGGCGACGATCCAACCTTCAAGATCGGGCTGTGGCGAAGCGACGGCACGGCGGCGGGAACCACAAACATCAAGGAGGCCCAAGGCCAGGTCCCCAGTGAGATCATCAATGTCAACGGCACGATGTACATCGGCGACGGCAACAGTGGCCTCTGGCGGAGCGACGGCACCGAGGCCGGCACGGCGGTGGTCAAGAACATCGCTCCCGCGGTCGCCATTCACGACCTCACGGCCGTCGACGGCGCCGTGTACTTTCTGGCCTCGTCGGGTTGCTGCAACAACCGCCCCGACGAGCTGTGGCGGAGCGACGGGACCGAGGCGGGGACCACCATCGTCAAGTACCTCAACGTCGAGCCCGGATACGGGTTCGACCTCGCCGCCTTCAAGGGCAAGCTCTACTTCACCACTGGGGGATTGCTGTGGCGAAGCGACGGCACCCCGCAGGGAACGACTGTCATCAAAGGCAACTGCACGCCCAAAGCGGGGCCCGGCACGAGATGCTTCGGCGGCCTGATGTCGACTGGCCCCAACGGCAGCCTGTACCTCTCCGGGAGCGACAGGAAACACGGAACAGAACTCTGGCGAAGCGACGGCACTCGCAAGGGCACGAGGATCGTCAGCGACATTCGCCCCGGCAGCGCCTCCAGCCTGCCGATGTACCTCACCGCAGTCAATCGCACCCTCTTCTTCACGGCCAAGGACGGCAGACACGGCAGGGAGCTGTGGAGGGTCGGACCAAGGCCGTGTAAGACGGCCAAGGGAAAGTGCAAGAAGGGATAGGACTCCTCATAGCTGCTTTGGACGAAAAGCAGCGGTTCTGCTTTGCATGGAAAGCAGCGGTTTGACGCTTCACTCCTGCTTCTCACGCAAGCCAGCAACAAGCAGGATGGGGTGCCGCGGCCGGACCCCCGCTAGGCTCGGTCAATGGGTACGCAGGACGAAGATTCACTCCGAGAGGCGGGAAGGCTGCCCAAAGGCCGGCTCGCCCGGACGGCGCGTGTCGGCGGACTCGTGACGGGGCAGGGCCTGCGCTGGGCCGGGATGCGAACCGCCAACCAGGTCCGGACGCCTAAGCGCGCGGCGGCGGCCCAGAAAGAGCGCACCGCGGCGCTGGTCGGGCAGCTCGTCGACCAGCTCGGGCAGATGCGTGGCGCGGCGATGAAGGTCGGTCAGATGATCTCGATGGTTGAGTTCGACGGCCTTCCCGAGGACGAGCGGGACGAGCTGCAACGGAGGCTCGCGGCGCTCCGCGACGACGTCGCGCCTGTGCGGTTCGCTGACCTCGAGAAGCTGATGCGCCAGGAGTTCGGCGGTCCGCTCGAGCGCGTGTTCCGCGACTTCGAAGAGCACGCGTTCGCAGCGGCATCGATCGGTCAGGTCCATCGCGCCACGACGATCGACGGCGACGACGTGGCCGTGAAGATCCAGTACCCCGGGGTGGCGGAGGCGGTCGAAACGGATCTGCGCAACGCGATGATGCTGCTGCCTCTTGTGAAGCGGCTCGCCCCGGGCCTGGACGCGAAGGCGCTCGCCGCGGAGATGCGCGAGCGGATCGGCGAGGAACTCGACTACGAGCTCGAGGCCCAGAACCAGCGCCGGGTCTGGCGGCTGCTGCGAGGACATCCGTTCATCCGTGTGCCGCGAATCGACACGAGCCTTTCGACCCGGCGCGTGCTCGTGTCCGAGTACGTCGAGGGGGAGCGCTTCGAGGCGGTCCGCCGAGCCGATGAGGAGCAGCGCGATCGCTACGCCGAGATCGTCTTTCGGCTCTACTTCGGGTTGCTTTATCGCGACCGCATCGCGCTCGGGGACCCTCACCCCGGCAACTACCTGCTGTGTCCCGACGGTCGGGTGTGCTTCCTCGACTTCGGCCTTGTGCGCCGCGTCGACGCCGCTCGCCTGGCCGCCGAGCGGGCGATCGCTCTCGCCGTGCGGGATGGGGACGCGGAGGCCCTCAAGATGGCGCTGCGCGCGGGCGGCTATCTGACGGCGAGCCGCGCAGATGCAGTGGACGCCAATTTCGCGCTGAGGCTAATGAGAATGGCGATCAAGTGGTACGCGGTCCCGGGCGAGCGGCGCTTCTCCCCCGGCGACCGCCGCGACCCCGATCGTGAACGGCCGGACCCGGAGGAGCGGGCCGCGATGAGGGTCCAGGTGAACCAATTCACGCTGCCGCCGGAGGTGATCCTGATTCGGCGGATGCACGGCATTGTCGCCGTGGTCCTGGGGCAGCTACGCGCTGGCGCAGACTGGGGCGCGATCGCCGCGGAGTACCTGCACGGCGAGGCGCCCGCGACGCCGCTGGGGCAGGCCGAAGCCGAGTTCCTCGCCGGGCGCGGTCGGACAGCAGCGGCCGCCTAGGGAGCCTTAGAGAGGGCGGGGTCGGACGCCTGCTCCCGTGGCGGAGCGAGAGCCCGGATCTCGATCGCGGCGGTGCCGCTTCGCTGTGCCCCGTTTCAGCGTCTGATCAGCCACCTAACGGCCAAACTGGGCGAGGGCCTGGCCGGGCGTCACCGCCGGCTCGTCCCGACTCGGATCACTACTGCTTTGCATGGAAAGCGGTACTCCGTCGAGAGAGATACAGCGCGGGTGATCTCGGATGAACCCTTTCACCCTCTTGGGGGGCTTCTCCGCTGGTCAGCTCGGAAACAGAAACCGCTTACCAGTGCTCGTCCATCTCTCGACGCGGAACTCCATTTCCGTCGCATCTAGGCCGGTTTCTCGGGATCACCCGAGGGGCCTTTGACCTCCTGCTCGGTCGGTCCAGAAGAAGCAGAAGACTCCTCCTTGGCCGGACGCTTCTTTGCGTCCTCCACCCCGGCCTTGAGGTCCATCGCGGCTTGGGTGATCCTGTGACCGAAGCCTCGCGCACCGGCCTGCTCAGGCGAATCCTTCGGTGTACCCGTCGTTTCGGTGACTGGCTGACGAACCTCATCGACGCCGGCCTTGAAGTCCACGGCCGCATGCGCAATCCGGTTTCCGAGTCCTTGCATTGTCGACTGACCGGTCTGAGCTCCCTTACCGTCGGCCTGCGCCTTTCGGGCTACGACGGCCTCCTTGACCCCTGTGCCGACGTTCATGGCGGTGTTGGTGAGACCGCGTCCCGCGTTTGCCGCCAAATCGGGGGCCTGTTCATGGGCTGTGTCCCGTATGACCCTCCCAGCACTCACGGTCCCGGTAGTCACGCCCCGCGCGATCGCGTCCCCGACCCGCTCATCCCGTTCCTTCTTGGGCAGGACGTAGACCACCGAGCGGAAGGCGGTGCGTGCATGACGTGGTGTTCGCGGAATGTTCGTTTGGGAGAGGTGATCTACTCCCCGAAACGGCCGCAAACCGCTTATCAATGCAGCGCCCCGACCAGGATTCGAACCTGGGGCCTACTCCTTAGGAGGGAGTCGCTCTATCCAGCTGAGCTATCGGGGCCCGGGGGCCATTGAAGCACCGCATCAGGTCAGCCGAAACTTCGGCCAGTAGGCACCTTTTCCGTCGTCCTGCCCGATGACCGAGCCGATAATCGCCTCGACATGGATGTCAGGGGGCGCAGGTGGGTCCAGGGATGGACGGCGCTCGCGGCGGCTTCGGCCACCGCGGTGCTGCTCGCCGCCTGCGGCGGCTCGGCCGAGACGGCGCTCTGCCGGCCGAACATCGACCCGCACCTGACGCCGCCGGGCGGAGGCGTCAACGCCTTCACGATGGGGATCCGCGTCAACCGGGCATCCGACGTCGACCAAATCGAGCAGGCGATCGGAGATCGCATCCTGCCGCGCGACGTCTTCGTGATCAACACGGAGTACCCGAACTCGAAGCCCGGCGATTGGCAGGCCGCGCTCGAGGAGGTCGCGAAGAAGTTCCGCTGCAACCGGATCGTCACCCTCACCGGGCTCAGCAAGGACCCGAACAAGCCCGGCTACGAGTACGCGCTCGTCGACCAGCCCGAGCTCGACGCGGTTCTCGTCGACTGGGAGCCCGACACCTGGGACGACGCGGGCCAGGGCTCCTGGACGACCGACCAGGCGAGGAACGAGAACCGGATCGCGGCCCAGCTCGGAGCCCTCTCGCGTCGTCTGGCGAACAGCCGAGTCCGGATGGGCCTGGTGCCGGACTACGTGCCGGCCTGGGACTACGGACCCTTCGGGCGAGTGGTCGCGGAGCAGAACTTCGCCCTCGATCCCATTCATCTCGGCTACCAGATCATCCAAACGCAGCCGAACTGCGGAACGCCGTCCGCGGCCGGGCCGCTGATTCCCGGGCTGACTGACCGGGTGCTCTCGCAGTACCGGTCGGTGATCGGTCTACCGCTGCGTGTTGGCGCCCCGAAGGACAGGCCCCCCGACGTCACCCGCGACCTGATCAACCATCTCGGCTTCGAGATCGCGTTCGACCAGTCGCCGAACCCCCACGCCAGCGATGCAGTCGAGCGAATCGGCCCCGAGCAGGCGGCCGCCTGCACACAGCAGATCCTGCACGCCGGAGGCGCCGGCGTCCTCTACTGGGCCGACGCCGACTCGATCAAGGCGATGCTCGAGAGTACGGCCGGCCTCACCCTGCGCCAGCCGCACTCCTGAACCGCTACTCCGGCTCGTCGTACAGGCTCTCGGCCGCGAGCTCCTGGCCCTGGTCGCTCCAGATCTTGACCTCGAGGTAGAGCTCGTCCGGGAAGCCCTTGACGGCGTCGATGGCCACCAGCGTGAAGCGCTCGTCGGTGACCGGCGTCTGATCGACCACCTCCGCCTCGAGCTCGGCGGTCGCCGCCGTTGCGCCGCGCACCAGCGGCGTCCCCCAGACGATCGTGACGTCGCCACGGCGATCGCTCTCTCCGCGCCAGGAGCCGATCACCTCCTCGTTCAGGTCGATCATCCAGTCGGGGTTCTGGTCGGCGGTCACGTCCGTGAAGTCGGCGGTGGCCTCGAACGAGCCCGCCTCGCCGCCCTCCGGGCGCACGAACGAGACGACGCCGAAGTACTCGCTCGGCGTCTGCGCGCCCTCGACGGGCGCGACGCCGGGGACGTACACCCGGCCGCCCCAGGCTCGCTCGGGGAACCAGGTCACCTCGCCGGGAGGCCCGCCCGCCTCCGAGATGTGCGACTCGCAGGCCTTTGCGAACTCGTCCCGCAGCCGCGCCCCCCAGCGCCCGTAGGGCAGGCCCTCGGCGCTGGCGTCGGCGATGAAGCGGGGGATGGGCCGGCGGACGGGAGGCAACGGAGGAAGACCCTACCCGAGGGCCTCGCGCAGCTCGGCCGCGGCCCGCTCCGGCGGGAAGACGTTCAGCTCGACGCCGGTCGACATCTCGAATCCCGCGCGGATCCCGATCCGCGGCGCGATGTCGAGGTGCCAGTGGAACTCTTCGGCCCCTCGCGGCGCGGTGATCGTCCACGCGTTGAACTGCGGGACCCGGTCGAAGCGAGCCTCCAGCGCGCGCAGCGCGGCGCGCAGCATGCCGACGCCCACCTCGCCGTCGCGCTCGAAGCTCGGAGCGGGCTGCCGGGGGACGATCCGCAGCTCGAAGGGAGAGCGCGAGGCCCACGGGCAGATCAGCAGCGCGTCGTCGTCGATCGCCACGAGACGCTCGCGGCGCCGTACCTCCTCCGAGGCGATCTCAGCGAGCAGGTCGCCGCCCATCGTGTGCTGGTTGTAGGAGACGAAGCGCTCGCGCTCGCGCGCGACCTGCGCCGGGACGAAGCCCAGCGCGTAGAGCTGCGCGTGGCTGTGCTCCAGCGAGGCGCCGGCCTCACGACCCTCGTTGACGATCAGCTGGACGTAGGCGGAGCTCTCGGCGTGCGCGCTCATCCGCGTCCGCCAGCCCGCCACCGCAGCCGACAGCTCGGCGTCGTCGAGCTGGCCGAGGGACGTGTGGTGCTTCGGCGAGTTGACGACCACTTCGTGGAATCCCGTGGCGGCCGTCGCCTTGAAGAGATCGGGCTCCCTGCCCCGCGAGGCGGCGCGCAGCGGGTCGCCAGCCGGCGTAACGCCCTCGTCGCCGCCGATCTCGCCTCCCTCCTCGGTCTGGGCGAGCGCCGGGTAGAGGTTGGGTATAGCGCGGACCCTCCAGCCCGGGCTGTCGGGGGGACCCCCGCCGGGGCGGTCGGCCCAGGTCTCGGGCGGGGTGCGGTCCTCGCGGCCCTCACAGAAGGGGCACTTCTCTCGGGCTTCGCTGTTCTCCTCGTCGGGGGTGCCCCCGAAGTCGAAGGGCCGGTCCGCCCTGGCGGGCGAGAGGATCGTCCGCAGCCCCGTGAGCTGGTCGAGGCGGATCTCCGGCGTCGGCTTCTCGTCGGCCATCAGAGGGCCTTCCCCATCCGCACGTGCTCGATCTCCGCCTCCATGAAGGTCTCGCCCTCGGCGATGTAGCCGTTCGACGCATAGAAGGGCTCGGCCCGCCGCTGCGCGTGGAGCACCATCTCCGAGCCGCCCCGCTCGCGAGCCTCGCCCTCGGCCCCGGCGAGCAATCGCGCCCCGACGCCCGACCCGCGGAGGCGCTTCTCGACGACCATCCGCTCGAGCTTCCACTGACCGTCGCGGAGCTCACGCACCCGGCAGGTCGCGATCACGCCGGACTCGTCGAGGGCGACGATCTGGGTCGCCACCCGGTCGAGCTCGTCCAGCTCTTCGCCGGGGTCGACGCCCTGCTCGTCGACGAAGACGCGGACGCGCAGGTCCATCGCCTCCTCCACCTCCGCGGCGTCGCGGGCCGTCCGCACGGTGACGGTGAGGCGGCAGTCGGCGCTCAAACGCGCGTCTGAACGGAGCGGTGTTCGGTGGCGCTCACTTGCCGGCGTTGTTCTTGGCCATCGCCGTGAAGGCCTCGATCAGGTCGATCGGCAGCGGGAAGACGATCGTCGTGTTCTGGTTGACGCCCATCTCGAGGAGCGTCTGCAGGTAGCGCAGCTGGAGGGTGGCCGGGTTCTTGGAGATGATGTCGGCCGCCTGGGCGAGCTTCTCCGCGGCCTGGTACTCGCCCTCGGAGTTGATGATCTTGGCGCGCCGCTCCCTCTCGGCCTCGGCCTGCCGGGCCATCGCCCTCTGCATCTGCTCGGGGATCTCGACGTCCTTGATCTCGACCGTGCTGACCTTCACGCCCCAGGGCTCGGTCTGCTCGTCGATGATCTTCTGCAGGTCCTCGTTGAGGCGCTCGCGCTCGGCGAGGAGCTGGTCGAGGTCGGCCTTGCCGAGGACCGACCGCAGGGTCGTCTGGGCGATCTGGGAGGTCGCGAGCAGGAAGTTCTCGACCTCGACGATGGCCTTGTTCGGATCGATCACTCTGAAGTAGGCGACGGCGTTGACGCGGGCCGGCACGTTGTCACGGGTGATGACCTCCTGCGGCGGGATGTTGAGCGTGACGGTTCGGAGGTCCACCCGGACCATCCGGTCGATCACCGGCACGAGCAGGATCAGCCCGGGTCCCTTCTGGGCGATCAGCCGCCCGAGCCGGAAGATCACACCTCGCTCGTACTCGCGCAGGACCCTGACGGACGCGCCGAGGAAGATCAGAACGAAGAAGACGAGGACAACGAGGACGCCGATCGCTATCGCCATGTGTCAGGTCCCTTTCTGGGCGCTTGCCGGGTCGCGGTCGGGGACGGGCTCGACCACCAGTGTCAGGCCGTCAACCGACTTCACTCTCACTCTATTCCCTACGTCGATCCGGCTTCCACGGTTCGCGACCCGGGCGCGCCAGAGGGCCCCCTCGACGAAGATCTGGCCGTCCGGGTCGAGCGGCTCCCGCACCTCGCCGATCTCGCCCACCAGCTGCTCCCAGCCGGTTCTAACCGGCTGCTCGCGTTGCGCCGCGAGCGCCTTGCGGGAGGCGAAGACGATGAAGCCGGCGAGGATCACGCCGGCGATCACGATTGCAGCGACCGGCAGATCGTGCCCCGCATCCCGCCAGGCGAAGCCCGCTCCGACCAGGGCGCCCACGCCCAGCAGCCCGAGGACCGTCGTCGGAGCGTGTGCCTCGGCGATGAACAGAAGCACGGCCACGACCAGCAGCGCGATGGCGAGCTCGGTCATGAATGCATTATCCGCTGTTCACCGCATATCTCTGGATATCCGCGGCGAGCTGGTCCTCGGAGCGGTACTGCCCCTGGTGGGTGTAGACGACGTTTCCGTTGCGGTCGTAGAAGACCGTCGCCGGGTAGCCGATGCCGTGGAGCTCCTCGCGGATCGACTTGTCCGGGTCGCTGTAGGAGGGATACGGCAGCGGCAGTTCGCCGAGGAAGGTCTTGGCCGAGCCGCTCGAGTCGTCCGAGTCCACTCCGAGGAAAGCGATGTCCTTGGCGTGCTTTGACGCCTGCGACTGGAGGAAGGGGAACTCGAAGCGGCAGGGGCCGCACCACGACGCCCAGTCGTTGACCACGACCGGGTGGCCCTTGAGCGAGGCGATGCGCTGGTCGAAGGCGTCCTTGCCGCCGTCGAGAAGCTGGTTGGCCTGGCTGCGGATCGCGGCGAGCTGAGGCGGCGCTCCGGTGAGCGGCTGAGTCGCCTGCTCGAGGGAGAGGCGGGAGTCGGGGTTGCCTCCGCTGCCGCCGGCGCAGCCCGCCGCGAGCAGCGCGATCAGGCCGGCCGCGAGGCTCGCCAGGGTGATTCGTCGGCGGGACGAGATTGTCATCACGGTCAGGGAATACGGGTTGTCGGTCAAGAGTGCTTTAATTCCTATCGGTCCATCAAGTTCCTGGACCCAGGGAGAGCCCGGAGCGGACAGCCGTATCTCGGGTGTCTTCCGTGATCAGGCCAAATGCGCCTCGCCATCATTTCGTCAGGCGGGGAGCGGCGGATCAAGAGAGCCTCAGATTGGCTGACCAGACCAAGCCGGCCGCCAAAGCGGCGAAGGCGCCTACGAGCGCCGACATCGAACGTGCACAGGAGTTCGCGCGCGAGCCGTTCCTGCTCGAGGGCGAGAAGCCCAAGGACCTGGCCCCCGGGACCCCGCGTCGCCGCGCCCTGGATGCCGCCCTGGCCGAGATCGACGAGGGCCGCGAGGCGCCGTCGATCGAGTGGCGCCGCGACTTCTCGCTGCTGCTCGGGCTCGAGCGCCTGCTCTCGGAGGAACAGCCTCATCTCGCCGATGGCGCCGAGCTCGATCCGCATCAGGTCGACGCGCTCTCTGGAACCCTCGCGGCGATGATCGCCGACATCCAGGAGCGGCTCAACGGCCACCCCTGGACCGGCAACGGGAACGGCAACCCTTCTCCCGCCGCCATCAAGGACGTGGAGCCTTCGGAGAATGGTGCAGGCGCCGACACCGCTGAGGAGGCCATCGAGGAGGAGGAAGAGGAGGAGGCCACCGAGGAGGAGGAGGCCGAGGACTGGGTCGAGGAGGAGGACGAGGACGTCGTCGAGGAGGCCCCGGAGGATCCGGGCGCCAACCGGCGCTTCTGGTTCGAGCACGCCACCGGGTCCGGCAAGACAGTCGCGGCGGTCGGCTTCATCGAGGCCTCGCGCACCGGCGGCATCCTGATCCTCACCCACCGCCGCAATCTGGTGGATCAGTTCATCGGAGAGATCTCCGACCGCGGCTACAGCGATCGCCTCTCGCCTCCGCTGCTCGACGGCAAGGACAACCCCTACGGCCCGGTCACCGTCGAGACCTACCAGTGGTTCGTCCGCAACGCGGGACGGATCTCGGACGCGTACTCGATCGTGATCTGCGACGAGGCCCATACCGCCCTCGGCGAGAAGACCAGCGGCTGCATCCGCGCCTGGGTCGGCCCCGTCTTCATCGGCATGACCGCGACGGGCGCGCTGATCGCCCGCCACGTCGCCGACCTATTCCCGACGCAGACCTCCCGCTTCGACCTTGCGCAGGCCGCCCGCCGTGGCGTGATCGCGCCGCTGCGCTGCGTCCGGATCCCGCCGGGCCCCGGCGTCCGGACGATCGCCAAGGTGCCGCTGCGCAAGGGCGAGGTGGATCAGGACTTCGACCAGGAGGAGCTCGCCAAGCTGCTGGACCAGGCGCCCTTCAACGTCGCGATCGCAGACCTCTACCGCTCCCGCTTCCGCCGGGTCCCCGGCGTCGTCTACACCGCCGGCGTGAAGCACGCGAACAACGTCGCCAAGGCCTTCCAGGACGTCGGGATCAATGCGCGCGCCGTGTCCGGTGAGACGCCGAAGCGCGAGCTGGCCGAGATCCTGGCCGGGTTCGAGCGCGGCGACGTCGACGTGCTCTGCAACGCGATGCTGCTCGCCGAGGGCTGGAACTCCCCCCGCGCGACGATCTGCATGCACCTCGCGCCGACCGCCTCCCGCCGCGTCTATCAGCAGCGGGTCGGGCGAGTCACCCGCCGGAATCCCGGCAAGGAAGCGGGCCTGGTGATCGACCTGGTCCACCCGGCCACCACCCACGACGAGACCATCGTCACGCTGCACAGCCTGCTCGACCGCGATGTCTACCGCGGCGGTGCGATCGTCGTCGGCCCTGTCCGCCGCGGCCGCGGACGCCGGGTGCGGGTAGAGAAGCGCGTCGTGCCGGTCTCCGACAAGTCGGAGCACCGCCTGCGCGTGCTGGAGCGCGAGCTCTGGCGAATCGCCGTCGAGAACCTGAACCACTCCGAGCAGCACGTCTGGGCGGCTCTCGCCGGCGCGCGGGTCAACCCATCCGGCTGGCGGCGCGCCAAGGCGATGCTGCAGAACGACCAGACCAAGGAGCTCCGCCGGCGCTTCCTGCTCACCTGCGTGCAGCGCAACCGCAACCAGCAGCTGCGGCTCAAGGCGCTGGTCGAGATCGCCGCCCTCCGCGACGCGGACGCCTTCGACGACGCGATCGACACGATCGGGACCTGGGCTCGCGACGATCGCCGCGCCGGTACCAAGGTCATGCTCGAGGCCCTCGCCGAGCGCCGGATCGGTCGCCGCGACCAGGCCCAGGCCTGGGTCTGGCGGCTCGCCGACTACACGCGCGATCTGCACGAGGAGTACGCCGTGCAGCGCTGGCCCGAGACCAAGCGCCTCCTCGGGCTGCTCGTCAACTCGTCCGGCCGCGCCCATGGCCGGAACGCGCGCCGGCTGGTCCACGGGGCTCGCAACCAGGACCGCCGCTTGGCCGCCGCGCTGCTCGCCGCCGGCGTCGCCCACACGCCCGAGGGCGAGGAGGTCCTGCGCGGAGCGCGCATGCGCGCCGCCCGCAAGCCCTCGGCGGTCGCCCGCGAGCTGCTTCGCAACTTCCCGAAGGCCGGGGGCAAGCGTCGCCGCCGCAAGCGCAAGGGCGGCTCGCAGGAGGGGGGCGCCAAGAAGAATGGCGCCGCGGCGGAGACGAACGGCGCCCAGGCGGACGAGCACACCGACGAACACGACGTCGAGGAGCTCGAGGCCGCCGAGGCCGCCGACGAGTCCTAGCGGTCCAGCGAGAGGTGGACCTCGCCCGCGCCGAGCGCGACCCGCTCGCCATCGGGCTTCTCGACCACCAGGTGCCCTCGCTCGTCGATTTCCTTGACTACCCCCTCTCCGCCGTCCCAGGAGATGCTCCTGCCGGAGAGCGCATCGCGCGCCCGGTAGGCGCTGAGCACCTCGTCGTCGCCGGCCCCCAGCCAGCGGGCGAGTGCCTCATTGAGAGCCCCGAGCGCCTTCAGCACGCCCGGCGAGCCGCCGGGCGGGAGTCCGCCCTCCGCCTCGGTCGGGAGCAGGGACACCGCGGTCTCGCGCAGCTCCGGAGGGAACTCGTCGTCGGGGATCGCGACGTTCAGCCCGACGCCGATCACGGCCCAGCCATCGTCGGGGCGACCCTCGGCGAGCACGCCTGAGACCTTGCGCTCGTCGATCCAGACGTCGTTCGGCCACTTCACCTGGCAGCGGACCGGGGCCACCTTCTCGGCCGTCTCGCAGACGGCCAGCGGGACGGCGAGCGGCAGCAGGGGAGAGCTCTCCGCCGCAAAGGGACGGACCAGCGCCGAATAGAGCAGGCAGGATCCCGCGGGGGCGAACCAGGCGTTCCCCCGCCGCCCTCGGCCGGCGGACTGCTCGTCCGCGGTGATCACCAGGCCGCCCGGCGCGCCCGCCAGCGCGAGCTCCTTGGCCCGTTCGTTGGTCGAGTCGGTGCGCCTGAAGTGGCGATGCGGGCGCCCGATCTCCATCGCAGTCACTTCAGCGGCCGCAGCGTGACCTCGCGGTCGGGAGTGAGGTCGAGCAGGCCGGCGGCGTTGCCGCCGCTGACCGCGAGGGCGAGGGTCCCTGAGGAGTCTTCGAAGAGCAGGACGTCGGATTCGCCGACGTCGGCGAACGTGCGCGCCCAGGTCGCCTGAAAGCGGCCGTCCGGCGCGCGAACCTCGAGCGCATCGCCCGGGCGAATCGGCCCGTCGGCGAGCATCGATGCGTCGAGGTCGAGCGTGACGTTGCCGTAGCTGTCCGTGTGAATGGCGTGGGCGACCACCTCGTCCTCCGAGATCTTCGGCGCCGGCAGGTCGAGGGTCGTGAGCGAAGACGGATCGATCGCCTCGCCGGCCTCCTCGAGGCGGGCGCCGAGTGACAGGTGGGCGACGACCGGCGCGAACAGGTCCCGGCCGTGGAAGGTCGCGGAGACCGGCTCGAGCCGGAAGGGGGAGCGGGAGAGCTCAACCGCGTCGAGTGCGCCGCCGAGCCGGTCGAGCGCTCGCGAGAGCAGGCCGTTGTCGGGGCCGACCAGGAAGCGCCCCTCGGCGGCGGCGACGGCCACCGCGCGCCGCTCCGACCCCACTCCCGGGTCGACCACGGCCAGATGAACCCCCGGGGGGCAGGAGGGAAGGGCGTTCGCGAGGGCGACCGCCCCCTGGCGGATGTCCTGTCGCGCGATCCCGTGCGTGAGGTCGATCAGCGGCGCGCCGGGCGCGATCTGCGAGATCACCGCCCGGCAGACGCCGGCGAACTCATCCTCGTACCCGTAGTCCGAGAGGAAGGTGATCGGCCGCGGCGTTGCCACCCCCGAATCCAATCACTCCGAGGCCCGGCGCCGGGGCCTCACGCGCCGGCGGCCGAGAGCAGGGCCTCGACGAGGCCGCCGATGTCGTGCCGCTCCGCCTCCACGTCCACCGTGAGCCCGGCCTCGCGCGCGGCCTCGCTGGTGATCGGGCCGATGGAGACGACCTTGGCGCCCTCGGGGATGCCGTTCTCGCTCGCCGCCATGAAGTTGCGGACGGTGGACGAGGAGGTGAAGGTGATGAAGTCGGCGTCGCGGGCGCGCTCGAGCTCCTCGGGGTCCGGCGTCTCCGCGACCGTCTCGTACAGGGCGACCTCGTCCACCTCGGCGCCACGGTCCCGCAGCGCCTTTGGGAGGAGCTCCCTCGCCTCCGCGGCTCGGGCGATCAGCACCGGCTTGCCCTGCAGCTCGAGCTTGTTGAGCTCCTCGACCAGCTCCTCCGCGACGAATCGCTCGGGGACGATGTCCGCGAGGATGCCGCCCGCCGCCAGCGCCGCCTCGGTGCCGGCGCCGATCGCGGCGACGCTGGCGTTCGCGAGCGCCCGCGAGTCCCGGCCCTGCGCCGCCATCGCCTCGAAGAGGAGTCGCGCGCCGTTGGGGCTGGTGACGCAGACGAGCGCATAGGTGTGGAGGCTCTCGATCGCGTCGCGAACCTCCTTGGAGTCGATCCGCGGCTCGATCCGGATCGCCGGCAGCTCGACCGGCTCCGCCCCCAGGGCGTCCAGCTGGCGCGCCAGCTCGCTCGCCTGGGCACGGGCCCTGGTGACGATGACCTTCTTGCCGTGCAGCGGGCGGCGCTCTAGCCAGGCGATTCGCTCACGGCGCCCCGCGACCGGCCCGACGACGGTCACCGACGGCGGCCTGATCCCCGCCTCTTCGGCCGCCGCGGCGATCCCCTCGAGGGTCGAGGTCACGGTCCGCTGCCCGGGGAGAGTGCCGCGCTCGACGACGGCCGCCGGCTCGGATCCGGCCCGGCCGGCCGCGATCAGCGCCTCGGCGATCCGCGGCAGCGCCTTGACGCCCATGTAGAAGACAAGCGTGCCGGGGAAGCGCGCCAGGGCTTCGTAATCGAGCGCGGAGTCCTCCTTCTCCGGGTCCTCGTGGCCGGTGACGAAGGCGACCGCGGACGCGTCGTCGCGGTGCGTAACCGGGATCCCGGCGTAGGCGGGAGCTGCGACCCCGGCGGTGATCCCCGGGACGATCTCGAAGGGGATCTCCGCATCGGCCAGGGCCTCGGCCTCCTCGCCGCCGCGGCCGAAGACGAACGGGTCGCCGCCCTTCAGCCGGACGACGAGCCTGCCCTGGCGCGCCCGGTCGATCAGCAGCTCGGCGATGCCCTCCTGCGGGACGCTGGCGGACCCGGGCTCCTTCCCCACGTAGATCAGCTCAGCATCCGGGCTGGCGACCGCGAGGGCATCGCGCGGGATGAGGCGGTCGTGAACGATCACGTCCGCCGCGACGATCAGCTCGAGCGACCGCGTGGTCATCAGGCCGGGGTCTCCGGGGCCCGCGCCGACCAGGTAGACGATGCCCGGGCCGGCGCTCACGTGACGGCCATCTCCTCGGCGCGCGCCAGCACGTCCGCCGCCCCCGCGGCCTTCAGGCGCTCCGCGAGCGCGGTGCCTAGCGTCTCGGGCTCCGACGCGTCCATCTCGAGCTCGTCCCTGATCCACTCGCTTCCGTCGGGCAGTCCGCAGAACGCCCGCAGGCTCATCCGGCCGCCTTTCTCCAGCGTCGCGTGCGCGCCCAGCGGTGTGTTGCAGCTCGCGTCGAGCGCCGCGACGAGCGCTCGCTCGGCCATGACCGTCCCGAGGACGCCGCGGTCGGTGATCGATTCGGCGGCGGTCACCGGGCGATCCTGGGCGTGGGGCGCCTCGATCGCCAGCGCTCCCTGGCCGGGCGAGGGAACCACTTCCTCGAGCTCCAGGGAGAAGGAGATCTCCTCCGCCCTCCCGAGACGACGCAGCCCGGCGGCCGCCAGGACCAGCCCATCGAACTCGCCGGCCTCGAGCTTCCCGAGCCTCGTGTCGACGTTGCCGTGCACCTCGACGACGTCGAGATCGGGGCGCAGCGCCAGGATCTGAGCGCGGCGGCGCAGGCTCGAGGTTCCGATCCGCGACCCCTCGGGAACGTCGCCGAGGGACGTCACGCTCCCGACGTAGGCGTCGCGCGGATCCTCGCGGGAGGGGACCCCCGCGATCTCGAGCCCCTCGGGCAGCTCGGAGGAGAGGTCCTTCGCGGAGTGGACCGCCAGGTCGATCTCCCCGTTCAGGAGCGCCTGCTCGATCGCCTTGACGAAGCGCGCCTTGTCACCGGCGTCGGCGTCGGCGGTCTTGATCGGAACGATCTCGGCGCCGCCCAGCAGTTTCGCCACGGCCTTCGCCTGGACGAGAGCCAAGATGCTCCCGCGAGTGCCGAGCCGAAGCGGTGGCTCCGTCACCGCCGCCTCAGCTGCGTTCGTTGCGACGGCGGCGCTCGTCGAGGGAGGCGACGTCGGCGCCCTCGGTGTCCTGGGGCTCGGTGCCGGCATCGAGGCCGAACAGCTCGCGGAGCACGCTCACCTGCAGGTACGCGTCCTCCCGGTCGGAGATCCCCTTGACCCTGATCGTGGGCTCGTGGAGCAGCCGGTTGGCGATCGCGTGCGCCATCTGCTCGATCCGCTCGCGGTCGGTGGCGGAGAGGCTCTCCCAGCGGGTCGCGTTCTCCGAGAGCACCTGGGAGACGATCGAGTCCGCGCGCTCGCGCAGCGCGGCGACCGTCGGCATCACCTCCTGAGCGCCGAGCCAACGCTCGAAGCGGGCCAGCTCGGAGTCGAGGATGCCCGCCGCGCGGCGGCCCTCGGCCTCGCGCCCGGAGGCGTTCTGCTCGACGATCGCCTGAACTTCGTCGACGTCGTAGAGGCTGACTCCCTCGATCTCGCGGATCTCCGGGTCGATGTCGCGGGGCACGGCCAGGTCGATCAGCAGCAGCGGCCTGGCCTCGCGCTCGCCCATGATCAGCGCGAGCTCGGACCGCTCGATCAGGTGGTGGGGGGAGTTGGTGGCCGAGACGACGATGTCTGCGCCGGCGAGCTGCGACGGGAGGTCGTCGATGCGGACGGCCTGGCCGCCGAAGCGCTCCGCCAGTGAGATCGCGCGGTTGTAGCCGCGGTTCGCGATGAAGACGGCGTCGGATCCTCGCGCGGCCAGCGCGCGGGCGGTGAGCTCGGAGGTCTCGCCGGCGCCGATCAGGAGAACGCGCCGCTCGGAGAGATCGCCGAGGTTGCGCTGGGCGAGCTCGACGGCCACGGAGGGGATGGAGACGCCCTTCTGGCCGACGGCCGTCTCGGTGCGGGCGCGCTTGCCCGCCGCGAGGGCCCCTCGGAACATCCGGTTGAGGATCGGGCCGGGCGCGCCCTCGACCAGCGCGAGCTCGTATGCCCGCTTCACCTGACCCTGGATCTCCGCCTCGCCGATGATCATCGAGTCGAGGCCGGCGGTGACGCGATAGAGGTGGCGAGCCGCCTCCGCGCCGCGCAGCGAGTAGAGCGGCCCGAGCAGCTCGGTCGGGCGGATGCCCGCCTCTCGCGCGAGGACGCCGAGCCCCGCGGCCTCGGCCTCGACCGATTCGGTGGCCACCAGGTAGAGCTCGGTGCGGTTGCAGGTGGAGAGGGCGACGGCCTCGTTGATCGGCTCCTCGGAGACGAGCCCGTTGAGCACGCCCGCGGCACGACCCTCGGTGAGGGCGAGCTGCTCTCGCAGAGCCAGCGAGGCGGTCCGGTGCGAGACGCCGAGCGCGAGCAGGCCGCTCATCCGCGATCCCCCTGGCGCACGGCCTCGATCTCCTGCTCGCGGCCGCGGACCTGGCCGACGTCGCGGTCGCTGCCGCGTCCTGCGGGCGATCGCTCGGAGAGCTCCGCGAGTGAACCGAGGTCCCTCTGGATGCGCTGGAGCTTCGCGGCCATGATCGCCACGTAGACCAGGAGCAGCAGGAGGAAGACGAGATAGGCGCCGCCGACGTAGCGGTCGGCGCTTTCGATCGCGAGCGGGATCACCGGCCGTCCTCCGCGCGCATCGAGCTCATCGTCGAGGTCGCCACGGGGGCGATCGACCGGGCCGGCTGGGGTGGCCCGTCTCCGCCCCCGAGCGCCCTGCGGATCCGCTTCAGGTCTCCCGACGCGCGCTTGGAGGCCAGCTCGAATCGAACCAGCGTCACCCAGAGAAGCCCGACCCCCACGAGGCAGACGAGGAAGGCGAGCAGCATGGATCCGGGCAGGCCGCCCGCATCGGAGAAGGTCCGGGGATGGACGAGCGGCTGCGCCGCGCGCACCGCGGCGAAGTTGAGCGGCACGAAGGCGCCGGCCGTGATCGCGAAGACCGACGCGTAGCGAGCCTGGCGGTCGCGGTCCTCGATGGCGTAGCGCAGGGGGTAGTAGGTGGCGTAGAGCAGGAAGACGATCAGGAAGCTGACCAGGGTGGGCTCACGCCACTCCCACCACACGCCCCAGGAGCCCTTCGCCCAGATCGCGCCGGTGAGCAATACGCCGACGCCGAAGATGACCGAGAGATGGATCGAGACGTACGAGCGCGCGTCCCACTTCGACTCTCCGGTGCGGAGGTGCTGAATCGCGAGCAGCCCGGCGACGATGAACCCGACGAGCGCGACGATCGCGAGCGGCACGTGCAGGTAGAAGATCTTCTGGATGAAGCCCTGGTCGGCGTCCTCGGGTGCGTAGAGGAAGGCGAGCGCGTACCCGGCGCCCATCACCAGGACGGTCGCGATCGCGAGGCGGCGAAGCGTTATCGATCTGAGCGCCCTGGCCATTGATCTAGTCCTCGAGCAGGAAGTCGAAGGTCGCGTAACCCACCAAGAGGAAGATCAGATCGTAGAGGCCGAGCAGCGCCAGCCATGTCCCGAACCGCCCGTAGTCGGGGCCGTCCGCGGCCAGCAGATGCCCGCCCGCGCCCGCGGCCGCAATCACGAGCGGGACGAGCAGTGGCAGCAGGATCAGCGGCGCGAGCAGGTCGCGGGCGTTCGACATCGTCGCGATCGTGGAGATCAGCGTTCCGGTGGCGGCCAGCCCGACATTGGTCAGAAGCAGGACGAGAGCGAACGGAAGCAGCCCGGACGCGTTGTCGAGGAAGAAGAGCGCGAAGATCGGCACCGCGATCAGCTCGAGGACGACGAGATAGATCACCAGCGCACTCGCCTTGGCCGCGAACAGAACGGTGCGGTCGATCGGCGCCAGGCGGATCAGGTCGAACCCGCCCTCCTCGCGCTCGGCGACGAACAGCCGGTTGATCGCCAGCAGCGCGGCGAAGAGGAGCGTCGGCACGAGCACCCCGGCGGCGAGATCGCCGTCGAGCGTCGTCCGGTCGAGTCCGAAGCGGAAGATGACGAACGCGCTGACGGCGAAGAGCGCCATCGCGGGGAGCGAGCGCAGCGTGCGGAGCTCGACTCGGAGGTCCTTTCGCAGGAGGGCGCCGAAGGGACTCATCGCAGCTCCAGCACAAGGTCGGCGCCCGCGGTCGCGGCTTCGCGGTCGTGGCTGACAATCACGCGGCTGCGCCCCTCGCCGGCGCCGATCAGGGGCTGGACCCCGTGCCGGGCCTCGGCGTCCAGGTGGGCGTCGGGCTCGTCCAGGAGCAGCAGCGCCGGGCCGTGCAGGACGGCACGGCAGATGTCCACCCGCTGCTTCATCCCCGCGGAGAGCTCGGCTACGTGGTCATGTGCGCGATGCGCCATACCGACGTCTTCGAGCAGCGTCCGGATTCGGATGTCCGCCTGCTCCGGATTGAGTTGGTGCAGCGCCGCCGCGAGGTCAAGGTTCTCCCTGATCGTCAGATCGCGGTAGAGGAGCGGCTCGTGGCCGAGGTAGCCGACACGGCCTCGGATCCGGTGAGTCTCCTTGGGGAGCGAGAAGCCGAGGACCCGGGCCTGTCCACCGCTCGGGCGCAGCAGCCCGGCCAGGATCCGCAGGAGCGTGGACTTGCCCGATCCGTTCGGACCGAGCACCGCGAGGCTCTCACCGAGTTCGAGCCGGGCAGTTATGCCGGTGAGCGCCGGCCGGTCGCCGAAATCGCGGCGGAGGCCGGCCAGCTCCAGCGCCGGCGGCTCCGTGCTCGTGGCGGGGCCGTCTTCAACGGCCAAAGTCCGCTCCATTCGAGCGAATCTAGAGCTTCAGGCAGTACCCGTATGCCGTGAGCGTTGCGGTGGGGCCGAAGGTGTTCATCGCGGATGCCGACCAGCCGCCGGACGGGGTGAAGAACCCGTTCGTGAAGAGCGCCGCGCCGGCGGGCGAGGTGCTGAAGCCGCCGAAGACGATGCGGCCCACCGGGCAGGATGGCGTGGTGGCCGTCGCGAACCGCCCGGTGCCGACGGTGGCCGAGCCCGAGACCTCGGTGAGCAGCGGCTTGCGGCTGTGCCAGCAGTAGGCGATCGCCGTGAGCTGGCCGCCGAACCCGCCGAAGGCGCGGCCGGTGACGCTCCAGGACTTGTCCGAGATGGCTCGGGACTCAGTGATGTAGTCGCCACCGCGCGCGGTGAAGTCAGTGCGCTGGAAGCCGCCGCCGAAGAGCCTGCGGTTGCCCGGGCAGGTGGCGATTGCGGTCTTGGTCTGACCCGGATTGACGTAGACCGTCGAGTGCGGGGGTGTGACGTGCTTCTGCTTCCGGGCGCAGGCCACCTGCATGGTGACGCTCCGCGGGGTAGTCGACCCGGGCGAGGGGTCGAAGAGGACCACGGTGCTGTGGTAGCCGTGCTGAACGCCGAGCCGTTCGTACGAGTGTGGGTAGACGCCCTCGCCGTCGGAGCCCGGGGCCGGTGATCCGAACATCCCGCCGCCCAGCGGAACGAGGTGGCCCGGGCAGCCCACGGTCAGGCGGCGCTTGTCGTTCGGGCCCCTGATCTGGAAGGACTTCTGCCTGTAGGTCACCGACTTCGCCGCCGCGCCCTGAGCTGCGACCAGCTGCCCGAGCAGCCCCGCGCAGGCCAGGAGCAGCGCGAGCGCGATCGCCGTGCGTGGCCTGCTCATTTCTGACGAGGTGGAGATCATCTGTACCGATAACCCATCGGCAGTCCGATAGTCACGGTCAAGTCCGGTAAAGAAATGGCTAAGCCTTGAGGCAGTGGCTGTACGCCGTCAGGGTCGCCGGCTCGCCGGAGTTGCGGCTACTCGCCCTTCCGCATCGTCCGCCGGGTGACCTCCACGAGCGGCCGGAAGCCCTCGCGCAGAGCCTGCAGGCGGTTCCCGTTGCGGCTGTAGAGCAGCTGCGCGGAGGAGCGGATCGCGTCCGCGAGCTTGCGGTCATAGGGCTGCCACCACATGTCGCGGGTCCAGCCGGGCTCCCACGCGAACTGCTTGATGTTCACGCACTCGTAGAAGCCGAACTTCGAGTGCGAGCGGCCCAGGCCGGAGTCCTTGACGCCGCCCCAGGCGCACTGGCAGGCGCCGTGAGAGAAGGAGTGGTCGTTCACCCAGACCATCCCCGACTCGATCTGGTGCGCCATCCGCTCGCCCTTGGCGCGATCCTTGGTCCAGACCGAGGCGCCGAGGCCGAACTGCGAGTCGTTGGCGAGGGAGAGCGCCTCCTCCTCGGAGCGCACCTTCATCACCGGCAGCACCGGGCCGAAGATCTCCTCGTTCATGATCCGCATGTCGTGCGTGACATCGGTCAGCACGACGGGGGCGATGAAGCTCCCCTTCATGCCCTTGACATTGGTCGGGCCGCCGGTGAGCTTCTTGGCGCCGTTCTTGACAGCGTCGTCGACCAGGTCGGTGACGATCGCCGCCTGCTCGTCGGAGACCATCGGGCCGATCTCGGTGGTCCACTCGCGGGGGTCCCCGACGGTGAGGCGCTCCGTCTCGCGGACGACGCCCTCGAGGAAGCGGTCGGCCACGTCCTCGATGACGTAGACGCGCTCGATGCCGGAGCAGGTCTGGCCGGCGTTGGCGAAGCCGCCCCAGACCGCGCCGGAGACGGCGTTGGCGAGGTCGGCGTCGGCGCAGACGATCTGCGGGTCCTTGCCGCCGAGCTCGAGCACCGAGCCCTTCATGCGCTTGGCGCACTCGACGCCGACCTTGCGGCCGACCTCGACGGAGCCGGTGAAGAAGATCTTTCCCGCGGTGGACTTGACGAGCGCGTCGCCGATCCGGCCGCCGCCGTGGACGGTGCGGACGAGGCCCTCGGGCAGGCCGGCCTTCTCGAAGGTCTGGCGGATCCGCTCGCCGATCAGCGGGGTGAGGCTGGCGGGCTTGAGCACGACTCCGTTGCCGCACATCAGGGCGATCGCGACCTCCCCGAACGGGATCGACCACGGGTAGTTCCACGGCGCGATCACCCCGACCACGCCGATCGGCTCATAGGTGAACTTGGCGCTCTTCGACTTGAGGATGACCGGCATCGAGAGCTTCTCGTCGGAGAGGATCCGCGGGCCGTTGTCGGCGATCCACTTGAGCGAGTCGACCGTGGGGAGGATCTCCATCGTGTAGCTCTCGACGCGCGGCTTGCCCTGTTCGGTGGTGAGCAGCTCGGCGATCTCGTCGAGCTCGGCGAGGATGACGTCGACCGCGCGGCGCATGTAGCGGGCGCGGTCCTCGAGCGAGAGGGCCGCCCAGAAGGGCTGGACCTCGGCGACGTCGTCGACGACCGCCTGGACCTTCGAAGGTGTGATCGTCTCGACGGTCCCGACCAGCTCGCCGGTCGCGGGGTTGAAGGATTCGAGCGCGGGCTTCGGCTTCGATCGCTTGGCGGAGGACTTGGTCCCCTTGTTCCCGTTGGGGCTCGACTTCCGCCCGGTGGCGGTCTTGCGGGTGCGGCTCGCCTCCATCAATGCTTCCTCTCGTCGCTTTGCGCTCGTCCCAAACGATTCTACGCACGGCTCATTCCCATGCCGTCCAGGTCCGAATCCAGGCAGCGACCTCCCGCCGAAGGCCGCTCCCTCCCGGTCATCCCTGCCGTCTGACGAAAAGTGAAGGCCGGGAGCAATCCCCGAGCTCCCGGCCTTCGTTGTCCACTCCCCGGCTTTTTACGCGCCGGCTCCGGCGAACCGCACGACTGCCAGAGCGTCAGACATGCCCCAAAACAGCACCCGGTGGGGAAAGTTGCGGCCGGAAGCTCTTCGGGATCGGCTTAACGAGGCGCTAACGAGGCCGGGGCTATTTCCCGCGGCGCTCGCGCAGCCGCTCGAGTCGCTCACGCAGTTCCGCCTCGAAGCCGCGGTCGGTCGGCTCGTAGAAGCGCGCGTCGCGCACCGACTCCGGCGCCAGCGGCTGGTCGGTGACCGCTCCCGGCTCGTCATGCGGGTAGCGGTAGCCCTCGCCGCGGCCGAGCTCCTTCGCGCCCGGATAGTGGGCGTCCTGCAGGTAGGGCGGCGGCTCCGCCGCGCCGTGCTCGCGCACGTGGGCGCTCGCCCTCGAGATCGCCCGGGTCGAGGCGTTCGACTTCGGCGCCAGGGCCAGATAGGCGGCGGCCTGGGCGAGGTTGAGGGCGCACTCCGGGAGGCCGACGCGGTCCACCGCCTGGCCGGCGGCGTTGGCGATGGCGAGCGCCTGCGGATCCGCGTTGCCGATGTCCTCGGAGGCGAAGATCACCATCCGGCGGGCGATGAACCGAGGGTCCTCTCCTCCCTCGAGCATCACCGCGAGGTAGTAGAGGGAGGCGTCGACGTCGGACCCGCGCGTAGCCTTGATCCAGGCCGAAATGTAGTCGTAGTGCTTGTCCCCCTCGCGGTCGTAGAGCAGGGCCTTGCGCTGCAGGGCGTCCTCAACCTCCGCGACGCGGATTTCGTTTCGCCCGGCGGTGTGGGTCGCCTCCGCGGCCCGTTCGAGGGCGGCGAGAGCCACCCGCCCATCGCCGCCGGACCTGACGGCCAGCATCTCCAGCGCATCCGGCGCGATCCCCGGCGGGTCGGGGATGCCTCTGTCGTCGCCGAGCGCCCGGAGCACGAGCTCCTCGATCTCACCCGAGCTCAGGGGCTGGAATTCGTAGATCTGCGAGCGGGAGAGGAGCGCCGAGTTGACCTCGAAGTAGGGGTTCTCGGTGGTCGCCCCGATCAGCGTGATCAGCCCGTCCTCGACGGCGGGCAGCAGGGCATCCTGCTGCGCCTTGTTGAAACGGTGGATCTCGTCGAGGAAGAAGATGGTCGGGCGCCCGGCCTTGCGGCGCTCCCGGGCCCGCGCGATCACCTCGCGGACCTCGGGGCGGCCGGCGTTGACGGCCGAGAGCTCCTCGAACGCGCCCTTCGCGCGCGCGGCGATGATCCGCGCCACCGTCGTCTTGCCGCTCCCCGGTGGCCCGTAGAAGATCGCGCTGTGCGGCTCGCCCGACTCGATCGCTCTCCTCAGCGCTGATCCCGGCTCGAGCAGGTGCGTCTGCCCGGCGAGCTCGGCGAGGTCGCGCGGGCGCATGCGCGCGGCGAGGGGCGCGTCGCCGTGGGGCATCTCGGATTGCGACGGACCGTCGCCGGTCTCGAAGAGCTGGTCGCTCACTCCGATTCCGCCAGTGCTCTCGCTCTCTCGAGCGCCTCCTCGGGGCTCAGGTAGGCGTGGAACCTGAGCGCCCGGCCGTCCCGGAACTCGAACAGCCAGCCGAAGACCGAATCGGTCTCGATTCCGCTGCCCGACCCCCGGGCGACGATGTGGGCGGGGACCACGACGATCGAGTCTCCGATCTCGATCATCTCCTGCAGGTCGTAGTCGACCTGGTCCCAGGCCTCCTCCCACTGCCGGATCCACTCCTGGAAGCCGTCGTACCCGATGTAGGCCCCCGAATTGATCAGACCCGGGGCCCCGTAGATCTCCGCCTCCGGGTCGATGATCGCTCGGAGGCCTTCCTCGTCGCCGCTGAGATAGACGCCCAGCATCCGCTGGACTAGCTCGATGTTGCCGCTTGACATGCTGCCGCAGTATGACCCGCCCCACCGCGCCGCTCGGGACGATCGCACGGGAGTGGCTGCGGATCGGGTTGACCGGGTTCGGAGGCCCTCCGGCGCACATCACGCTCCTCCGTCAGCTTGTCGTCCGCAAGGAGGGCTGGATGGACGCGCGCTCCTTCGAGGACGCCAATGCGGCCTGCTCGCTGCTGCCCGGTCCCTCCTCGACGCAGCTCTCGATCTTCTGCGCCTACCGGGTCGGCGGCCCGCTGGGGGCCGTCGTCGGCGGGCTCGGCTTCGTCGTCCCGGCCGTGGTCATGGTGATCGCGCTGTCCGTTCTCTTTCTCTCCAGCGCTCCTCCGGACTGGGTGCGCGGGGCGGGCGCCGGGGCGGGCGCCGCCGTGGCCGCGGTCGCGGTGCGCGCCGGGAGCGAGCTGGTCGGGCCCAGCTACCACCACGCGATGGAGGGTCACGGGCACCGGACCCGCTGGCTCATCTACCTGCTCGCCGGCGTCGCGGCGGCGATCGCGATCGGTCCCTATCTGGTGCTGGTCCTGGTTGCATGCGGAGTCCTGGAGATGATCCGGCGGCGACGCCCCACCGAGAGTGTGGGAGCCTGGTGGCCGTTCCCGCTCGCCACGGCGTCCGTGGGCGGGCTCGGCGCCCTCGCCTGGACCGCGTTCAAGGTCGGCGCCCTCTCGTTCGGAGGGGGCTTCGTGATCATCCCGCTGATGCAGCAGGACGCCGTCCACGTCTACCACTGGATGACGGACGCGCAGTTCCTGAACGCCGTCGCACTGGGACAGGTGACCCCAGGGCCCGTGGTGGCGACGGTGGCCGCCGTCGGCTACGCCGCCCACGGCGTGGGCGGAGCGGTGCTCGCGGCGGCGGTCGCGTTCACGCCGAGCTTCTCATTCATCCTGCTAGGGGGCGGCCGCTTCGAGCGCCTCCGCCGAAACGACCGCGCCCGCGCGTTCCTGGATGGCGCCGGCCCGGCCGCGATCGGCGCGATCCTCGGCTCCGCCGTCACCCTCGCAGGTGGCATCGACGAGACCTGGCAGATCCCGGTGCTCGCCGCCGCCGCGTTCATGCTGCTGATCCTGCGACGCGGGGTGGTCGAGACACTGGTCGCCGCCGGTGCCGTCGGCGCGGCGATCGCTTTGGCCGGTGGTCCGTTGCCCTAGGCTGCGATTGATGGAGGAGGGCACCGCAACGGCAGCCGTCCCGCAGGGCCTCGGCCCTCGTGCGGTGGAGCTGCTCGGCCGCCTGATCCAGACCAACACGGTCAACCCGCCCGGCAACGAGGGCCCGATCCAGGATCACCTGCAAAAGGTCCTGACCGAGGCAGGCTTCGAATGCGAACAGCTCTCCGCCGAGCCGGGCCGCCCGAACCTGGTCGCTCGACTGCGGGGTTCCGGCGACGGTCCCACGCTGACCTTCCTAGGCCATGTCGACACGGTCCGCGCCGATCCCGACGAGTGGAGCTTCGATCCCTGGGCCGGTGATGTCGCCGAGGGCTGGGTGCGCGGCCGCGGCGCGCTCGACATGAAGGGCCAGGTCGCCGCCGAGGTCGCCGGCGCCACCGCGCTGGCGGAGACCGGTTGGCGCCCGTCGTCCGGCGAGCTGAAACTGGTGATCACCGCCGACGAGGAGGTCGGAGGCGGCCTGGGCGCCTTCTGGCTCTGCGAGCAGCACCCGGACAAGGTCCACAGCGACTTCGTCGTCAACGAGGGCGGCGGCCAGTTGGTGGAGTTCGCCGCCCGCCGGCTCTACACCCTCAGCGTCGGCGAGAAGGGCATCTTCCGGATGAAGCTGCGCACCGGCGGCGAGGCGGGACACGCTTCCCTGCCCCGGATCGGCGACAACGCCCTGCTCAAGCTCTCCACCTACCTCGGCGCGCTCTCTGAGCAGCCGCCTCCCGAGGCGACCGAGGTCGGGGAGGCGCTCCTGGAGGCGCTCTTCGGCGAGGCCTTCCCGGGCGAGGAGGGAGTGCGCGCCGGCCTCGAGCGGTTGCGGGCCGAGGAGCCGCTGCTCGCGGACTTCCTGGTGGAGCCGATGCTCGGCGTCACTCTGACCCCGACCAGGGCGCAGGCCGGCAAGAAGGCGAACGTGATCCCCTCTGAGGCCGAGGCCCTGATCGACTGCCGCGTCCCGCCCGGCCAGGGCAAGGAGGACGCGCTGCGCCAGCTCTCCGCGCTGATCGGCGAGGGCGACTACGAGGTCGAGTTCAGCGAGTCCGTGATCGGGTCGAGCTCGCCGATGGACTCCCCGCTCGCCGACGCGATCCGCGGCTGGCTCGGGGACGCGGATCCGGGCGCCGAGATCGCGCCGACGGTGATGCCCGGCTTCAGCGACAGCAACCCGTTTCGCGCCGCCTTCCCGGACGCGGTCGTCTACGGCTTCTGCCCTCACCGCGAGGTCGACCTGCTGCACGCCGCTCCGCTGATCCACGGCGCGGACGAGCGGGTCCCGGTCTCGGACGTCGAGCTGTCCGCCCGCTTCTTCTGCGAGCTGCCGCAGAGGATGCTCGGATGAGCGAGTCCAACGGGAACCGAGCGGCGGCCCAGTCGGACGAGGAGAACTACGCCCTGCGCCTCGGGGGGATGGCCCTTCGCAACGGGCTGCTGATCCACGGGCCGACCTCCTGGGCCGCAGCGGCGCGCGACCAGGATGGGGAGATCCAGGTCGCCTCGGGGCCGAAGCCGGCACTGGCGCCCGATCTCGCGGCGCGAGTCCCGCTTCTCCGGGGCCCGCTGAAGCTCGCCGAGGCATTTCTGCTCATTCCCACCGTGAGGCTGAAGCTCCGTTCGGCTCGTCTCCCCTTCGAGGACGTGCGCGTGCTCGCCGCGATGTTCATCGCCTCGAGCGCGAGCAGGGCCCTGCGCCGGAAGAAGGCGAGCGCGACCGGCGAGCTCGTCCAGGCCGTCCTCGGCCTCGCGCCGGCGATGGTCGCCCTCAGCGACCGCAACCTCGCCGCCTACCACGGCGCCGAGCACAAGGCCATCGGCGCATATGAGGCGGGCTCGGACGATCCCGCGTCCGCCACCAAGGAGCACGATCGCTGCGGGTCCAACCTGGTCGCGCCGATACTGGTGCTCTCCACGGCGGGCCAGCTGCTCCTCGAGCGAGCACTCGAGGAGCCCGGCCCGGTCGCCCGCGCGGCGGTCGGCGTCGCGAGCGCCTCGCTCGCGGCGGAGATGTTCGCCTGGAGCGAGCGGAACCCGGAGAGTGCCGCGGCGCGCGCCTTCCACAAGCCGGGCCACGAGATCCAGCGGCTGATCGCCACGAAGGAGCCCACCCCCGAGCAGCTCGAGGTCAGCGTCGCGGCGTTGCGCGAGATCCTCCGGGTCGAGCAAGAATCAGACGCCGGCTCCTCCGCTTCGCGTCCGGGGCCGGCTTTGGCTACGTAGACTGCAGCGCCCGTGCTCGGCAGGATCGACCACATCGGCGTCGCGACCGACGACCTCGAGGGCGCCCTGGCGCTCTACGAGAAGACCCTCGGCATGCCGCTCGCCCATCGGGAGACGGTGGAGTCGCAGGGCGTCGAGGCCGCGTTGTTGGACGTCGGAGAGGGGCACGTCGAGCTGCTGCGGCCGCTGGGCCCGGATACCCCCGTGGGCAAGTACCTGGAGAAGCGCGGGCCCGGCCTGCATCACGTCGCCTACGCCGTCGACGACATCGACGCCGTGCTCGGCCAGCTCAAGGAGGCGGGAGTCGAGCTGATCGACTCAGAGGCTAGAGTGGGAATACGCAACTCTCGCGTTGCGTTTCTGCATCCGCGCTCCACGGGCGGAGTGTTGACCGAGATCGTCGAACCGGCTAAGGAGCACTGATGACATCAGCGGAGCGAGTTTCGATCGGCTTCTCAGGAGGACAGGTCGTCGAGGTCAGGATCGACGACGGCAAGCTCAAGGACCTGCGCAAGGCGCTGGAGAAGGGCGACGGCTGGCTCGACCTCGATGCCGAGGAGGGCATGGTCGCAATCGACCTGGGCAAGGTCGTCTTCATCCGCAGCGCCACCACCCCGCAGAAGATCGGCTTCGGCGGCTAACTCAGCCGAGCTTCGCGAGGGCGGCCCAGAGCCGCTCCTCGGCGTCCAGCACCTTGGCCGCCTCGGCCGAGAGCGCCCGCCACTGCTCCGGGTCGGCGTCGTCCGGCTCGCTGGCGGTTCGGGCGGCGAGCGCGAGGGTCGACCAGTCGTCCGAAGCCTCCTTGGCAAGCGCGGCCTCCTCGTAGCCGGCCTCCTCGAGGAAGCGCGAGTACATCTTCCGGAAGTTGCCGCCGCCGGTCCCGCGGCGCTCGATCACCTGGTAGAGGAACCGGGCGCACCATTGCCAGTCCTCCGCCGATTCGGGCCAGTCGCCGACCTCGGTCGCGAACTTCCGCAGCGCCGGCAGCCCCTCGAACTCGCCGAGCGGCGGCTCCAGCATCTGGCTCGCGGCCCGGGCGATCGCCTTCGGCGCGTGGGCGAGCAGGTCGTCGCGGCTCAACTCAACGCCCTCGGGCAGGTCGATCGCGTGCCCCTCCAGCGGGAAGATCGGCTGCTGTGAGTGGCGAGCCTCCCTGAGGCTCTCGAGCGAGGTGGTCTGCAGGTCCTCGAAGGAGGTGTCCGAGAGCCAGGCGAGTTCGTCGTCGTAGCCGGCCAGCACCACCGCGTGCCCCGGGAAGTGGGCCGAGCGACCGTAGTGGTCGAGGTAGTACAGGTCGGTGAGGAGGAGGGCCGGGCGGCCGGCGTCGACGTCCTCCTTCGCCATCTCCCAGGACGCCTCGGGATCCTTCTCGGTCCGCAGCCGCAGCGGTACCTCGGTGAGCTCGAGGAAGTTCTCCTCCAGGCGGGCGGCCCGGCCGTTGGTGAACCGGGTGGGCGAGTGCTCGTCCAGGACCACGTAGTAGAAGCAGGCGCCGGCCCCGAGGCCGAACGCCATCTCCTCGGAGATCTCGACTCCGTGGAACGCGAGCAGGTTCCGCAGCGCCGTGGAGCCGCAGTGATGCCCCGGTACGTGCCGATAGCCCGGCACCATCACGCGGTTGGCCGTCTCAGCCATCGGGCGCAGTCTGACGGAGCTTCAGGTACTCGGCGCGCTCCTCGAAGCTCTTGCGCATCTCGCCGGTGAGCTCGTCCAGGAACTCCTCGCGGTAGGTCGAGTCGGTGAAGATCGCGATCGCGAAGTAGAAGCCCGAGAAGGCGGCAAGGCCGAGCGCGACGCGGAGCAGCTCGCTGGTGAGCTCGAGACGCTCGCCGAAGAGGTGGAAGTGGAAAAGGACGTTTCCGGGGTCGCCGATCCACTGGGTCCGCATCGAGTCGTCGATCGCGAGCACGCCGAAGACGGTGAGGAAGACGCCGATCATCAGGCTCACCAGCAGCACCTGGACGGCCTGGCTGACGAACATCACGAGCCCGACGTTGAAGAGCTGGCGGCGCCGGAGCGGAGGGGCGTCCGCGCTCACCTCGTGCTCGAGACGCTGCGCCTCGCGCGGCAGCCGGACGGCGAGAAAGCCCACGCCGAGGACCGCGAACAGGACGATGATCGTGGCGTAGACGCCCTGGGTCGGGTTGGTGAACATCTCCCAGAGCTCCTGGGTGGGGAAGGAGAGCAGCACAAAGATCGCCAGCAGCGGAACCGCCCGCGCGAGCAGCGTGAGAGCGGAGCGCAGCTGGGCGACGATTCGGGAGATCACCCAGCCGAGGATGGAGACGAGCCCGAGGCCGACCACGGCGTAGATCAGGCAGAGCAGCAGCAGGTTGGCACCCGCCGTGACCAGCGCGCTTCGGGACTGGCCGCCGAAGATCAGGGGCAGAACGGCCGGGACCAGGACGAAGCCGGCGAGCTCGGTCTTGCCGAGACGCCGCGGAATGGCGGAGAAGGAGCGGCCCCGAGCCCTGTTGAGGACGGCGATCGCGAGCAGCAGGATCGCGAGCCCGCCCGCCACGGCCAGCACGTTCTGCCACCAGTTCCAGTCGAGGTTCCCCGCGCCGAGCATCTCGCCGAGGAAGACGAGCCCGAGGAGAGGCGCCGCCCGGTTCCAGATGTCCTCGGCCGCCGAGATGTCCTCGCTGAAGAGCGGCAATCCCGCCTCCCGGAAGTCGGCTTCGTATTCGCGGAGCCGCTCGTCCGAGGCCATCGCCGAACCGTATTCTGCGGCGCCGATGCTTCAGCGCCTCGACAGCCGCGTCCTCTACGGGTTGCGCACCCGGTTCCACAACCCGCCTGCGGAAACGGTGGGGAAGGCGCTGGGCAAGATCGGCGAGTACGGCGCGATCTGGCTCGTGATCGGGATCGCGATGGCCTTCATCGACCCGGACAACGGTGAGGACTGGGTCGTCGCGGGATTCCTCGGCCCGGTGGCAATCGGCCTCAACTACGCGGTCAAGCTGGTGGTCCGGCGGCCGCGGCCGGTCCTCGAGGGCCTGCCTCCCCTCGGCGGTGCGCCGAGCTCGCTCAGCTTCCCGTCCGCCCACGCCACCTCCTCCTTCGCGTGCGCCACGGCGATGACCCGGATCGCCCCCGAGGCTGGGTTCCTCTTCATCCTGGCCGGCGCGATTGCGGTCTGCCGCCCCTACCTCGGCATGCACTACCCCTCCGACGTGCTCGCCGGCGCCGTGCTCGGCGTCGGCCTGGGCCTGATCGTTCCGCTCTGATGAGGATCGGGATCGTCGGGATGCCCAACGCGGGCAAGTCGACGCTGTTCAACGCACTCACCGCCGCCGGGGCCGAGACCGGCGACTACCCGTTCACCACCGTCGAGCCGAACGTCGCCGTCGTCGGCGTTCCCGACGAGCGCCTGGACCGGATCGCGGAGATGCTCGGGGCCTCGGAGGTCGTCCACGAGACGATCGACTTCCACGACATCGCGGGCCTCGTCAAGGGCGCCTCCCAGGGCGAGGGCCTGGGCAACCAGTTCCTCGCCTCGATCCGCGAGACGGACGCGATCTGCCACGTGATCCGAGCGCACGGCTCCGGCTCCGTCGCGCACCCGGAGGGCCGGATCGACCCGGTTGCCGACGCGGAGCTGATCGAGACCGAGCTGCTGGCCGCCGACCTCGAGTCGGCGGAGCGGCGGCTGGAACGGGTCTCCAAGCAGGCGAAGTCAGGCGACAAGGAGGCCGTGGCCGAGCACGAGTGGCTGCAACGCGTGGTCGAGGCCCTCCAGGCGGGTCGGCCCGCCCGCGAGGTGCCGGTGCCGGAGGCTGCGCCGGACGCGCTCCGCAAGCTCTCGCCGCTGACCGCGAAGCCGGTGCTCTACGTCGTCAACGTCGACGAGGGAGAGACAGAGGCGCCGCCTGAGCTGCTCGCTCACGCCGAGGGGATGGACGGGAAGGTGGTCGTGATCTCAGCACGCATCGAGGCGGATCTCCGAGAGCTCGATCCCGATGAGGCAGAGGAGATGCGGAGCGAGCTCGGCATCGAGCGCTCCGGCCTCCAGCGGTTGATTCGAGCCGCCTTCGAACTCCTCGACCTGATCAGCTTCTTCACCGCGGACACGGACAAGGAGGCGATGGCTCGAACCCTGCCGCGAGGCGGAACGGCATTTGACGCCGCCGGCCGCGTCCACGGCGACATCCAGAGGGCGTTCGTGCGCGCCGAGGTGATCGCCTGGGACGAACTGGTCGACGCCGGCGGCTACGCCGCCAGCCGCGACCGCGGCACCCTGCGAATCGAAGGCCGTGACTACGTCGTCCAGGACGGCGACGTGATCCACATCAGGACCTAGAGTCCGCACATGACCGCCCCCCGCCCCAAGGGAGACCGGCTCTGCCTGATCCACGGCAACAGCCTGCCCGAGGGCGCCGACCCGGTCGCCGGCGAGCGCGTCCAGATCGACGCCGGTGGCGCCCTGCCGGTCGAGGCAACCGACGGCGGGGACATTGTCGGTATTCCCCGGCACGGGTTCGACCGCTCGATCCCGGCCCATCTGGTCGATCACCGCGCCAACATCCGGGCGGCCTGCGAGCTCGGCTGCGACCGGGTGCTCGCGCTTGCGTCCGTGGGCAGCCTCGACAAGGACCTGAAGGTCGGGATGCTGAGCTGCCCGGAGGACTTCTACGCGCCGGAGATCGCCCCGAGCTTCTACCGCGACCCGCGCGGGCATTCCGTCCCCGGATTCGACCCGGAATGGCGGGACGTCGTGATCAGCGCTTGGACGTCGCTCACCGACACCGAGCTCGAGGTCGGGGGCGTGTACGCGCAGACGCTCGGGCCGCGCTTCGAGACGCCCGCTGAGGTGCGGGCGCTCGCCCGGGTCGCGGACATGGTCGGGATGACCATCGCTGCCGAGGCGGTCCTCGCCGGCGAGGCCGCGCTGGCCTACGCCGTGGTCTGCACCGTCGACAACATGGCGAACGGCATCGATGAGCGGCGACTGACCGTGGACGAGTACCGGCGCGGCCGCGACCGGACCGCCAGGACCCTGGCGGAGGACCTCGAGTTCGTACTCCCGGCGCTCGCCAAGGGACTGCCGGGCAATTGAGCCTCGCGGTCACCGGCGCGACGCTGAATGGCGAGGTCGTCGGGCTGCGCGCGGAGGACGGGCGGATCGCTGAGCTGGGGCCCGGCGTGAGTCCCGGCCCCGGCGACGAGACGATCGACGCCACCGACCGTCTCCTCGTTCCGCCGATGGTGAACGGCCATACCCACGCGGCGATGACCCTCTTCCGCGGCTTCGGCGACGACATGCCGCTGATGGAGTGGCTCGAGACCCGGATCTGGCCGGCCGAGGCGAAGCTCGAGCCCGAGGACGTCTACTGGGGTACCCGGCTCGCCTGCGTCGAGATGATCCGGGCGGGCACGACGAGGTTCGTCGACATGTACTGGCACGGCACGGAGGTCGCGGCGGCGGTCCGCGACGCGGGCGTCCGCGCCGTGGTCAGCAGCGTGATCATCGACCGGCTCGACCCGGCGAAGGGGGAGGCGCTCCGGCCCGAGGTCCTCGAGGTGCTCGGGCGCCTCGGCGAGGCCGGGTCCCTCGTCCAGCCCAGCCTCGGCCCGCACGCGACCTACACGGTGAGTTCGGAGACATTGCGGTGGGTCGCCGAGCTCGCCGCCGAACGCGAGATTCCGCTCCATATTCACCTCTCCGAGACGGAGCAGGAGGTCGCCGACTGCCTCGAGGCCCACGGCAAGCGGCCCGCCGCGTACCTGGACGAGCTCGGCTTCCTTGGCCCCAGGACGGTGCTCGCCCACGGAGTCTGGCTCGATGACGCGGAACTCGAGCTGATCGCCGACCGCGGCGCGACGGTCGTCGCCAACCCCGCCGCCAACATGAAGCTCGCCGTCGGCGGGCTCCTGCCGTACCCGCGGGCCGCGAAGGCCGGCGTGGCCCTGGGGCTCGGAACCGACGGCGTCTCCTCCAACTCCAACCTCGACTCCTTCGAGGAGGTGAAGCTCTTCGCGCTCAGCCAGAAGCACGCGAGCGGCGATCCCTCCATCCTGCCCGCCGGCGAGGCGCTTGCGATCGCGCGCGGCCGCCGCTCGCCGGTGCTGGCGGGCACTCCTCTCGAGGTGGGGGCGCCCGCCGACTTCCTGCTGCTGCGCGCCTCAGAGCCGGAGCTCTCCGCGGGCGACCTGGACGCCAACCTGGTCTATGCCGCGGCCGGCTCGGTCGTCGACACCACGGTGGTCGCGGGTGAGGTCCTGATGCGCGATCGCCGCATCACCGGGCTGGAGGAGATCGTGGAAGAGGTCAGGTCGCGGGCCCGGAAGCTCACCGGCCGATAGCGTCCCCGCCGTGAGAACCGAAGCGCGTTTCCCGGAGGTCCCTCAGAAGGCAGGTCACTACGAGAGCCTCTACCTGAAGCTCGTCCAGCCCGGCGGGGGTCGCGGCGCCTGGATCCGGCACACGGTCCACAAGCGGCCCGGCGAGGACGCCACCTGCGCGATCTGGTTCGTCCTCTTCGACACCTCCGCCGCGGGACCGCGCGCGACCAAGCGGCAATTCGGGGCCGATGAGCTCAGCTCGTCCCCGGACACCTACATCCGCGTGGCGGATGCTTCGCTCACCGATGGCCGGGCCATCGGGCGGCTCGAGACGGGCGCCCTCGCGGCGAAATGGGATCTGAGCTTCGCCGACAGCCACGAGCCCTTCCACCACCTGCCCCGCGACTTCCTCTACCGCTCGAAGCTGCCGAAGACGAAGTTCCTCAGCCCCTATCCGGACGCTGTCTTCAACGGCGAGCTCGAGGTCGCCGGCGAGCGGATCGAGGTGAAGGACTGGCGCGGCATGATCGGCCACAACTGGGGCGCCGAGCACGCCGAGCGCTGGGTCTGGATCCAGGGCTCGGGCTTCGAGGGCCGCTCGCCGGAGGACTACTTCGACATGGCGGTCGGCCGGATCAAGGTGGCGGGCCGCACCACCCCGTGGGTCGGCAACGCGATGTTGATGCTCGACGGCACGCCGCACCGCCTCGGTGGCTTCGGCCAAGTACGCAGCACGGTGGTGGAGGAGTCGCCGACCGGCGCGCGCTTCGAGCTGCGGGGCAAGGGCGTCAAGGTGACGGGCAACGTCCGCGCGGCCGCCAAGGACTTCGTCGCCTGGATCTACGCCGACCCGGTCGGCCCTGAGCACAACACCCTCAACTGCTCGATCTCCGACCTGGAGCTCGACGTGGAGCTGGACGGCGGCCCCGCCCAGCGGCTCACCGTGAAGGGCGCGGCGGCCTACGAGTTCGGCACCCGGGACACCGACCACGGCATCCCGCTGCAGCCGTATCCCGACGGCTAGGCGAGCGCCTCGTACTCCTCGTCGGTGAGCTCGATGTCGAGCGCGGCGAGGTTCTCCCTCAGATGCTCGATCGAGAGCGTGCCGGGGATCGGCAGGATCGCCGGCGAGCGGTGGAGCAGCCAGGCGAGGGCGATCTGCTCCGGCGATGCGTCGTGGCTCTTGGCAATGTCGGCGAGGGCCGGCGGCGCGTCGCCCTTCACCGGGTAGTACGGGACGAAGACGATCCCGTTCTCCTCGCAGTAGTCGACGACGTCGTCGTGGCCGCGCTCGCCGACGTTGAAGTGGTTCTGCACGGCGGCGACCGGGACGATCTCCCGGGCGGCCTCGACCTGCTCGACGGTCACCGCGGAGATCCCGATCTCCATGATCTTCCCCGCCTCGCGGTACTCGGCGATCGTGCCGAGGCTGTCGGCTAGCGGCGTGTCGGGATCGATGCGGTGCAGGTAGTAGAGGTCGATCGTCTCGGCCCGCAGGCTCTCCAGGCTCTGGTCGATCTGGCCGCGGAGGGCCTCCGGGCTCGCCTTGCCTCCGGTGTAGCCGCCCTTGGTGGCGATGACGACCCCGTCCGGCTTCGGCGAGAGCGCCTCGCCGATCGCCCGCTCGCTGTCTCCGCCGCTGTAGACGTGGGCGGTGTCGATCAGGGTCAGTCCCGCGTCGACCGCCTCCCGCAGGAAGGCGTGGTTCTCCGGCGTCGAGGTGAGCCGGTTGGTGCCGAGGCCGATCCGGGCGACCTCCTTGCCCGCGAGCTGCATTGGCGAGTTCTACTTCTTCTTGAAGAACGCCCAGGTGTCCGGCAGGCCGAGCGCGCTCGCCAGCTGAGGGCCGTTGACCGTTGTGGTCCCGCCGCTGCCGATCAGGTTGGCGTGCACGATCCGCGGTGAGGCCCCGCGCTGCGTCACGACCACGTTCCGCAGCTTGCCGCGCAGGCCGATCCCGTGAAGGGCTCCGCTGATCCGGCCGACCGAGTACTTCCGCTTCCAGTGCTCGTACGGGGAGCCCGCGTCCGCCTCGTAGGGATCGTCGACGCCCCGCAGGTAGGGAATCGCGGGCTGCCCGAAGCCGAGGGATGAGAACTCGTTGTTCTCCGTGTGCCCACCGGAGGTGGAGAAGAAGAACGTCTGAGCGACCTTGCCCTTGTAGAGCACGACCTGCAGGTGGGTTGCGCTCACCGCCTGGTCGGTCTTTGCCGTCTCGGCGCCGACGCCGCCGTAGGCCTGGCTGCGAGTGTCGTCGAAGACGTCGAAGCTGCCGTGGCCGGAGCTCGAGAGTGCGTAGGACCGGGCGGCGACGGCCTGTGCCTTGAGGGCCTCGATCGGCCAGGACGCCGGCGACTCCTTCGCGACCACGCCGCGCACGTAGTCCTCGATGTCGATCACGTTGATCGCGTCGAGTCCGCTCGAGGAGCCCCTGACCTCGAGCGAGCCTCGATAGGTCCCCTTGCCGGCGACCGCCACGGTCGGCGCGCCGGTCGCCGTCAGCACGGCTCCGCAGCGGGCGACCAGCCTGCCCTTCTTGGAGCGCAGGACGACGCCGCCGCCCTTGCGCTTGGCGACGTAGCTCTTGCCCGGCTTGATGGCGGCGCCGCACGCCGAGTTCGCGCCGCGGAAGGCGACGCTGCCGACCGAGTCCAGCAGCAGGACGCGGACCGGCTTGTCGGCGGTCGTCCCGATCGTGGTGCCCGTGTAGTAGTGGGTCAGGATCTGGTCGGACGTGAAGCCGTGCTTGGCGTAGCCGTACGCGCCGTACTGGCTCATGCCGACGCCGTGGCCGAAGCCGGCGCCGTTCACCACCCAGGTCTTGGCGGAGGCAGCCGCCGGGACGGCGAGGACACAGGCGAGCGCTATCAGCAGGAGTCGGGTCCCCCGGAGCATTGCCCCCTGAATAACGGGTAGCGCGGCGGGAAGTTGCGGTCTCCACGATGGAGCAGGGGAGATTGCGGCGCTGGCCATCGCGTCCCTGGGGCCGGAAGACTGGTCGGGCTAGCCTGTGGGTAGGCGACTGAGGGACGGAGGAGACGAGGATGGCGACCGAGACGATTCAACCCACAGACCACAAGCTCTACGTCGCGGGCGGGTGGATCGAGACCGGCGAGTGGTCGGAGGTGAAGGCCCCGTACGACGGCACCGTGATCGGACGGGTGCCCAAGGGCGACGCCGCCCTGGTCAACCGGGCGACCGATGAGGCCGCGGAGGCGTTCCTGGCGGACGAATTCCCCGCCCACAAGCGGGCGGCGGTCCTGGACCGGGCCGCGGAGCTCGTCGCCGAGCGCGAGGACGACCTCGCGATGACGATCGCCGCCGAGGCCGGCAAGCCCGTCAAGACCGCCCGCGTGGAGGCGCAGCGCTGCGTCGGCACGCTCGAATTCGCCGCCGTCGAGGCCCGCAGCCTCACCGGCCACATGGTCCCGATGGACGCCGGTGCGGCCGGTGAGGGCAAGCTCGGGATCGTGATTCGCGTGCCTTATGGCCTGGTCGGGGCGATCAGCCCGTTCAACTTCCCGCTCAACCTCGTTGCCCACAAGCTCGGGCCCGCGATCGCCGCCGGCAACGCCGTGATCCTGAAGCCCGCCGGCCAGACCCCGATCTCCGCGATCAAGCTGGCCGAGGTCCTCTACGACGCGGGCCTGCCGGAGAACTGGCTGCAGGTCGTCTGCGGCTCGGGCTCGGATGTCGGCAACGCAATCGTCGAAAGCGAGAGGACGCACGCGATCACCTTCACCGGCTCTGCCGAGGTGGGCTGGGGCATTCGCTCGGCGGTGCCACACAAGAAGGTCAACCTCGAGCTGGGCTCGAATGCTCCACTGATCGTGAACGAGGACGGGGACTGGGAGACCGCGGCCGACAAGGCCCAGATCCACGCCTACTCCCACGCCGGCCAGAGCTGCATCTCGGTTCAGCGCATCCTGCTCCACGAGTCGATCGCGGACAAGTTCACCGACCGCTTCGTAAAGAACGTCGAGTCGCTGGTCGTCGGCGATCCGATGGACGAGAAGACCGATGTCGGCCCCGTGATCTCCTCGGGCGACAAGGATCGGGTCAAGGAGTGGATCGACGAGGCGGCCGCGAAGGGCGGGGAGATCCTGACGGGCGGCGAGCTCGTCGACGAGGATCGGTGCATCGCCCCGACGGTGATCAGGGACGACCCTCGTGAATGCCACACCTGGAAGGACGAGATCTTCGGGCCCGTCGCCACCATCCACACGTTCAAGAGATTCGAGGACGGCCTGGAGATGGCGAACGACTCGCGCTACGGCCTGCAGGCCGGGGTATTCACCCGCGACGTCGGGAATGCGATCAAGGCCGGCCAGACGCTCCAGTTCGGCGGCGTGCTGATCAACGAGGTCCCGACCTTCCGCACCGACCAGATGCCGTACGGAGGCGTCAAGGACTCGGGCAACACGCGGGAGGGCCCGCACTACGCGGTCCGGGAGCTCACCGAGGAACGTCTAGTCACCTTCCAGGGCTGACGAATCAGTTGTAGCCTCGGGCCATGCCCAGAAGGGGGAGATGGGGTTGGGTCACGCTCGGCGCGGCCGCGCTTCTGCTGGCGGTCGTTCCGGCTCAGGCCGCTGCGGTGAGCTTCTTCCGCGGCGATTTTCCCGTTGGGACACACCCGACCTCCGTCGCCGTCGGCAACTTCAACGGGGGCACGCCGGACCTCGCCGTCGCGAACGAGGGCTCGAACAACGTCTCGATCCTGCTCGGGAATGGCTTCGGTCAGTTCACCGCCGGCGCGAGCGTGCCCGTCGGCAGCCTCCCCAGCTCTGTGGTCGTCGGCAGGTTCAACGCGGATTCCTTCGACGACCTGGCCGTCGCGAGCGTCGGCGACGACAACATCGCGATCCGGCTCGGCGATGGCAGCGGTGGCTTCACGGGCACGGGCACGGTCTCGACGGGGACGAACAGTGATCCGCGCGCCATCGCGATCGGTGATTTCAACAACGACAACAAGACAGACCTGATCTCGGCGAACCAGGGTTCGAGCACCGTCTCGATCCTGCTCGGCGACGGGATGGGTGGTTTCGCTCAGGACACGACACCCTGGGCCCTCTCCACGACCGGTCCCGGGGCGGCCGCAAATCCGGTCGCGATCGCGGCGATCCAGTTGGGGGGCACGACCATGACGCCGGACGCGAACCTCGATGCCGTCGTCGCGAGCCAGACGAGCGATCAGCTTCTCTCCCTGTTCGGCGACGGTACGGGCGAGATCAACGGCTCTGGCACGAACTACACCTCGGGCGGGATCCCCGGCGCGGATCCGAGCGGCGTGGCCGTCGGCAGCCTGAACCCGGCAAGTTCGAACCCCGGCTTTGCCGCCGAGCCCGACATGCTGGTCGCCAACCAGGGAGTGGACCAGGTGTGGCCGTTTTACGGGCGAACCGACGGCACCGCCTTCGACCCCGGCGGGGTCGAGATGACCGGAGCCGACCCGAGCGCCATCGCTCTCGGAGACCTCGACGGCGACGGCGACCAGGACGGCATCACCGCGAACCGCGGCGGTGGGACGGCGACGGTGATCCTCTCGGACGGGAACGGTGACGTCACGGCGGACACCTCATCCGCCGTGGGCTCATCACCGGATGCCGTCGCCACCGGCTCGTTCGACGGCGATTCCAAGGCCGATGCCGCGGTGGCGAACTACGACTCGAACTCCGTCACGGTTCTCACCTCGCTGCAACCGGGCCCACCGCCGGCCTCACCGCCGCCACAGACATCCGCAACGAAGAAGTGCAAGAAGAAGCACAAGCACCACGCTGCCGCCGCGAAGAAGAAGTGCAAGAAGAAGAAGCGGCGCTAGGAGACCGGAGCGAACCAGCGCTCGAGCCGCTCCTTGCTCATCAGCTGAGAGGGCTCGACCGTCCGAGCCAGGCAGTCCCGTAGGTCCTGGCCTGCGCTCGGATCCGAGGCCCATCCCCGGAACAGCGGCTCGGCGCTCTCGGGCTTCGGGAACCGACCCCAGGCGAACGACCAGCCGTAGTGCTCCGCCGACTTGGCGTCCCGCCACTCCTCGTAGCCGTCGAGCGTCCCGTCGGCGCCTGAGAGCGAGTCCGCCACATAGAGCGCGGCCTCGACCGCATCGCCGATCCCCTGCGCCGTCCCTGGATGCTTGAAGTAGCAGGCGTCGCCCACCAGCGCCCATCCGGGCCCGGTCGGCCGGCGGTAGAAGCCGCGCATCAGCGTCTCCGGAGCGACAGTCACCTCGGTGACCATCTCGGCTTCGTCCAGCAGCCTCGGGTCGAGGGTCTCGGGGAAGCGGCGAATCGCCTCCATGTATTTGCGCTCTCGCTCCGGCTTCGTGCCCTGGGCCAGATCGGGGACGCCGTTCGCGATCACGAGGTAGAGCCCGTCCTCAACGGGGCCGTGGTAGAGCATCTCGTCGAGGTTGATCTGCAGGGTGGAGACGGGCTCGTCCATCTGAATGCCGCTCCAGTACGAGTACGAGAAGGCCAATTCCCCGCGCTGGGTGCGCTCCTTCTCGAGGCCGAGCTTCCCCGCGACCACGGAACCCCGGCCGTCGCAGCCGAACACCCAGTCGGCCTCGATCTCGCGGCCGTCCGCCAGGTGGACGCCGCGGACCGGATCGTCCTGGCTCCCCGTTCCGAGCAGGTCCACGACGCGCGTGCCGAAGAGCCCCTTGACGCCGGCGGCGAGCGCCGTGTCCACGCCGGCCTTGTCGAGCGCGATGCGCCGCGGCGCCAGGCCGAGGTCGAAGCCCTCGATCGGCGTGTACCTGCCCGCGATCTCGTGGCCGAGCGCGACTAGGCGGTGGGACGCGAAGGTGAGCTCGTGCTGTGAGCGGAGCGTGTCGAGAACGCCGAGCCGCTCGAGACGGGCGAGGGTATTCGGATAGATCAGGTGGGTGGAGACCGTCGTACTCGGGAAGGTGTCCCTGTCGATCAGCGCAACGTCCCAGTCACGCTGCGCCAGCGCCGTGGCCAAGCTGGAGCCCGCGCAGCGGGCGCCGACGATGACGGCGTCATGCTTCTCCACCGGGCCTCACGGTACTACGGGCACGTGGGTTGGATCACATCCAGGGAGTTGAATCAATCCTCGCAACCCGGTGCCCCGTAGGTGATCGAGATGGCGCGCTTCCGGAGACGAACCCTCTCGCTGGTTCTCGCCGCCGGCGCGATGATCACCCTCAGCGCCCCCGCCGCCGCCCAGGCGGTCACCCGCTTTGCAGCTCCGGGCGGGACTGCTCCCGACACCACCTGCACCGATCCGTCCATGCCGTGCAGCATCGGCGCCGCCGCCGGCGGCCCGGACGTGACGGGCGCCGATGAGGCGGTGATCCTCCCCGGTCGCTATTCGGAGTCGGATCTGACCGGAGATGCCAATCAGCCGATGGACCACACGGTCCACATCACGGCCGGGAACGTCCACGGCGAGGCCTTTTCGGATCGTCCTGTGATCACCGCCCAGGACGACCTCGACTCCGGGGCCTTCGTGGTCGATGCGGGCACCACCCTCTCCGACGTCGAGATAGACACCACGGACTCGACCAGGGACATCTCCGTACTAGGCGGGGTCGTCGATGGACTGGTCGCGAGAACGAGTCGTGACGGCTCAACCGCCTGCGATGTGCTCCCTGGTTCGGTCGCCCTCCTGCGCAACTCGCTCTGCTTCACCGACGGAAACTCCGCTTCGGCGATCGGGGGAAGCCTGTTCAGCTCTCCTCCCGGAACGCGCACGATTCGGCTTCGCAACGTGACCGCCGTCGCCACGGCGCCGGACTCCGACGGGCTCTTCTTCGAGGCTCGCGGGTTCGCCGTGAACATCGACGTCGACGCGAAGAGCGTCATCGCCAGGGGCGGAGCTCACGACGTTTTCGCCGCCGGACTGAGCACTTTCGATCCACCGCTGCCGAACACGGGGGGTCACACGTCGATCGTCTTCGACCACTCCAACTACTCGACGACGCAGACGAACACCGATACCGGGGGCGGCTCCGCGACGATCACGGCGGCGGGCTCCGGGACGAACCAGACAGCGGCTCCCATGCTCGCCGCGGACGGCTTCCACGAGTTGGCGGGCTCGTCGACGGTTGACGCCGGCGCCGTGGACGGCTCGAGCGACACGGCGGATATCGATGGTCAGCGGCGGGCGATCGGCGGCGCGCCGGACATCGGTGCCGACGAGCTCGGACTCCCGACCAGCACCGAGGTCACCTGCAGCCCGAACACGCTGCAGCTGAGCGGCACCCAGGCTCAATGCGCCGTCACGGTGACCGACACGTCGACTCCGCCTCCGACGACGGCCACCTTTCTATCCGGAATTCGCTTCAGCTCGGACGCTTCTGGCTCCTTCGGCGCCGACTGCGAGGTGCTGAACATGATCAACCCGCTGCAGGGGGCCTGCACGAACCCCTACAAGCCGGCCGTCGCCGGGATCCAGACGATCACCGCCACCTACCCGGGCGACGAGATTCACGATCCGAGCCAGGGCTCCGATCAGCTCGACGTGATCCAGCCAGGCGTTGGTCCCGGGGTCACCGGCAAGCCGGTTGCCGGGAAGTGCACGAAGAAGCACCACGGGGGGGCGAAGAGGAAGAAGAGGAAGTGCCGGCGGAAGCGCCGGTGAGCTGACTACTCGTGCGGGTGGGCCATCTTGCGATGGTCCAGCGCCTCGTCGAGGATCTCTTCGGAGACGCCCATCTCCTTCGCGACCTCGCGAATGGAGCGGTTGGAGGCCGCCGCCTCCTTGACGATCTCGCCCGCCTTGTCGTAGCCGATGTGCGGATTGAGGGCAGTCGCGACGATCAGGTTCGACTCACGGTGGCGCTCCAGCATCTCCTCGTTCGGCTCGATCCCTCTGACGCACTTCTCGTCGAGGTGACGTGCGGCGGCCGCGAGGAGCTTGATCGAGTCGAGCAGGTTCCGCGCGATCAACGGGACGCGGACGTTGAGCTCGAACTGGCCCTGGGTGCCGCCCATCGTGATCGCGGCGTCGTTGCCGATCACCTGGTCGGACACCTGGATCACGACCTCCGGGATCACCGGATTGACCTTGCCGGGCATGATCGACGACCCCTTCTGGAGCTCGGGGAGCCTCAGCTCGGCGAGCCCGGCCCGGGGACCTGAGCCCATCAGTGCCAGGTCGTTGGCGATCTTCATCATCGAGACGGCCACGGTCTTGAGCGCGCCGGAGAGCTCAACCAGCGCGTCGCGGTTTGCCTGGGCCTCGAATGGATCGGCTGGCTCTGAGATGTCGAGGCCGGTGTCGGCGCTGAGCTGCTCGCGCACCTTCGCGGCGAACTCGGGGTGGGTGTTGAGCCCGGTCCCGGTCGCCGTCCCGCCGAGGGGGATCTGCCCGACGCGGCCCAGCGTGGAGCGCACCCGCTCCGCACCAAGGCGGATCTGCGCTGCGTAGCCGGCGAACTCCTGGCCGAGGGTGACGGGAACCGCGTCCATCAGGTGGGTGCGGCCAGTCTTGACCAGGTCGCCGAACTCGTCCGCCTTGCGCTCCAGCGCGGCGCGGAGCTCGTCCAGCGCCGGCAGCAGGTCGGAGTGGACCTCGCCCAGCGCCGCCAGGTGGACGGCGGAGGGAAAGACGTCGTTCGACGACTGGCCCATGTTGACGTGGTCGTTGGGGTGGGCCTCGTCACCGGCGAGCTCGGCGATCACCTCGTTCGCGTTCATGTTCGACGAGGTTCCGGAGCCGGTCTGGAAGACGTCGATCGGGAACTGGTCGTCGTGGTCGCCGCTGGCGACCTCGTCGCCCGCCTTGGCGATCCGCTCGGCGAGGTCGGAGTCGAGCTGGCCGAGCTCGGCGTTCGCGCGGGCGGCAGCGGCCTTGAGGCGGCCGAGCCAGTGGATCACGGGCGCCGGGACCGGCTGGCCGGAGATCTGGAAGTTCTCAACGGCTTTCGTGGTCTCGCCCCCCCAGAGCTGATCCGCGGTCTTGGCTTCCATCACCACCCAGGCTACCTAGCCTGAGCTGTGGCCTGCGGCGTAGCCGCGGCCGAACGCGCGCTCGAAGCTCGCGGGCAGCGCGCCGCCTGTCTGACTGAACCTGGCGGCCGCGTTGAGCCGCCGGGCCAGGTCGGTGTGGATCGCGTCGGCTCCCTTGGCCACCGCGCCGATCAGGTAGCCGAGCTCGACGGTTGCGCGCTCCGAGCCCCGCCGCGCCTCGAGGTTCAGCTTGGTCGCGGCGACGATCATCTCCCGGCCGATGTTGGCCAGCTGCCCCGCGTCCTGCTCTGCGACGAGGCAATCCGAGATCGGCGTGGTTCCCGCCAGGCGCACCGGGCCGGGAGCGCTCTCGAGAGCCCTCAGATAGCCGCGGTTGGTCACCAGGCAGGCCGCCGGGGCGAGGTCGTTCTTCTTCGCCCCGCACGCCGATAGGGCGAGCATCGCCGTGGCGGCGAGCAGGGCGACAGCGGTCCAGCGGAGCATGCACTGATCCTACGTCCGCCGCGGCCCATAACTTGATCACCCGTGACCGACGAGGCGACGCCCCTTCGCCCCATCGATCCGCTCGCGCACAGGGCACTGGAGGCGCTGGTGCGGGCCGAGGCGAACCTCACCCGCCGCCTGGCGGCGGACCTCGAGCGGATCGGCGTCTCGGCGACGGGCTTCACGATGCTGGTCCTGCTGACCAGCGCCGGGGGCCGCCTCGAGCTCCGGACGATGCGCCGCCGCCTCGGTGCCTCCAAGGCGACCGCGACCGAGGTGCTCGACACGCTCGAGAAACGCGGGTTCATCGGACGCAGCCGCCTGGAGAGCGACCGCCGCGCGGTCGCCGTCGGCCTCACGGACGCCGGCTACAACCTCGTCACGCACGCCTTCCCCGCGCACGCCGAGCGGGTGCGTGAGGCGTTCGGCGTCCTCGACGAGGCCGAGAAACGCCAGCTCGCGGACCTCTGCCGCAAGCTGGACCGCGCGGCCTAGTAGCGCGTCCGGCGACGCCGGACGACGACGTCACCCTCGCCGAGCGAGGGGTCCGGCCTGCCGCGCACGAACGTCAGATAGAGGCCCAGGACGAAACCGACGGCGCCGACGATCATCAAGATCAGGCCCACCGTCGTCAGGTCCACGGCCTTCCATTTGTCCTCGACCGCGTAGCGGAGGATCGCCCCCACCGCGATCAGGAAGAGTGATGTCCCGATTGTCATGCCCTCATGGTGCTCGGCGCCGGACATGCCGAAACCTCGGTGGACGCATCTCCGGCGCGGGTCAGCTCGCCCAGAGCTCGGCGAGCTGGACAGGGGTGAGGCCGGAGAGCCGCAGGCAGTCACGCGTCATATGCGCCTGGTCCGCGTAACCGAGGTCGGCCGCCACCCTCGCCAGGTCGCTCTCCCCGGCGGCGATCGCCCCGGCCCGCGCCACGAGGCGCCGGAACCGAAGCACCCGGTCGAGCGTCTTCGGGCCGTAACCGACGGCACTGTGGAAGCGCCGTCTGAGCTGCCGGTCGCTGATGCCGAGTGACTCGGAGAGCTGATCGACGCGGCTGCCTGGGAAGCCGAGGCGCCGAGTCGCAGCGAGGACGAGCGGGTCCGGGCCGGCGTCCGCGATGCGAGTGCTCACCGCTTCCTCGAGCAGGGCGAACGCCTCATCGTCGTTTGCGCTTCCGCCGAGCCGCTCGGTCAGCTCTCGCGCCTGGGGGCCGAGCAGCTCCTCCAGCCTGACGTGGACGTCGAGAACCTCGCTGGCGGGCATTCCCAGCACCGCTCCCGCCAGGCCGGGTCGCAGCCTCAGGCCGAGGATTCGCTCCCCGGGGGCGATCCGGCTGGGGCGCGCGGCTCGGTCGACGCCGGCGAGGACGAGCTCGCCCTCGCGCCAGAGCAGGTCGACGCAGCCGTCGGGGAGGATGAGGACCGATCTCCGCCGCGTGTCCTCCGGCGTCTGGCGCACCCAGCGGCAGGCGACCAGCGAGTACACCTCGCCGGATGGAGCGTCCTCCCGGTACGGCGTCATGCGACCAACTTAGAGAACGTCCGAAATGTTCAAGGCGAGAACGAGGAGGCGGCCTAAGGTCGGCCCACATCGAACTTCGGAAAGGGAGCCCGTCATGGAACAGAGACTCAGCCTGATCACGCTCGGAATCGCGGACCTGTACCGCGCGCGACGCTTCTACGAGGCTCTCGGTTGGAAGACCGGCGCCGAGGAGGGGGACGACGTCGTCTTCTTCCAGGCGGGCTGCATGGTCTTCGCTCTCTGGGACCGAGCCAAGCTGGCGGAGGACAGCGCCGTCAGCGAGGGCAGCGGTTGGGGAGGCATCACCCTCGCCTACAACACCCGCTCGCAGGAGGAGGTCGATCGGGTGATCGAGGAGGCCCGAAAGGCCGGCGCGACGATCGGCCGCGAGCCCGCCGAGACCTTCTGGGGCGGCTACTCGGGGATCTTCATCGACCCGGACGGCTACCCGTGGGAGGTCGCGCACCACCCCCGCTGGACGATCGAAGAAGACGGGGCGCTGACGATTCCCAGGGACTGACTGCGAGAATCCGGCCGAATGGCCGGATTCGTACCAGTCGACCCCAAGCAGTCGTTCCCCGCCCTCGAGGAGCGGATCCTCGAGCGCTGGCGCGAGCGCGACGTCTTCCAGCGCTCGTTCTCCAACCGCGAGGGGTCGCCGCTGTGGAGCTTCTACGAGGGCCCGCCCACGGCGAACGGCCGGCCCGGCTCCCACCACGTCCTCGCCCGGGTCTTCAAGGACATCTATCCGCGTTTCAAGACGATGACCGGCCACCAGGTCCCGCGGAAGGCGGGCTGGGACTGTCACGGGCTGCCCGTCGAGCTCGAGGTGGAGCGCGAGCTAGGCATCACCTCCAAGGAGGAGATCGAGGAGTTCGGGATCGCCGAGTTCAACGCCCGCTGCCGAGAGTCCGTGTTCCGCTACGTCGAGGACTGGAACCGGCTCACGGAGCGGATCGGCTTCTGGCTCGACCTCGACGACCCGTACGTGACGATGACCAACGACTACATCGAGTCGGTCTGGTGGGCGCTGCGGCGGATGTGGGACGACGGCCGCCTCTACGAGGACTACAAGGTCGTCCCCTACTGCCCGCGGGACGGGACGGCGCTTTCCTCCCACGAGGTCGCCCTCGGCTACCGAGAGGTCGAGGACCCGGCCGTCTACGTGAAGCTGCCGATCCTCGATCCGGTGCCGAGCGATCAGATCCCGGAGTCGCCGCTCGAGACAGGCGATCAGCTGCTTGTCTGGACGACCACCCCCTGGACGCTGATCACCAACGCCGCCGTCGCCGCCGGGCCTGAGATCGAGTACGTCAGAGCCCGCGCAGGTGACGAGGTCTTCGTCCTCGCCCGCGACCGGCTCGGGCAGGTGCTTGGCGAGGAGGCTGAGGTCCTCTCGCACTTCCCCGGCGAGGCGATCGCCGGGACCTCGTACGAGCCGCCCTTCGACTACATCACCGACTACGGCCCGCGCGGGCACTCCGTCCTCCTGGCCGACTTCGTCACCACCGATGAGGGGACCGGCCTGGTCCACACCGCCATCGCCTTCGGCGAGGACGACTTCAAGCTCGGGGAGCAGTACGGGATCAAGCTCCAGAACCCGGTCGACCTGCGTGGCCGCTTCGACGAGCGGATCACCGAGTTCGCCGGCCAGTTCGTGAAGGACGCGGACCCGGCGATCGTGGACGCGCTCGAGGCGAGGGGCAAGCTGCTGCGCTCCGACGCATACCTCCACTCCTATCCGCACTGCTGGCGCTGCGACACCCCGCTCCTCTACTACGCCAAGGCGAGCTGGTACGTGAAGACCACCGAGGTGCGCGAGCGGATGCTCGCGGCGAACGAGGAGATCGGCTGGCACCCCGAGCACATCAAGCACGGGCGCTTCGGGAAGTGGCTCGAGGGCAACGTCGACTGGGCGCTGTCCCGCGACCGCTACTGGGGCACCCCGCTGCCGATCTGGGAGTGCGACGACGAGGACTGCGAGGAGCGCTTCTGCGCCGGGTCGATCGCCGAGCTCCGCGAGAAGGGCGCCGAGCTGCCGGACGACCTCCACCGCCCCTACATCGACGACGTCTCCTATCCGTGCGAGCGCGAGGGCTGCTCGGGAACCATGCGCCGGGTCGCCTCGGTGATCGACACCTGGTTCGACTCTGGCTCGATGCCCTGGGCCCAGTACCACTACCCCTTCGAGAACGAGGAGCTGTTCAAGGAGCGGTTCCCGGCCGACTTCATCTGCGAGGCGATCGACCAGACCCGCGGCTGGTTCTACACGCTGCTCGCCGAGTCGGTCCTGCTCTTCGACACCTCGAGCTACCGCAACGTGGTCTGCCTGGGCCTGATCCTCGATCCCGAGGGCCAGAAGATGTCGAAGAGCCGCGGCAACGTGGTCGCGCCCTGGGACGTGATCGAGCAGCACGGCGCTGACGCATTCCGCTGGTACTACTTCGCCTCGAAGGAGCCGTGGGAGGGCTACCGCTTCTCCGTCGACACCGTCGGTGACGCGGTCCGGCACTTCCTGCTCACCCTCTGGAACACCTACGCCTTCTGGGTCACCTACGCGAACGCCTCGGACCTCGAGACCGGCCAGCTGCCCTACGAGCCGAAGTGGACGGCGGGCGATTCCGGGGAGGTCACCGAGCTCGATCGCTGGGCCGTCTCCCGCCTGCAGCGCACGATCGCCGAGGTTCGCGAGCAGATGAACGGCTTCGACTGCACCCACGCGGCACGCGCGATCGCCGACTACGTCGAGGAGCTCTCCAACTGGTACGTGCGGCTCAGCCGCCGCCGTTTCTGGGACGGTGACTTCGCGGCCCTCGAGACCCTGCGCTACTGCCTGGGCGAGACCGCCAAGATGCTCGCCCCGTTCACGCCGTTCATCGCCGACGAGGTCTACGCCAACCTGCTCTTCGGCGCCGAGACCGGGCTCGAGAAGCCCGTCGCGGAATGGAACAACCCGGATCCGGACTCGGTCCACCTCTGCGACTTCCCCGACGTCCGGGAGAACCTGATCGAGCCGCAGCTCGAGGCCGGGATGGACGCGGTCCGCCGCACCGTGGAGCTCGGCCGCGCCGCCCGCGCCCAGGCCAAGGTGAAGCTCCGCCAGCCGCTTCGCAAGGCGGTGGTGGTGGCCTCCGACGCCGAGCGCGAGGCGATCGAGCGCCTCGCCGAGGTGGTCGCCGCCGAGCTCAACGTCAAGGAGCTCGACTTCGTCAAGACCGAGGCAGAGCTCGTCTCCTACCGGGTCAAGCCGAACTACCGCTCTCTCGGCCCGCGCTTCGGCAAGGACATGCCGCAGGCGGCCGCCGCGGTCGAGGCGCTCGACGCCACCGCGGTCGCGCAGGCCTTCGAGCTGGGCGAGGAGGTGGGCGTCATCGTCGATGGCAAGGACCACACGCTCTCGGCCGACGACATCAACCTCGTCATGGAGCCCCTCGAGGGCTACCAGGTGGAGGCCGAGTCGGGCCACGCCGTCGCCCTGGAGCTCGACCTGGACGACGAGCTGCGCCGCGAGGGCCTCGCCCGCGAGGTCGTGCGCGCGGTGCAGGAGGCGCGCAAGCAGGCCGGCCTCGAGGTCTCGGATCGCATCGCGCTTGCGCTCGGCGGCGACGAGGAGCTGCTCGCGGCCGCCCGAGAGCACGAGTCCTACATCGCGGGCGAGACCCTGGCGAGCTCCGTCGACTATGGCGCGGACGGCGCCGGCGAGAGGGCGACGATCGAGGGACGCGAGCTGCGGATCGGCGTCAGCAAGGCCTGAGTGGCCGGAGTCGCGGCGGTCATCTTCGACCTCGACGGCGTCCTCGTCGACTCCGAGGCCGTCTGGGACGAGGTCCGCAGGCGCTTCGTCGAGGAGCATGGCGGACGCTGGCACGAGGCCGCCACCCGGGACATGCTGGGGATGAGCTCGGTGGAGTGGTCGCGCTACGTGCGGGACCGGCTCGGCGTGGACCTGGATCCCGGGGAGATCTCGCGGTCCGTGGCCGACCAGGTCGCCGAGCGCTACCGCGATCGGCTCCCCCTGCTCCCCGGCGCGGTCGAGGCCGTCAAATCGACTGCCCGGGAATGGCCGCTCGGCCTCGCCACCTCGTCGAACCGCCACGTGATCGATCTCTTCCTGGAGCTCGCCGGACTCGCCGACGACTTTCAGGCGACGGTCTCATCCGAGGAGGTGGGGGCAGGCAAGCCCGCTCCAGACGTCTACCTCGCGGCGGCGGAGAGGCTCGGCGTCGAGCCGGCGGACTGCGTCGCGATCGAGGACTCGACCAACGGCCTCCGCTCGGCACATGCAGCCGGGATGGGCGTGATCGCCGTGCCGAACAGGGACTTCCCGCCGGAGCAGGACGCTCTCGAGCTGGCGGACACAAAGGTCAACACCCTCACCGAAGTCACGCCCTCACTGGTCCGAGAGGTTCGATAGCGGCGCCATTGGTGAGTTTCCGTCCAACGGGGGTCGGAAACTCACCAACAGGCACTGACTTAGAGTCCCCGCCATGGAACTCGGCGGCGATACGAAGGCCGTCCTCTTCGCCGCGGGGTTGATTTTTCTCGGCGCGCTGGTTTTGGGCGTATGGAAGTACCGCCAGATGGCGGCGAATCCGGATGGCCTGGCGCATCCCTACGTCGACGTCGCCCACCGCGCCGCCCTGCTCTACTCGTTCGCCACGCTCCTGATCGCGGTGTTCGTCGAGCTCTCGGGCTGGAGCACCGCCGTCAACCTGATCGCCGCCTTCGCCGTGATCGCCTTCTTCGTCGGTGCGATCGCGGGCTACGTCTACAACGGGATCACGCGCGACACCGACAACCGGTTCCGAGAGGGCGACGGGCTGCCGGGCCTCCACCAGTTCATGTGGGCGCTGATCGTCGTTGAGATCGTGGGCTTCGGTGTCCTGCTCGCCGGCTTCGTCAGCGAGCAGATCCTCTAGCCGAGCTCCGCCTCGGCCTCGATCTCGACCTTCCAGAGCGAGTCGAGGAGGCCGGCAACGACCACCATCGTCGCCGCCGGGCGAATCTCACCGAAGACCGCCGCGTGCGCCCGGCCGACCGCCTCGGAATGGGCCGTGTCGGTGATGAACATCCTCGTCCGGATCACGTCCTCGGCGCTCGCGCCCGCCTCGGCAAGCGCCTCCAGGATGATCTCCAAGCATCGTCGCGCCTGGGCCTCCGGGTCCGGGTCGCAGCTGCCGTCGGGCCAGATCGGCGCGGTTCCGGAGACGAGCACGCGATCGCCCACGCGGATCGCACGGCTGAACCCGACCTCGGACTCGAAGGGCGAGCCCGACTCGATGCGCTGGCGCTTTGCGGCCAGCTAAGCGAGAACCGGCTCGAGCTCGGACTCGAGCCGCGCCTTCGGCCGGGCGCCGACCAGGCGGGTGGCGACCTCGCCGTCCTTGAAGACGATCATGGTCGGGATCGAGAGGACCTCGTACTTCGCCGCGGTCTGCGGATTCTCGTCGGTGTTGAGGCTGACGATGGTGAGGTCATCGCGCTCGGAGTCGATCTCTTCGAGCACGGGGTGGACCACTCGGCACGGCCCGCACCACGGTGCCCAGAAGTCGACGAGCACAGGGCCGTCGGCGTCGAGCACGTCGGACTGGAAGGTGGCGTCGGTCACATCGTTGAGCTTGCCCGGCACGGTGGTCTCCTAGGTCGTGGTTGACGGGTCGCTTCTCAGTCTAGCCAGCGCGTCCAGGGTTACTATACAAAGTGAAGCGACCTACCAGCGCCGAAAGCGCATGGCCGGTACGCGCCACATCGCCTCGGCGACGATGGCCTTGCTCATCTTGGATGTCCCATCGGTGCGGTCCTTGAACACGATCGGGACCTCGACCACCCGGAAGCCGGACTTGATCGCGCGGTAGGTCGTCTCGACCTGGAAGGCGTAGCCCCGCGCTTCGATCGTGTCCAGGTTGATCGTCTCGAGCACGATCCGGCGGAAGCACTTGAAGCCGCCCGTCAGGTCCTTGACCGGCAGGCTCAGGGCCGCCCGGGCGTAGGCGCTGCCGCCGCGGCTGATGAAGCGCCTCAAAGGGCCCCAGTCGGTGATCCCGCCGCCCGGCACGTAGCGGCTGCCGATGGCGAGATCGGCTCGCTCGGTCGCCTCGATCAGCGCCGGCAGATAGCTCGGATCGTGCGAGAAATCGGCGTCCATCTCGACGATCCGCTGCGCGCCTCCGGCGAGCGCCTCGCGGAAGCCCGCCAGATAGGCGGGGCCGAGGCCCTCCTTCTGGGCACGGTGGAGGACCGCGACCGAGTCGTCCTCAGCCGCCAGCCGGTCGGCGATCTCGCCGGTGCCGTCCGGCGAGTTGTCGTCGACGATCAGGATCCGCCGCGACGGGGGCAGTTGCTCGAGCACCGCGGCGACGATCCGCTCGAGGTTCTCGGCCTCGTTGTAGGTCGGGAGGATGACCCAGACGTCGGGCGCCTGGAGAGGTGCGTCGGGCACGGCGGCAAGATAGCCGTCCCCACTAATTTGGAGATATGCGCAACGCCGAGATAGCCGCGGCCCTTCGGGAGCTCGGGATCCTCTACGAGCTCGATGGTGCCGACCGCTTCAGGGTGCTCGCCTACCGTGAGGCGGCGAGGACGATCGCGCAGAGCCCGGTCTCCATTGAGCAGCTTGCCGAGGAGGGCCGCCTCACCGAGCTGCCCAACGTCGGCAAGACCCTCGCGCAGAAGATCGAAACCCTGATCGAGACGGGCAGCATCCCTTCCGCCGACAAGCTGAAGGAGAAGTTCCCGGCCACCCTGGTGGAGGTGACCCGGGTGCCGGGCCTGGGAGCGAAGACCGCCCGCCGGATCTACGACGAGGTCGGGGTCGAGAGCCTCACGCAGCTCAAGGAGGCCGCCGAGCAGGGCCGGATTGCGACCATCCGCGGCCTCGGGCCCAAGACTGAGGAGAACATCCTCTCCTCGCTCGAGGGCGTCACCGAGGACGGCATCGGCGAGCGGCTCCTCCTCTCGCACGTCCTGCCGATCGCCGACGAGATCTGCACCGATCTGAAGCAGATGGGAGTCGCGAACCGGATCGAGCTCGCCGGCTCCGCCCGGCGATGGGCCGAGACCTGCAAGGACCTCGACCTGATCGCGACCACCGACGATCCGAGGGCCCTCGCCGAGGCCCTGGCGACGCACGGTCTCTCGGCAGAGACCCGGCGCGGCGGCGATGCGGCGGCCAGCGTGCTCACGCACTCGGGGCTGAAGGTCGACCTGCGGATCGGCACGGAGGAGGAGTTCGGCGACCTGCTGCAGCACTTCACCGGATCGGCGGCCCACAACGTGCAGCTGAGGGAGCGGGCCCAGGCCCGCGGGCTCTCGGTCAGCGAGTACGGCGTCGCCGAGGTGGAGGGGAAGAGGGTCCACAAGTTCACCGACGAGGCGGGGGTGTACGAGCTCCTCGGCCTGCCCTACATCGAGCCGGAGCTCCGGGAGGGGAGGGGCGAGATCGAGGCTGGCGACACGCGCGAGCTTCCCGAGCTCGTCACCGTCGACGACATCCGCGGTGACCTGCACTGCCACACCACCCTCTCGGACGGGCGCCAATCCCTGGAGGAGATGGCCGAGGCGGCCCGGAAGTGCGGCTACGCGTACCTCGCCATCACCGACCACTCGGCGTCCCACGGCTTCGGCAACGACGTCAGCCCGAGACAGCTGGCCAAGCGGATCGATGAGATCCGCGCCTGGAACGAGAAGGCCCCCCGCGGGTTTCGCCTGCTGGCGGGATCTGAGGTCAACATCGACACAAAGGGCGAGCCCGACTACCCGGACGAGCTCCTGGCCGGCCTCGACTGGGTGATCTGCAGCGTCCACACTTCCTTCAACATCTCCGCGAAGGCGATGACCGAGCGCGTGATCGCCGCCATGGAGCATCCGCTGGTCGACTGCATCGGGCACCTCACCGGACGGCTGCTGCTGCGCCGGGAGCCCTACGGGATCGACATCGAGCGGGTCGCGGAGGCGGCGGCGCGCACCGGCACGATGCTCGAGATCAACGGCAATCCGAACCGCCGCGACCTGAATGAGGGCCACGCCAAGCTCGCGGCCGAGGCCGGGGCCTGGATCGTCTGCAACACCGACGCCCATGGCACGGACACGCTCTCGAACATGAAGTACTCGGTCGCCACCGCGCGCCGCGCCTGGCTCAGCGCGAAGCAGATCGCGAACACCCGCCCCTGGCGCTCGTTCGCGCCACTGCGCAAGCGAGTGAAGCGTTCCTAGCGAGGCTGGTTGAGGCGCGCCCTGGGCGCCGGCAGCTTGGCGCTTCCCGGCGCACGCATTCCGTCGAGCATCACCTCGAGGAAGCGCTCCCAGTTCATCGCCGGCATGCTGCCCTCGGCCGAGCCGGTGACGGCGCTCAGCCCGCAGATCATCGTCGGGATGTCCTCCACGAGCAGGTCCTTCCGCATCTGACCCGCGCGCTGGGCCTTCCTCATCAGCTTTCCGCTGAGCTCGACGAGCCCCGACTTCGCGGCGGCTGCCTCCCCGACCAGCGGCCGAGATCCGAGAACTTCCGAGAGTCCGCGGTCATCGGCCTGGTACTCGGCCGACCAGCGCATCAGTTCACAGAAGGCCTCCCACGGATCGTCCTTCTCGAGCGCCTTCGCGGTCTCCTCGGCAAGCCGCTCGAAGCGATCCGCGACGAGGGCGTCGAGGAGAGCCTCCTTGTTGGGGAAGTGGCGATAGACCGTGCCGACTCCGACTCCGGCGGCACGGGCGATGTCCTCCATCTGACAGTCGAAGCCGTGCTCGGCGAAACCGTCGCGGGCTGCCTGCTTGATCGCCTCGCGATTGCGCCGGGCGTCGGCCCTGAGTGCGGGGATCGGGTCGGGCTCTGTCTTGGTGGCTGGCATGGAATCGAGGCTAGCTCCGCGTGTAGGCGAAATCGCTCCTGTGTGACCACCTGCACGCAAACGGAATCTGAATTCCGTATAGTCCTAACCGAAACCGGAACTCAGGTTCCGAATAAGCATAGCTCAACTGTCTTATTTCGCCCATCTTGTTCGTCTTAAGAGTGAAAGAGCACCAATACCCGAGTTGCGAAAGGAGTCAGGGGGATGACCACAGCCCAGGAATATCTCGAGAAGCGCTGGACCGCGTTGATTCTGCTCTGTGTCGCGCAGTTCATCGTGGTCCTCGATGCATCCATCGTCAACGTGGCCCTGCCGAGCATCGGCAAGGGGCTCGACTTCTCGGAGGAGAACCTCCCCTGGGTGGTCAACGCCTACGTGATCGCCTTCGGCGGCTTTCTGCTGCTCGGCGGCCGCGCGGCTGATCTGCTCGGCAGACGGCGCGTCTTCATGACGGGTCTCGCCGTGGTCGGAGTCGCCTCACTGGCCGCCGGATTCGCGGCCACCCAGGGGCAGTTGATCGCTGCACGGGCGGCCCAGGGACTGGGCGCCGCAATCGTCTCGCCCGCGGCGCTGTCGATCGTGACTGGCCTCTTCCAGGACGGAGCCGAGCGCAACAAGGCACTCGGCGCCTGGGGCGCGGTTGCGGGATCGGCCGGCGCTGCCGGCGTCCTGCTCGGCGGCATCCTCACGGACAGCCTGGGCTGGGAGTGGGTCCTGTGGGTGAACGTGCCGGTCGCGCTGATCGCGCTCGCGTTCACGCCTGGCCTGATCCCGGAGAGCCGCTCGGAGTCCGAGACGCGTCACTTCGACGCAGCCGGCGCGGTCACCATCACGGCGGGCCTCTCGGTCTTCGCCTACGCGCTGCTCGATGCGAGCAGCGCCGGATGGGGTTCGACCAAGATCGTCAGCCTGCTCGTCGCCGCTGTGGTGCTGTTCGGGACGTTCATCGCCATCGAGCTGCGGTCAAAGGCTCCCCTGGTCCCGTTCCGGATCTTCCGGCTTCGGACCCTGACCGGCGCGAACGTGGTGGGCATCCTGCTCGGTGCCTCCCTGTTCTCGATGTTCTATTTCATCTCCCTGTACATGCAGCAGGTGCTTGGCTACAGCCCGATCCACGCCGGGCTCTCGTACCTGCCCCTGGCGGTGACGATCATCATCGCGGCCGGTGTCGGCGGTCAGCTGGTCACCCGGTTCGGCTTCAAGCCGATCCTCGCGGCCGGGATGTTCTCCGTGTCGGCCGGGCTTCTGTGGTTCAGCCAGGTCTCGGTCGGCGGTGGCTTCCTGACTGACATCCTCGGCGCGTCGCTGCTGGCGGCGATCGGTCTCGGCTTCGGCTTCGTCACCTCGACGATTGCCGCCGTCTCCGGTGTCGAGCAGCGTGAGCAGGGGCTCGCCAGCGGCCTGATCAACACCTCGCAGCAGATCGGCGGGGCGCTCGGGCTCGCGGTCCTGTCCACCATCGCCACCACGCGCACGAACGACGTGATGGCGGCCGGCCACTCGACCGTGGCGAACGGCCTGACCGAGGGATTCCAGAGCGCGTTCTTCGGCGGCGCGGTGATCGCGGCGCTCGGCTTCGTCGCGACCCTGGTCCTGATCCGGACCCGCGACAGCAGGGCGCACGTCGAGATGTCCAACGCCGAGACGGCTCAGGCTGAGGTGCCCGCGGCTGCTTAGGCAGCCGCGGGTGGCGGTGGCGGCTGGCTCCCCGGCGGGGGCCTGTCGCGCCGCAGCCCCGGTGTTCGCACCAGCTTGACCGGCTGCAGGGCCGAGCCCGACTCGACGTAGAAGCGAACGCCGTCCCGCTCCTCGATCGCCGCCACCGCGCCCTCCCTCGAGCGAAGGGCCAGTGCCGCGCCGATTGCGAAGCCCGTGCCGATCGCCGCGACTCCCGAGTAGACCAGGCCCACGCCGCCGGCGATCGCGGCGAAGGCCGCCAGTGGCCAGAGTCGGGCGAGCGCCGCCCGTGTCGGGTTGCCGAGGTCGGGCAGCGCCGTGGCCATCCGCGCCTCGGTGAGCGCCGGACGCATCGCTTCGGCGGCGCGGGCGGGGCTCCCGAGAATGATCCCGCCGGCCAGGGCGATGATCCACCAGACGGCAGCGACGTAGATGGTCAGCGTGTCGTTGGATGCGCTCACCGAGACCACGGTGATGGCGGCCAGGGCCGTGGCGGCGCCGGCGGCGAGCAGGACCGTCATCCGGAGCAGGTCGCAGAAGGCCATCGCGGCGGCGAGCCTAGTCCGCCAGCGTCTCGAGCACTTCGACGAACCCCTCAGGCCCGTCGACCGACAGATCCGCCTCGCGCGAGACCTCGGGGGGAGACTCGTCGGAGCTGACCCCGATGCAGGCGACCGCCTTCAGGTCGCCGTCGTTGCGCAGCGTCCGCAGGGCGGTGAAGGCGTCGACGTCGGTTCGGTCATCGCCGGCGTACAGAGCGTTGTCCACCGGCCTGGAGGCGAGCAGCGCGGCGACGGCGATTCCCTTGTTGATCGCCACGTTCGGCCTGATCTCGAGCACCTTGCGGCCGTGGTGCGGGATCAGGCCCCGCCACTCGGCCTCGCTGGCGATCTCGTGAGCCAGCGACTCGGCCGCCCCCTCGTTGTCTGCGCCGCGCCAGTGCAGCCCGACGATCGCGCCCTTGTCCTCGGTCCTGATCCCGACGCGGTCGAGCTCGGAGCGGTCCAGCCCCTCGACGAACGCGGGGGCGTCGCTCTCGTGGCCGTCGAGCGAGGGATCCGGCCGCACCTCCTCATCGCCTGGCAGCAGCAGCTCGAACCCGTGGTTGCCCGAGTAGGCCAGCTCGTCGAGGCCGACGATGCGGCGCGCGTCGAGGGCCCGCCGGCCGCTGAGGCAGCCGACCAGCGCGTAGCGCTCCGCGAGGGCGCGCAGCAGCTCGCGGGTTCGCTCCGGAACCGCGGCGTCGACGGGGTTGAGCACGATCGGGGCGATCGTGCCGTCGACGTCCGTCAAGACGGCCGAGCGGCCCGGGTCGTCCCTGAGCGGGCCGAGCAGTCGCTCGAGCTCCTCCTCTGTCGGCCCCGCTGATCCCATCGCCCTAGTATCGCCCGCCATGCTGACCTCACGGACCCTGAAGCTCGCGGCGATCGGCACGGCGGGGGGAGCCTTCAGCGGCCTGCTCGGCGTCGGAGGGGGCAGCGTGATCGTCCCCCTGCTGATCGTCTGGCTCGGCTATGGCGCCAGGGAGGCGACCGGGACGAGCATGATGGCGATCGCCGTCATCGCCAGCGTGGCCGTGATCCTGCAGGCGTTCTACGGGAACGTCGACCCTCCCAACGCGGCGTTGGTCGGCCTGCCCGCCATCGGAGGCGCCGTCGCCGGGACGGCCCTCCAGCAGCGCATCCCGGAGCGCGCGATCTCGCTGCTGTTCGCGGGGCTCCTCGTCGTGATCGCCGCGAAGCTGGTGATCGCCCCGTGAGCTCGATCGCCGCGGCAATCATGGGCTTCGCCGGCGGGCTGGTCGGCGGGTTGCTCGGAGTGGGCGGGGGAATCCTGTTCGTGCCCGCTCTCGCGATCTTCATGAACGAGGCCCAGGTGCGCGCCGAGGCGACCTCGCTGCTCGCGATCGTGCCGGTCGCCCTCGTGGCCGTCTGGCGCCAGCTCGGTTACGGGAATGTCCGGGTGCGGGAGGGCCTCGTGATCGGCGCGCTCTCGCCGCTCGGCGTTCTGATCGGCGTGGTCACCTCCAACACGATCCCGGAGCGCGCCCTCGAGCTCACCTTCGCGGGACTCGCTCTCCTGATCGCGGCCCAGCTCGTCATCCGGGCGCTTCGGCACCCTGCGGAACCGCACCCCGACTACTCCGACTAATCCCCGGTAACTCCGGCGGCTCTTACGGCAAGTAGCTAGCTCAGCCCGTGTTCCAGCGCGCCCTTGACTCCCGCGTCGAGGGCGTTGAGCCGGTAGAGCGCCAGGGCCTCAGGCGTCCCGAAGCCGCGTCCCCCGGTGCCCGAGCGGCCGCCGTCAGCCCCGTGATGGGAGAGAACGCAATGAAGCAGCGCGGCCCTGCGGTCCGGCGAGAGCCCCCCCGCCGCCGATCCGACGATCTCCGCTCCGAGGGCGAGGTGGCCGATCAGCCGGCCCTCCTCGGTGATCCCGAACTCCGCCCCGTAGCTGAACTCCCGCGTCTTGCCCACGTCGTGGAGCAGCGTTGCCGCCATCAGCAGGTCCGAGTCGAGCCGCGGGTGAAGCTGGCAGACCTCGCCGACGAGGGTGCCGACCGCGACGGTGTGCTCGATCAGCCCGCCGACATAGGCGTGATGGCCGGCGCGCGTGCACGGGGCACGACGGAACTCGGCGGCCACCGGCTCGGTGAAGAGCACGCTCTGGACCACCCCTCGCAGCTGCTGGTCGTACACCTCCCGCGTCAGGTGCTCGAGGAATCCCTCCAGCTCCTGGGCGTCCCGGTAGGCGGCCGGGAGAAAATCGGATGGATCGAGGTCGCCACCTCCCACCGGCTGGATGTCGTCGATCTCCGCAACGAGCTCTCCGCGGAAGCGCTCGACCTTGCCCGAGACGCGAATCGCATCGCCGCGCTCGAACCGGCCGGCGAGCCGGTCGACCTCGCGGAAGGCGCGGGCCGGCATGGATCCGCTGCGGTCGCGCAGCTCCAGCGACATGTAGATCGAGCCGTTCCGGGCCGAGAGACGGTCCTTGCGCACGCACGCGTACACGCCGCTGAAGCGCTGCCCTGGATGCAGCTCGGCGATCTGGGGCACGGAGGCGGTGGCTTCCATCCCTCCGAGTCTCCAAGCTGGGCCGGACACAAGGGCCCCGAACCGGGGTGCCCGCGCCTCACGACTCGCTAGTCTCGGCCGATGGACGCGCTCGCTTGGGAGGCCGAGCCTCCGCAGCTTCGATCACCGGTCCTGGTCTGCGCTTTCGCCGGCTGGAATGACGCGGCGGGCTCGGCGACGACGGCGCTGACCACCGCCGCGGAGTCGCTCGACGCCGAGGTGATCGCGCAGGTCGACCCCGAGGAATTCTTCGATTTCCAGGCGAATCGGCCGACCATCCGCCTGACCGAGGGGCAGAGCCGCGAGATCGAATGGCCGGGCAACGTCCTGCTCGCTGCCACTCCCCCGGGAGCCGAGCGCGACCTCGTCCTGCTCGCCGGCACTGAGCCGAACCTGCGCTGGCGCACCTTCGCCGACGGGATCGCGGACGCGGCCGAGATGCTCGGCATCGAGATGGTGGTGACGCTGGGCGCGCTGATCGCTGACGTCGCGCACACGCTGCCCGTCCCGATCACCGGCCTCGCTTCGGACGAGGAGCTGGTCGAGCGCCTCGACCTGGCGCGCTCGAACTACGAGGGCCCGACCGGGGTCGTCGGTGTCCTCCACGACGCCTGCCGCCGGCGCGGGATTCCGTCCGCCAGCCTCTGGGCGGCGGTCCCCCACTACGTGGCGGCCGTCCCCAACCCGAAGGCGGCGCTGGCGCTGCTCCGCAGGCTCGAGGGCCTGGTGGGCGTTGCCGTCGAGGCCTCTGGGCTCGAGGAGGAATCCGAGTCCTACGAGAGCCAGGTGAGCCGCGCCGTCGCGGCCAACCCGGAGATCGAGGAGCTCGTCCAGCGCCTCGAGGCCGAGCAGGCCGACCGACTCGACGTCGAGGAGGATGTTCCGTCGGGCGAGTCTCTGGCGCGCGACTTCGAGCGCTACCTGCGCCAGCAGGGCGGCGGCCCGGAGACCTAGCCGCCTCCGCTTTGGAGGGGCGAATTGCTTGAGGTTCTGACCGGCTAGGCGAATGGACCAGCCGGCAGGCATGGCGGTCGTTCGAGAAGATGCCTCGCGCTGTGACCTTCGGACTCGCGCTCGCCCTGGCCTGCGCGCTCGCTACGAGCGTCTCCTTTCTGCTCAAGCAGCGCGGCGCGGCCTCGGCGCCGGCCGTGCGCGTTTGGCACCCGCTGAGAAGCGCCGTCGAGCTCTTCCGCTCCAAGTGGTTCGCGGTGGGCTGGCTGGTGGCATTGGGGGCCTGGGGGCTCCACGTCGGCGCCCTCGCGCTCGCACCGCTGTCGGTCGTACAGGCCGTCCTCTCGAGCGGGCTGGTCTTCCTCGCGGTGCTCGCCGAGCGGTTCTTCGGCTTTCAGCTCGGTCGCCGGCAGTGGATCGGCCTGGTGATCACGGCGGCCGGGCTTGCGGTCATCGGGATCACCCAAGGGTCTCAGCCCACCCACCCTCCGGGATACGCACTGGCCGCCCTGATCACCGTCGAATGCACCGTCCTTCTGCTCGCCACGGGAGCTGCCGTGATGGCCGGCCGCCACCCCGTCCTGCAGGCAAGGGAGGGCCTGATCCTCGGCGCAGCTGCGGGCGCCCTGTTCGGCATCTCGGATATTTCGCTCAAGTTCCTCACCCACGCCGTTCAGGGCGGTGTGCTCGAGCTGGTCAGCCCGTGGGCGTTCGCGGCGCTGGCCGCCTCGGTGATCGCCTTCTATGCCTCGGCCCGCGGCCTGCAGATCGGCCCGGGCGTCGAAGTCATCGCGCTCACCTCGGTGGCGGCCAACCTCGTCGCAATCGTCGGCGGAGTCCTGGTCTTCCGTGACTCGATCGGGACCGGGGCGGTGGCGATCGCCGGACGGATGATCGCGTTCGCGCTCGTCATCGCAGGCGCGGCCCTGATCCCCGCGCCGCACCGGGTCGCCAATCCGCAGGACAAGGGCGCCGCGCCAGCCGCAGCCACGATGGGCCCAAACAAATGAGCTGGGTACGGCAAGAGCCAAGGCCCAGAGCGCCGGATCGGGATGCCCGCGTGTGTGAACTGCGCTGCGGCGAAGCCCGTAGCGACTTACGCGGAGCGGCCGCTTGTGGCCGCGATCTGAAGGCGAAGCCGGGTCGCCCTACCGAAGAAGCTTTTCGACCAAGCGCCGCAGCTGCGGCCTGAACTCCGCGACGGCCTGCGCGGCGTCCTCCTCGCGGCCCAGGGCCCGTTCGCCCAGCCCGTCGATCGCGGCGACGACGAGGCTCGCGTCGGTGGCGGGGTCCGTGCTGCCGAGCTTCTCCATGGCGCCCGCCACGGCGAGCTGCACCGCGTCGCACCAGGTGACGGCCGCCTCGCGGAGATCGGGCCGGCGACCGGCCTCGAGCCAGAGTTCGTACTCCGCGATGTAGGCCGTCCGGTCCTCTGCCTCGAAGATCAGCTCGTTGAGGAGCAGGTCGGCCAGCTGGCGCGGCGTCTTCGCCTTGCGCAGCTCCTCGCCCAGCTGACGGTGGCGCTCGACCTCCATCCGCGCCACGTGCTCGAGAGCCTGGCCGAGCAGGTCGTCGCGTGAATCGAAGTAGTAGGTCGTCGAGCCGAGCGGGACACCGGCCTCCTCAGCGACGGCCCGGTGCGTGACCGCCTCGCGGCCATCCCTTCCGATCACGCGAAGTGTCGCCTCCAGGATCTGCTCACGCCGGTCGCGCGTCGCCTTTTCGGCCGTCGCCATGTACATCGCAGGCTAGTTGGCGCCGGAGAGGTTGAGACCGACGACTCCGCCGATCACGAGCACGATGCTCGCCAGCTTCAGGCCGTTCACGGCCTCACCCATCGCGGTCATCCCGATGATCGCGACCGCGGCCGTTCCGACGCCGGCCCAGACCGCGTACGCCAGGCTGATCTCGAGCCCCTTCAGCGCCAGGGCCGTGAGCCAGAGCGAAACGACGTAGGTGACGATGACGACGGCCGACGGGGCCGGCTTCGTGAAGCCGTCCGTGAACCGCAGGAAGACGGTGCCGACCACTTCGGTGGCGATCGCGGCTGAGAGATAGATCCAGGCCAACATGATTGTGTACAAATGTACCACAAATGTGTACAAATGTACGTGATATGCGAGGTGCCCGCAGGCGAAGCCGAGGGCAACCCGTTAGGCCTAGGCTTCGGACGCCGGGCAGATCAGCCGGAAGTCGCACCAGGAGCAGATCTCCGGCGAGGGCCGCGGCTCGAAGTCCTGGCCGAGGATGCCCTCGCCGACCTCCAGCACGACTCCCTCGACCCGCTCCAGGTCATCCGGTGAGCCGCCGACGTCGACCTTCTCGTCGGCGAGCACGTACCAGTAGCTGCCGGCGGCGCCCTCCAGGCGCCACGCCTCCCGGGCCGCCAGGCGGTAGATCGCGAGCTGCACGTCGGACTCGAGCTCGCGCGCGGGCTTCGGGTCGCCTGTCTTGTAGTCGATCAGCTCGTACCCGCCGCTGGGCAGCTGGTCGACCCGGTCGACGCGCCCCCGCAGGTGGTGGGGCCCGATTCGGAAGTCGAACTTCCGCTCCACCCAGCGCGGGTGCGACCCGCTCGCCACCTCTCGGGCGTGGTAGCGGTGCAGGGCCTCGATCGCCTTCTCGCGGAACTGCATCTCGTCGTCGGACTCGCCGAATCCGGACCGCCGCCAGGCCGCGCCGAACAGGGCCATCAGGCGCTCGAGGCTGCCGGCCCCTGCTTCCTCCCCCTTTGGTCCCGCCGGGGTGTCTGTGGCCGCCGTCGATGGTGATCCGTGGAAGCGCTCCAGGACCTGATGGATGACGATCCCGAATCGCTGGTTGATGGTCGTCTCCTGCGGGATGCCGAAGACGCGAGCGAACTTGTACTTGAGGGGGCAGGTCCGGTAGAGCGTGATGTCCGTGGCCGAGAGGGCGAGGCCCTCGCCGCGGCGCGGGAGGAAGGCCTCCAGTGAGGGCTCGTCGCGCTGCTCGATCAGCTCCCGGCGGCGCTTGGCCGCGCCCTCCTCGTCCAGGAGGTAGGCGTCGAGGCCGGAGTCGTGGAGCGCGGTGCGCTGCTCGGGGGAGATCGCGTGGTCGAGCAGGTCGTTGATCGCCGCGAGGGCGTCGGCGGCTGGCTCCTCGCTGGATCCCTGGATCAGCCCCGCGAGCTTGACCAGCTCCAGGAACCGGGCGACCGCCCGGGTCACGTCGACGTAGGTGTCGAGGCGCGGCTCCCGCAGCTTGCCGCCAGCCCGCCAGGCCTCCTCGAGCACCTCGTCCTGGATCATCCGGTAGGTGGCCTGCAGCCCCTCGGCGGGGCCGAAGAGTTCCTCGCCGTGCTCCTGCTCCGTCGCGTCGAGAACCGACCTGGCGTCCTCGTAGAACTGGGACGGGCGGGCACTGCCCGCCTCCGTGGCCGCCGGGCGGGAGAGGACCAGCTCGTCCCTGGCGCGCGTCATGGCCACGTAGAGCAGGCGCCGTTGTTCGTCCTCGTGCGAGGGCCCGCCGGCTCCGACGCCCGTCGGCACTACCGGCGGCCCGGCCGGCGCGGCTCCCGGGACGGCACCAGCGTGAAGCCCCACGACGTAGACGCGGGAGAACTCGAGGCCCTTGGTCCGCTCCAGGGGCATGACCCGCACCGCGTCGGCGGTGGCCTCGCCCGGCTCGTCGACCGGGGGGACCCCGGCCTCCGAGACGGCGACCAGATAGCGGACGAAGTCGCGGTTCGAGCCGGTCGGCTCGCGACGGGTCCAGGCCGCGGCGAGCTCGCCCAGGCGGGAGAGGTTCCGGAGCCGCTCGGCGGCCTCCGGATGAGCAGCGAAGAGGCGATGCCGGCGGAAGCCGATCCGCTCGATCAGCCTGCGCACGAAGACGTCGGCCCGCATCTCGCCCATCGCCCTGGCTGCCGCCCGGTGCAGCTGGAGGAACTCGCGAATCCGGTCCCGGGCCTCGGGCGGAATCTGGGGGCTCTCCAGGGAGGCCTCCAGCGCCGAGACCATGTCGAGCTTGCGCCGCCGCGCGATCGTGGTGCAGCGCGCGAGGTCGACGGAGCGCAGCTCGACGGGTGGCCGGCTGAGCGCCCGGACCGCCGCCGCCGCGTCAGTCGGGTCGGCGAGCAGGCGCAGCCAGGCGATCACGTCGCGCACCTCGGACCGCTGGAAGAACGCGCCCGGCCCGGTCACGCGGTAGGGGACGCGACGCTCCTCCAGCGCCGCGGCGATCGCCCGCGCTCGGCCACCGCCTCGCGGAACCCCGACGCAGACGTCCTCCATCTTCACGTCGCCGGCCGCGAGGGCGTCCTCGATGTCCCGCGCGACCGCCTGGGCCTCGGCGCGTTCGTTGGTCCCGGACCAGAAGCGAACCCGGGTGGCCGGCCCGGCCGCCCGCCGATCGACCTCGGCGCCACGCTCAGCGGGAGCGACCACCGCGTGGGCGGCGTCGAGGAGATCGCCGCCGTAGCGCCAGCTGGGCTCGAGCGTGAGCTCGGCGGGAGCGAACGTCTGGCGTGCCCAGACGGAGGCGGCTCGGCAGGGTGCCCGGGCCTGCTCGTCGTCGCAGGAGATCACGGCCGACTCGGCGCCCCGTGCGAGGGACTCGATCAGCGAGCGCTCGGCCGGGCAGGCGTCCTCGGCCTCATCGACCATCAGATCCGGAAAGCGCGCCGCGACGGACTCGGCGAGCGCCGGCTTCTCGTCCAGCAGGCGGGTCAGCTCGATCACGGCGTCGGTGTCGTCCATCGCCCCTGCCGCCCGCAGCATCGAGTCGTGCAGCTCGTAAAGCTCAGCGAACTCTCGTTCCCGCGCGGCGGAATCCCGCTCGGAGGCGGAGCCCCGCGCCTGCTCCTCGGACCACCGCCGGAACCGCTCGGCGGTCACGCCCGCGGACTTGAGGGCGTCGATGCGATCGACGATGCGCGCCAGCAGCCCTGCGGGATTCCCGCGGATCTCATGCCGGCGCAGCGGCAGCTCGTCGAGCCGGTCGAGCAGCATGGCCAGGCGCTCGGCGGGGCTGAGCGACTCGAAGAACGGGTCGATCTCCGCCTCGGTGGCGTGCTCGCGCAGGATCCGGGCGGCAGCGGCCGGGTGCGTGTGGACGACGAGCTCCTCGTAGGCGGTTTCGATCTCCTCCTCCGCCCGCGTTCGGATCTGATTGGCCGCAGCGGCCGAGCGGGTGAGCACCAGCGGCCGGCGACCCTCGCTGACCAAGCGGCTGAGCCGCCGGGCCAGGGCCTCGGACCGCCCGCTCCCGGCGACCCCCAAGACGAGCAGCGCCCCGGTCGCGTGGGCGACCACGGCCTGCTGTTGCTCGGTCAGTCCCGGCCCCCCGCGATCGTTCTCCTCAGCCATCGATTTCAGGCTAACCCACGCATCCGCCACCTCCAGATCGCTTCCCGCTGGCCGCGTGGAAACCATCGCTAACCTGGCCCGGTGGCGGGCCCGAGCGACGACCGTTGGATTGCCGCCTGCCGGCGGGCCGTCGAGGCTCAGAAGCGGATCTTCGAGGAGCACCGAGGGATCGAGGCCCGCTCAGAGTACGACGGGGTCGGCGAGGGCGGCGACAACACGCTCGTCATCGACAAGCTCTGCGAGGACACGATCTTCGCCGAGCTCGAGGCCCTTCACAAGGAGGGCCACGAGTTCACCGCCGTTTCGGAGGAGCGGGGATCGGTGAGCTTCGGGAATGGTGACTCGCCCGTGAAGGTGGTGATCGACCCGATCGACGGCTCTCTCAACGCCCGCCGGACGATTCCCCTGCACAGCGTCAGCATCGCGGTGGCCGAGGGGGATTCGATGCAGGACGTGACCTTCGGCTACGTCTACGAGTTCGGCGCCGGCGAGGAGTTCCTCGCCACGAGCGACGGTCGCGTCGAGCTGGACGGCGAGGCGGTCCGGGCGCCGGAGGGTGATGGGCTGGAGCTCGTCGCGCTCGAGGCGTCGAAGCCGGAGCGCGTCATGAAGGCCACGGCGTCGCTGCGGGATCGGGCCTACCGGATCCGGTCTCCGGGCTCGATCGCGGTGGGCCTCTGCTACGTCGCATGCGGGCGCTTCGACGGGATCATCACCACGCGGCCGTGCCGCTCGGTCGATGCGGCCGCCGGGCAGCTGATCGCGAGAGCCGCGGGCGCCTCGCTCCAGTTCGAGGACGGGGATCTCGCCGACGCGCCGCTCGACCTGAGCGCCCGGTATGACGTGGCCGCCGCGCGGACGCCGGCGGACCTCAGCATCCTCCGTGAGGCGCAGGAGGCCGTCCATGCCTGAGGGCGAGGGTCTGGTCGACTGGAACATGGCCGAGCGGGTTGCCCGCGCTCTCTCGGGCACGGGCCCGCGGTGGGACGGCAGCGAGGAGGAGCTCCGCTCGGAGTCGGACCGGGCGGCCGAGCTCGTTCGCCGTTACACGGGCCTGAAGCCGAAGGGCGTAGTCCCGCCGGCGGAGCTGGTCGACCGCGACGAGTGGGCCGAGGTGAACCTGGAGACCTTCCGGGAGCTGTCCGGGCGGGTGGAGGGTCACCTGGAGGACCGGATGAAGTCCTCGAACGAGGGGAAGGGCGGCGGGCTGCAGCGCACCATCGTGCGAGCGGCGACCGGCGCCGAGATCGGTCTCGCCGTCGGCTATCTCTCCCAGCGGGTCATCGGCCAGTACGACGTTGCCCTGATCGGGCCGGCGAGGGCGCCGCGCCTTCTCTTCGTCGGTCCCAATCTCTCGGCGGCGCGCGCTCGCCTTGAGGTCGACCGCGACCTCTTCCTGCGCTGGATCGCCCTCCACGAGACCACTCACGCCGTCCATTTCTCGGCGGTCCCGTGGCTCCGGGAGTACATCGGGGGGATCGCGGAGGAGCTCTTCGAGAAGGCGGCGATCGAGGTGAAGCCGGGCGAGCTCCTGGGCAAGCTGGCCCGGACGAACCCGCGCGAGCTCGTCCGCTCCGCCACCAACGGCGAGCTGGCCACCCTGCTCTGGCCCGAGCCCCAGCGGCGGCTGGTGGAGAGGCTGACAGCGACCATGACCCTCGTCGAGGGCTACGCCGAACACGTGATGGACGCGGTCGGCGACCAGCTCGACCCCGGCTACACGGACCTGCGGCGCGCCCTCGACCGTGACCGCGAGCGCCGTGGCCTGCTCGACTCGATCGTCTCCAAGGTGCTCGGCCTCGAGATGAAGCTGGCGCAGTACCGGCGCGGGAAGGCCTTCGCCGACGAGGTCGTCCGCGCGCATGGCATCCGCACGCTCAATCGTGCGTGGCGGGAGCCCGAGGCCCTCCCCAGGCCCGAGGAGCTGGACAGCCCCGCCGAGTGGGTCGAGCGCGTCGGCGTGGCGCGCGAGCACCGCCTCCTCAGCTTGTTTCGCTGAGTGTGAGCCTGGAAAACGGTGTAACTCCCTCTTTAAGGAGGGTTAGGAACATGTGTTCGCCAAAACGTGTGTTCGGTGCTAAGCTCCGAACATCCTTAGAGTTAATAAGACCGACGAAAGCCAGCCGAAGGGATTAAGAGCCGAGATGGCCAGCAAGACCAAGACCAAGACTGAAGAGCAGACCGAAGTCACCACCAACGGCCGCAAGCCGTCCGAGCAGGCCCTGCAGGCCGTCGACGTCGCCATCGGCGCTGCTCCCACGGTTGCCGACGCGGTTCGTACCACCGCTGACACGTGGACGAACTCGGAGACCCGTTCGCAGGAGATCGAGACGCTGCAGAAGCGCGTCCAGAGCATCCGCGATCCGAAGGCCCGGACCACCGAGCTCGAGTCGCTCCGCACGCGCCTCAGCGCGGAGATCCAGAAGGCCGAGACGAAGGGTGGCGACGTTCGCCGTCAGGTCACCGATCAGCTGATCGGCCAGGCCCGCAAGGCGCGCGAGCGCGTCGAGCCCGTCTACCGCGACCGGGTCGAGCCCGTTGTCAAGGAGCGGGTCGAGCCCGTGTATCGCGAACGCGTCGAGCCGGTCGTCAAGGAGCGCGTGGAGCCCATCTACCGGGACCGCGTCGAGCCGGCGGTGAAGAAGGTGCGCGAGCGCATCTAGTCGCTTAGCCCGGGCCGCCCTCGAGAGGTGGCGAGCCCGGAGAAGCCTGCTGGCAGCAACATCCCTCGCCAGCGGGAAGCAGCAACCTCTCCTCCCTCGAAAACCGGGCCCCAGTGGCCCGGTTTTCATTTGCCGGGGCAAGGCCGATGAGAGTCCCCGCCTACAATGGGCGACCGTGCCGACCAAGGACCAGATCACCGAGAAGCTGACCCAGGTCATCGACCCGGAGCTGCGGCGCTCGATCGTCGAGCTCGGGATGGTGCGCTCGATCGACATCCACGACGACGGCCGCGTCGATGTGGTGGTCTCGCTCACCACGCCCGGTTGCCCGATCCGCTCCCACTTCCAGAACGCGGTGGTCCAGCGCGTCTCCGAGCTCGAGGGTGTCAACTCGGTCGCCGTCGGATTCGACGTTCTCTCCGAGGGCGAGAAGTCCGAGCTCCAGCAGAAGCTCGGCCGGCCCAAGCTCCCAGAGGGCGCGCTGGCCCAGGTGAAGAACGTGATCTGCGTCGCGTCCGGCAAGGGCGGCGTCGGCAAGTCGACGATGACCGCCAACCTCGCCGCGGCGCTGCATGCCGAGGGCCACAAGGCCGGCGCGCTCGACTGCGATGTCTACGGATATTCGATCCCGCGGATGCTCGGCATCAACCAGAAGCCGGACGTCTCGCCCGAGCGGAAGATCATCCCGCCGGTCTCGCCGTCCGGCCCGACCGTGATGTCGATCGGCTTCTTCGTCGAGGAGAACGCGGCGGTCGTCTGGCGCGGGCCGATGCTTCACAAGGCGATCCAGCAGTTCCTGGAGGACGTGGCCTGGGACGAGCTCGACTATCTGCTCCTCGATCTGCCGCCGGGCACCGGTGACGTCTCCATGACCCTCGCCCAGCTGCTCCCGCAGGCCAAGATCGCGATCGTCACCACCCCCCAGCCCGCCGCTCAGAGCGTCGCCCGCCGCGCCGCCGAGATGGCCACGAAGGTCGACCTCGAGGTACTCGGCGTGATCGAGAACATGTCCGCCTTCACGGGCCCCGACGGCGAGCGCGTCGCGATCTTCGGCGAGGGCGGCGGCCAGCTGCTCGCCGACGAGCTCGATGTGCCGCTGCTCGCGAAGGTGCCCCTCTCGAGCGAGCTTCGGGAGCACGCCGACGAGGGCAAGCCCCTCGTCATCGACGATCCCGATGCGCCGGCCTCCCAGATGATCCGCGAGGCCGCTCGCGGCATCGTCGCCGCCACGCCCACGGAGCTGCCCGTCATGCAGGCGGCGCCGGCCGCCGCCGGATCAAACGGCGGCGGGATCAGCGGCACTGAGCTGCCGATGGTCCAGTAGGGAGAGGTGGCCGCCCGCTGGCGGGCGACCGCCGCGGCGCTCGTCTGCGCGCTCCATCTCGCCGTCTTCGTCCCCACGATCGGGGACTGGTCCTCGGTCCTGATCAACGACTTCGCGCCGCAGGCGCAGGCGATCAAGGGCGGTGACCTCCCGTACCGGGACCAGGGGATCGAATACCCGCCGCTCTCCGTTCCCGTCCTGATCGCGCCGATCTACCTGAGCGACTCGACGCACGGGTTCGTCGACGGCTTCATGTGGGAGATGCTGGCCTTCGACCTCGGAATCGTCGTGCTGATCTCCTTCGGGCTTCCCGGCGACCCCCGGCGCGTCGTGTCGGCCGTCGGGATCTACACAGCGGGGGTGGTGATCCTCTCCGACGTCGTCTTCAGCGCTTCGCTGATCGACACGGCGCCGCTCGCGTTGGCGCGATTCGACCTGGTGCCCGCCCTGTTCGTGCTGGCGGCCGTCCTCGCTCGTGACCGGGCTCGCTCCGCCACCTGGTCCGGGCTGCTCTCGATCGGCACGGCGATCAAAGCGTTTCCGCTCTTCCTCTACCCGGCGCTCGCCCGCGGCGAGAAGAACCCGCGACGGGTCGTGATCGCGGGCGCCGTGCCGCTGCTGCTCTGCGCCGCAGGCGTGCTGGCGATCGGCGACGAGTTCGGCTCCGCGATCACCTACCACACGCAGCGCGCCCTCCAGGTGGAGAGCCTCGCGGCTTCCCCGTTCGAGGTGGCGCACGTCCTGGGCACATCCGGCATCTCGAGCGGCGTCGGCCACGGCGGCTTCGAGATCCGCGCCTCGGACGCCACCGCCGCCCGCTGGGTGTCGGTGGCGCTCGGCGCGCTCGTCTACCTGTGGGTGGCGATCGCCGGCTGGCGCTCGAGGGTGACGAACCTGCAGCTGGTCACGGCGCTGCTCACCGTGATGGTGGTCTTCGCTCCCGTCCTCTCACCCCAGTTCCTGCTCTGGATCCTGCCCGTATCAGCGTGCGCGTATGGCCTGGGCAAGGAGAACGCCGTGCTGCTCGCGACGTTCGTCCTCACGCAGATCACGCTGCAGCACTACGACGGCGTGGATTCCCTCAACGGCTCGTTCGTCTGGCCGCTGGCGGCTCGGAACCTGGCCCTGCTGGTCTACCTGTGGCTGGTTCTGAGCCCGGTCTTCGAGCTCAGTGGTGATAGCCGAAGTGCACAACCCAGATAGTCGCGTCGCCGTGACCGTCGAAGCCGCCGGCGAGGACGCTGACGCCGATGTCGTGGTACCTGCTGGTCAGCAGCACGTGGCGGTGCTCAGCCGAGTTCAGCCAGAGATCCATCGCCTCGCGCACCGTCGAGTTGTCCCCGTAGGTCAGCGCGAGGTTCTCCCCGGCGCCGTACGTGCCCCGGAAGAAGCCGACGCGGTTGAACCAGTAGAACGCGTCCCGCCCGCAGGCGTAGTGGCTGAACTGGCCGCAGCGGCGGATGTCCCGCGCCTTGCGCGCCGAGGAGGCGCGAAGCGACTTGACCGAGTGGATGCCGCCCGCGCCGGCGTGCCCCCGGGCATAGCGGTGCATGCAGACCATCGCCCGCTCCTTGAGCGCCGGCGACAGGGTCGGGTCAGTCTGCCCTGGGCAGGCGGATTCCGGCGCGAGCAGGTTCTCGTAGGGATCCGAGGCGTTCGCGACGGACGGCGCCGCGAGGGCGGCGACGGTGAAAGCGGCGACGAGAATGGTGCGCGACCAGCGTCCCATCCCCGGCCATATCGACCGTTTCCGGTCTCAGGCTAAGCAATATTCGCTAACTGGACGAACGTACCGTTATTGGGTAGATCCGCCGCAAACAGCGGGAAAAGTCAGGCCTTCGACTTGTAGTAGTCGAGGTTGATCTGCGTGTACTTGGACCACTCCTCGGGGAGCTGGTCCTCGGCGAAGCACGCGTCAACGGGGCAGGCCTCGACGCAGGCGTCGCAGTCGATGCACTCGTCCGGATCGATGAAGAGCTGCTTGGCGTCGTCGTAGTCGGGCTCGTCCGGCGTCGGATGGATGCAGTCGACAGGGCAGACCTCGACGCATGAGTTGTCCTTCTCGCCGATACAGGGCTCCGCGATGACGTATGCCACTGGCGTGTATTCCTTTCCCAAGTCTGGTGGGATTGCGGCGCCCAGTGGGCGCCGCGGGACGAAGCATTCTAGGCAAGGCTGCGCCTGGACGCGTGCCTACCGGGCTACAGTCCGCCCCGTGATCCTGCTAACGGGAGCGACCGGCGTCGTCGGCGGCGAGCTGCTGCCGCAGCTGCTCGCGGAAGGCCATCGGGTGCGGGTGCTCGTGCGCGACCCGAGGAAGCTCGGCGAGCACCGGGTCGACGTCCAGATCACCCTCGGCGACCTCCGCGAGCCTCTCTCGATCCGGCACGCGATGCGCGGCGTCGACACGGTCATCCACTTGGCGGCGACGATTCGCGATCAGCCCGGTGGCACGATCGAGGAGCTCAACGGGCTGGCGACCGTGCGCCTGCTCAGGCTCGCTGAGCGCGCCGCCGCCAAGCGCTTCGTCTTCTTCTCCGCGATGGGCGCCACCCCGTTCCAGCGGACCAGGTTCTTCCGGTCCAAGGCGATCGCGGAGCGCGCCGTGCGGGACTCCTCCCTCGACACCACGGTCTTCGCGCCCTCGATCGTCTACCGGCCCGGCGATCCCTGGATCACCCTGCTGCAGCGGCTGGCGCTGCTGCCGGCCGTTCCCGTCTCGGGCGCGGGTCACGCGCGCTACCAGCCGATCTGGGCTCGCGACGTCGCCCGTTGCGTGATCGGATCGCTGAACGGAGAGCCCGCCCGCGACTCCGACGGCCGCTACGAGCTGGCCGGCCCCGAGGTCCTCACCTATGACGAGATCGTCGAGCGTGTTCTCGAGGCGAGCGGGCGTGACCGGCCCCTGGTCCACGTGCCGATCCCGCTCGTCCGCTCCGGCCTGCGGGCGCTCGAGTTGCTCGCCGGGCCCTCGGTGTTCGCCACCTGGGAGGAGGCGGAGTTGATGGAGGTCTCGATGACGAGCGAGCGGGGGGTCGAGGACGCCGAGCGGCTCGGGGTGGAGCCGCGCCCGATCGGCGCGGTGCTGGGCACTCAGGTCTGACGGGCTCGGGCCCGGTCGGCGACGAGGCAGCCGATCCCGGCGAGCAGCTCCAGAATCCCGCCGAACAGCGAGACGTCGCTCACCGCCGTGACCGTGCCACGCGAGGGGTCCTTCGGCACGTCGAGGCCCGAAAGCAGGTGGTGGTAGAGCCAGCGGTAGAGCTCCTCGGGAGCCTCGAGGGCGTGCAGGGCCAGGGTGATGGCGGCGCCGAGGATCAGCAGCAGGCCGGCCAGCCGGAGCTTCGTCACCGGCCCAGAAAAGCAAGAGGCCCGGCGTGAGCCGGGCCTCTCAAAGAACACTCGCCTGTTAAGGCTGAGCGTACTCGCTACATCATCCCGCCCATGTCGGGCATGCCTCCACCGGGCATCGCGCCGGCGCCCTCCTTCTCGGGCGGCTCGGCGACGATCGCCTCGGTGGTGAGGATGTTCTTCGCGATCGACGCGGCGTTCTGAAGCGCCGAGCGCGTGACCATGGTCGGGTCGATGACGCCGGCGGCGATCAGATCGCCGTACTCGCCATCGGACGCGTTCAGGCCCTCGCCAGCCTTCAGGCCGCGGACCTTCTCGACCACGACGGAGGCCTCGAAGCCCGAGTTTTCGGCGATCTGCCGCATCGGTGCCTCGAGTGAGCGTTGGATGATCGATGCGCCTGTCCGCTCGTCGTCGTCCTTGTAGGAGTCGAGCTTGATCGCGTCCTGGGCGTTCAGCAGCGCGACGCCGCCTCCCGGGACGATGCCCTCCTCGAGCGCCGCACGGGTCGCCTGCAGGGCATCCTCGACGCGGTGCTTCTTCTCCTTCATCTCGGTCTCGGTGGCCGCGCCGACCTTGACGACCGCGACGCCGCCGGCCAGCTTGGCCAGCCGCTCCTGCAGCTTCTCGCGGTCGAAGTCGGAGTCGGTCGTCTCGACCTCGGACTTGATCTGCTTGATGCGGCCCTTGATCTGCTCGGAGTCGCCGGCGCCGTCGATGATCGTGGTGTTGTCCTTGCCGACCACGACGCGACGCGCCTTGCCGAGCTGGTCGAGCTGGGTGTTCTCCAGCTTCAGGCCCATCTCCTCGGTGATCACCTCGCCGCCGGTGAGGATGCCGATGTCCTCGAGCATCCGCTTGCGGCGGTCACCGAACCCGGGCGCCTTGACGGCCACGCCGGTGAAGGTGCCGCGGAGCTTGTTCACCACCAGGGTCGCGAGAGTCTCGCCCTCGACGTCCTCAGCGATGATCAGCAGCGACTTGCCGCCCTGCATCACCTGCTCCAGGACCGGCAGGATGTCGCGCACCGAACCGATCTTCTGGTTGGCGATCAGGATGTACGCGTCATCGAGGACGGCCTCCATGCGGTCCTGATCGGTGACCATGTAGGGCGAGATGTAACCCTTGTCGAACTGCATGCCCTCGGTGAACTCGAGCTCCATTCCGAAGGTCTGACCCTCCTCGACGTTCACCACGCCGTCCTTGCCCACCTTGTCGATGGCGTCGGCGATGATGTTGCCGATCTCGTCGTCGGCGGCCGAGATGGCCGCGACTCGGGCGATCTGCTCCTTGCCCGCGATGTCCTTCGACTGCTTTTCGCGGAGGTCGTCGACCACCTGATTGACGGCCTTCTCGATGCCGCTGCGCAGCCCGAGCGGATTCGCTCCGGCCGCAACGTTCTTGAGGCCGTGACGCACGATCGTCTGCGCGAGCAGGGTCGCCGTGGTGGTGCCGTCGCCGGCGACGTCATTGGTGGCCGTGGCCACCTCACGCACCAGCTGTGCACCCTGGTTCTGGAAGACGTCCTCGACCTCGATCTCGCGGGCGATGGTGACGCCGTCGTTGGTGATGGTGGGCGCTCCGAACTTCTTGTCGAGGACGACGTAACGACCCTTCGGACCGAGCGTCACCTTGACCGCATTGGCCACGGCGTCGACTCCATCCTGCAGAGCGCCACGCGCATCCTCGTCGTACAAAAGCTCCTTGTGAGCCATATCTGTGCTTCCTCCTTCCTAAGTCCTTGGGTTAGCCGACCTTCGCGAGTACGTCCGACTCGCGCAGGACGAGCAGCTCGTCCCCGTCGACGGTGATCTCGGTGCCTCCGTACTTGGAGTAGAGGACCTCGTCGCCCTCGCTCACGTCGAGCGGGCGGCGCGAGCCGTCCTCCTTTACCTCTCCGTCGCCGACAGCGAGCACCTTGCCCTTCTGCGGCTTCTCCTTCGCTGTGTCGGGGAGGACGATCCCGCTTGCGGTCGTCTCCTCCTCCTCGACCGCCTGAACGATCAGGCGGTCGCCTAGCGGCTTCAGCTTCATCGGCATTCCTCCATGGTCTGGTGGGTGTGTCTCAAGTTTGCGGCGAGGTTTGGCACTCTCAAAGGGAGAGTGCCAGCCAGCCGCCTGATTGTAGCCAGACGGCTGCCTCGGCTAGTCGATGGCGAGAAGCGGGGCGCCGAGCAGCGCTGCCAGGCCCCGGCCGCCGTTCCGCATCACGTAGTCGTGATTGACCGCGAAGATCGGGCGCGCCACCGGCGTAAGGAGGTTCATCCAGGCGCGGGTGGTGTGCACGTTCCACTCATACAGCGCGGCCGTCACCCCGTCCCGCTCGAAGAGGCGCCAGCGGCCGACCCCCGCCAGCTCCCCGGAGGCATCGCCCTCCAGGAGATACGGCTTCTCGACCCTGGTGGTCCGGACGAAGAACTCGAGCTTGTAGGGCAGCTTCGACTTCCAGACGTAGCGTCCGTACCGGCCGAGCCCGTCCTCGTCGCCCTCCTCGAGCTTGTCCGCCTCGAGCACGCCCTTCCACCACTCGGGCCAGCGCTCGGACTCGTAGATGGCGTCCCAGACCCGCTCCTTGGGGGCTTCGAGCAGCCAGGTTGTCAGGAAGCGGTATTCAGCCACGCTCGGTCAGTTTCGGGAGGGCGTCTCGCCGTTCCCGAACTGCGTGCTTGGCCTTTCGACGATCTGCGAGAAGCGGATCACCGTGACGGTGTCGTCATCCCCGACGGAACGGGTGTAGATCTTCTCGAGGAAGCCGACCGTCTCCTCGCGGCGCCGGAACTCCGGGTTGTCGTGCTCGATGTCGCGGGGCGAGAGCTCGGCGACCTTCTTGACCTCGACGTCGTCGATCACAGCGGCGAAGATCTTCTCCCGGGCCTGGTGGCGGTAGCCGATCGTGACCCAGACGACCTGGCCGCGCTTGTACTTGCGCGACTTGTCGCCCAGCCGGATCGTGGCCGTCTTGCGGCCGCTGCGGAGCTGGTCGACGAAGATCGGCGAGTAGAAGTTGAGGACGAAGAGAGCGGAATTCACCCGGCGAGCCTACTTCAGGCGCGACCGTTGCGGCCGCCCAGCACAAGTCGCTTCGGGCTTCGCCCTTCGCTCCTGAGGCGAGCGGCCTGACGGTCGCTTACGTACCGGCGTCCGGCGGGCTGAAGCCCTCGACTCCGATCAGCGGGACGAACCGGCACGGCCCGATCGTCTCCTGCCGAAGCGCCCCGTCTTCCCGGATGAAGGCCACCAGCAGGTCCGCGGAGCCGGTCGCGATCGGGACGACCAGCCGGCCGTCCGAGGCGAGCTCCGCGATCAGGCTGTGTGGCGCCTCCGGGCTTGCAGCATGCACCGCGATGGCGTCGTACGGTGCCTCGCCCGGATATCCCTTGCTGCCATCCCCGACGATCACCTCGACGTTGTCCGCGCCGATCTCCTCGAGCCTGCGCCGGGCCTCTTCGCCGAGCTCGGGCACGCGTTCGATGCTGATCACCTGCGCGGCAAGCTGTGCCAGGACGGCGGCGGAATAGCCCGAGCCGGTGCCGATCTCGAGGACCACCTCGCCCCCCTGTAGACGGAGCGCCTGGCAGATCGCCGCCACCACCCAGGGCTGGGAGATCGTCTGCTCGTGGCCGATCGGCAGGGCGGAGTCGTTGTAGGAGCTGTCGCGGACCTGCTCCGGGACGAAGTGCTCGCGGGGCACGGTCGCCATCGCTGCGAGCACGCGCTCGTCGCTGATCCCGCGATGGCGCAGCTGGCGCTCCACCATGTGGGCGCGCTGTTCGTTGAAGTCAGTCCGGCGGCTGATGCCTAGAAAATGTAGGCGTCGAGCCTCTCCGGCTCGATCACGGTGACGCGGCCCCGGCCCACCTGGACGACGCCGGCGCGCTCGAGGGTCGCCAGGAACCGGCTGACGCTCTCACGCGAGGTGCCGGCCATCTGCGCGAGATCGGACTGACGCAGCCTGATGGTGACCCCGTCCCGGACCAGCGGGGTGACGGCCTCCTCGGCGAGCAGCTGGTTCAGGACGCCGGCGACGCGGCTCGGCACGGTCTGGAACGACTGGCGGGCGATGCGCTCGTTCGCCTCGCGCAGCCGGCGCGTCAGGGCGACGATCAGCTTCTCGGCCATCTCCGGGTGCCCCCGGATCAGGTTGCGCACGTCCATCGCCGGCAGCGCGAGCAGCTCGGTGTTCTCGGCGGCCTCGACGCTGGCCGAGCGGCGCTCGCCGTCTAGCATCGCGAGCTCTCCGAAGATCGCCCCCGGCCCGAGCGTCGCCAGGGTGATGACCCGGCCGTCGGAGTGCTGGCGGATCACCCGGCAGCTGCCCTCCCTGACGATGTAGCAGGCGTCTCCCGGGTCCCCCTCGTGGAAGACCCGCGTGTCGGCCGGGTAGCTCCGCGGGATCGCGACCTGGGCCACCCGGTCCAGCTCCTCGGGCGAGAGCTCCGAGAAGAGCGGCACGCGGCCGAGGAGCTCGACGATCCCAGCTCTTGCTCCGGTCTCCATCCCAGGGGCATTATCCCTGCTCAGCCGCGAGCAGGCGGCTGACAGCCAGGGCACCAGTAGGTCGTCCTGGCGTCGTCGCCCTGGGCCCGCGAGGCGATCCGCGTACCGCAGCGCGGGCAGGGTTGGCCGGCCCTGCGGTAGATCCGGTGCGGCTGACGCCCCGTCTCGACGGCGTCGAGCATCAGGGACCTGGTCGCCTCCAGGACCTCGACCAGCTGGTCGTCGTCGAGGGAGGCGACCTTGTCGTTGGGATCCAGCCTCGCGGCGAAGCACCCCTCGGACTTGAAGATGTTGCCGATCCCGGCGACCAGCCTCTGGCCGAGCAGCGCGGCTCCGAGCTCGGCGTCGGGCGCGATCGTCCGCATGCGATGAACGGCAACGGCGGGATCGAAGCCATCCGCCAGGAGGTCAGGTCCGAGCCGCGCGAGGCGTGGATCCCTCATCAGCTGCGCCTCGCGGACGATTCGCATCTTGGATCCGCCGAAGTTGACGGCCTCGACGCCGTCGCCGGCCAGCGCGATCCAGGCCTGCCGTGCGGGTTTCCGCCAGCGCTCGCCGGACGCGTAGATCTGCCAGCTGCCGTGCATGCCGAGGTGGCTGTGCAGGGCGACTCCGCCGTCGAAGTGGAGCAGGAGGTGCTTGCCGCGGCTCTCGACCCGCTCGAGGGTGCGCCCGTCGAGCTCGGCGGCGGCGAGTCCGTCCGGTCGCCGCGGTCCCGGCGTGCGGGCGGAGATCTCGTGGCCCCGCAACCGGGCGTCGAGGCGCCGGGCGATGCGGAGGATCGAATCCCCCTCGGCCATCGCTACGCGACGAGCCGGCGCGGCTGGCGCCGGAATCCGGCCTCGATCAGGGCGGCCTCCATGCCCGAGCCGATCACCGGCTCGCCGTCGAGGCGCTCGATCGTGAGCTTCTCGATCTGGCCGTTCTGGGCGGCCTCCGCCAGCGCGCCGAGGCTCTCGATGAGCTCGCCGTCGCCCAGCCACTGCAGTCGCAGGATCCCCTTGCCGCCCCGCTCCACGTAGAGGAGCGGCTCGCCGTCGCGGAGCATCACGTAGGCCCCCGCGGTGCGGGCGGGTCGGCGCTGGCCCTCGAGCTTGGGCCAGGAGAGGGTGGCCCCGTACGGATTCGCCGGGTCGGTCGCGGCGAGGACCTGCAGCTCGCCGTCCGTCTGCGGCAGGCTCCGCAGCCGTTCGACTGCGCCCGGGAGCGCGAACTGGGCTCCGCCGAGCCCCTCCACGAAGTAGCCGCGCCTCGCCGTGCCGAGGAGCTCGAGGTTCTGGAGCTCGCCGTAGATGGAGGCGAAGCCGCCGGGGATGCCCTCGGCGATGGCGGTCTCGCGAGTGACGATGCCGTGGCGCTCCAGCAGGAGCTCGGCGAGGGCCCGCATCCGCGGACCGGCGGACGGCGCGCCCTCGAACAGCGGAGCGCTCAGCGACCAGCGGCCGATCACGGTGCCCGCGGCCGCGGCCCGGCGGCGGGCGAAGCGGCGCCCGCCCCGATCGGAGCGCTGCGCGGCCCGCAGCCTTGGTGCACGCAGCGGCGCGAAGGCGTCGTTGGTCACCTCGCCCGACCAGGCCAGGTCCCAGAGGGCCTCGTGGAGCTCCTCGGCCGATCCCTCCAGCTCGAGCAGGTCGAGCCAGAAGCAGGGCCCCTGCGAAAGGCGCTCGCGGATCGCGTCGTGGATCTCGCCCTCGGGCCGGTCGAGCTTGGCGTTTCCCGGCGGCGGGCCGGCGAGCCGCACGTCCTCGCGGAAGTAGAGGGCGACCTTGCCGTCGTTCCGCCCGAGCGATCCTCCGCCGATCCAGACGAGCTCGCCGCTGGTGCAGAGCTCGTCGAGCCAGGCCGGGCTGTAGGAGCCGAGCCGGCGGGGGAGGACGTCCCGCTCCCAGGTCTTCGGCGTGAGGGCCACGCCCTGCAGCGAGACGAGCGCCTCACGCAGACGGTCGGGCCCCGCGCCGGAGCGGCCGTGTGCGTCGACGTTCTGCCAGCTCGGCAGGAAGCGGGCGAGCTCACGCGGGTCGGTCGCCTCGACCTCCTGGCGCAGCCGCGCGAGGCTGGCGCGGCGCAGCCGTCGCAGGACGTCGGCCTCGCACCACTCGCGGCTGGTCCCGCCAGGCAGCAGCTCGCCGCGGACCAGGTCGCCGGACCGCTCCAGCTCCTTCAGGGCGGAGCTCGGGTCGACCCCGTAGCGGTCGGCCAGCTGCCTGGTCGGGAACGGCACGTGGGAGGCGGCGTAGCGCCTGACCAGCGAGGTGAGGGCGTCCTCGACCGGCTCCAGGAAGCTCTCAGGCAGGCCCGCGGGGGGCGGAACCCCGAGGGCGTCGCGATAGAGGCCCGCGTCCTCGGCCGCGATGTAGCGCTCCTCCCCGGCGATGCGCACCAGTGCCGCTCGACGCTCCTTGACCAGCTTCTCGAGCATCGAGGCGGCCGAGTAGCCCTCCTCGACCCGCTCCTGGCATTCCTCGGCCGTCAGGTCGCCGAGCCGCCGGAGGATCGTCTGCAGGCCGTCGCGGTCCTTGGCCAGCCCGGCCTCGGTCAGCTGCTGGAGCTGCGCGGCGACCTCCTCCAGCGCCTCCGGGTCGATCAGCTCGCGCAGCTCCTCCTGGCCGAGCAGCTCGGCGAGCAGGTCGCGATCCAGCGCCAGGGCGGCCGCGCGGCGTTCCGCGTTCGGCGTGTCGCCCTCGTACATGTAGGTCGCGACGTAGTCGAAGAGCAGCGAGGAGGCGAAGGGCGATGCCGTCGGCGTCTCGACCTCGACCATCGTGATCTTGCGCGAGTGGAGGTCGCGCAGCAGCTCCTTGAGTGCGGGCAGGTCGAGGACGTCCCGCATCACCTCGCGGTAGGTCTCGAGGATCACGGGGAAGCGGGGGAAGTCGCGCGCGACCTCGAGCAGGCTCTGGGACTTGAGGCGCTGCTGCCAGAGCGGCGTCCGCTTGCCGGGCCAGGCCCTCGGGATGAGCAGCGAGCGGGCGGCGTTCTCGCGGAAGCGCGCGCCGAAGAGCGCCGAGCCTGAGAGCTCGCGGATCACCAGGTCCTCGAGCTCCTCGGGCTCGATCATCACCAGGTCGCCGGGCGGTGGCTCGTCGGCGTCGGGCAGGTGGATGACGATCCCGTCGTCGGACCAGATCGCGTCGGCCTCGAGGTCCTGCTCGTCGCGGATCTTGGCCGATAGAGCCAGTCCCCACGCGGCGTGCACGCGGCCGCCGAAGGGCGAGAGGACGCAGAGCCGCCAGTCCCCGATCTCGTCGCGGAAGCGCTCGATCACGATCGCCTCGTCCGAGGGGACCACCCGGGTGGCCGCCTGCTGCTCGGTCAGGTAGTTGACGAGGTTCTGGGCGGCTAGCTTGTCGAGGTCGTTCTGATTCGCCAAAACCTCTGGGTCGGCGTTGACCGCCTCGCGCGCGAACTCGCCGATCGCCCGCCCGAGCTCCGCCGGGCGGCCGATGCCGTCGCCACGCCAGAACGGCACCGCGCCGGGAGTGCCGGGCGCGGGGGTGACGATCACCCGGTCGCGGGTGATCTCCTCGATCCGCCAGGTGCTCGCGCCGAGCAGGAAGGTCTGGCCGGGGCGCGCCTCGTAGACCATCTCCTCGTCGAGCTCGCCCACGCGCCGTCCGTCGGGCAGGTGGACGCCGTAGAGGCCGCGGTCGGGGATCGTCCCGGCGTTGGCAACGGCGAGCTGGCGCGCGCCGGGCCGCCCGCGCATCGTGCCCTTGGTGCGGTCCCAGACGATCCGCGGGCGCAGCTCGGCGAACCGCTCCGAGGGGTAGCGCCCGTCGAGCATGTCGAGCACGTTCTCGAGCTGCTCTCGGGAGAGCTCGGCGAAGGGCTGGGCTGAGCGGACGAGCTGCTCCACCTCGTCGATCTTCCACTCGTCGAGCGCGGCCATCGAGACCAGGTGCTGGGCGAGCACGTCGAGGGGGTTCTGGGGGATGACGGTCTCCTCGATCTCGCCGGAGCGCATCCGGCGGGCGACCACGGCGCACTCGAGCAGGTCGGCGCGGAACTTGGGGAAGATGCGGCCCTTGGAGACCTCGCCGAGGGTGTGGCCGGCGCGCCCGACGCGCTGCAGGCCGCGGGTGACCGACTTCGGCGACTCGACCTGGATGACCAGGTCGACGGCGCCCATGTCGATGCCGAGCTCGAGCGAGGAGGTGGCGACCAGGCAGGGGAGCTCGCCGGACTTGAGCAGCTCCTCGACGAGCGCACGCTCCTCGTGGGAGAGGGAGCCGTGGTGGGCGCGGGCGATCTCGGGAGGCGCCTTGTCTCCATTCTTAGTGTTCCCCGCGTGCTCGGTGGCGGGCAGCTCCTCCTCCAGCTCGTCGTTGTGCATCTCGTTGAGGCGCTTGGCGATCCGCTCGGCGGCCCGCCGGTTGTTGACGAAGACGATGGTCGAGCTGTGCTCCCGCACCAGCCGGAGCAGCTCGGGGTAGATCGCAGGCCAGATCGAGCGGGTGTTGGTGGCCGGGTCGAGCGAGGCCTCGATCGGGCCGGGGTCGATGCGCTCGGGGGAGTGCTTCAGATCGGGGTGGGGAGTCTTCCCGGTGTCGGCGCCGTCGCGGCGCTTGTTGGACAGAGGGCTCGGCTCCATCATGTCCTCGACCGGGACGACGATCTCGAGGTCGAGCTGCTTGGGCTCCGAGGCGTCGACGATCTCGCACTCGCGCCCGTCGCCGACCAGGAACTGGCCGATCCGCTCCAGGGGGCGCTGGGTGGCCGAGAGCCCGATGCGCTGGACCGGGTTCTCGCCGAGGTGGTCGAGCCTCTCCAGCGTGAGGGCGAGATGCGAGCCGCGCTTCGAGGGAGCGACTGCGTGGATCTCGTCGACGATCACGGCCTCGACCCCGCCGAGGATCTCCCGTGCCCCCGAGCTGATCATCAGATAGAGCGACTCGGGCGTGGTGATCAGGATGTCCGGCGGCTCGCGGCGCATCCTCCGCCGCTCGGTCTGCGGCGTGTCGCCGGTGCGCAGCGCCACCGAGACCGGCGCGCCGATCCCCTGCAGCGGCGCCCGCAGGTTGCGCTCGATGTCGTAGGAGAGGGCCTTGAGCGGCGAGACGTAGACGATCCGCACGCCCGAGCCGAGGCGCTCGGGCTCACGCGCCAGGCGGTCGATCCCCCACAGGAACGAGGCGAGGGTCTTGCCCGAGCCGGTGGGGGCGCAGATCAGCGTGTGCGCGCCCGAGGCGATCGCGGGCCAGCCCGCCGCCTGCGCGGGCGTGGGGCCCTCGAACGATGCCTCGAACCACCTCCGAACGGGCTCGGAGAAGAGCTCCAGGGGTGACTTTGGGGTCGCGGACGTACTCATGCCGAACCTACCGACCTTACCGGGCGGGCCGGGGGCACCCTTCGGCAGCGACTGGGCGCGACGCGCGGGTCTACCGGCTAGGAGCGGTCTCGGCCGTCCCGACCGCGACCCGCTCCACGTCAAGCCGGGGCAGGATTCGCTCGAGCCAATCCGGGATCCACCAGTTCCGCTTGCCGAGCAGCTGCATCACTGCCGGCACCAGCACCATCCGCACGACCGTGGCATCGAGGAAGATCGCCGAGGCCAGGCCGATCCCGAAGAGCTTGAGGAACGTGTCGGAGGAGGCCAGGAAGGCGAGGAAGACGACCACCATGATCGCCGCGGCCGCGGTGATCACGCGGGCGGTCTTCGCGAGGCCGTCGGCGACGGCCCTGCGGGTGTCGCCGTCCTTCAGATACTCCTCCCGGATCCGCGAGATCAGGAAGACCTCGTAGTCCATCGAGAGGCCGAAGAGGATCGCGAACATCATCACGGGCATGAAGGGAGCGATCGGCACCTCATGATCGATCCCGATCAGGTTGCTGAGCCCGCCGCCGTTCGAAGCCAGGGTCATCACGCCGTAGGCCGCGCTCACCGACAGCAGGTTCATCACGCCGGCCTTCAGCGAGATGAAGGGTGAGTGGAAGGCGACGAGGAGCAGCAGGAAGGAGAGGCCGACCACGCCGATGATGAAGAGCGGCATGCGGTTCTTGATGAACTGGCTCTGGTCCTCGAGCGCCGCTGTCACCCCGCCGACCTGGACGTCGATCCTGGAGCCGCCCACCGCGCTCGGGACGATGTTGTCCCGCAGCCGGTGAACCAGGTCGGTCGTCTCGCTGGCCTGAGGCGAGCTCTTCGGGATCACCGGGATGATGGCGGCGTCACCCGCGGAGTTGACCCGGGTCGGGCCGACGAAGGCGACGTCGGGGTCGGACTGGATCTTGGTCCTCAGGTTGTCCATCACCGCCGCGTCGGTGCGGCTCGGCAGGGTGGCGGCGACGATCACCGGGCCGTTGGTGCCGGGGCCGAAGCCGTCGCTGATCAGGTCGTATGCCTGACGGGTCATCGAGCCTGGAGGGTCGTTGCCGGCGTCCGGAAATCCGAGCCGCATGCCCAGGGCGGGGGCCGCCAGGACGAGCAGGATCGCGGTCGCGACGATCGCCGCGGTCCAGGGACGCCTCTGCACCATGTGGCTCCAGCGGGCCGCCGGGGACTCCTTGGTGCTGTCGTCGTCCCGGAGCGCCCGCCCGAGGAATGGGATGCGCAGGCGGTCGACCCTGGGGCCGAGGTAGGAGAGCAGGGCCGGCAGCAGGGTGATCGACGCGAGCATCACGATGAGCACGGCGACCGCCGCCGAGATCGCCACGCCGTACATGTAGGAGAGGCCCGTGAGGAAGAGACCGAGCACCGCGATCACCACCGTGCAGCCGGCGATGATCACGCTGCGACCGGCCGTGGTGACGGCCTCCACGACGGCGTCGTGGCGGTCCTTGCCCTCCCGCATCGCCGTGCGGAACCGGGTCAGGACGAGCAGCGAATAGTCGATGCCGACGCCGATTCCGATCAGGCCCGAGACGGCGGTGGTCCAGTCGGGGACGTCGATGACGTTCGCGAGCAGGGGAATCAGGCCCGCTGAAGAGATGCCGAGCCCGACGAGGGCGATCCCGAGTGGCAGTCCAGCGGCCACCACCGAGCCGAACGCGATCAGCAGGACGATTGCGGCGGCGAAGAAGCCGATCCCCTCCGGGCTGGCCTGAGACTCGGCTCGGTTGATCGGGTCGCCTCCGAGCTTGATCTCGAGGCCGTTGCCGTCGTTCGCCTGGGCGGCGTCGATCAGCTGCGTGCCCTGGTCCTTCGTCACGTCCCACCCTGGGACCGTCAGCGGGAGCGTCGTCGTGCCGTACTGCCCGTTCTGAGAAAAGCGGATCTGCGTATGGCCGGAGATGTGGTTGACCTTCTCGGCCTGGGCGAAGAAGGCGTTCATCCGCTGCTGGGCCGCCGGGCTGCGGACCCCGGCCGGGTCCTTCCAGACGACATAGATCTCCTGCCCGGAGTACCCGTCGAAGCGCTGCTGGGTGATGTCGCTGGCCGCCTTCGACTCCGAGCCGGGGGTGTTGTAGTCGGCGTTGAACTCCCCCTTCAGCGAGGAGCCCACGCCGATGATCACGATCATCGCGGCGATCCAGCAGAGGACCATGAGGCCGCGACGGCGATAGGCGATGTCAGCGAGACGGGTCAGGTGGCGAGTCATCGGACTCGTTCTAGCAAGCCCCGTGGTCCGGCGGCTTCTCCAAACGTGCTGACTACTTCAGCGCCTTGCCGTACTGCCGCTCGTAGTACTCGCGGTAGTCGCCGGACCGAATCGGGGCCCACCAGGCCTCGTTCTCGCGGTACCAATGGACGGTCCGCTCGATGCCCTCGTCGAACCCGACGGCTGCCTTCCAGCCGAGCGCCTCGAGGCGGGCCGAGGACAGCGAGTAGCGCCGGTCGTGCCCCGGGCGGTCCTTGACGTAGGAGATCAGCGACTCGTCGCGATCCGTGAGCGCCAGGATGCGCCTGATCACCTCGATGTTGGGAAGCTCGTCGGGGCCGCCGACGTTGTAGACGTTGCCCGGCTCTCCGCCGGCGAGCACGGCGTCCACCGCGGAGCAGCAATCCTCGACGAAGAGCCAGTTGCGGACCTGCATGCCGTCGCCGTACACGGGCAGCGGGTCGCCGGCGAGGGCGTTCAGGATGCAGAGCGGGATCAGCTTCTCCGGGTACTGGTACGGCCCGTAGTTGTTCGAGGCGCGCATGATCAGAGCCTCGGCGCCGTAGGTGCGGGCGAAGGCAGCCACCATCAGGTCGCCGCCGGCCTTGGAGGCCGAGTAGGGCGAGGAGGGGGAGAGGGGCGACTCCTCCGTGGCCGAGCCCAGGTCGAAGTCGCCATAGACCTCGTCGGTCGAGAACTGCAGGTACCGCACGCCGGCGTCCCGCGCGGCCTCGAGCAGGACGTAGGTGCCGAACACGTCCGTGGTGATGAACTCGCCCGGCGCCTCGATCGAGCGGTCGACGTGCGTCTCGGCGGCGAAGTTGACGATCGCATCGCAGCCCTCGACCGCGGCGCGGGCTGCCTCGCGGTCCGCGATGTCGGCCTCCACGAGCTCGAAGCGGTCTTCGGGGAGCCCCGCGAGGTTCTCGCGGCGGCCGGCATAGGTGAGCTTGTCGAGAACGAGGATCGAGTCCTCGGGATGGCTCTCGAGCCGCAGCCGGACGTAGTTCGAGCCGATGAAGCCGGCGCCGCCGGTCACGAGGAGCTTCATGCCGCGTCCATCCCCTCGTCGTCTCCGTCGGGGTCGTGGGACCCGTCCTCCCAGGCCACGTGCTCGAGGGGGAGCTCGTTCTCCCCGGTGATCTCCTCGCCATCGGCCTCGCGCTCCGCGCGCTCGCGGCTGGTCCAGTCGAGCATGGGCTGGCGGCGGGAGGAGCTCGAGCGCTGCTTCTTGGGCGCCTCCTCTTCCTCGGTGTGCCCGCGCCGGGCGAGGTAGTCGGAGAGGCCGCGCTGCCAGGGCGGCAGCTCGATCGGCGAGGTGCGACGGCTCTCCAGGACCGAGTTGGCCGGGCGCTTGGCGGGGCGCTCCATCATGTCGGTGGTCGTCGCCATCACGCGGGTGACCACCTCGGCCTGGCGGAAGATCTCCATGGCGAACTCGTACCAGGAGCAGCTGCCCTTGCCCGCCATGTGGTGAATGCCGTAGGCACCGGTGTCCACCAGCCGGAGCAGGCCGACCGCGAGATGCCCCGTGTAGGTCGGACAGCCGACCTGGTCGTGGACGACGACGACGGGCCCTCCGCCCTGGCCGAGTCGCAGCATCGTCTCGACGAAGTTGCCGCCGTGCGGACCGAACAGCCAGGAGGTGCGGACGATGAAGCTGCGGCCGTTGACGAGGGCGGTGGCCCGCTCTCCGGCCAGCTTGGTCCGCCCGTAGGCGTTGATCGGGTCGGGGTCGTCGGACTCCCCGTAGGGCCCGCCCTCGCCGTTGAAGACGTAGTCGGTCGAGGGAAGGATGACCTGCGCACCGACCTTCGCCGCGGCGTCGGCGACGAATCCCGCGCCCTGCGCGTTGACCACCGACGCGTCGTGCTCGGACTCCTCGGCGCCATCAACGTTGGTCCAGGCGGCGCAGTTGATGACTGCGCCGGGACGCTCGCGGGTGATCAGCCGCTCCACACGCGCGGGATCGGTGACGTCGAGATCGTCGTGGGTCAGCGCCACGACCTGGTGGCGCATGTCCGCGGCGACGCGGGCGACGTCGTGGCCGAGCATCCCTCCGGCTCCGGTGACGACGATCTTCATGGGATCGAGATGTCCGCGTTGTCCCCGACCAGGAAGCGCAGGGTCTTGGGCATCCCCTCGCTTCGGCTGACGCTGACGTTCTTCCCGAGCAGGCTCGCCTCCATGCGGGCGTGCAGGTCCCTGATGCTCGATCCGGACAGGACGATCGAGTGCTCCACCTCTGAGCCGGTGATCAGGACGTCGCGGTCGATCGCCGTGTAGGGCCCGATGTAGCTGTCGGAGATCTGGGCTCCGGCGCCGATGATCGCGGGGCCGCGCACGACCGTTCGCTCGAGCTTCGCCCCCTTCTCGATCACGACCCGTCCCTCGACCCGGGAGGCGTCATCCAGCTCCCCGTCGATGCGCTGCTCGATGTCCTCCAGCACCAGGCGGTTGGCCTCGAGCATGTCCTCGAGCTTCCCTGTGTCCTTCCACCAGCCCTTGACGATGTGGGGCTCGACGCGGCGATCGGACTCGATCAGCCTGTCGATCGCATCGGTGATCTCGAGCTCGCCTCGCGCGGAGGGCTTGATCGCGTGCGCTGCCTCGAAGATCGAGGGGCCGAACATGTAGACCCCGACCAGGGCGAGGTCGCTCGGCGGGTCCTTGGGCTTCTCGACGAGCTTCACGACCCGGTCACCGTCGAGCTCGGCGACGCCGTAGGACGACGGGTCCTCAACGCGGGTCAGGAGGATCAGCGCGTCCGGCTCGGAGCGGCGGAAGGTCTCCGCGAGCTCGACGATGCCGTCCCGGAGCAGGTTGTCGCCCAGGTACATCACGAACGGGCTCTGTCCCAGGAACTCCTCGGCGGTGAGCAGCGCGTGGGCGAGCCCGAGGGGCTCCTCCTGCTCGATGTAGGTGATCGCCGCGCCGAACTGCGAGCCGTCGCCGGCCGCCTGCTTGATCTCCTCGCCGGTTTCGGGCGCGATGATGATGCCGATCTCGGTGATCCCCGCCTCGACCAGGGCCTCGATTCCGTAGAAGAGCACGGGCTTGTTGGCCACCGGCACGAGCTGCTTGGCCGAGGTGTGAGTGATCGGACGCAGGCGGGTTCCCGCGCCCCCGGAGAGGATCAGTCCCTTCAGATCTTCCATGCGCGGAGAGGCTAGCGGCGCCCCGAGAACTGAGGTTGTCCCCCCGTTGCAGCGCGGTGATACTCCTCCGGGGCATTCGAGTTCCAGCCGCCCGGCTCGCCGCCTTTGTCGTCGACGCCCCCGGGCTCGACCGCCCCGCCGTGCGACACCAGCCTGCGCGCCAAGTTGAAGAAGAAGCTGAAGAAGGCCAAGTCGAAGCAGGCCAAGAAGAAGATCCGCAGGAAGCTGCGCGGCCTGCCCTGCTGAGCTCGATCTAGTAGACGCCGCCGAGCTTGCGGTGATCCCAGGTGGCCACCCGCTTCGGGTGGAAGTGGATCGCGACGCGCTTCGGGGCCTGGGCCTGCAGCGCCGCCGCGGCGTCGCCCTCGACTGACTCGATCCCCTCGGAGTAGCGAACAGTGAGGGCCTTGGCGAAGTCGACGATCCGGTCGACGTCGCGGATCAGCTCGGCCTCGGCCTCGATCTGCACCCCGTGCAGCTCGCCGTACTCGACACCGGTCTCGATCAGCAGGGTCGCGCGCGGGTCGCGCTCGAGGTTCTTCACCTTCTGGGACTTGGCGTAGGTCCAGATCCAGATCTCGCCGTCGCGCGGCACGTACCAGAGCGGCATCGAGTGAGGCCAGCCGCGCGGGCCGTTGCTGGAGACGACCACGATGCGCTCGGACTCGAGAAGCTCCGCCAGCTCCTCGTCGGTGAGCTTGATCTGGTCCCGCCGGGAGGGCATCAGAACTCCGGTGAGAGGACCAGATTCTCGAACGGGCCCTCGCCGGCCATCGCCTGGGTGGCGCCCACCTCCCAGCGCGGCTGCAGGTCGTCGTAGTGCCGACTCCAGGCGTGCCCCGACTGGCCGGTGAACGACTGCCACTGGGAGCGCTCCGGCGCGGCCGGATCGGCGAGCATCCGCCAGCTCGGGGCCCAGATCGCGTGGTAGGGGTCGTTCGGGTCGTAGGCGATCTGCGCGACGGTCTCCTGCCCGCCTCCGGGGTGCAGGGTGCGGTTGAAGATCCGCTCGGCGACCGGATGCGCCCCGCCCAGCGCGTGCGGGAAATGCAGCGCGTGAACGTGGCCCCATTGCCAGCCCTCCGGGTCCGGGCCGAAGCGGTCCTCGAGGTCGTCCAGCGCCCCTCGCAGCGCGTCGAGGGCGAGCTCGTCCCAGGAGCCTCCGACCAGCTCCTCGTCGCCCTCCTCCCAGAGGGCCAGCAGGTGGGAGTGCCAGCGCCAGGGAGAAGTGACGTGGGCGATGAAGCCGTTGTCCGCGCGGTCCAGATAGCGGTCGGCGAGGTCGCGATCGCCGATCGCCGCCCGCGTGAACTCGCGAGCCAGCCGCAGCAGGAAGGCCTGGTAGATCGTCCCGGCCACCGTCCCCGGGCTGAGGGTGCGGTCCCAGCTCTTCAGGCGCTCGATCGCCCGCACCTCGCGCTGGCTCCTCGGCTGCAGGCGCGCCAGCCTGTGGACGACCTCGTCGCCGGGGATCGAATAGAGGTCGGTCTGCATCCTGCGGAAGGTGTCGAGGTCGTGCTCCTCGGTTTCGCGCAGGAGCTGCTCGATCCGCGCGGCGCGATAGCCGTCGAGCCAGTCGCTCGTGATGTGGTGCGGATAGGAGTCGTCGACCACCCGGTTGTTGGCCGTGACGATGAACCCCTCCTCGGGGTCGACCAGCTCGGGCATCTCGTCGTACGGGATCCAGCCGTCCCACTCGAACTCACCCGTCCAGCCTGGCTTCGGTAGGTCCGGGCAGTCCCCGTTCCGCTTCGGGACGCGCCCCATCATCTTGTAGCCGATCGACCCGTGGCGGTCGGCCCAGACGAGGTTCGAGACTGGCATGGTCACGTCGCGGAGCATCTCGACCAGCTCCGGCCCGCTGGTCGGCTCGAGCACGCCGATGTGCGCGTGCGAGATCGAGGGCTCGTCGAGCGCCGCCCAGCGCAATGCCAGCGGCTGCTGGTCGTCCGCGCCCAGGGCCTGGTTGACGATCGGCCCGTGGTGGGTGATGCGCACCTCGTGGAGCTCCGGCTGGTCCTGGCCGCGGACCGAGATCAGCTCCTCGACGATCTCGAGCGGCCGTTGCTCGCCCTTGAACTCGTAGTTCTCGTCCTCGATGCGCTCGACGAAGAGGTCCTCGACATCGGCCATCACGTTGGTGAAGGAGAAGGCGACGTCGTTGTTCTGGCCCAGGGAGATGCCGGGCAGGCCCGGGATAGAAGCGCCGCGGCACCAGCGGCCGTCGAGCTCGAGGCCGACCTCGTACCACACGCCCGGCATGCCGCTGGGGAGGTGCGGATCGCCCGCGAGCAGGGCGCCGCCGGTCGCGGAGCGACTCGGCCTCACCGCCCAGTTGTTCGAGCCGCTCGCGGCGGCGGCCAGACCGATCTGATCGCGGACGCGGCCGATCTGCTCCGCGAGCCCGAGGCCGTCGCCGTCGAAGCCGTGACCCGGACGGAGCACTACCGGATTGCCCTTCGGATAGCTCGGGTCGAGCTTGGCGGCGCGCTCCTCGCCGACCTCACGAACCAGGTCGGCACGCAGGAGCTCGCGCTCCCAGTTGGTCGACAGCCCGAAGGAGAGGAGCTTGCCGCCGGCCAGCATGTCCGCCGGCCGCCAGGGCTCGAAGTCGAGGCGGAGGAGCTGAAGCTCGGGCGGGGGCGCGGGGGCCACGCGGACCGCCTCGTTGAGGCCCGCGCAGTAAGCATCGAGCAGCGAGCGCAGGTCGGCGTCGAGCTCGGCCTCCTCGCGAAGCGCGACCCGTCGCAGGCCCAGCGTCCTCATCAGGCGGTCGACGGGAAGGCCGGCACGCCCCGCGATCTCCGAGACGCGGCCCGAGCAGATCCGGCGCTGGATGTCGATCTGCCAGAGCCGGTCCTGGCCGTGGCAGAAGCCCTGGCCGAACCAGAGGTCGGCGGCCGACTGCGCCCGGACCGTCGGCATTCCCCACCGGTCGCGCGCGATCTCGACCGGGCCCTCCAGGCCTCGCACCGCGATGTCACCCGTGGTCCGCGGCAGGGGCTGGCGGAAGAGCCGCCACCAGAGGCCGGCGGCAGTGGCGCCGAAGAGCGCGCTCCCGATTCCTACCCCCTTGGCGCCGCCCCGCAGCAGCCTGCCCAGATCAATGCCCATGGGAGGTTCATACCAGGGGTGACGCCCCGGCGGTCAGTCGCTCAGATCGCCGGGCAGCCGGCCCTCTTCCTCGAGCTTCTCGAGATGGGCCTGCATCGCGATGGCCGCGGCCTGGCGTAGCTGCTCGGGCACGTCGTCCCAGACCTCGGCGAGCAGCGCGGCCCGGCGGCGCTCGCCCCGGTCGAGCGCCGCGACGAGGCGATCCTCCCGCTCCTGCCGGTGGGCGAGATACTCGGCGATCTTGGCCTGGGGGTCATGGACCTCGGGGCCGTGACCCGGATAGAGGACGGTCAGCTCGAGCCGCTGGAGCTTGCGCAGCGACTCCATGTAGTCGGAGAGCGAGCCGCCGAACTGGCGCGGGCCGACGATCGTCGAGCCCTGGCCGAGGATCAAGTCACCACAGAAGCAGGCGGACCCCCGCTCGCCGTCGGAGAGGAGGAAGCAGAGGTGCTCGGCCGCATGCCCGGGCGTGGCGACGACCATGAGCCCGGCCACCGTCTCGCCGTCCGCCGGGCGCGCGGGCTCGACCCCGAGCAGGTTGACCCCGGCCAGGTGGTCGGCGTCGTCGTGAGTGAGCAGCACCGTCCCGATGCCGCCGCGCCCGTCGGCCACCTCGCGGATCGCCTGGATGTGGCCGCGATCCTCGGGCCCCGGGTCGATCACGACCGCCGGATCCCTGCCCACCACGTAAGTGTTGGTGCCCTCGAGGGTCATCGGGCTGGGGTTGGGGGCGGTGAGGCGCTGGACGTCGAGAGCCATGCCCTGGATTCTGACTGCTCTTGACAGGTGACCAAAAGGTCACATATACTCAGGCCATGGACGAGGTGTTCAAGGCGCTTGCGGACCCGACCCGGAGGCAGCTGCTCGACGAACTGTTCGCCCGGGACGGCCAGTCGCTGAGCGCGCTCGAGGAGCGCCTGCCGATGACGCGCTTCGGCGTGATGAAGCACCTGAGGGTGCTTGAGGAGGCGAACCTGGTGGTCACGCGCAGGCGCGGCCGCCAGAAGCTCCACTTCCTGAACCCCGTCCCGATCCGGCTCGTCTACGAGCGCTGGGTCAGCAAGTACGCCGAGCCCTGGGTCTCCGGACTCACGGGCCTCAAACGAGAACTCGAGGAGGAAGACGTTGCCTGAGGAATACGAGGTTCCCCATCAGATCGTGCTGGTGCCGGACTCCGACAGGAGCACCGGGACCGCCGTGTTCGAGATCTACATCAAGACCACCCCCGAGCGCCTCTGGGAGGCGATCACCGATCCCGAGATGCGCGCGAAGTACAGCTTCGGGGTCGCCACCACCTCCGACTGGACGCAGGGCTCCACCTACAGCTCCGCCGTCCCGGGCGTGATCGACATCGCCGAGGGCGAGAACGTCGAGGTCGACCCGCCCAACAGGCTGGTGCAGACCATGACCGCGCTGTGGAGCGACGAGGTGAAGGCGGTCGGACCTACTCGCGTGACCTGGGAGATCCGCAAGGTCGCCGACTCCTGCCAGCTGACCGTGATCCACGACCAGCTCCCGATCGACGCCAGCGGCGAGCTCTATGGCGGCTGGCCGATGATCCTCTCCGGCCTGAAGACGCTGCTCGAGACTGGAGAGCTGCTCGACACCCCCGGCTCGCTGCGCTACTCGCAGGCGGCAAGCGGAGGCTCGTAGTGAGGACGCTGATGGAGGGCATCGGGCTCGGCGAGTCGCCGCGCTGGCACGACGGGCGCCTCTGGTTCTCGGACTGGGTCGCGCAGGAGGTGATCGCCCTCGACCCGGCTGGCGGCAGTGAGGTCGTCGCCCGAGTCGAGGCTTTCCCATTTTCGATCGACTGGCTGCCGGACGGTCCGATGCTGGTTACGGCTGGGCGGAACCTGCTCCGCCTCGAGCCCGATGGATCGCTCTCGACCCATGCCGAACTGGGAGAGCTGACCGAGTACGGCTGGAACGAATTGGTCGTCGACGGCCGCGGCAATGCCTACGTCAATGGGCCCGGCTTCGACATGATGGGCGGCGGCGAGTTCGCTCCGGGCGGCGTCGCCGTGCTGCGCCAAGACGGCTCCGCAGAGCGGGTCGCCGAAGGGATCGCCTTCCCGAACGGGATGGCGGTCACCCCGGACGACACGACCCTGATCGTCGCCGACTCCTATGGGAAGGAGCTGGCCGCTTTCGACATCGCCGCGGACGGTTCGCTGTCCGGTCGGAGAACCTGGGCCGATCTCGGCGACGGCGTCCCGGACGGCATCTGCCTCGACGCGTCCGGGGCGGTCTGGTACGCGGACGTTCCCAACCGGCGTTGCGTGCGCGTCGCCGAGGGCGGCGAGGTTCTCGCGACGATCGAGCTCGACCGGGGCTGCTTTGCCTGCATGCTCGGGGGTTCAAGCGGCAGCACGCTCTTCATGCTGGCCCAGAAGTGGAACGGACCCGAGGCGGTCGGCGAGGGACCGCGGACAGGCCAGGTGCTGGCCGCCGAGGCGCCCGCGCCGCACGCCGGGCGACCGTAGAAATCTGAGAAGGTGAGGACATGGCAACGAACGGACAACTGCTCAACGGCGTCGACTTCATCGCCTTCCCGACCAAGGACTGGGAGGCCGCCCGGAAGTTCTACGGAGAGACCCTCGGCCTGCCGTTCGGGAAGCAGTGGGGCGAGATGCCCGCCGGCGAGTTCGAGACCGGGACCGTGACGATCGCGCTCATGCAGGTCGATGCGTTCAACATCGACTTCAGTCCCAACACGACGCCGCTCGAGTTCCACGTCGACGACTTTGACTCCGCCAAGGCAGAGCTTGAGTCACGCGGCGTCGAGTTCGTCACTGACGTGATCGACAGCGGGGTCTGCAAGCAGGCGATCTTCACCGACCCGGACGGCAACGCGCTCGCGATCCATCACCGCTACGCGCAGGGCGCACCGCCCCAGGGCTGAGCTCAGGGCAGGAACGCCAGGATCCGCCGCCAGGCGTCCTGGGACTCCTCCGCGAACTCGTCCTGCTTCTTGTCGAAGAAGGAGTGCGGGGCACCCGAGTAGACGTGAATCTCGTGCTCGACCCCGGCCTCGCCGAGGGCGTCGTCGTATTCCTGGACCTGCTCGACGGGAATAGCCTGATCCGCGCCACCGAACAGTCCGAGCACGGGAATCCGCGTATCGCGGGCCTGGGCGAGCGGCCCCCTGCCGTCGAAGCGCGAGGGGTCCAGGACGCCGTACAGGCCGACGGCCCGGGCCAGGCCCAGGTCGGCGTTGGCGGCCCCGACGAACGAGAGGCTGCCGCCGAAGCAGAACCCGACCGAGGCCAGCTCGTCGGCGCCCGTCCGGTCGCGGAGCGTGGCGATCGCGGCCTGGATGTCCTCGGTCGCCTGCTCGAGCTTCACCTGCTCGCGGTGCGGCATGTACTCGAACTCGTCGTCTCGGGGTCCGAGCCCGGCCGTCCGCCCGTAGTAGTCGAGCGCGATGGCATGGTGCCCGGCCTCGGCGAAGCGCTCCGCGAGCTCGATGTAGAACGGATAGAGGCCGCGGACGTCAGGAAGGATCACGACGCCGCTGCCCCCGTCATCCGATGAGGGGGCGAGGGCGGCCGAGAACGGTGTCCCGTCCTGCGAGGTGAGCTCGAGGACCTCGGCCGCCGCTCCACCCGCGATGGGCGGGCCGATCAGCTCGGCCGGAAGGTCGGGGGGCCGGGAGTCGAAGTCGACGCACATGATCGGCTCCTTACCCCGCGGCGCGGGTCCTAGACCTACGCAGCCTTCAGCGTGGCGCCAGCGTCCACCCGGAGCTCGTGGGCGATCGCCTCGCGCGTCGACTCCGGCTCGAGGATTACGAACTCGCCGGCGCCCTTGAGGATCTCGCGCAGCAGCCAGTCGGTCGAACCGAAGGGGACCTCGATCACGACGGCATCGTCGGCGAGCTCCTCGACGACCGCGTGCTCCTCGCGGGCCCAGCGGGCTCGCTCGGGTGAGACCCAGACACGGGCCACGTCTGCGGCCGGGACGTGCTCGCCGGAGAGCCAGCCGCCCTCGAGCGCGGCGATGTCCTCGACCTCTGGTCGCGGCTCGAAGCGCTCCCGCAGGACCTCCGCCTCCTTGATCCGGTCGAGCCGGAAGTGGCGGACATCCTCGCGGCGGCGGTCGTAGGAGGCGACGTACCAGCCCTCCGGGCCGTTGGCGAGGCGGTAGGGCTCGATCTCGCGCGTGGTGAACTCGTCCTCGTTCTCCTTGTAGTAGTGGATGGAGAGGACCCGCTGTCCCTCGATCGCCTTGTTCACCTTGCGCGCGACGTCCGAGTCGTCCCCGCCCGACGCCGCGATCTCGAGGCCCTCCTCGGAGGGATCGTGCCCGAGCGCCGCGACGATCTTCTTGCGCGCGCTCGCGAGCCCGCTCTGGGGCAGGTGGTCGCCGAAGAGGTCGATCGCCGCGACCAGGGCCTTGGCCTCAAGCGGCAGCAGCCGCGCGGGCTTCGCGAAATTGTCGCCGTAGGGCTCGGCGTCGACCTCGATCTCGTCGCCCTGCAGCTCGGCGTAGAGGACGTAGGTCCCGCCGCCGAAGTTGACGACGTTGAGCAGGTCGATGTCGTCGCGGAGCTCCTCCTCGCTGACGTGCAGGCGGTCCACGACGTCGGCCGTCGAGAGCCGCGCGTCTCCCTTGGCGGACTCGATCAGCATCCCCGCCAGCGTCACCAGGCGGGCGAAGCGCTCCGGCCGGATCGAGGAGTCCGAGCGGCCGTTGGAGCGGCCGGTGCGCGGCGCCGGGGGGACGGTCCGCACCGTGGCGGCCGGTTCGAAGTCGTCGCTGTGGCGCTCGGAGAGCAGGTCCAGGCGCTCGGCGACCTCCTCGGCCAGCTCCGGAGGATCGAGGACGGTCGCGTTCTGGCGCCAGTGCAGCACCCAGGCGACCATCTGGCGACTCGAGGCGTACTCCGTCTCGAAGATGCGGCCCTTGCCGGGCGACCCGTCGCCGCGGCCCGGGTTGCGGAACTCGCCGTAGGCTCCGAAGTCGCGCTCGGCCAGCCAGGCGACCCGCTCCTTGAGGAAGATCTTCGCCGTCCCCTGGATCTCGCCGAGCTGCCACTCCGCCCTGCGGGCGTAGTCGCGGCGCTCGAAGTCCTCGGGGGGCGAGAAGTCGTGCTCGGCCTTTGACGCGTAGGAGACCTTGCCCCGGATACGGGAGAGGCGAAAGACGCGGATCGCATCCCGCTCGTGGGAGCGGCCGATCAGGTAGAACTGCCCGCCGCGATAGACCAGGTGGTAGGGGTCCACCTTCCGCTTCTCCTCGGAGTCGCGCTCGATCGTGTAGTAGGTGAACTCGATCGTCTTGCGGCGCGAGATGGCGGTCTCGATCTTCGAGAGGCGCTGCGAGACCTCCGCGCCGTCGGCCTTGGCCGTCATCCGCACCTCGACCGAGGACTGCTCGGGCGCCGTCAGTGGGCTCGGGCGGCCCCAGGAGACCTGCTGCAGCGCGAGCCGCAGCGGCTCGGCGTAGGCGAACTCTCCGTCGAGCAGCTGCAGGGCGGTCTGGAGCGCGGCCAGCTCGTCGTCGCCGAACTGGACCTCCGGCAGGTAGTAGTTCTCCGGAGGAAGGGAGTAGAGCTCGGACTCGTAGCCCTGGAGGCTCTCGCCGGGCTTCTCGACCTGCAGCGTGATGCCGAGGCTCTCGAGTTCGGCGCGGTCGGCGTAGAAGCGGCGCGCGAAGGCGTCGTCGTTCATGTCGCTGTATCCCTCCACCTCACGCTTGATCTCGAGCGCCGAGGTCGGCCTGCCCTGAGCCATGAGATAGGAGATCAGCGAGAGCTGGCGGATCAGCTTCTCGGTGTCCTTGGCCATTCGCGAAGCAGCATAGACCCGGGACCCTGGCCTCCAATCCGCGGGGATCACGGATCAGAAAACGATTTGCGCAATTTGCGCGGGCGTCTAGGCCGGCTGGAAGCTCGAGATGGCCCGCTCGATCATGGGCGAGAATCGGCTCCAGAGCGCGGGGGGAGCGGCTCCGACGATCACCGTCGTCGCGGCCGGCCCTCGCACGATGCAGGCGATCTCCACGTAGTGGTGCGCCGACGCCGTCGCGTAGCGGTCCTTCACGCACGAGCCCCGGCCGCCGCTGAAGCGAAGGTTCGTCGCCGCGGCGATCGGGACGAGGTCGCTGTCGCCCTCATCGCGATTGTGGGCGGGCCTGAAGCTCGCCCAGTTCGCGAGCGTCTCCTCTCCCTGCTGCGGGGTGATGTTCAGATAGCCGCGGATCTCGCCGTGCTCGGTGCGGGCCGCCGTCACCGTGCCCGGGTCGGTCCTCGTCAGATGCCAGCCGGTCGGATACGCGAGGGTCGCCCGCCCCGACGGCAGGGCCTCGGTCCTCCATCCGGACGGCGGGGCCTCTGGGTGAAGCCAGGCGAAGGCGCCGGGCTCGGTGGGCGCGGATGGGCCCGTGACTTCTTCGCCCCCGCCCGAGGAGCCGCAGGCGGCAAGTGCCGCCGCGCTCGTCAACGCGAGCGCGGCGACAAGTGCCAGGAGTGGCCGGCGGCGGCTAGATGCTGCCGTCGCCGTCGCTGGGTCCGCCGTTGTTGTCGGCGTCGTGATCGCCGCCGTTGTGCTGCGGAATGCCGTGGTGGTGATGGTGGTGGTGATGCCCCGCGAACGCGAGTCCGGCGCCTCCGATTGAGAGTGCCAGCGCTGCGATGCCCGCCACGATCCACCTGCCGGTTCTGCTCAACATCGAGTCATCCCTTCTCGTTGGTGTCCTGCGTAATACGGCCAACTACGGAGGATGGATGGCGCCCGCGCCGATAGATTCCGCCGATCGACTTCCTGGGGAACATCGGCCTGCGCCTCGCGGGCCTGCTCGTCACGGTGGGCATCCTGGCGGCGGTCTACTTCTTCGCCATCAAGCCGGCGACCGACACCGCGAACAACGCGATCGACTCGTTCTCGAAGCCCATCCAGCAGGCCGAGAAGCAGGCCACGCTCGCCCAGCAGCAGCTCCGGCACAACGTGAACTCGAGCGGCGGCGGGTCCCACCAGTCCGACCTGAACCAGCTCAACAGGCTGCAGCGCTGCATCCAGAAGGCTCACCAGAACGTGAACCGGCTGGAGCACTGCACCCAGCGCTTCGCGCCGTAGGCGGGCGTCCAGCTACTCGTTCGCTTCGTCGATGATCCGCTTCGCGACGCTCGACGCCGCGTTGCAGAGCCCGTCGAGCTCCTCGGCCTTCCCCCGGTAGCGATTGACGTTGACGCACAGCGTCCCGTTCTCCACCTCGAAGGCAAAGCCCTCGGGCGCCCCCTCCGCCAGGAAGTCGACGAAGCTCGGATCGAAGAGCTGACGAAGCCAGTTCGCGTCGCAGCGCCGGTCGGCGAAGATCTCGCACTTTCGGTCGAGCGCCTCGCTCTCCAGCCTGACCCGCTCCGTGGAGCGGAAGACGTCCTCCGCTCCGTCCAGGAACCGGAAGCCAGACCGGCGCTGGACGAACAGGCCCGGAAGCCTGGCCTCCATTCCCGGCAGATCGCTGACGACGATGGTGAAGTGGTGGATCTCCTTCGCCTGACTGCCAGAGCCGCCCGAGCTTCTCTCCTCGTAGCTGTAGAGCGCGAGCTCGCCGTTGAGGCCTCCCGGCAGGGTCCCCATGAAGCTCTCGTCGACGCGGCGGGTGTCGCCGCGGCGAAGAAGCGGGGTGGACGCCGGCGCGATCGAGTGGTGCTCCCAGGTAAGGCCCCGCTGCTGGGCGTAGGCCGTGTAGAAGGCGTTGTGGGCGCGGCGGTAGGCGATCCCGAGCACCGTCAGGAACCAGATGAGAGCAGCGGCGGCAGCCGCGCCGGCGCCGACGGCTGCTCCGACCGCCACCGCCCCCGCGATGCCGGCCGCGCCGGCGAAGATCACAAGCGCGATCAGGGCGATCGGGGTCGCCATGGTCTGACGCAGCGCCTTGCCGGTCTCGATCTCCACCGGAGCGGACGCTATAGGGCCGCTGCCCTTCTACGCCGCGCGCGAGCCGAAGAAGGCCGAGCCATCGATGCCGCGGTCGAAGCGGGACCAGCTCTCGCCGTCGGCGAGCTCCTTCTCGAGGCGGTCGAAGCTCCCGAGTTTGCCGCCCAGGTTGTCGATCGAATGCACCAGGGTCGCCTCACGGGTGGCGGGGACGACCGGGGAGCCATGCTCGAGCTGGCCGTGGTGCGAGAGGATGATGTGGAGGATCGCCTGGGCGAGCGCCGGATCGAAGTCCTCGATGTCCTCGATCTCGCGGCGCACCTTGTAGTAGCCGCGCGGTATCTCTCCCTCGAGGCGGCCCGCGTCGGTCAGCTCGATCGCCAGTGGGTCGTCGTTGTAGGCCTCGGTCTTGCCGATGTCGTGCAGCATCGCTCCGGTCACCGCGATCTCCCGGTCGATGCCGGGAAAGAAGTTGGCGGCGGCGCTGACGGCCTGGGCGACCGAGAGGGTGTGCTCGAGCAGGCCGCCCGCGTAGGCCTGGTGGTAGTGCTTGGCGGCCGGCGCCTCGCGGAACCGCGCCCACGACTCGGTCCCGGCGCCGAAGAAGCGGTCGAGCAGCTCGCGGAGCGAGGGGCTCTGGACGGTGCCGATCAGCTCGCGCAGGTCGGCCTCGAGCAGCTCGACCGACCGCGGTGGCCCCTCTGCCAGCTGTTCGGCGTCGTACTCGCCCGGGCCCGCCGCGCGGACGGCGACGAGCTTGATCTGGCGCCCGAACTGGGGATGGATCGCGAAGCTGCCCCGGACCATCACGATCGAGCCCGGCGCGCAGAGCTCGAAGCACTCGGCGACCCCGTCCCAGGCGATCGCGGGAACCGTGCCGGTCTTGTCGGCCAGCACCACTCGGAGGAAGTCCTCGCCGTTCCGCTTCTGCCGGCGCTCGCGCTCGCGCACGACGAAGGCGCCGGTGACCTGCTCGCCATCCGACATCTCGCGCAGGAGGCGGGCCGGGGCCGCCCCGGGCGGTTCCGGTGAGTTGCCGTTCTCGAAAAGGGTCTCGCTCATCAGGCCACTGAAATTAGAGAGCGTCACGGACAGAGCAGGTCGGTGAGATGACCGAGTTGGTAACGAGAATGCCCCCAATGAGCGACGGCATGGGGGACAGCGAACGGATTGTTCGGTCAGAGGGGGAGGGGGAGCTTCGGGTCTCATCCGTCGAGCTCTTCTTCGACCTCGTCTTCGTCTTCACCATCACGCAGCTGACCGCCGTCCTGGTCCATCACCCGAACGGCGAGGCGCTCGCGCAGGTCGTTCTGATGCTGACGGCGATCTGGTGGATGTACGGCGCGTTCGCGTGGCTCACCAACGCGGTCCCCCCGGATCGGGCCGCCCTCGGCCTGCCGTTGCTCGGCGGGATGGTGGCCTTCTTCGCGATCGCACTGACGATCCCGACGGCCTTCAGCGAGAACGGGGTCATCTTCGCCTGCGCCTACCTGGTGGTGATCGGCGTCCACACCGTCCTCTACATGCAGTCGGCGAGCTGGACAGTTGCCGGTGTCTGGAGCTTCGCGCGAATGAACCTGGTCGCCGGGGCTCTGATCCTGGTCGGGGCGATCATCGGCGGCGCTACCGAGTACGTGCTCTGGGGCCTCGCGGTCACGCTCTTCGTGGTCGTCCCGGCGATGGTGCCGGAGGATGCCGGCTGGATCCGGCCCGGCCATTTCGTCGAGCGGCACGGCCTCGTCATGATGGTCGCCCTCGGCGAGTCGGTGGTCGCGGTCGGGATCGGCGCCTCGCACACCCACATCAGCTGGCAGATGCTGGCGGTCGCGACCCTGGGCCTCACACTGAGCACCGAGCTCTGGTGGGTGTACTTCGGCGGGGACGACGCCGAGGCCGAGGGCGCGCTGCGGCGCATGACCCCGACCCGGCGCGAGTTCTTCGACACGAACGTTGCCTACTACTGGGCGCACCTGGTGATGCTGTTGGGGATCGTCTGCATCGCCGCGGGCCTCGAGCGCGCGATCGGGCATGCCTTCGACTCCCTCAGCTTCGCCCGCGCGCTCGAGCTGGGTGGCGGGACCGCCCTCTACCTCGCCGGCCACGCGTGGTTCCGGCTGGTGCTGGGGCTCCCGTTCAAGCGCTGGCGGGCGGTGGCTCTGGCGCTCGCGCTGGCCACCATCCCGCTCGGCACCACGACCTCCGCGCTCGGCCAGCTCGTCGCCCTGGTGGTCCCGCTCTGGATCTGCCTGACGGTCGAGTTTGTTCGCGAGCCCGTGGCGCGGACCGCGACGGCCTAGCCCAGGGCCTTGCGGACGAACTCGACGTCCGCGCGCATCTCGCGCCTGCCGCCGGGCGTCTCGACCACGACCGGCGGTCCCGCCGCCTTGATCATCGCCCTGAGCACGTCCGCGCCGATCTCGCCCTTGCCGAGGTTGGCGTGGCGATCGGCGCCGGTCCCGGCGGGGTCCCGGGAGTCATTCGCGTGGAGCAGGTCGATCTTCCCGACGATCGCGAGCACCCGCTCGACCGCGTCGGAGAGATCCTCGCCCGCGGCGTGCGCGTGGCAGGTGTCGAAGCAGAAGCCGATCTCGCAGTCGGTCTCGGTGCCGGAGATCCCGTCCCAGAGCTTGGCCAGGGCATCGAAGGTGCGAGCGACCGCGTTCTTCCCGCCCGCAGTGTTCTCCAGGTAGACCGGCACCTCGGAGGTGAGCATTTCGAGCGTGCGCACCCAGCGGCCGACGCCCTCGCTGACGTCGTCGTCGGCGTGACCACCGTGCACGATGACCGCGGCCGCCCCGACCTCCGCCGCCGCGTCGCAGGTCTGCTGGAGGATCTTGCGCGATCCGTAGCGGACGTTGTTGCGCGGGGAGCAGACGTTGATCAGATAGGGCGCGTGGACGTAGAGCGGCGCCTTCGACGCGCGCAGCTCCTCGGCGTCCTTGCGCGGCGGCGGCTTCTTCCAGCCCTGCGGGTCGGAGAGGAAGATCTGGACGCAGTCCGCGCCGATCGCCTCGGCCTCCTTCAGGGGCTTGCCGGGCGAGACGTGTGCGCCGACGATCTTCTTCTTCCGCGCCATCGGCACGGAAGTCTCCCGGTTCCGCGGGAGGCGAGCTCCCTACCAGGGCCTTGGTGGCAGAACCCCTGACTTGCGGGCGGGCACGACGGCCAGGGAGAGGCGTCCGAGAGTGAGGGCGCCGAGCATCAGGCCGAAGTCCCGCAGCGCGATGTCGTAGTACTGAGGCGGGTTCTTCGTCAGCAGGTTGATGACGATTCCCGCCAGCCAGGCGGCGACCACGAAGGAGCCGATGCGTGGAGCCAGGAGGACCAGGAGGCCCGCCAGGATCTCCACCGCTCCCACGAAGTGCATGAAGTCCTGCCCGCTGCCGGGTGCGATGTCGTTGATCCAGCCGGCGAGGTAGTCCGGCCAGTTGACGGACCAGTTGAAGAACTTGTCGAGCCCGAACAGGATCGGCGCGACGGTGAAGGCGATGCGAAGCAGCCAGAACGCCTGATGCGCGGCGATCCCGAGAGGGCGCTCCTCCGCCGCGGCGGCGTGCCCGTTGGACACAGCCTCAGACTTACCTGTGGGGTCCTCGGATCTGATGGTGGTGACGCTGGACATCGATGAAGCCTCCTTTTTGAGCTGTCAACCGATGAGCGTCGGCCGGGGGCCGGTTCTTACGTCGGACCGATGAGGGGTAAGAATCGAGGCTCGGATGACGCTAAATGGACATGGCGATCGCCATGGCTGAACCGACCCAGGTGGTGGACAGGATGGACTCCGAGTCACGGAGGTGGCTGGAGCGGCTCGCTCCGGAGAGTCGCGACCGGGACGCGGCGCTCACCGAGCTGCGCGAGCTTCTGCTCAGGGCGGCTCGCTTCGAGGTCCGGAGGCGGTGCGCGACGCTGTCGCAGATCCGGGGCGGCGACCAGGAGGACATGGCCGAGCAGAGCGCAGGCGATGCGATGGTCGCGATCCTCAGCAAGCTGGACAGCTTTCGCGGCGAGAGCCAGTTCACGACCTGGGCGTACAAGTTCGCTCTCTACGAGGCGGCCGTGAAGATCCGGAAGCTGGCCTGGCAGGGACGCGAGCTGCCGCTCGAGGCCGAGGAATGGTCGCTGATGGCCGATCCGGGCCCCGCGCCGCAGGGCGAGGTGGAGATGAACGACCTGCTCGCGGCGATCCGGGAGGAGATCGAAACCGGCCTCACTCCGCGCCAGCGCGAGGTGCTGGTCGCACTGGCGCTGAATGAAGTCCCGATCGACGTCCTCGCCGATCGGCTCGGGAGCACCCGCGGCGCGCTCTATAAGACCCTGCACGATGCGCGGCGCAAGCTCCGCGCGGCGCTCGCCGACAGGGGACTGATCATCGACGAACCGGCGGAGGAGGCGAAATGACCGAACGGTCGCCACGTGATGGGATCGTCGGCCGGCTGCTCGGCCCGGCCGGCCCCGAGCTCAGCTGCGAGGAGTGCTTCGAGCAGCTCGATCGCTATGTCGAGCTCGAGCTCGCCGGAGCAGACGCGGACGCGGCGGTTCCCGGCATGCGGGCGCACTTCGACGGGTGCTCCGCCTGCGCCGAGGACCATGAGAGCCTCCGCGCGCTGCTCGGCGAGCGCGCGGACTCCTGACCAGCGCTTCTCGCTACTTGAACGAGATGACCTGCTGGATGCCGCTCGGGCGGTTCGTGTACCGCATCGTGATCAGCGGCAGCGGGCTGAAGTGGATCTCCTCCGCAGTGGCGCTCGCCCGCCAGGCTGCGGGATTCGGGCCCTGCTGGGCGGCGAGCTGATCGCCCGCTGCCTGGATCGCGGTCCAGACCTGGCTCCGGCAGGCAGCCAGGCGACCCTTGCCGCAATAGAAGAGGTTGAACTGGTCGGGCAGCCGCCGGTGCTTGCGCTTCTTGTTGGTGGCGTTCAGCAGGCCGCGAATGTCGCGGTCGAAGTACTGGTACCAGCCGTCGTACTGGCCGCCGGGCGGGGCGTCGAAGCGGCCGGCCAGGCTGTTGAGCTGCGGCAGCAGGGTCTGTCCCAGCCGCGCCCCCATCTCGTTGTTGACGATGTTCGGGTAGGCCGCATCCATGATGGCCGCTCCGGGGTAGTCGATCTTGCCGTCCCCGTCCAGGTCGAGGCGGTTGCCGCCGTGCTGGCGCCACTGGTTCATCAGGTCGAGCATCTGCGCCGCCAACGGCGACGGCGGCGTCGAGCCGCGGAGCAGCTTGTTGAGCAGCGGCAGCATCACGATTGCCCGCACGTCCTGGGTGGCCGAGGCGTTCATCGCCGAGGCGATCGTCGCCGGTGACCAGCGTCCCTTCTTCTTCAGGCGCTTGAGGTTGAAGGTGAGCAGGTTGACCCGGCCGACGGAGCCGTTGCGCATCCACTCGTCGTCCGCGGCGCCGAATCCGCGGGCGGCTCCGTTGTTCCAGTTGGTCATGTAGCCCTTCTTGTTGTCCTTGCCGTGAATGTGCGCCATCGGCTTCAGGAACCCGCGCCACTCGAACTTGCCCGTGCCCTTGGTGGGCAGGCCGGGGTCGACGTTCGCCGGCCGGATCGGATCGCGTCCGCTCGTGTACTCGGCGATGTGTCTCTTGTCGATGTAGAACGAGTTGAAGGTCTGCGGCGTCAGCGACGCGGCCTTGAAGAAGGTCTGCGGGCTCTTCACCTGGCCGTCGGAGAGGCGACGGAAGAAGAGCTGGTCGAGCACGTCCTTGAGGTAGCTGGAGCGCTTCTGCGAGATAGCCACCGTGCGACCGTTGACCCGTCCGTACCCCTGGACCGGGCCGTGCACCGTCGTCAGGAAGCTCACGGGGTCGCCGTTCAGCGTGCCGGCGTTGAAGTGCCCCATGTCGCGGCACTTCCCCTTGTACATGTACTTCTGGGTGCTGCCCCCGCAGAGGGTCTCGGCGTACTGGTCGATGATGTCGCTGCTCGCCGAGGTCAGCGTCGTCGAGTAGTTCTTCGTGCGCCCGATCAGCAGGTAGCCGGGGAACGGAGCCGAGGTCGCGCCGCGCCAGTTGAGGCCCGGGGCGTGCATGTCCATCTCGAGGACCAGGCCCGGGAAGAAGTAGCTGATCTGGGGACCGCCGACCAGGATCGGGTGCCCGGTGGTCGAGTGCCGGCCGGTGACCATGAGCTCGTTGCTCGCCTGGACCGAATGGGACGGCGGGGCGAACTTGCGGGCGAGGCTCGCCGGCACCGCCGGGGTCGCCTGGAAGCTGTGGTTGTCGAGGACCACGCTGCCCGGGTGCTTCCTCGGGATGTGTCCGTAGGGGAAGGTGCCCTGCACGGATGTGACGCTGCGCGGGTTCTTGAACTGGCGCAGGTCGTTGTAGGCCTGGAAGCCACGGCCCTTGCCGAGCTGCTGCTGCAGGCCGCTCAGGAACTCCGAGTTGCGCGCCTCACGGCCGCCGCCCTGTCCGAGGAACTGACCCTTGAGCGCGTTGACCGCATAGACGTCGTTTCGGGTCCACGGAGCGTTGGACGAATGCGTCGCCGCCAGGTACGCGTTGATCCCAGCCACGAAGCTGTCGATGTCGCTGAGGACGGCCCTGCCCTCCTTGCCCGCCTTCAGCAGCGAGTTGGTCTCCTGCGAGACCACGGCCTCCGTCTCGGCGCTGGGCTTGAAGCTCTGCAGACTCGAGGTCAGGCCGATCGCGCTCAGCCCCGGCGCGTCGATCACGGCGACGCGCGAGTTGTAGCGAGTCTGCTCGAGCAGCAGGCCGCGGTCCTCGGCGAGCACCCAGCCGGCGGTCTCCACGCCGCCGACGTGCGTGCTTGCGTAGATGTGGGGCACGTTGAAGCGGTCACGCAGCAGCGTGACGCCGGGGAACGGGACGTTCTCCTGCGTGGTCGGGCCGTCCGTGTCGACGGAGAGCTTCTCTGACTTGTAGTCCGTGAACAGGTCGTTCGAGACGACGTGGTCGAAGAGCGGGGTGAGCGCGTTGTACATCTGCGCCTGGGCGGAGGCGTTCGGGCCCGGAGTGCCGTACTGGCCGGAGGGGAGGATGTTCCGGGCGATGATCGTCGGGTCGGCCTTCGTCTGGGCCGACGCAGCCGGCGCCAGGGCCAGGATCGCCGACGCCATCGCCGCGACCGCAACCCACACCCTCACCCTGAGCGTCCCGCGCATTCCTCTCTCCTCTCTCTCGCGCTCATCCCTGAGCGCGACCGGGACACTAACGAACTGGCCTAAAGAAGCGCTGGCCCGGGCAATCGCCGGCTGAGCTTCCGCAAATAGATTTACCCGATGCCCGTGCGGCTCGGCAGACGCGCCCTGGACCCGGTCGTTCTTCTGCTCGGGGCCGGCGCCGCCGCGTCCGCTGCAGTGCTCCTCGCGCTGGGCTCGAAGCTCACCTTCCTTCTCGACGACTGGGAGTTCCTGCTCTACCGCCCGGGGTTCACGGCCCACTCGATCCTCGATCCGCACGGGGAGCACATCTCGATCGCGCCGATCCTGATCTACAAGGCGCTCCTGGCGACCGTGGGGATGGACTCCTCCCTGCCCTACCTCGCGGTCGACGTGGCGCTCGTTGTCGCGGCCGCCTTCCTGCTCTTCGTCTACCTGCGGCGCCGCGTGGACCCGTGGCTCGCGCTGCTGGCCGCGGCAGTCATCCTGACCCTTGGGCCCGCCTACGACGACCTGCTCTGGGATTTCCAGATGGGTTTCACCGGGTCGCTCGCATGCGGCCTGGGCGCGATCCTGATGCTCGAACGAGGGGATGGGCGTGGCGACGCGCTCGCCTGCGGACTCCTGACCATCGGGGTGACCTTCTCGAGCCTCGGGCTGCCGTTCATCGTCGCGGCCGCGGTCGACGTCGCCCTCCGGGGTGACCGCCTGCGGCGGCTCTACGTGGTCGCGTTGCCGGCGTTCCTTTACGCCGTCTGGTGGGCCGGCTGGGGGCACACCGCCGACACCGCCTTCTCTCTACACAACGTCGCCACGACTCCCGAGTTCATATTCGACGCGGCCGCGGGCGTCTTCGCCTCCCTCTTCGGACTGGTCCAGACCTCTGCGGGGGTCGCCGCCGCGCAGTTCGATTGGGGCAAGCCCCTGCTGGTGGCGGCCGTGGGAATCGGCGCCTGGCGGCTCCACCGGATCGGGCGGGTGCCGCGGGATCTCTGGATCGCGCTGGCCCTGGCCGCCACGTTCTGGATCCTCGCCGGCTTCAACGTCAAGCCGGGCCGAGGCCCGACCGAGAGCCGCTACCTGTTGCCGGGGGCGGTCTTCGTGCTGATGATCGCGGGGGAGCTGCTCCGCGGCGTGCGCGTCCCCCGCGTCGGGGTCGTTATCGCGTACGTCGCCGGCGTCGCCGTGGTGGCGTCCAACCTCTCGGTGCTCCACGACGCCTACCTGGCCTACCGGAACACGAGCGACCTGATCAAGGCCGACCTCGGCTCCCTCGAGATCGCTCGCGACAGGATCGTCTTCCCCGTCCGGCTCGACGAGAACATCGCCGACACCGCCTACGTGGGCGTCACCTCCTCAGCCTTTCTTCCGGCCGCCGACCGCTTCGGCTCGCCCGCGGACGATCCGGCGCAGATCGCCGCCGCGCCCGAGCCCGCCCGCGTGGCTGCCGACAAGGTGCTTGGACGGGCGCTCTTCATCGGCCTGACCCCTCCACCTGTCCCCTTGCGCAACTGCCGGAGGGTCCCCGCGCCCGGTGAGATCCTGCGCCTGCCGCCGGGCGGGCTCGGGATCCGTTCCTCACGCCTTGCGGGTGCGCAACTCAGCCTGCGCCGCTTCGCCACGGGTTCCTTCCCGGTGATCCTGCCGCCGCTGGCGCCCGGCCAGGCCCGCGCTCTGCGGATTCCGCCCGACCGCGCCACGGAGCCCTGGGAGCTGGCTCTGCGCTCGAACGGGCCGACGGCGGTCTGCCCGGTGAGCCTGCCGCAATGATGGACCGATGGCGAGGGCTCACCCAGCGGCAGCTCGCCGGCTGAGGAGCCACGTCCTGGTCCCCGCCACCGAGGCCGCGGGCCTGGAGTGGGTCACGTTACTTTCGGGACCCACGGAACCGCTGCTTTGCATGGCAAGCAGCGCTTTCAAGTTGGCGGTCGAATCGTCCTATCCCAGCTATCCGTTGGTCAGAGCCGCCCGAGCGAGTTCAGGCTGCATTATTCGGCGGGACCCAGTACCTTGTAGCGCATAGTAGCTCCGAACCAAGACCCGTTGCTCGCGCAGATGCGGCGTGGAACGCTCCAGTACTGCGTCCTCGCGCTGCTCGCAGAGGGCGAGCGCTACGGCTTCGACCTCGTCCGAGAGCTGGCCGAGGTCGACGGCATGGTTACCAGCGAAGGAACGATCTATCCGCTGCTCAGCCGCCTACGCCGAGACGGGCTGGTGGAGCCGACTTGGCGTGAATCACCGTCCGGTCCACCCAGGCGCTACTACCGACTGACCAAATCCGGGCAAGCCGCGCTCGATTCATTCGGCCCAGAGTGGACCCGGTTTCGCGATGCCGTCGACCACTTCATAAGTGGAAAGGAACCTTCATGACCTCAGCAGACGTGACCTCAGCAGACGAGCTCGTAACGGACTACTTGAAGAGGCTCGAGGGCGAGCTCTCGGATCTACCCGGCGATGATCTACCCCGCGCCCGCCGACGCGAGATCGTGGAGGAGGTCTCCGCGCACATCGCCGAGGCCCGCGCCTCCGGCGGTGTCGAAAGCGAGGCGGAGGTACTCACTCTGCTCGACCGAATCGGAGACCCCGACGAGATCGTCGCCGAGGCACGGGCGGCCCGGCTGGACCTCCATCCAGCTACACCGGGCTCGCGAGAGGTGTGGACGCTGGTCCTTCTCGGCGCGGGCGGGATCTTCCTGCCCTTGGTCGGGTGGATCGTCGGAGCCTTCCTGCTCTGGGGTTCGCCGGTTTGGAGCCGCAAAGAGAAGCTCATCGGCACCCTGGCGACTGTGGGCCTCGCTCCAGGCCCGTGGCTCTATCTCTCCTGGGTGCTCGGCTCCCCGGGAGACATCAGTACCGCGGAGACCTTGTTCGACCTTGGCTGGACATTGATGGTCTTCGTAGGGCTCGGCGCAATCACGTACTTGGCGGTGCGCTTGAGGCGGCGATCGAAGCTCGCGGCTCGCCTGGTGGCTTTCCACTCAGGGGACGAAAAGGGACGGACACTGAAGACCCCTGCACTGCTGGGAGTCGGGGTGGTGGCACTCGGGCTGCTGGCATACGTCGTACTGGTACTGGTCAGTGCAAACGATGGCACCGCCCGATCTGAGGCCGACATGAAGCAGGACGTCACGAAGGCGGGGAACGAGTGGGCGCCACTGTTCGCGAAGGACGCCCTCGCTGCCTGTGACCTGATGTGGACGCCGACGGGGGAGCCACCGGGACCGTTGTGCGTGAGGTTCTATCGAAACATCAGTGCTCGCCGCCCCTCTCAGTTCCAGAAGTCTTTTGCGGGCGCCACGGTTAAGAGCGTCGCGATCATCAACTACGACGAGAACCAAACAGAGGGCACCGTGGCGCTGGCGGAGTTCTCGAACGGAGAGCAGGTGAGGTTCGTCCAATCGCTCCCACCGGGGGGCGATCCCGAGGAGGTAGATGATTGGGGTGGGAGGCAAGAGTTGCACCAGGGGAGCGGTTGGTTCGTCTACGACCTCGGACCGGGGGTAAGGAGTAGAAGGCCGAAGGCGACGGGCCCTCTGCTTGGGCGAGGCATCCCATGTGGAAGCCCATCCTCGCCTTGTCTCAGACCTTGAAGGTCTTTGATCTGGATCGACTTATGGTTCGCTTTCGTGAGTTCTGACTCATGCGGAGGCCCTCGAAGCCGCCAGGCTGTCGGAGTAGCCGCTTTGGACGAAAAGCAGCACCGCCGCTTTGCATGGAAAGCGACAGTCCCGCTGATGTCACGTTGGACGAGAGCGGCGCTTCGGGGTGGAAAGCGGCGCTTGCCTACTTCTTCTTGCCTCGCCGCTCGAAGGCGCCAATGTCGGGCTTCTTCTTTTGCTTGATGCCGCGCTGGTCGACCCCACCCAAAGTCCCCGAGATCGTCTTGTCTGCGTGACCGATCGCCCGGGAGCCCTTCTGGAGGGCGATCGTCTTGGTGGGCCCGCCGTTGTTCGTCAGCTTGCCCAGCCTGAGCTTCCCGCCGAAGAGGTCGCCGACCGCTCCGAAGCCGTCGCAGCCTGTCCGGTTGCCGATCAGGTTGTGTCCCAGGGATTGGAAGGGATTTCCGAATCCGACCGCGCAATCGGACGCCTGGGGCTTGTGGAACGTCGCGACGGTGTTGAGCGCCACGATCGTGTTGCGCACGGTGAAGTTGTCCTTGTCCTCCTCGTAGATCCCACCGCCCAGTCCGGCGCGCTGAGCCCCTGACTCGAGCGCGGTGTTGGCTTGGTTGCGAGCGATCGTGACGTGGTTCAGCGAGACGGTCGCGTGGCTGCCGAAGCCCACTGCGGCATCGGCGGTGCCGATTCCGCCGGCGTCCCGGCCGGCCTTGTTGTTGGCGAGCGTGGAGATCTCGGCCTGAAGGGACACCGTTGGCCCGGCACTCGGTGCATTGATGCCGATTCCACCTCCGCTTGCGGTGGTGGAGTTGCCTGAGACGGTCGAGAGGAAGACGTCCGCGGTGGAGCCAGCGTTGAGGGCCAGTCCGCCGCCAAAATCCCGGGCTCGGTTGCCGGCGAGCGTCGACTCATACATGAACACCGCCGACCCCCACTCGCTCGGATCGGGCGTGGTCGCCTCCGGTGGGATGGTCGATCCCGGGCTGAAGATCCCTCCCCCCGCGCCCTTGGCGGAGTTGTCGCCGATATACGAGCGTCTGAGCCGCACGTCGCAGTAGCTGAAGATCGCGCCGCCGTCCCCGCCGGCGCTGTTGTTCATGGCCCGGCTTTTCGTGAATTCGAAGTGGTTCTCGGGGCCGTTGCACGCCTGGAGGAAGTACACGGCCCCTCCGTCGCCAACGGCCTTGTTGCCCTTGAGCGTGGTCCTGCTGATCGCGCTCGGACCGCTGCTGAAGAAGATGGCGCCGCCGCGACCGTCGGCGGTGTTCTTGATGAAGCGACTGTCGGTGACGCTCGGGTGGCCGAGAATCGCTCCGCCATTGCCGTTGTCGCCTGGAAGCACCCGCGCGTGCCCATCTCTCAACGTGACTCGATCCAGAAGCGGCGAGCCCTGGAAGATTCGGTCGATGCCGTTGGCGTCGATCGTGGCCGGATCACCGCGCTGTTCCTTGGTCCTGACCTCGATGAATGCGTGCACGTCGAGGTCCCCGGTCAGGGCGGCGTCCTCGCCGGCGCCCCGGCGGGTAAGCACGTAGCGCTTGCCGGGGCGAAGGACGATCGTCGAATCCTGCTGCGGGGTCGCATTGGCGGCGATCACCGCCTCGCGCAGGGAGCAGTTCTTCTTCTTGCAGCCGTTGGGAGCGGGGTCATCGGTGCGGGTCGGGCGGTAGGTGACTGCAGAGGCGGCGGAGGCCGTCGCCAGCAGTGCGACCGCGGCCAGGCAGCCCGCCAGCAGTCCGCTGGTCCCGGGCCTCTTCGAAAGCTTCTTCAGGCGTCTCATTCGGTTCCTTCGTTAGCTCTAACACCGGAACTCGCGTCACAGAGCGGGAGTTCTGGGCCTCGGCGCAAGTGGCCGCTTTGGACGAAAAGCGGTAGTCCGGACGCGTGCTCCACCGCAAGATCGAATAGGCGGCCCGATTCGTTTCTCGCTATGGCCCTCCCAGGATGCGCGAGATCAGGCGTCACCCAGCCTGAACGCCGCGTCCGCGTTCACGCGACAGGGAGCAGCATCGACTAGATCCGGGGACCGTCGAAGGGGTGCGCCCTCAGCCCGCCAGCTCGAGCAGCTCGATCCTGTAGCCGTCGGGGTCCCTGACGAAGCAGAGGCGCGAGCCGCCCTCGTGGATTCGATAAGGGGGCTTCTCCGGCTCGATCCCCATCTCCTTGAGATGCTCGAGGGTGACGTCCAGGTCGTCGACCGTGAGTGCCACGTGACCGTAGGCGGTGCCCAGCTCGTAGCTTTCGACCCCGTAGTTATGGGTCAGCTCGAGCTCGGGCAGCTCCTCACCCGGCACGCCCATGAAGATGTTGATTGCCTCCTCGCGGATCGGCATCTCGCGGCGTTTCTCGAGCCCCAGGGCCTCGTAGAAGGCGACCGATCGATGGGGATCGGTGATTCGGTAGCAGGTGTGGATCAGCCGCACGGCGCGAACTGTATTAGCGGGGGCCTGATTCGTTTCTCGCTACACCGCACCCGTATTCGCGAGACCAGTCGGCACCCCAACTAGGGAGCGGCGCTCCGCCTCTCACGCGAACGCGATACCGCGGTCGGCTGCCGCCAACAGTGCTGCTTTGCATGGAAAGCATCCCACGCCACCGACTCGAACGCGGCGACTGCTTTGGACGAAAGCGCCTTTCTTCCGCGCGCTCCGCTCGCTGCATCTTGGCGGGCTGCGAGTCCTCGCTGTCCGCGCCACTTCGCCGCCTCATCCAGCTTCGTCCGCCCCGTGTCCCTCCATGAACTTGAGCGCCGCGCCTCCCAGGCGACATTCGGGCCGCGGTTCGCACGCAGCCCTGACGTGGGCCATCGCGCGTACTCGATCTGACCCCCGCTGACAGTTCCCGCTGGTGCACTCGAAGGGGCGACCCCATTCTTCGGCCTATTGCGGTAGCTCTGGACTGTGGCCCCTACGTGACGGAGGCAGCGCTTCGTCCGCCGCCCCCACCTCCGCCCCCGGGAACTGGCGGCGGTTCCGGTGGCGGCACCTCCGCGACCGGTGAGCGCGCCGCGGCGCTGAAGAAGTGCAAGAAAAGGCGCTCGCAGAAGGCGAAGAAGAAGTGCCGGAAGAAGGCGCAGCTGCTGCCCGTCTGACTACTGCTTTGGACGAGAAGCGGCTATCGCTTTGCTTGGGAAGGAGCACTCTTCGAGCCTGGCGCGCGCTTCTCTCGCGAAGCGCAGGTGGGTAGGGACTGTGATCTCCTTGCCTTTTTTGAGTGCTGGCCCTGACCGGGGTTCATCTGGTCATCGGGATTGGCTCGGACAACGGTTGCCATGGGCACAATCTGAACACGGGTTATGCCACCAACTGATCTGACACCCGAGCAGCAGGAACTTTGGGACCGGATGCGAATGGATGAGCGGACACCCTCTCCGGGGCAGACGGCTGAGCAGGCCGTAGAAACGGCCCTTGCCAGCTTCCGTTTCGCCTGTGGGTTTGAGGGCATCCCGAAGCCGTCCGACGAAGTCATCCGATCAGGGCTACGTCCGGAGCCCTAAGTCGATGGGCACTTTCGGGATCATGCCGGCTCAGGCGCGTGTCGAGGTCGGGGTCGCCCTGGCAGATCTGGCACTGCTCGGGCCGACGATCCATCAGTTCAGCCCAGGATCGATGCGCCTGGTCGAGCCCATCGTCTCCCGGCGCTAACTGTCCTGGGACTTCAGCTGTCGCCGGTGCTCCTCATTCCTCGCCCGCCGCCTCTCGGTGTCCCACCACATCATCGCGTCGAAGTAGGCGTCGGCCTCCCCCCTGGCGCGGTCGAGGATCGCCCTCGCCTGGATCGGGTCGCGGACCCGATCATTGGGATCGCCGTGGTAGACATCCCAGAGTAGGCGGGCCTCCCAGGGGTTCAGGGTGATGACCGGCTCGGTGGGCTCGGTCGGGGGGCCGCTCCCCTTCATCGATGCCGCCACTTCTTCTCCTCTCACGATCCGGTAATCAGTTCAGCCTAGACCGCTTCCGCTTCCGCTTCTCCGCGCGAAGCTGCCCGCGTGCCCGGCGATCACCGTCTTCACCGCTTGTTGAGGCCGGGTGATCCCCAAAGTGAGGCCGGGTGATCCCCAAAGTGAGGCCGGGTGATCCCCAAAGTGAGCCCCAGGGAAAGCAGCGAGATGCCAGCCACAGCCAGACAGCCGAGGAAGACGACCCCCAGCAAATCGCTTCTCATTTCGTATCACCCTTCACGCACGACCACGCAGGGAGAATGAGACGACGACCCACCTGACCCACCTACGTGCGTATAGAGCTCAAGCGAGGCGTCTGCTAGGGCCGTGATGGCATCTGACCCACCAGAGGTGGGTCAAACGGATCGCTCCCCAACCCGCACCCCGCTGAAGCCTCGCGTCTTCACGCCGTCAATCCACTTTCGCCTGCGCGGGTATCGGCCGGAAAGGGCCTTGGCGAATCCATCCCGACCGTACTGTCGGTCCTGTGGGACCCCGTTCTTCTCGGCCCACCGCTGATACGCGCAGTAGAGATCCGCAGTTGCAGTCCAGGAGCCCGATTCGGCGACCAGGAAACCGGACTCAAAGACCGATTCCATCGGGTCGACATCCTCGCGGTACTCGGCCGTTTTTTCGCGAACGGCCTCAGGGAAGTCGCCGACCCCGCCCTGACCGTAGAACGCGACGGCGCCCTCGACCATCCAGTTCAAGATGCCGGGCAGCTCGGCGCGCAGATCCTCCTCGAGCGACGGGTCGTCATTGGGCTCGAAGACCTTGGGAAAGTCGATCGCGACAACTCGGCGCCAGAACGCCCAGGAGTTGTCGTCGGCCCGTGGCAGCCCGTTGGTCGTGAACCAGAGTGTCCAAGTCTGCGGGAAGGTGGTTGTGTTTTCCCTCATCTTTCGCGCCGTGATGCGGCCACCCCCCGACAGCTGCTTCAGCCGATTCGCGTTCAGCTGAGCGTCCCCTAACTCCTCACAAGTCGCCAGCCTCGAGCCGTCGAGATCGGCGACTTCGGTCGTGTGCAGCGGCAAGCGGCTCTGGAGGAACGCTGTAGCGCCGATCTCCCGCGAGTAGTCGCCGCCGGCGCGACTCAAGAGGTCAAGCAACGTGGTCTTGCCGTTTGAACCGACCCCCATCAAAAAGACGAGGAAGTCGAGTGACGCCTCGCCGGTGAGTGAGTAGCCAGCGAGCCTCTGCACGAAGGTGACGACTGTGGGGTCACCGAGGACTTCGAGAAGGAATCTGTCCCAGCGGGGGCAGTCCGCGTCTGGTTCGAAGGGGACACCGACCTGCATCGTGATCCGGTCCTCGGGGCGACCGTCACGTAGCTTCCCTGTGGTCAGGTCTATGACGCCGTTCGGCGCGCCGATTAGCCCGGGCACCGTGTCCCAGTCCTCACCTGGGTCGGCCACCGGAGTCATCGTTCGAGCTACCGCGAGTATCGCGTCGAGGCGTGAGCGCGCTTCCGACTTGATCGCGTGCAATGACAGCGATTTCCGATCCTCGAAGGAGAGATGGTCCGCTTCGGCCGCCCTATGCCGGGCACGGGTCGTACTCAGCGCCATGCGGAACGTCGCGGCGTCGTTGTCCGGGCGCCAGCGATGCTGGTCCCAAACCAGCCAGCGGTCGCGAGCATGGTCGTATCGGACGAGGTTTCCGAACATCTCCACGAAGGCCTCAGCATTGCCCGCGTCGCTGAGAGAGTAATTCGCGAGAGAGGCGATCTCTGCCCTTTGGCTGTCGACTGCCAGATTCATCCTGGTGTTGCCCAATCAGTTGCCCACCCAGTGCTCGATCGCCTTGGATGGTGGACGCGGAGACGCAGCCAATCGGCTCTAGGAGCGAGATTCCGGGAAATGGCGAGGGCCAGAATCGAACTGGCGACACCACGATTTTCAGTCGTGTGCTCTACCAACTGAGCTACCTCGCCGGGCGGCGCAAAGGCTAGCGTCCGAGGTGTGATCAGGAGCATCGCCGCGGTCGGCGCCGCGGTCCTCGTCGCCGCCTCGGTTTCCGGAGCGAGAGAGCAGCCGCCGGAGCCGCTTTCGACCGCTCTTCCGTCGGCCTCTGTGCCAAAGCGGGTGACTCCGCTTGGCCGCGGGGCGCCACATTGGGCCCGCGGGCTCTATCGCCGTTCGGTGCAGGTCCTGATCGCCCTCACCGACCGCAACGGCGCGCTGATCGCGGGGGAGCGGGACGGCTGGGACTACGTCTGGCCGCGGGACGCCGCCGCGGGGGCGCTCGCGCTCGAGGCCGCGGGGCTGCGGCCGCAGGCGCGGGGGGTTGTGGGGTTTCTCGAGGGTCTCGACGCCGGGGATGCTGCGCAGTTCTATCCGGACGGCGATCGTGTCCCTGGGCGAACTGCGGCTGGGGATGGGCAAGGCTGGATCGAAGTCGCTGCTAGGACTGTCCTGCCCAAGGGCCCCATGGGGGCCACGAGTCAAGACAGTCCAGGTGCTTGGCGGGACCGGCAGGACTACGGGGAGAACGTCACCGGCGACCTGCTCGGCAACGCGATCGCCTCGGGCGTCCCGGCCGCGGAGATCAGGGCTCGCTTTCTCACGCGGCGCGGTCTGGTCCGCGAGGCCGGCACCGGTGAACTGGACTCAGCGGCCGCCTGGGCGGCCACCGTCTTTCCCAGCCGGGGTCTGCGTGGAGCTGCGAGGACCACCCTGCTCGCGCTCGCCCGTGAGTCCACGCGCTACGGCATCCCGCCGATCGAGGGCTGGACCCCCGGCGAGGTCTGGACCGCCCCGACCGCCTGGTCCGCCTGGGCGCTGGCCGAGCTCGGCGAACGCCGCGCGGCCGACCGCCTGCTGGATGAGCTGCGCCGCGCCGAGACGCCGGCCGGGACCCTGCCCGAGCGGGTGGACGCGAGCAGCGGCGCTCCGACCTCGACCACGCCGCTCGCCTGGTCGCACGCCTTCGCGATCCTCGCCCTGCGCGCCCGCTACGGCGGTTAGACGAGGTCCACCTTCTCGCCGGGCGCTGGCGAGCGCAGCCGCCCCTCCAGCCCGGCCTCGGCGAACGCCCGGCGCAGGTCCTCGGGGCCGAAGCTGAAGTGGGCCCAGCCCTCCTGGTGGATCGGGATCACCGGACCGTCGCCCAGCAGCCGGGCCGCCTCGACAGCCAGCTCCGGGGTCAGCGTGAGGTAGGCGTCAGGTCCCCAGATCTCCGGCACCTCGGCGCCGCCGCAGAACAGCACGGAGGAGTCGATCGGGCCGTGTTCGTCCGCGATCTCGCGCACCACGTCGACGGAGGCGTTGTCACCGCTGACGTAGATCGTGGGGAGGCCCTCGCCGCGCAGGACGAATCCGATCACGGGCCCGTTCTTCGGCGCGACCTCGGGCGGCCCGTGATCGGCTCGCACGGCCACCACCTCGACCGCGCCGCCGGGGCCCTCCAGCTCCACCGAGTCGCCGGGCTCCATCCCGGTCGCATCGACCTCGAGCCGCTCCGCCCCCGCGCGGGTCGTGAGCACGCAGTCGGCGCGAGGCAGGAAGGCCCGCCCGGCGGGATCGAGGTTGTCCGCGTGGTGATCGTGGGAGATCAGAACGGCGTCGACCGGCTCGATCCCGTCGGGCGGTACGGCCGGACCGGTGAGCTTGCGCAGCACCACCGGGCGATCCGGCCTCGCCTTCTCCCCGGGAGGGTCGAAGGTCGGATCGGTGAGGAGCCGGAGCCCGCCATAGGAGATCAGAGCGGTCGGGCCGCCGACCAACAGCAGCGTGGGGGGCCCGCTCATCGCGCGCCCTCTCCCTCGCTCGCCGCGGCGAATGCCGCCCGGACGGCCTCCTCGGGCGACTCGGCTTCGACGATGCCGAGGTCCGAGCCCGCCCGGTTGCGAAGCGGCCAACTCCGCAGCGAGACGACGGGCCGGCCGATCTTGCGCGCGTACGCGATCTCCGAGAGCGTGCCCCACTCGCCGCCCACCGCGATCACCGCGTCGCCGGAGGCGACGACGGCCAGGTTCCTGGCCTCGCCGACCCCGGTGGCGATCGGGTGGCTGACGTATGGGTTCGCGTCGTCGGTCGCGAGGGTGGGAAGGACGCCGATCACGGTCCCGCCAGCCTCGGAGGCGCCCTTGGATGCAGCCTCCATCACGCCAGTCCGTCCGCCGCAGACGAGGGTCGCGCCCGCCTCCGCGATCCGCCGGCCGACCTCCTCGGCGTCCCGGAGGACGGCGTCCTCACCCTCCCCGGCTCCGATCACCGAGATCTGGGCGCGCCGTGGCATGGGGCGAGTGTGTCACGGGATACTTCGGGTGTGTCGGAGGAGAACGTCGTGCTCACGCGACGCCTGTATGACGCGATCAACTCGATCGGGCGGACCGGCGAGGAGTTCGTCGATCTCGAGAACTTGGCGCCGGAGCTCTGGGGCAGCCTGGCTCCGGACATCGAATTGCGCGGGCGACCGGACATCCCCGACCAGAGGACCTATCGCGGGCGAGAGGAGGTCAAGGAGTTCTGGCGGATGTTGCAGGAGGTATGGGCTGAGCTCCGCTGGGAGCCCCTTGAGTTCACGGATCTGGGCGATGTGGTCGTCGTGGAGACTCGGCTCGTCGGGGTGGGGCGTGGGAGCGACCTCCGCATCGAGTCCGACGAGACGGACGTCTTCTGGTTCCGGGACGGGAAGATCGCGGTGTTGACCGGCTTCGCGACGAAGGAGGAGGCGTTGGAGGCCGCGGGTGTCTCAGCCGACTGAGCTCTTCGCCTTCCCCTCGCGAAGCATCCGCCCCATCAGCTCGAGCGCTCCGCCCTTGTGGAGATGCTCGTTGAGGTTGCCGCACTTCGGGCTCTGTACGCAGGAAGGGCAGCCGTCGTCGCAGGGGCACTCGCGGATCAGGCGGTCGGCGTCCCCGACCAGGCGCTCGAATTCCTCGTAGCCGCGGCGAGTGATCCCGACGCCGCCGGGGTGGCCGTCATAGATGAAGATCGTCGGCGAGCCTGTCTGGTGGTGGATGTTCGTGGAGAGGCCGCCGATGTCCCAGCGGTCGCACATCGCGATCAGCGGCAGCACCGCGATCTGACCGTGCTCCGAGGCGTGCAGCGCGCCGAGCAGGACCTCGCTCGGGAGCGCTGCCGCCATCCGGTCGCCGATCACGTACCAGAGGGCCTGGGTGACGAAGTCCTGCTCGGGCAGGTCCAGGGAGACGATGTCGATCACCTTGTTGTCGCCGAGCCGCTTGCGCTGGTAGGCGATCACCTGCTCGGAGACCGACACCGTGCCGAAGCTGAGCTCCACCCCCAGGGCCCGCCGTTGTGTCTGGATTCCCTCGACGTAGACCTCGGTCTCCTTCTTCACCTGCGTGTAGTAGTCGCCATCGAACGGCTTCACCATCGCGCGGCGAGAGCCGACGTCGAGCTCCGCGACCTCGTAGGAGCGCCCCAGGTGGAGGTAGATCGCGCCGGGGTGCACGGTGGAGAAGGCCCGCTCGGCCTCCACGTTCCCGAGCATCTCGCCGGAGGTCGCGTCGACCACCGCGACGCTGTCAGCCGACGCCGACCGCAGCGCGATCCGGCCCGCGACGAAGTCGCCGGTGCGCGTCAGGTAGCGATCGCCCCGCCCGCGGCGCAGCTCGCCGGCGGTGACCAGCTGCTCGGCCCGGTCTCGCCAGCCCTCTCCGAAGACCTCATCGTCTCCGGGCCCGAGCGGCGCCTCGTACGACGCCGCGAGCAGGTGCTGCAGCTGGATCTGCTCGGAGCGGTGGTCGAGGATCGCGGCCTCCACGGGACGCTCGAGGAACTCGTCGGGGTGGCGGCAGAAGAACTGGTCGAGGGCGTCCTCCCCCGCGACGTACACGGCGAGGCCTCTCCGCCGCCGGCCGGCGCGGCCCCACATCTGGCGCAGGCTGGCGACCGTCCCGGGGAAGTTCACGCAGATGGCCGCGTCGAGCTCCCCGACGTCAATCCCGAGCTCCAGGGCGTCGGTCGCCGCGACGGCGAGCAGGCCCCCCGACGCCAGCTGCGACTCGATCTCGCGCCGCTGCTGCGGCGTGTACCCGGCACGGTAGGGCGCGATGCGGTCAGCGAGCGCGCCCTGCCCGCGCCTCGTCAGCTCGTCCGAGGCGAAGCGGTTGATGAGCTCGATTCCGCGCCGGCTCCGCATGAAGCAGATCGTCCGCACGCCCCGGGTGACGAGCTCCACGAGGAGGTCGGCCGCCTCGGAGACCGGCGAGCGCCGCGTCATCGTGTGCTGCTCGATCACCGGCGGGTTCCACATCGCGATCTCCCGCCCGGCCCGAGGCGCGCCGTCGTCATCCAGCAGCTCGAACGGCATGCCGGTGAGGCGCTCGGCGAGCTCACCCGGATTGGCGATCGTCGCGGACGCCATGACGAATCGCGGATCGGCACCGTAGATCTTTGCCACCCGGCGCAACCGCCTCAGGACGTTCGCGACGTGTGACCCGAAGACGCCGCGATACGTGTGCGCCTCGTCGACGACGACCCAGCCGAGGTTGGCGAGGAAGTCGCCCCAGCGCTTGTGATGGGGCAGGACGCCGACGTTGAGCATGTCGGGATTCGTCAGGACGAGGTTCGCCCGCCGCCGGATGCCCGGCCGGTCCTCGCGCGGTGTGTCCCCGTCGTAGATCGCCTCGCGGAGCCCCGGCGGCCGCAGCTCGCCGAGCTTGCGGGCCTGGTCCTGGGCCAGGGCCTTCGTCGGGTAGAGGTAGAAGGCCCGGCGCAGCGGCTCCCGGGCGATGCCGTCGAGCACCGGCAGGTTGAAGGAGAGGGACTTCCCGGACGCGGTGCCGCTGGTCAGGATCAGGTTCGACCGCCGGGCAGTCTCATACGCGGCGGCCTGGTGCGAGTAGAGCGATTCGATGCCGGCTCCTCGCAGGGCTTCGGCCAGCGCCGGGTCGAGATCGGGCGGCAGTCCGGTGAGCTTCGCCATCGTCGCCGGCTCGCCCGACTCGGCGACCAGGCGGCCGTCCTCCCTCGCGGGGCCGAGGGCCGGCTCCCACGCGCCGCCCGCCACGGCGGTGCCGCTAGGCAACGGGCTCTCCCGGCCGCTCGATCGGGGCGGCGATCCGCATCGCCTGGAGTGCGCTCGTGTCGTGCAGGCGCAGGACGCCGGCGCCGCCCCTGACGGCGAGGGTGACCGCGGCAGCGGTGGCCCACTCGCGGTCCACCGCGGGAGCCCGCGTCTCCCAGGACCCGCTCAGCACGGCGCCGAGAAAGTCCTTCCGGGACAGCGAGACGTAGAGAGGACGCCCGAGCTCCTGCAACTCGGCCAGCCTGCGCAGGACCGCCAGGTCGTCGGGGACCGACAGGTCGAAGTCCAGGCCGGGATCGAGCACGAGCTGGTCCTCGGAGACTCCCCGCGCGATCGCCGCCTCGAGCCGGGCGCTGAACCAGCGCTTCAGGTGCTCGACGGGATCGTCGTACCGAAGCGGCTCCCGCCTCTGGCGCGGCGGGCCCTCGATGTGCATCACGACCAGCCCGCAGCCGGTCTCCGCAGCGACCTCCAGCATCTCCGGCTCCGCGCCGCCGATGTCGTTGAGCGCCACGGCGCCTGCGTCGAGCGCGTGTCGCGCCACCTCGGGCGAGTACGTGTCGGCCGAGATGGGCAGGCCGGTTCGCCCGGCGAGGCCCTCGATCGTCGGGACCACCCGGGCAGCCTCGTCTTCGGCCGGCACGGCCCCAAAGCCCCCGGCCGCGACCGCGCCGACATCGAGCATCTCGAAGCCCTCACCCGCGAGGCGAATTCCATCCTCGATCGCGCGCTCGGGCGTCCCGCTGCGCGCCCCCTCGAACATGGAGTCGTCGGTGACGTTGACGATCCCCGCGCCGATTGGGGTGTCCAGCTCGAGGACGCGGTCGCGAAGCTGCCAGCGGCGGGACATAGACGCAGGTTACGGTTCGCCGATGCCGCTCCGCTGCGTCTACACCGACCTCGACGGCACCCTGCTCGGGCGCTGGGGCTCGCTCTTCCGCGACGCCGAGGGCGAGTTCTCGATGCTCCAGGCGCGCGCTCTGGAGGCCTGCCATCGTGCCGACGTCGAGGTGGTCATCAAGTCGGGGCGCCGGGAGGCGTCGGTGCTGGAGGACGCGAAGCTGATCGGCTCGCGCTCCTACATCTGCGAGGTCGGCTGTCTCGTGGTGATCGACGGGGAGCGGACCGAGCTGATCGGCGACGCCGAGGTCGACGCAGGGAAGACCCTCGCGGAGACGATGGTGGACCGGGGCATCACCGACGAGCTCTTCGAGCACTTCGGGGGCCGGCTCGAGTGGCACAGCCCCTGGCACCGGCAGCGCGAGCTCTCGCTGCTCTTCCGCGGGAAGGTCGACACCGGCGAGGCGAACGAGCTGCTGGCCGAGCGCGGCCATCGGGGCCTGAAGCTGATCGACAACGGAGCGATCTTCGCGCCGATGGACGGGATCGAGGGCCCCGCTCACGCGTATCACCTGCTTCCCGAATCGGCGAGCAAGGCCCGGGCGGTCGCCTATCACCAGCAGGTGCGCGGATACGCGCCGGAGGAATGCATTGCGATCGGCGACTCGGTCGAGGACCTCGCCGTTGCCGAGGTCGTGGGCCGCTTCTTCGTACCGGCCAACGGGCCCGAGCGTGACCCGGCCCTGCGGGAGGCGATCGGCGGCCGTCCGAACGTCACCGTCACCGAGGGCTACATGGGCGACGGCGTCTACGAGGCGATCGTCTCTACGTTGGCGGGCGGCTGATGCGTTCGCTCCACGTCACCCGCACGATCTCCGGGCCGCCCGAGCCGATCTTCGACCTGCTCGCCGACCACGCGAACTACGACCGCTTCCGCCCGATCCACGGCTCGGAGCTGGTTCGCGAGGGCACGCCGGCACCGAACGGAGTCGGGGCGCTGCGCCGCATCAAGGTCCGGCCGCTCACCTTCGAGGAGGAGATCACCGCGTACGAGCGGCCGACCCGGCTCGACTACCTGATCGTGAAGCTCAACGTCCCCTTCCACCACGACGGCGGCTCGATCACGCTCGCCCCGGAAGGCGAGGCCACGCGAGTCGATTGGCGCTCCAGCTTCAGCGTCCCGACGCCGGTCATCGGCGGCGTGGAGGAGCTCGTCTGGCAGCCCCTGCTCGCTCGCGGCTTCCGCCGGGTGCTCGAGGACGTCGAGCGGATGCTGCGAGGCTCATAGCCCCGAGGCGTCATGACGGACCCGCTCGACAGGAAGGCACTGGAGGAGAGGGTCCGCCGCGGATATGACGTCTTCATCAACGAGGGCGAGGATCGGTGGCTGGAGGAGTTCACCACGCCGGACTTCGTCTGGGACGTCGAGCCTCTCGGGCTGGGGCGGTACGAGGGCCGTGACACGTACCGGCGCTTCTATGAGGACTGGGTCAGCTCCTACGACACCTGGTCACTCGAGGTCGAGGAGCTCGAGGTCGTGGGTGAGGGCATGACCGTGGCCGGTGTCCTCCAGCGGGGCACACCGCATGACACCGACCAGCACGTCGAGTTTCGCTGGGGCCAGCTCAGCCTCTGGAACGGCGATCGGATCAGCAGGGTCATCAACTTCGAGACCGTCGAGGAGGCGCGCACGAGGGCGGCCGAGCTGGGCGAGAGCTAGCCCCCGCCGTTCGACGAGAACCCCGTCTGGCGCTGCTCGATCTCGCGCTGCGAGATCACCCGGTCGATCAGCCCGTACTCGGCGGCCTCGTCCGCCTTGAAGAAGCGGTCGCGCTCCATGTCCTCGCGGACCTGCTCCTTGGACTTGCCCGTGTGCTTCGCGTAGATCCCGTCGATCCGGTCACGCAGGTCGAGCGTCTCCTTGGCGTGGATCTCGATGTCCGCCGCGGTCCCCTCGAAGCCGCCACTCGGCTGGTGGATCAGGATTCGCGAGTTCGGCAGTGCCATCCGCTTGCCCTCGGCCCCGCCGGCGAGCAACAGGGATCCCATCGACATCGCGACGCCGTAACAGATGGTCCGCACGTCCGGCTTCACGAACTGCATTGCGTCGTAGATCGCCATGCCCGCATAGACCACGCCGCCCGGGCAGTTGATGTACAGCGAGATCTCCTTGTCGGGGTCCTCGGACTCGAGGTGGATGATCTGCGCGACGATCAGGTTCGCGACCTGGTCGTCGATGGGGGTGCCCAGGAAGATGACCCGCTCGCTCAGCAGTCGCGAGTAGATGTCGTACGCGCGCTCGCCTCTGGCGCTCTGCTCCACGACTGTCGGGACCATCGGCATCTGAGAGACCTCCTGTTCCGGATCGATAAAACGCAACCAAGTGGTTGCGTTACTTACGCTAGCATACGCAACCATGAAGTTGCGAGATGAGACAACGACCGAGCGTCACGACGAGGAGACGCCCTGGGTCGAGCGCGAGACCCTCGTCGAGGCTACTCCTGAGGAGGTCTGGGAGTCGCTCACCGATGAGGACCGGCTCGAGGAATGGCTCGCCCCCGACGTCGAGCTCGATCCGACGGAGGGCGGCGAGATCGCCGTCCGCGACGGCGAAGGCGAGCGGAGCGGGACGGTCCAGACGCTCGAGGAGAACGAGAGGTTCGCCTTCACCTGGTCGCGCCCCGGAGAGGGCGAGAGCTTCGTCGAGTTCACGATCGAGGCCCTCCCCGGCGGCAGTCGCGTGACCGTGGTGGAGACCCCGATCGGCCCGACTTCCATGGCCGTCGGCGGCTGGAGCCCGCGCCTGGCACGCCTGCGGGACGCACTGCAATTCACACTCGTCGCTTGAGGGCTCCAGTTCACCGACACGTCGACGCGGTCTTCGACGCGCTCGCCGATCCGACGCGGCGGCGGGTGGTCGAGACCCTGGCGCGCGGTGGCACCGTGACCGCAAGCGGATTGGCCGCGCAGCTTCCGATCACCCGGCAGGCGGTCTCCAAGCATCTGACCGCTCTCCGCGGCGCAGAGCTGGTCAGCGCCTCGCGCATCGGGCGCGAGACCCACTACAAGCTCCGCCCTCAGCCGCTCGACGAGGCCGCGCACTGGATCCAGATGGTGAGCGCGGAGTGGGACGACCGGCTCGAGGCGCTCCGCCTGTCCCTGGCTAAGCGTCGCAGGTAGGCAGCTTCGCCATCAACGCGGCCACAAACACCGCGGCCGGATCGACCGGAGCCTGGCTGTCGCTAGGCTCCGGGCCATGGTTCAGGCCACGGTCGCTGAGGAGGAGTACCTGCAGACGATGTTCTGGCTCGAGGAGGCCGGTCTGCAGATCAACGGAGCGAACATCGCCCGGGCGATGCAGCTCTCCCCGCCGACGGTCCACGAGATGATCGGCCGGCTCGAGGGAGACGGCTACGTCGAGCGCGCCGACGACAAGTCGCTCACCTTCACGGAGCGCGGTCGCGGCGAGGCGCAGGCGATCGTCCGCCGGCACCGCCTGATCGAGCGCTTCCTCACGGACGTGCTCGGGATCCCCTGGGACGAGGTCCACGAGGAGGCGGAGCGGCTCGAGCACGCGATGTCGCCCGTCCTCGAGGAACGCATGCTCGCCGCGATCGGCGATGCGAAGACGTGCCCCCATGGCCATCCGATCGTCGAGGGCGCCCGCGAGGAGGGCGTCCTGCTCGCCGACGTCGAGCCGGGCGCCGACGTCGTCATCCTCCGCTTCGAGAACGAGGCCGAGGAGATCCTCCACTACCTGAAGGGCACCGGCCTCCATCCGGGCCTCAAGGGGACGCTGGAGAGCTCGGGCGACGATGAGGTGGTCGTGGCCTCGGATGACGGCTCGCACGCCGTCTCGAAGAGCGTCGCCGAGACTGTCTCGGTCCGGGCCGATCCCGCGCCCGCGCCGCGGCCGCCGCTGCCCGATCAGCTGGTCATCAGCGCAGACCGCTACGGACGCTAGCCACAGGCCTACGGGGCGACCACCCAGCCGCCGTCCACGTGGATCACCTGGCCGGTGATGTACCCGGCCCCGTCGGAGGCGAGGAACAGCACGGTCTCGGCGATCTCCTCCGGCTTGCCGAAGCGCTTCAGCGGGTTCATCGCGATCGCCTCCTCGATGTGCTCGGGGGCGACTCCCCACTCGGTCTCCCATTCGCCCGAGATCGGCCCCGGGGCGAGCGCGTTCACGCGGATCTCCGGGGCGAGATCCCTGGCCAGGGTGGTGGTGAAGCCACGGATCGCTCCCTTCGCGGTGGAATAGCTGACGGGAACGAAGTTGATCGCGTTGTCGGGGTTGATCCCGTTCCCGTAGGTGCTCGAGAAGTTGACGATGGAACCACCGCCGTCCGCGAGCATCGCCGGCCTCGCCGCGCTGCACATCCGCATGACTCCGATGACATCGACCTGGAGGAGCGCGTTCGCCGCCGCGGTGTCCAGCTCGCTGAATCTCACCGTGTCCGCCTCGTCGAGGCGGCCGGCGGCGTTGACGAGGACGTCCAGCCGCCCGTAGCGCTCCAGGACGTCCGCGATGAAGGCGTCCACCGAGTCCTGGTCGGTGACGTCCAGGCGGCCGGAGTGGGCCTGTCCGCCCTCATCCTTCACCGCCGCGACGACCTCTTCGGCCGGGCCCTCGGACGAGCGATAGCCCACGGCCACCGATGCCCCCTCCGAACCGAAACCGCGGGCAACCGCTCCGCCGAGCGTTCCGCCTCCCCCGGTGACCACCGCCACCCTCCCATCGAAGCGGCGTCCGTCGTTCCACTGGGCGTCCATGCTCTTCTCCTCGGCCGGTGGCCCCTTCGGCCCATTAGATCAGAGTCTTTACCGCCTGTTATCCCCAGCTTCAGGTAGCGGCCCGAGACTTCTCATTACGGTCGAATCCAATATAGTAGAGTAAGTCACTCAACAAACGGGGGAAAGACAATGGAAGCAAGCACCCGAAGATTGATCACGGACCGCAATCTCGCCGAGCGCCGGCTGGTGGCCATGGCTCGGGCGATCGAGGCGCATCGCGTTGAGCAGCGCCGGAAGCCCTACCCGAGCCGGGCGGAGGACCTCAGCCTCTACCGGCGAGCACAGGAGATCCTGGGGGACAGGGTCTAGGCGGCCTCGGCGGAGGTGCCGGCCCGCAGCCGCTCGAGCGCGCGGGCCAGCCGCTGGATGCCCTCGTCGACGTCGGCGGCGGGCACCGGCGCGAAGGACAGCCGCAGGCTCGCTGAGCCGCCCTCGATCATGAAGTCCGGTCCGGCGACGAAGGTGACGCCCTCCTCCTTTGCCTCGGCGAGGAGCGCCTGGCTGTCGACGTCGTCCTTCAGGTCCAGCCAGAGGAAGTAGCCGCCCGCCGGAACGACGAACTCGGCCTCGGGGATGTGCTCGTGGAGCGCCTCGACCAGGGCATCGCGCCGCCCGCGGAGCGCCGCGTTCACGACCTTGAGGTTCTCGTCGAGGCCGCCGGAGCGACAGAGCTCGAAGACGATCGACTCGGCCAGCATGTTCGGCGAGATGTAGGTCTCGTTGGCCCGCTTGGCGAGGGTCGCGATCTGGTCCTCGGGGCCGACCAGGTAGCCGACGCGCACGCCCGGGCTGACCGACTTCGAGAACGAGGAGGCGTGGATGACGCGATCGGCGCCGTCCATGTCGAGCATCGTCTCCGCCCGGTTCTCGTCAAACGAGATCAGGCGGTACGGGTCGTCCTCGAAGAGGGTGAAGCCGTGGTCGGCCGCGAGCTGCACGAGCGCCCCGCGCTTGTCCACCGAGAGGGTGCAGCCGGCCGGGTTGTGGAAGTTGGGGATGACGTGGACGAGGCCGACCTCGCCCTCGCCACAGGCCGATTCGATCGCCGCCGGGTCGACGCCATCGGACTCCAGCGGGGCGCCGATCAAATCCGCGCCCGCCTGCTGGAGCAGCAGCAGGGTTCGGTCGTAGGTGGGCTGCTCAACGACGACGCGGTCGCCCTTGGAGACCCGGTTGCGGAAGAGGAGGGCGGCGCCCTCCATCGACCCGTTGGTGACCATGACCTGCTCGGGCTTCACGCCGTGGAGCTCGGCGATCCACTCGCACAGGCCGAGATGTCCGCGCCCGGTGCCATAGCTCAGCGCCTTCTCCCAGTCGGATTCGAGCGCGTGCGCGGCCGCCTCGCGCACGGCGTCGTGCGGAAGGATGTCGGCGCTCGGGGCGCCGCGGGCGAAGCTGATCGTTCGTTCGGCCACTGGCGCATCGAGTATACGAACGGTGCGATACTGATCTGCGCGGGGGATGAAGGCCGCGGATGCCCGAGGGGAAAGGGGGGCCTCGAGGCTATGGATGCCCTCCTACCGGGGGAGGACATCCGCAGCGCCCGATGCGTTGGCAATACTGTTGCTCGATGCCGGCGTCGCTCGAGTTGGTCAAGATCGCGCTGCAGGCCTACGGCAACGGTGACTGCGAGATCGCTCTCGCGCTCGCTGATCCGCTGATCCGCTGGGACGAGCGGGCCTCGCGGACCGACGGCGACCTGGTCTGGAAGCACGAGGCGGTTCAGCGCGCGATGCGCCGCTACCTCGACAGCTGGCAGTCCTACCGCTTCGACGTCGAGGACATCGCGGAGGTCGGTCCCGGCAAGGTGGTCGCGATCTGCCGCGAGCGAGGGGAGCCCAAGGAAGGCGTCCCGGTCGACCGCCGCTTCGGGGGCCTCTGGGTCGTGGAGAACTCGAAGATCGCCTCCTGGGTCACCTACCTGACCCCCAAGGAGGCCGTGCGCGCCGCCAAGGAGCTGCTTGGCGGACGCATCGAGCAGGGTCAGGTCAAGCGGAGGACCGGGCCGGCGAAGCCCGCTGGACCCGCTCCGGCCGAGGTCGCACCGGCGCCTCCGGCTGAAGCGCCCGCGGCCGAGCCGATCGCGGAGGATCGACCGCGGAAGAAGGCGCTCACCAAGAGCGAGGAGCAGAAGCGGGCCGCGCGCGCCCGCGCGAAGCTCCGGCGCCGAGCCTCGCGGCAGACGGCCTAAGCCTTCGCGCCGATCGTCTCAACGGCGAGCTGGGCCGTCTCGGTCGGGCTCTTGCCGACGCGGATGCCCTGGGCCTCGAGGGCCTGCTTCTTGGCTTCGGCGGTGCCCGATGAGCCGGAGATGATCGCCCCGGCGTGGCCCATCTGCTTGCCGGGCGGCGCGGTGAAGCCGGCGATGTAGGAGACCACCGGCTTGGTGACGTTCTGGGCGATGTAGTCCGCGGCACGCTCCTCGGCGTCGCCGCCGATCTCGCCGACCATCACGATCAGCTCCGTCTCGTCGTCCTTCTCGAAGACCTCCAGGATGTCGATGAAGTCAGAGCCGACGATCGGGTCGCCGCCGATGCCGACGATCGAGGAGTTGCCAAGACCCGCCTGTTTGAGCTCATTGCCGATCTGGTAGGTCAGCGTGCCCGACTTGGAGACCACTCCGATCGAGCCCTGCTCGAAGAACTGGGCGGGGATGATCCCGACGTTCGCCTTGCCCGGGCTGAGGACGCCGGGGCAGTTCGGGCCGATCAGCCGGACGCCCGCGTCGCGGGCCTTCCAGTAGGTGGCGAGCATGTCGTGGACCGGGATGTGCTCGGTGATGGCGATGACGGTTTCGATGCCGGCGTCGATCGCCTCATCGATCGCCGCGGCCGCGAAGCGGGCCGGGACGAAGATCATCGAGGTGTTCGCGCCCCTCTCGTCGACGGCCTCCTTGATCGTGTCGAAGATCGGGATCCCCTCGACGTCCTGCCCGCCCTTCTTGGGCGTGACGCCCGCGACGACGTCCGTGCCGTAGTCGCGGTTGCGGAGCCCGTGGAAGCTGCCCTCGCGCCCCGTGAGGCCGGAGATCACCAGCTTCGTCTCGTTGCCGACGATGATGCTCATGCGGCCCCCGCCAGCTCGACGACCTTCTCGGCTGCGCCGAGCATGGTCTTCTCGACGTGAAGGTCCGGGAGGTCCGCGTCGGCCAGCAGGCCCAGACCCTCCTCGGAGTTCGTTCCGTCGAGCCGGACGACGAACGGCACGCCGATCTCGATCTGCCCCGAGGCCTCGATGATGCCTTTGGCGATCTCGTCGCAGCGGGTGATGCCACCGAAGATGTTGAAGAGGATCGCGCGGACCTTCTCGTCCGAGGTGATCACGGTGAGCGCGTCGACGATCGCCTCCGCCTTCGAGCCGCCGCCGGCGTCGAGGAAGTTGGCCGGAGCGCCGCCCGCCTGAGCCACGACGTCCAGCGTCGACATGCAGAGCCCGGCGCCGTTGCCGAGGATCCCGATGTCGCCGTCGAGCTTCACATAGGTGAGGCCCTTCTCCTTCGCCATCCGCTCCTGGGGGTCTTCGATGAAGCCCTCCTCGAGGTCGGCGAGGTCCTCATGGCGGTAGAGCGCGGAGTTGTCGATCGTCACCTTCGAGTCGAGGGCGATCACGTCACCGGATTTGGTGACGACGAGGGGATTGACCTCGATCAGGGTCGCGTCCGACTCGTTGAAGGCGGTGTAGAGCTTCGCCAGCATCTCCGCGGTCTTCTCGCGGTGCTCCTCCGGGACCCCGGCGTCGGCGACGAGTGCGGATGCCTGCGCTTCGCCGAAGCCCTCCGAGGGCTCGACGTGGCGGCGGACCAGTGCATCGGGGTCCTTCTCGGCGATCTCCTCGACGTTCATGCCGCCCATCGTGGAGAGCATCGCGAGCAGCTTCTTGGCGGAGCGGTCGAGGATGATCGAGGCGTAGTACTCGGCCTCGATCTCGGAGGCGCGCTCGACCCAGACCTGGTGGACGGTGAAGGGGCCCTCGCCGCGCGGCCCGCGGATGTCCATGCCGAGGATCGCGTTGGCGTGCTCCTCGGCCTCGGCCTTGTCCTGAGCGACCTTGATGCCGCCCGCCTTGCCGCGCCCGCCGATCTGCACCTGGGCCTTGATCACGCACGGGTAGCCGATCTCCTCGGCCGCCTCGATGGCGGCTTCGACGTTGTCGGCGACCCGCCCCTCGGGCACCGGGACCCCGTGGGCGGCGAAAAGCTGCTTTCCCTGGTACTCGAGGAGATCCACGGCCGCGGGAGGGTACACAACGGCCGATCAGGCGCGCGGAGGGGGGTCAGGCTCGCCCGAAGAATGCAAATTGCAATACTCCCGCGGCTCTCATGGCCCTTCCCAAGCTGAAAGACATCAAGTGGGTGACGACGGACTGCTACGGCACCCTGATCGATTGGGAGAAGGGCATCGGCGACGCCTTCAGGCGGGAGGCGGATCGCGACGGCCTCACGATCGACGAGAAGGCGTTCCTCGATCGGTTCTTCGAGAACCAGGCGCAGATCATGTCCGGCTCCTACGAGCTCTACGCGGAGGTCCTGCGCCGCGCGGCGGTGCAGACCGCGGAGGAGATCGACTGGACGATCGAGCCGTCTCGCGCACAGTTTCTGCCTGACAGCGTGGGGTCCTGGCCCCCTTTTCGGGAGGCCAACGCCGCGATGGACCGGCTCAAGGAGCGCTACGAGATCGGGATCGTCTCCAACGTCGACGACAAGCTGCTCGGCATCTCACGACGGCATCTGCGCACCGAGCTCGACCTGGTGGTCACGGCGCAGCAGGTCCGCAGCTACAAGCCCGACAACACCCACCTGCGTGAGTGCGCCCGCCGAATCGGCGGCAAAAAGGGCTGGGTCCACATCGCCTCCGGCTACGAGACCGACGTCGGCCCGGCGCTGAAGCTGAACGTGCCGACCATCTGGGTGAACCGACACGGCGAGAAGCTCGAGGGCCGAAAGGCCCCGGACGCCACGGTCAAGAACATCCGTGAGGCCGCGGCGAAGCTCGGCGCGAAGTAGCGGCTAGAAGCAGATTCCCTGGCTATTGAAGTGAATCGGTCCCGTGGGGCCTGTGATGTTGGCGCCCGCGACGAGCCAGTTCGCTCCGTTGATCCGGCTGTCGCTGAAGAGGGCGACCGGCACGGTGGCCTGGCCCGCGAAGCCCCCAGCGGAGAGCAGCTGTGCGGGCTTCTTCTTCTTCTTCTTCTTCTTGCCCTTCTTGGGCTTCGGACAGGACGGCGAGGAGAGCGAGCTGGACGCGAACTGAGCAAGGGTGGGCGAGCTCGTCGCATTCACGAACTTGGGCGCCGGTATCCCGGCCATGCAGTAGGCGTGGACGGTGAAGGGGTGCGCGCCGGTGGTGTTGTTCACGGCCTGGACGAGCCAGGACGGGCTTGTATTGATCGCCAGGCTGCTGGTCGGCACCGCGTAGTTGCCGCTGGCCCCGTTGATGACCTCGAACCCGCCGCTGATCAGCTGCGTTCCCGCCGGGCAGGAAGCGCTTGCGCTCCCGACCTGGGCGCCGCCGCTCGGCACGTTCCCGCTGGCGGTGACGTCGGTGATCGATCGGTTGGCGTTGCGGCAGTAGGCGAATGCGGTCGCCGCCGCCGAGCCCTTCGACTCGCGCGCGGCGACGGTCCAGGCATTGGGGGCGCTGCGGAAAGAGCTGGTTACGAACAGGGCCTTGGACGGACTCAGCGGGACCGAGAACCCGCCGCCCACCGCCTGCTTTCCGCTCGGACAGGTTGCGGTCGCCGTTGAGACGTTCCCCAGGCTGCTGACCGTGTTCCCCGTCGCGGTCGCGGTCACCACCGGACCGAGCTTCTTCGGCTTGTGCTTCTTCTTGGCGAGCGCGGGGGAGGCCGGAAGAAGCAGCAAGGCGCAGCCGAGCAGGAGTGCGACCCTCTTCATCAGACGCAGACCCCCTGGCTGGTCGCCGAGAACGTGCCGGTGTCGTTGGTGACGTTGTCGGCGGTGCTCTTCCACCCCGGCGAGTCTGCCAGGCTTTCGGTGAAGAGGACGAACGGCGAAGCCGATCGTGTCGGAGTCGAGAACCCGCCGGCCGACAGGAGCTGTGCGGGCGTCTTCTTCCTCTTCTTCCCTTTCTTCTTTGCCTTCTTCTTCGGGACCGGGCAGGACGGCGAGGTGGCGCTGAGCTTCTGGTCCTGGCCCAGCGTTGCGCTCGACTGCGAGCTGACGAGCGTCGGCGGCCGGATTCCGGCGAGGCAGTAGGCGTGAGTGGTGACCGTCTGGGTTGGAGCGGCGTTGTTGAGAGACGCGACCGTCCACGTGGAAGCGGAGGAGCTGAGGCTCGACTGGGGCAGGCCGACGGATCTCGTTGCCGGGGTATGGGTGGCCTGGAAGCCGCCGGCGACCACGCTCGACTTCGCTGGGCAGGACGCCGACGTGGATGTCGTCTGCCCCAGTCCGCTTGGCAGCACGTTCGACGCGGCGACGTCGGTGATCGGCCTGGTTGAGCTGCGGCAGTACCCGTATGCGATCACACCCCCGAGCTCGGGCCCGGAGGTCAACGCCGAGACGGTCCAGCTCCCGGGCCCGCTGCGGTAGCTCTCGAAGACAGCGGTGGTCCGTGGGCTGTAGCGGTCGGGAATCGAGAACCCGCCGCCGATCACGGCGGTGCCGGGAGGACAGCTGGCGACCGCCGTAGAGACGGCTCCGGTCCCATTCACCTGCGGACCGCTTGCCGTCGCGGTGATGACCGGCCCCAGCTTCGTCGGCTTCTTGTGCTTCTTCTTGGCGAGGGCGGACGCCGGCGCCAGCAGCAGCAGCGCCGCCATCACGAGCACGAGGAGCTTCCGTGCCCTGCACGCCGTTCCCCTATTTCCCACGCGGGAGAAGCTACTCGATCTTCGCGAGCAAATCACCCGAATTCACCGCGGCGCCCTCCTTGGCCGCGAGCTGGGTGATCTTGCCGGACTTGTGGGCCGTGATCTCGTTCTCCATCTTCATCGCCTCGATCACGCAGACCAGGTCGCCCTCGGTGACGGCCTGGCCCTCCTCGACCGGGACCTTGAAGACATTGCCCTGGAGCGGGGAGACCAGGTCGTCGCCGGACGCCGAGCTGCCGCCGCCGCCCGAGCGCTCCCGCTTGGGCGGGCGCTTCAGGGCGGCTCCGCCGCCTCCTGCCGGAGCCGCGACCGCGTCGCCGATCACCTTGACGTCGAAGAGCTTGCCGGCGACCTCGACCTTGTAGTCGCGGGTCACCTGCTCGCCGTCGTCCTCGGCGTGAAGGGCCTTCTCGGCCGTCTCCTCCGCCGCCAGCTGCTTGAGCCAGTCGCGGTCGCCGACGAGGTCCCGGCAGGTCTCGCCGTCGGCCCACTGCTCGGTGGCGAGCAGCGCCTTGTGGAAGGGGATCAGCGTGGTCACGCCGCCGACCTCGTACTCCTCGAGCGCGCGGATCATCCTCCGGGTCGCGTGCTCGCGGTCGATGTCCCAGACGATCAGCTTCGCGACCATCGGGTCGTACATCGGGGTGATCTCCGAGCCGGCCTCGACGCCGGAATCCACGCGGACACCCGGGCCCGCGGGCTCCTGGTAGCTCGTGATGCGGCCGGGAGCCGGGGCGAAGTTCTTGTGGGCGGCCTCGGCGTTGATCCGGCACTCGATCGCGTGGCCGCGCAGGTCCACGTCCTCCTGCGAGATCGAAAGCGGCTCTCCGGCCGCGATCATGATCTGCTCGCGGACGATGTCGATGCCCGTGACCATCTCGGTGACGCAGTGCTCGACCTGCACCCGGGTGTTCATCTCGAGGAAGTAGTACTCGTCGCCGACCTGGAGTCCCTCGACCGTACCCGCCGAGCGATAGCCGACGGCGGCGGCCGCCTCCGTCGCGATCTTGCCGATCCGCTCGCGCATCTCGTCGTCGACCTTCGGGCCGGGCGCCTCCTCGATCAGCTTCTGGTGGCGTCGCTGCACCGAGCAGTCGCGCTCGCCGAGGTGGATCACGTTCCCCTTCGAGTCGGCCAAGACCTGGACCTCGACGTGGCGCGGGTCCTCCATGTAGCGCTCGAGGTAGACCGTCGGGTCGCTGAAGAACTTCTCGCCCTCGCGGGCGGCGCCCTCGAACGCGTCGGCGAGGTTCTCCTCGTCGACGGCCACGCGGAAGCCCTTGCCGCCACCACCGCCGGCGGCCTTGCAGGCGATCGGATAACCGATCTCGCGCGCCTGCTTCTTCGCCGCGTCGACGTCCTTGACCGGGGAGGTGGCGCCGGGGACGATCGGCACGCCCGCCTCCTGCATCAGCTCGCGGGAGCGCGTCTTCGACCCCATCGCCTCGATCGCCTTCGGCGGCGGGCCGATCCAGGTGATCTTCGCCTTCTCGCAGGCTGAGGCGAACTCGGCGTTCTCCGCGAGGAAGCCGTAGCCGGGATGGATTCCCTCGGCTCCGGCGCTCGCGGCGACCTCGAGGATCTTCTCGATGTTCAGGTAGCTCTCCGCGGGGGTGGCGGGGCCGATCAGGAAAGCCTCGTCGGCCTCTCGCACGTGGGGGGCGTCGCGGTCCAGGTCCGAGTAGACGGCGATCGACCCGATCCCCATCTCCTTCAGTGCCCGGGCGACGCGGATGGCGATCTCGCCGCGGTTTGCGATCAGTACTTTCTCGAACACGGCGGCGGAGTATTGCGGGAAAGGGCGGAGGCAGGCGTTGCCGGAGAGGCCTCTCGGGCCCTAGATCTTGCCCTTCTCGCAGCTCCGCCCCTTGTCGCGGCCCTTCCCGCCGACGCATCGGTCCTTGCCCTTGCCGCCGATCAGCTTGTCCTTGCCCCGGCCGCCGCAGAGCCGGTCCTTGCCGCCCAGTCCCTTGATCGTGTCCTTGCCGCCGAGGCCGGCGATGACGTCCGCGCCGCGGGTGCCGACGATCTTGTCCGGTCCGTCATCCCCAACCTGGGTCACCTGGCGGCCGCCGCAGGTCTGGATCGACTGCCAGTTGGGGTCCATCTCCCTGGAGCTCGGCGCGGGATCGTTCGTGATGTTGACCTGCCCGGATCCGTCCGCATTCATCTCGTACACGTCGGTCTCCGGGCCGGAGTCCACCTCGTAGGCGATCTTCGTCCCGTCGGGCGAGAAGGCCGGATCGCAGTCCTCGCGGGTCGGCGTATTCGTCAGATCCCTCTGGCCGGTCCCGTCGGCGTTCATGACGAAGATGTCGCAGCTGGTCCCCGTGAACTTGCCGTAGGCGATCTTGCGCCCGTCCGGAGAGAATGCGGGGGTGTCCTCGGTGTCCGACGGGGTGTTGGTGAGATCGGTGGGAGCGCCGCCGCCGACCGCCATCGAAAAAATGTCGCAATCGCCCGCGACGTTGTCGCAGCGAAGGAAGACGATCTTCGTGCCGTCGGGAGAGAACTCAGGGCCGATCTCGTCCAGGGTGGGCGTGTTGGTGATGTCGATGGGCGAGCTCCCGTCGGCCCCAATCATCCAGATGTCGAGATGCTCCGGGCCCGTGCTGCGGCGCACGTAGGCGATCGTCCTGCCGTCCGGCGAGAAGGCAGGCTCGACCTCGTCGATCGGGTCCGGTGTGTTGGTCAGGTTCACGAGGCCTGAGCCGTCGACGTTGACCAGCTCGATGTCGCGCTGGAAGGTCGTGTCCGAGTGGGCGAAGGCGACCTGGCGCCCAGTGGGGGAGAACGCCGGCGAGACGTCCGTCACCGGGTTCACGGTCGAGGTGAGGGGCGCGATCCCGGACCCGTCCGGGTTCATCAGCGCAATGTGCCGCCCGTCTGGGACCGTAGTGCTGAAGGCGATCTTCCCGTTCGCTCCCACGGGGAACGCCGCCTGCCCGGGCGCGGCGAGGATCAACGTCACCGTCGCCGCTGTCAGCGCCCCCACCACTGGTCTGCCCCATCTCCCCGTCACTTGAGCCGATGACCCTATGAGAGGCGCGGAGTCCGGTCAAGCGGCCCGGACCGTGACTGCCGTGACCTACGGATGCCGACGATGTGAACGTGGGCATACGTTTCGCCTGTGCGCGTGCACCTCTCAGGATGGGTTGCTCCTGCTCGCGGGGACTGCCCTGGCCGCGCCGTCCGCCACGCCGACGATCACCGAGCCCGCCACCGACGGGGATCTCGTCCATCCGGAGGCGTTGAACGTGAAGACGGCCAGGCGGCACTGCAGGAAGAAGT